>ONEW01000006.1 GCA_900316935.1 uncultured Selenomonadales bacterium
CTCTGAAGAGTATCTTTTGTCTCTACCCATAAAAATAACTCCCTTCATAGAATTCAGTGATTATTTATTTCACTGTTTCCTATAAAGGGAGCATATCACTCCGCCGTACGGTTTTATCTTTTCCGTATTTATTTTTCAGCACGTGCTTTTGCGTCAGCAATGATTTTTTCCGCCATCTTGGCCGGTACATCCTCGTAGTGATCGAACTTCATTTCGAAGGTGCCCATGCCCTGGGTCAGGGCACGCAGATCCACGGCGTATTCCGTGATTTCCGCATACGGAACCTGGGCTTCCACACGGTTCAGCCCGTCATCCAGGCTCTGCATGCCGAGGATACGGCCGCGCTTGGAGTTCAGGTCGCCGATGACATCACCCATCATGCTTTCTTCACAGGTCACATACAGGTTGTAATAGGGCTCCATGAGGACCGGCTGGGCTTCTTCCATCGCTTTCTTGAAGGCGATGCTGGAAGCCGTCTTGAAAGCCATTTCCGAAGAATCGACCGGATGATAGGAACCATCGACCAGGGTGATGCGGACATCCACGACCGGATACCCTGCCAGCACGCCGTGCTGCATGCATTCGGTCATGCCTTTTTCAACGGCCGGGATATACTGGCGCGGTACAGCACCGCCGAAAATCTTGTCGACGAATTCGAAACCGCTTCCCGGAGGCAGGGGTTCCATATCGATGACGACATCGCCATACTGGCCATGGCCGCCGGATTGTTTCTTGTGCTTGCCCTGGACATGCGCCTTGCCGCGGATGGTTTCGCGGTATTCGATAATGGGCGCCTTGAGGTCGGCTTCCACACCGAATTTGCGTTTCATGCGCTCCATGATGATTTCGATGTGCTGGTCGCCCATGCCGCTGATCAGGGTTTCCTTCGTCACAGGGTTGCGCGTCACGATGATGGTCGGATCTTCATCCATCAGGCGGTTCAGCGCGTTCATGACCTTGTCTTCGTCACCCTTCTTCCGGGCGGTGATGGCGCGGGTGTACATGGGCAGCGGGAATTCAATCGGGGCGAACAGGACGGGATCGTTCTTGTCGCTCAGCGTGTCACCCGTTGCGGTAAACTGCAATTTAGAGGTAACGCCGATATCGCCGGCGGTGATTTCCTTCATCGGAATCTGGGTCTTGCCGCGCATCGTGAAGACGGAGGCAATGCGCTCGTCCTTTTCACGGCTGGCATTATAGACCGTGCTGTCGGCCTTGATGGTGCCGGAGAATACACGGATAAAGCTCAGGCGCCCGACGAACGGGTCGGACATGGTCTTGAAGACCAGGGCAGCCATGGGGGCTCCGGCGTCGCGGGTTTCTTCTTTGTCCGTCGCAACATCCGTCACCTTGAAGTCATTCAGGATGGCCGGATACGTGTAGTCGATGATGGCGTTCATCGTACGGCCCAGGCCGATGTTCTTGGCTGCGCTGCAGCAGATCATCGGGAAGATGATGGCCTGACGGATCCCCTTGATCAGGCATTTGCGGATTTCTTCGTCGCTGACGGGTTCGCCTTCCAGGTACCGCATCATGCAGTCGTCGTCGGCTTCCACAGCCGCTTCGACCATCTTTTCGTGCATGTCGGCGGCATACTCCTTATATTCGTCCGGAATCTCGATTTCATCGGAGCCGTTGCCGTTCTTGCGGTAGGCCTTCATACGGACGCAGTCGATGATGCCTTCGAAGTCCTCTTCCTTGCCCAGGGGCAGTTCCAGCGGCAGCACCTTTTTGCCGAACTTGCTGCGCAGGTTGTCCAGGATGCTGTCGAAGTCCGCGTTTTCGCGGTCCATCTTGTTGACCAGGATGATGCGCGGCAGATGTGCTTCTTCCGCCAGCTTCCAGCACTGTTCCGTACCGACCTGTACGCCGGCCGTCGCGCTGACGACGATCAGGGCGCTGTCCACGGCGCGGAAGGCGCCTTTCACTTCGGCCACGAAATCAGCGAAACCCGGGGTGTCGATGAAGTTGATCTTCGAATCACGCCATTCCACCGGAGCAAGGGTGGCGTTGACGGATACTTTGCGTTTGATCTCTTCCGGCTCAAAGTCCGTGGTGGTAGCTCCATCCTCCACTTTGCACATCCGGTCGATGGCTCCGGACCGGTAGAGCAGTGCTTCCGTGACGGATGTCGTTCCGGCTCCACCATGACCCACAATGGCCACGTTTCTGATCTTATCGCCTGTATACGCTTTCATAAGGTGATTCCTCCCTTTTTACAGATTTTCACAATTACCCAATTCGCTATATATACGCATTTTCCTGCTTTCCACAGGCCGGAAGTTGTGGTTTTGGCAAAACTGTAAACACTGTTACAGTTTACCCCTTTCCTGCTGCCGCCATCCTGCGGCTCAAAATTTCTTCAACAGGGCCAGAAAACCCAGTGCAGCCAGGGATTTGGCATCGTACAGGGTGCCGTCCGCCACGGCCTTGCGGATTTCTTCCGGCGTCAGTGCGTCCATCTTGATGACTTCGTCCGGGTCCAGGTGCTGTGCGAACCGGTGCAGGCCCGTGGCCAGGTACAGATGGATGACTTCGTCCGTAAAGCCCGGCGTCGTGGCGATGGTCGTCAGGTACTCCCAATGGTCCGCCTTATAGCCGGTCTCTTCGGACAGTTCGCGACGCGCGCAGTGTTCCGGGTCCTCTCCCGGATCGAGTTTGCCCGCGGGAACCTCGTACATCACCGTGCCCAGGGCATAACGGTACTGCCGCTCCAGCAGCACCCGTCCGTCCGGCAGTACGGCCACGACGGCCGCCGCACCGGGATGACGGACGAGTTCACGTGTCGACGTGCGTCCATTCGGCAGTTTCGCCGTATCGACAAAGACCTTCAGCATGCGACCTTCAAAAGCCGGTCTGCTGTCCAGCCTGCTTTCCTCCAGTTCGGGGTCGTGCATCTTCTTCAAGTGGATCATCCTTTCCGTTTTCTGGCGGCGGCCCGGGCCTTGCGCTTGAAAGCCTCCGCTTCCGCCAGCAGTTCCCGCGCATTGGTTTCCGCGGATTTGCTGACATGGGCGCCCGTGGTCATCCGCATAATCTCTTCCACACGCTCTTCCGGCGTCAGGACCTGCAGGTGCGTCACCGTGCGTCTGCCCTCCGCCTCTTTGCGGATGCGGATCTGATGATCCGCGAACGCCGCAATCTGGGGCAGGTGCGTAATGCACAGCACTTGGTTCTCCTGCGCGATAAGGGCCAGTTTTTCCGCCATCTTCTGGGCGGTCACGCCACCGACGCCCGTATCAATCTCGTCAAAGACCATCGTACGGACGCCCGTCGTATGGATCAGGACGGTCTTCAGCGCCAGGGCCAGGCGGCTCAGTTCACCGCCGGATGCCACCTGGGCCAGCGGCTGCAGCGGTTCGCCCCGGTTGGCCGAAAAAAGGAACCGCAGGGTGTCCTTCCCGTCCGGTCCGAAGTCCTCCTTCTCCGTGCATTCTATGACGAAGCGCCCTTCGGGCATGGCCAGGTCGCGCATATGTACCGTCACGGCGCCGCACAGGGCAGCAGCCTGTTTCCTGCGTACCCGGGTAAGGGCCGCGGCGGCTTCCTGCAGGACGGCCGTCACCTGTTTCAGTTCCCGGCGGGCGGCCTCGAGGCGCCTGTCCAGGTCCTGGAGCTCTGCATACTGTTCCCTGGCATCCGCCACATAGGCCAAGACGGTCTCCTCCCCCTGCCCGTACTTCTTCTGCAGCCGGTACAGCAGATCCAGCCGGTCCTGCACGCGTCCCAGCCGTTCCTCGTCAAAATCATGGCTTTCCAGGTAATCCCGAAGGCGGCTCTTGGCGTCGTCCGCCGCAATCCAGGCACTGTCGAGTCCGTCGTAGACGCCCTGCAGGGCCGTATCGAACCGCAGCGCCGTACCCGCTTCACCCCGGCAGTCCGCCAATAAATCCAGGGCTCCCTTTTCCGTGTCCAGCAGTTCGTAGGCACGGCCCAGGGCTTGTCTGACCTTATCGCCGTTCTGCAGGAGCCGGGCCTCGTCCTTCAGCCGGTCTTCCTCGCCGGGCGTGACATGGGCTTCCTCGATTTCGTTGATTTCCCATTGCAGGCGGTCCATAAGGCGTTCCCGCTCGCCGCCCCTGGCCTCCAGGCCGGCCAGGACGCCCTGTGTCTCCACGTAGCGGGCATAGGCGGCATCGTAGGAGGCACGTACCGTCGCGCCTTCCCTGCCGCCGTAGGCATCCGTAAGATGCAGCGGCATCTTCGGCTGCAAAAGGGACTGGTTTTCGTGCTGCCCGTGGATGTCCACCAGCAGACGGCCCACCTGTTTCAGCACGGCCAGCGGCACAGGGACGCCGTTGATGCTGCTGCGGCTTTTGCCAGCCGCCGTCAGGGTGCGTTTTAGGAAGAGGCTGTCTTCTTCGTCGATATCCTGTTCACGCAGCACGGCCGAAACCCGTTCGTCCCCTTCCGTGTCGAACACGGCCTGCACGCGGAACTCCTCCGTCCCCGAACGGATGGAGGAGGTCGAGGCGCGTCCTCCCAGCACGATGCCGAAAGCGTCAATCAGGATGGACTTGCCGGCACCCGTCTCGCCGGTAAAGATATTGAAGCCCGGCGTGAATTCCACCTGCGCGTCCTCTATTAATGCAAAATTATGAACCTGCAGCGATTGAAGCATGTAGCTCAACGTCCTTTAACTCAGTCATTCCTCCGGCCGCCGGGCCGGACGGCCGCTCAACGGCCCTTGAAGTTGAAATGCGACGCGAAGGTTGCCGCGCTCTCCGGCTTGTCGAGCACGCAGAAGATGGTGTCGTCGCCGGCCACGGTCCCCAGCACTTCGGGCCACTTCATGTAGTCGATCACGTAGGCCACGGCATCCGCCGTACTGGGCATGGTGTGCAGCACGGCCATGTTGCCGCCGACCTTCAGGCTGATGACGGAATCGCGGAACGTCCGTTCCAGCCGGTCCTGCGTCATGATGTGCCCGTGTTCCTTCGGATAGGCGTAACGGTAGGTCCCCTGGGCATTCGGCACCTTCACGAGCATCATTTCCTTGATGTCGCGGGATACCGTCGCCTGCGTGACGGAAAAGCCTTCCTTCTCCAAGGCATTGGCCAGTTCCTCCTGGGTTTCGATGTTGTTCGCTTCGATGATCTCCTTGATTTTTGCCTGTCTCAGACTCTTCATGCTTATCTCCTTCTCACATGTTGCGGATCAGCTTTTCCTGCCACGTTTCGTAATAGTCACGGTCCGTCAGACGGATGAGGCGCAGTGTCCGGCTGCTCCGGGTGATTTCCGCCCGTTCCCCCTGACGCAGCGGGCAAAGGGGCTGGCCGTCGGCCGAAATGACCATGTCGGACAAGTTTTCCGGCATCAGCTGCAGCTGGACCAGCTCCGAAGCCGGAATGACCAGCGGCCTCGAACTCAGGTTATGGCAGGCGATGGGCGTGATGATCATCACGTCCAGGCCCGGTTCGACCAGTGGTCCTCCCGCGGAAAGGGAATAGGCCGTTGATCCCGTGGCCGTGGAAATGACCAGGCCGTCGGCCGCATAATGGCCCGAAGGCTTATGGTTGATCCAGAGCCCTACGTGGTTGATGGTCGACAAGTTGTCACGGGCCGCCACAAACTCATTGATGGCCAGTTCTGTGCAGCCGTCCCGTGACCCGTCGGCCCGGACGACCTCCATCTGCAGCAGATGGCGCCGTTCCTCTTTGAAGCGGCCGGCGCTCAACGACCGCAGGGATTCCTGCGCCCGGTCGGAATCAACTTCTGCCAGGAAACCCAGGTGCCCGAAATTGATACCGAAAACGGGAATGTCCCGCAGCACCATGTCTCGCGCCATACGCAGGAATGTGCCGTCGCCGCCCAGGGACACGGCAGCATCGAACGCATGCGGGCCGTCCCCCGCTTCCTCCTTGCCATAGGCGGCAGCCAGGTTCCGCGGCAGACGCACTGCGATGCCGTTGGTATCGCAGCCCCGCAGGATGGCGGGAAAGGCTTCCTTGACCTTCCCTATCTTCATGTTCGGGAACAAGCCCAGACAAATCTTCTTCATCTCAGCGTTCCTCCCCTTTACTTATCCAGTTCGGCATGCGACTGGGACACGAGGGCATCGATGGCATCCGGTGAAACCGCATCATCGGCGCCCGTCGTCAGATACAGCAGGTACTCGATATTCCCTTCGGGCCCTTTGACCGGGGAAAATGCCAGTCCGCCGATGCCGAATCCTTCTGCCTTGGCAAAGGCGATGACCCGGTGCAGGACGTCCCGGTGTACGGCGGGATCCCGCACCACGCCCTTTTTCCCGATGTGTTCTTTGCCCGCCTCGAACTGCGGTTTGACAAGGGCCAGGACAAAGCCGCCCGGTGCCAGTATCTTATGGACGGCCGGCAGGATCTTGTCCAGGGAGATGAAGGCAACGTCGATGGAGACGGCCCCCACCTTTTCCGGCAGGCTCGTTTCATCAAGCAGGCGTGCGTTGGTACGTTCCTTGTTGATGACGCGCGGATCATTGCGCAGCTTCCAGGCCAGCTGGCCGTACCCCACATCGACCGCATAGACGCGGGCCGCGCCGTTCTGCAGGGCACAGTCTGTGAAGCCGCCCGTCGAGGCGCCGATATCCGCCATGATTTTGCCTTCCACGGAGATGGGAAAGACCTGCAGCGCTTTTTCCAGTTTCAGGCCGCCGCGGCTCACGTAACGGAGCTTTTCCCCGATGATGCGGACTCCGGCACCTTCCCGGACAGGCGTGCCAGGTTTGTCTATCTTCTGTTCATCCACAAGGACCTGCCCGGCCATGATGGCCGCCTGCGCTTTCGCACGGCTCTCGAACAGGCCTTGCTCCGTCAGGTAGGCATCCAGCCGGACCTTCTTCTTTTTCATTTCCGCCATGATTATTCGGACCTGCCTTCCCCTTCCTGCCCCGGCTTCACGAATGCGGCAATCCGGACCATCATCGTGTCATCATCCATGCCGATGTCCCGGAGCAGCAGTTTCCGGTCTCCGTGGGGAACGAATGCGTCGGGGATGCCGATACGCAGCACCCGCACAATCTGCAGCAGGCCACGGGCATTCAGTGTTTCCAGGACGGCATCGCCGACACCGCCCTTCAACACACCTTCCTCCATCGTGACGATGCAGTGCGTGCGCCGTGCCTCCTTCTCCAGCAGTTCCACGTCGAGGGGCTTGGCGAAGCGCATGTTCACGACACCCGCGTCGATGCCTTGCCGGCGCAGCTGCGCCGCCACGCGTACCGCCGCGGGAACCATGCTGCCGATGGCCCACAGGGAAACGTTCCGTCCTTCAGACAGCAGTTCCGCCTTCCCGATGGGCAGCGTATGCAGCGGGCCGCTGCAATTCACGCCGACCCCATTGCCACGGGGATAGCGCATGGCGATGGGACCGTCCTGATAATCCATGGCCGTCTTCAGCATATGGCGCAGTTCGTCTTCATCCTTCGGCGCCATAATGACCATGTTCGGCAGCGGCAGCAGGTAAGCGTAGTCAAAGACGCCATGATGCGTCGGCCCGTCGTCCCCGACCAGGCCCGCCCGGTCCATGCACAACTTCACAGGCAGCTGCTGCAGGCAGACATCGTGCACAATCTGGTCATAGGCGCGCTGCATGAAGGTCGAATAGATGGCCGCCACGGGTTTCATGCCCTGCGTGGACAGCCCCGCCGCAAACGTGACAGCATGCTGCTCCGCGATACCGACGTCGAAGAAACGGTCCGGGAAGCGCTCCTTGAAGGCCTCCGTTCCGGTTCCGTCCGGCATGGCCGCCGTAATGGCGACGATGGACTTATCCTCTTCCGCCAGCTCGATCAGCGTCTTGCCGAACACGTCCGTATACTTCGGCGCCGTGCCCGATCCGGGCAGCTTGGCACCGGTGGCTATGTCGAAAGGCCCCGTGCCATGGAACTTGTTCGGACTCTTTTCCGCCGGGCTGTAGCCTTTGCCTTTGACGGTCATCACATGGACCAGGACCGGTCCCTTTTCCTTCCGGGCCGTGGACAATACATCCAGCAGGCCCTCCAGGTCGTGGCCGTCGATGGGGCCGAAATATTTGATGCCCAGGTGTTCGAAGATGGATTCCGGCGCCACCAGGTACTTGACGCCTGTCTTGACGCGGTCGATGGCCTCCAGCACGTCTTCGCCGTGCTCCAGGCCAGACAGCCAGTTTTCCAGGTCGCCCTTGAGTTTCGTATACGTGTCGCCCGTCCGCAGCTCGTACAGATAGCGCGACATGGCGCCCACATTCTTGGAAATGGACATCTCGTTGTCGTTCAGGACGATGACCATGCGGCGCTTTGTGTCGCCCACATGGTTCAGCGCCTCGAAGGACATGCCGCCCGTCATGGCGCCATCGCCGATGACGGCGACCACGTTGAAATCCTTTCCTTGCAGGTCACGGGCGGCCGCAATGCCATCAGCAGCAGAAATGGACGTACTGGAATGCCCTACGCCAAAGGCATCGCAGGGACTTTCCGTCAATTTCGGGAACCCGCTCAGACCCTGATACGTGCGGATGGTGTCGAACCGGTCCTTCCGTCCCGTCAGGATCTTGTGGATGTAGGCCTGATGCCCCACATCGAAGATGATTTTGTCAACCGGACAGTCGAACACCCGGTGCAGCGCCAGCGTCAGTTCCACTACACCCAGGTTCGGCGCCAGATGACCGCCGTTCTTGGACACGACCCGGATGAGGAACTGCCGGAGTTCCGCCGCCAGTTCCTTCAGTTCCGGAAGAGTAAGGACCCGCAGGTCCTTCGGGCTGTTCACCCGGTCCAGAATCCTGTAATCACTCATTAATCTGTATAGACGGTGCAAACGCGCCGCCTGCTCCTTTCCTTACCGACCCTTTTCCCTCTTCTCTCGCCGTTACCGTTCCGAATGCCGTTCCGGCCGTCAGTTCCGGCGGTGGCACATCATGTTGGCCAGCCCGCGCAGGGCTTCCGCCTTTTCCCCGAACATGTCGAGGCACCGCAGGGCTTCCTGCGTCGTTTTCTCAGACATCTCCCGCGCCTTTTCCAGACCGTAGAGGGTGACATACGTCGACTTATCGTTCTTATCGTCGCTGCCGGTAGGTTTGCCCAGCTCTTCCTGGGTCCCCGTCACATCAAGGATGTCGTCTTCAATCTGGAAGGCCAGGCCGACCAGTTCCGCGAAGTGTGTCAGGGCCAGGAGCTGTTCGTCCGTCGCTCCGGCCAGGCGGGCACCGCCGCGGATGGCGGCGATGAACAGGGCACCGGTCTTGCCTTCATGAAGGGTCTTCAGTTCCTTGGCGGAAATCTTCTTTCCTTCCGCCTCCAGGTCCAGGGCCTGTCCGCCGACCATGCCGAAGTTGCCCGCGCACATGGCCGTCTCGTGAATCACTTCGACCAGCGTGGACGGTTTCACGTTGCGCTGTTCCGCCATGACCTCGAAGGCCAGCGTCAGGAGACCGTCTCCAGCCAGAAGCGCCATGGCCTCGCCGAAGACCTTGTGGTTCGTCAGGCGGCCCCGGCGGTAGTCGTCGTTGTCCATGCAGGGCAGGTCGTCGTGAATCAGCGAATACGTATGGATCATTTCCAGGGCACAGGCCGCAGGCAGGTAATCGTACCCGTTCGCCCCCAGGGCATCGGCCGTCGCCATCAAAAGGATTGGGCGCAACCGCTTGCCACCGGCCAGCAGGCTGTACTTCATGGCATCGTCCACATTCGAGATGCCCCGCTTCTCCATCCGTTTTTCCAAAAAATTGTTGACCAGCTTTTTGCGGCTGTCATAATACTGCTCAAAGTCCAACGCCATCGTCATCCTCCGTTACTCTTCCGTCCCGTCGCCGGAAACGGTTTCCTGTTCGAAATCCCCGAACTCCTCTGTTTCCACCTGATCCTGGGCCGCCGCCTCCGTCTTCAGCTTCTCGACTTCCGCCTTGGCGCGGTTCAGTTTTTCCAGGCAGATCTGGCTCAGCTCCGTGCCGTACTTGAACTGTTCGATGGCTTCCTCCAGCGGCAGTTCGCCGCTCTCCAGCTTGTCTACCGTCGCTTCCAGGTCGGCCAGAGCTTCTTCGAATTTGATGTTCTTGGAAATCTTTTTCAACGCCATTCTCCATTACCTCGTCTTCTTTATATCCTGTACGACGGATTCAATCACCCCGTCGCTGATTTCCGTTTGCAGGACATCGCCCCATTGGACGTCGTCCGCCGATTTCACGAGTCTTCCCCCGCCGGTCCGCGTCAGGGAATACCCGCGGCCCAGGACCGCCAGGGGGCTCACCCCGTTCAGTCTGGCCGCCTGCAGCTGTAAGGCCTGCGTTTCGCGGGCCAGGCAATCCGCCAGGGCCCGTTCCAGCCGGTCCGTCAACGCCCCGGCCTCCCGTGCCGGCCTTTCCACCAGGCTTCCGCCTTTCGGCATACGGGCCAGCACCACGGCCAGCCGCGCCTCCAGTCCCTGCCAGATGATGTCGCTGTGACGCAGGGCCTGGCGTGCTTTCCGAAGGCGCAGGTCATAGGCATCCACCCGTTCCGGCAGGCTTTGCCGCAAGGCCATGCAGGCCCTGTCCAGCCGTTCCGCCGGGCGGTCCAGCAGTGTCTCCGGCTCCTGCAGGTATTTTGACTTCCGGCAGTTCCCGTAACGGATGCTCCCGTTGTCCAGCTGGCGCCGCACCACGCCGGCCATGCGTTTCCACAGGTTCCATACCCGGAGTGCCTGCTCCTGCCGGTCCGGCACCACGATACGGGCGGCATCCGTCGGCGTCGCCGTTTCGCGCAGGGCCACGAAATCCGACACGGTCATGTCGATGGAATGGCCGATGCAGGTGACCACAGGAATGGCCGAAGTGGCGATGGCACGGGCCACGCGCTCTTCGTTAAAGGCCCACAGGTCTTCTTTGCTGCCGCCGCCCCGTCCGACAATGAGCACATCGGCCAGGCGATGACGGTTCATGAACTCAATGGCACGGGCAATCTGTTCCGGCGCCTTGTCCCCCTGCACCTGGACAGGATACAGGAGCAGTCGCACGCCGGGCAGCCGCTCCCGGGAAATGCGGATGATGTCGCGCACCGCGGCGCTCGTCGGTGAAGTCACAATCCCGACCCGCTCCGGCAAAAGGGGCAAGTGCCACTTGCCCTCCTTGGCCTCGTCGTCCATATAGCCCTCGGCCTGAAGCTTCCGTTTCAACCGTTCCCGTGCCTCTGCCTGTGCGCCAGCTCCGCTGTAGTACAGCTTGGACACCAGCAGGCGGTACTGTCCGCCGGGGATATAGGTGCTGATGTCGCCGAAGACGATATAGCTCTTCCCGTTGACCGGCTGCTGCAAGGACCGCGTCTGATAGCGGAACGCGATGCAGTCCAGCTTGAAGAGTCCGTCAGGAGCCTGCTGCTTCAATGTGAAGAACCAGTGCCCGCTGGCGGACACCTTGAAGTTGCTCACTTCCCCCTGGACCGAAATGCGGGACAGGTCCGGATTGGCCTTCAGGGTCTGCTCCACCATCTGGTTGACCTGCCGGACCGAGTACACCTTGACCGGTGCAACTTCCTGCGGAAGCCCGTTTGCCGCCACGCCGGCGGCGTCACCGGCCGCCAAGCCGTCCGTCCCGGATTCCGCACCCGTATCCGTTCCCAAATCCGTCCCGGACTGTCCGGGCGCAGCAGGCTGTTCCGCCGTATCTTCCGGCGGCGTGGAAAAGAGGCTGGAAAAATATTGTCCGTACCCTTTTCTGTGTTTGTTATACATCACTTGTCTCCTTCGCCGTGGCGCACGGCATACGCCGCGCAACCGGCAGGATTGTCCCCGCTGTAACGGGCTTCGGCGAACCAGGCACGGATTCTCCGCTTTGCCAGTTTTTCCGTCACATGGCCGCGGATCCACCCGTTGGACGCGACGCCGCCGGCCAGCAGGACCTCGTCCACACCGTACCGGTCCGCCCCGTTGCGGATCATGCGGACGAAGGTTTCGCCCAGCGCATATTGGACACCGGCAGCCAGATCTGCCGGTGCCATGCCCTTGTCCAGGGCCCGCAGGGCCGCCGTGCAGGGACCCGAAAAACTGACTGCCGTACCGTGTACCGCCACAGGCAGCTCCGGAATTTCCCTATGCTGCGCCGCCAGCTTCTCCAGTGCCGGACCGGCCGGGAACTGCAGCCCCAGGGACACGCCGACGCGGTCCACAAACTGCCCCGCGTGCAGATCGCTGCTGGCACCGGCCGGTGTCAGCCTGTACCGGCCTTCCGCGCGCTCCGCCAACAGCAGGTCCGTTGTACCGCCCGAGGCATGTAAAAACAGGAACCGGTCCGCCCGGGGGCCGCCGGCCGACCAGAGCGCCGCTTCCAAATGATTTTCCTGATGACTGATTTCCCACAGGGGAACCCGGTACAGGGCCGCCAGGGAGCGGGCCAGACCGTGTCCGGCCAGGAAAGCCGGCATATAGGAATCCGCCAGGGGACGGGGACGGGACGACACACCGATGCCGAGCAGGCGGAACCGATGCCCCCCCACGGCCTGCTCCATAAGGTCCGGCAGATTGCGCGTATGCTGGTACACCATCTCCGACTGCTGCAGGCCGCAATGACCCGGCTTTACCTTCAGGATGCGCCGCGCCTCCGAAACGGCCCGGCCCTGGCGGTCCATGAACATGACCGACGTCGTGTAGCAGCTCGTGTCTATACCCAGGTAGACCGCTTCCCCCACCGTGCTGTCCCTGTCTGTATCCGGATGATTCGTCATAACGTCAACCCTGCTGATCCCGCATCATCTTGCCGAGGATGCCGTTCACAAAACGCGAAGAAGCGTCGGACCCAAACTCCTTCGCCAATTCCACCGCCTCATTGACGGCGATGTTGACCGGCACCTTCTCTCCGGCAAAGCACATTTCATAGATGGCCAGGCGCAAAATGTTCCGGTCGATACCGGGCATACGCTTCACATCCCAGTTGATGGCGTACTTCGCAATCAACCCGTCGATGGCTTCCAGATTGGTCTCCGTCCCTTCCAGCACCTGACGGGCGTAAGGCAGCGCCTTGGCTACCTCTGCGCGGTGTGCCGCGGGATTCTTGGCGCCTTCGTCCTCATTCTGCACTTCCAACGCGATTTCCAGGGCTTCTTCGGGACCGGCGTCCGTAAAGTCCATCTGGAACAAACTCTGCAATACGATCTCCCTTGCTGTTCTGCGGATCATAATTCAGCCTCCCTTATCTGTGATACCCCGGCGGAAGCAGGCGATCCAGCCACTCCACGAGGTCTTCCTTCCTGTCGATCTTGTACCCGATGAAAAAGCCGCCGCCAACAAACAGCAGCACGAACAAGGTGGCCCAGAAGCCCAGGATCAAAAAGAGGGAACTGATGACCAGCCCCGCCAGCGAACACAGGAAACGGCCGCGGTAATTCGTCCAAATGTCATCGACTATATCTTTCCACATAGCGCAGCGCCTCCTTATCAGTCTTTTTCTTTCCCGCTGCTCTTGATCTTCTTAAAGTAGAGCTCGATACTCTTCACGTCGAGGCCCGTCACCTTCTTGATGGTTTCCTTGACGTTGTCCTTGACTTCTTCCGTCGTCTCAAACACGTTGACGCCAGGCTCCAGGCAGGCATGGATATTGGCATTGATCGTCGTCTTGTCTTCCATGGTGACGACGACCTTGACCCGATAAATACCGTATACTTCCTGGGCGATATCGGCGATGTAGTCCTCCAAGGCCCGTTTGGACACGAGGGTCTTGCCGTGATCCGTTTCCGCCAGTATGAGGGTACTCGTGCCGCCGAACACACCAAGGCCTGCCAGCAGCAGGCGGATGCTGATGATGAAGATGATGGCGCCTCCAATGGTGAAGCGCCAGTCGCCGGGCAGGCTGGAAATCATCTGCACCAGCGGCTCGTCGGGCAGCAGCGACACGCTCAGCCCGATCATGAGCAGGGCGAACACGGCCATCAAAAACGTATATAATGTCAAAATGATCCTGTCAGGGATTCCCATATATGTACTCCTCCTTGTCGGATTGTTCCGCCGCAATGTGCCGGCCGGAGCTGGTTCAGCGGAACATCAGGTCGTTCAGGTTGTCCGGCGGATTTTCCTCCGGTGTGTCCAAGCTGAGTTCCAGGGCGCTCTTTTCGCGGCGCTTCACGCCTTCCACATGGACATCGACGTACTCCGCGTCATACTCCGTCATGTCATCCACGGCAGCCTTCACCTTCTTCTGCAGCTTCATGGCCACTTCAGGAATGTTACAGCCGTACTCTATGATCACATAGACGGCGATCCGGCATGTATGGCCTGTCACTTTCACGCGGACGCCTTTGGCGGGGCTCTTCTTGCCGAGGAAATTGCTCAGGCCTTCACGGAATCCCGTGCTCATATCCACCACGCCGGGAACATCGAGGGCCGCCAGGCTGGCCACGATGGCGATGACCTCGTCCGCCACTTCGATATAGCCGACCTCTGCCTCGCTCCCGTCGTCTGCCGGCGCCGCCGGGGCCGCCTTTTCCGCGGGTTCCCCCGTTTCCGGGGCGAATTTGTCTTTTTCCCGGGTTACATCTTCCGTCATACCACACCTCCCTGGTCACGAAGGCCACCCTTCCGCAAAGGGGGCTTCCAGAGAAAACGGCCTGCTGTCAGACAAACAGTATGCCATTATTTTTCAATATACATTCTATGAATTATTATACCATGAGACAAGGGCCTTTTCCAGCTTTTTACACGCCCCGGGAAGGACTTTCGCGAATCGTAACATTGCGATGATATCCCGCTTCCTTTTCACGGAAACGATACCTCCGTGTCACGTGGGAAACGGTATTTGTCCATGCGCAAAGGCCGTGACTTTATACACAAAAAACGACAGTGAAGGAAACGCTCCGTTTCCTTCACTGCCATCCCTGCCGGGATTTTCTTTTTTCAGCCGTGCTGTGCGAACATCCAGTCCAAAATGAAGGGGATGTTATAGGCAAAACTCCAGGTGTAGCGGTGATTGCCGCCGGCGAACACCGTGTAATTGATTGGCGCGCCCTGGGCTGCCAGCTCCCGGGCCTCCCGATCCAGCTGTGCCGCCGGTGCCTTCGCGTCCCAGGGCTGCTTGTTCCGGGCCACCGCAGTGCCAAGCTTTTCCCATTCCGCCGTGGCTGCGTTCATGCCAGGATAGGCCTTTGTGTCTCCTTCGCAGACCGTAATCCACAGCTTCTTGTCTTTCAGGCCCTTCATTTCATCCACATTCCACTGGCAGGCGACCAGGTACTGTGCAGCAAACAGGTCCGGATAGCGGTCGCTCAGGGCGATGTTCGTCATGCCGCCCTGGGATTGTCCCGTGCCGTAAACCCGCGTGCGGTCCACATTGTAGTTGTCCAGCACGTGGAACAGCAGGCGGCTGACGACACCGAGTCCCTGCGTCCAGGTATAGGTGTCGTCCGTAAGCAGGCCGAGCTGCCCCACCAGGCGGTCCGTATATTGCGGGGCCAGCACGATGGCCGGGTCTTTGCGCTGCCGTTCCGGCGACGCAAAGACCGTGGCGCCGTTACCCTGGTACAGCGGGGCCGTCGTATCATTGTTGTTCACCCCCATATCAGGGACAAAGAACACAAGGGGATACTTCCTGTCCGGCTGATAGCCGGTTGGCAGATACAGGTTGTAGGGCATGGTGACTCCCGTGACCGGATCCTTGAACTGATACTGCGTAAAGACGTCCACATCGGGTTTCCGCGTTTCCGTACTGCGGTAGACGCGTTGCGACGGTCCCAGCATCCTCCCGCGGACCGTCGTCACCTCCCCGACCTGGCGTACAGCTACGGCCAGGTCCGGTTCCGTCAGGTCCGAATGATGCGAGGCATCGGGATGGAAGGCCGGTTCCTTACCCGGTTCCCCCTGGGGCTTTTCTGCCATCCCCTGTTCGTCCGCCGTGTTTTCCGTCGCCAGCTTCAGGATGACGAACCGCCCCGGCCGGCTGGAACCTGTAAAATACGGCTCGCGGTTCACCGCCACGTCCGTTACGGCATGGCCCTCCACCGTGAAATCCCCCGTCTGCACGGAATCCGGGTCAAGGGGCCGCCGGTACTGCAGCACGGCTTCTGCCACCTTTTCCCCGTCCCCGTAGACCCGGGCTACGGAAACCACTTTCTGTACAGCCGGACGGGCAGCCCGTGACTGTCCGCCAGAGTCCGGTGCTGCCGCCTGAGCCGCACGGTCCAATCCGAAAAAGCCCAGGCACGCCAAAGCCAGGCCCAATGCCATTCCCTTTTTCTGCAGCTTGCGCATGATGACACATCCTTTCCTTTTTCCTGACGACATCGTAACACATTCCGCCTGTTTGCATAAGCAAACTTTTCTTGAACATTCCGAGTTGCCACGATACCTGAAAAGACTGCAAAAAAGCACCCCGGAAAGATAATTTCCGGAGTGCCCTGCAGGTGACTTCTTATGCGCGCTGGATATATTCGCCGGAGCGGGTATCGATCAGCAGATGATCCCCTTCGTTGATGAACAGGGGAACCTTTACGACGTAACCCGTGTCCATCTTGGCCGGTTTGTTACCGCCCGTAGCGGTATCGCCGCGGATGCCCGGTTCGGTTTCAACAACGACCAGTTCAACCGTGTTCGGCAGTTCGACGCCCAGAATACGGCCTTCGAAGCTCGTTACCTTGACATCCATGTTCTCTTTCAGGAAATTGATGCCGTTGCCCAGCTGTTCCTTGCTCAGTTCCAGCTGTTCGTAGGTCTCGTTGTCCATGAACACATAGCTGTCGCCTTCCTGATACAGATACTGCATGGCGCGGCGGTCAATCGTCGCGTTCGGGAGACGTTCGCCTGCGTTGAAAGTGCGTTCTACGACGGCGCCCGTTGCCAGGTTGCGCATCTTGGCACGGACGAAGGCGGCGCCCTTGCCCGGTTTTACATGCTGGAATTCTACAACTTGCCAGGGATCGTTGTCGATGGTGACCGTCAGACCCGTTTTGAATTCGTTGGTGGATACCATACAAAAAACCTCCTAAAGTTTCCTAAGTGGATATATTGAAAATTTTAAAGATAACGATGTAACGGAAAGGAGCGTCAGACAATCTCCAGGAGGTTGTCCTTCAGCCCCGTCAGGCTCCTGGCGCCCTCGTCGGTCAGTACGACCGTGTCCTCAATGCGCACGCCGCCCTTCCCCGGTATGTAGATGCCGGGCTCGATGCTGAAGACCATGCCCGGTTCCAGCACAATGTCGCCGCGCGTATTGATGTTCGGCAGTTCATGGATTTCCAGGCCCACGCCGTGGCCCAGACCATGGTTGAAGTACTTGCCGTAACCCCGTGATGCGATATAGTCACGGATCAGGGCGTCCAGTTCCTTCCCGGTCATGCCCGGTTTGGCACTCTTGATGCCCCGGTAATGGGCTTCTTCCACCACCGCGTAGATTTCGCGGTGCCACGAATTGGCCATCCCCATGACGACCGTGCGGGTCGTGTCGGAATGGTACCCGTCGTACGTCGCGCCGTAATCGAACGTGACGAAATCCCCGACTTCCAGCGCCTTGTCGGACGGAGCACCATGCGGCAGTGCGGAACGGTAACCAGACGCCACGATGGTGTCAAAGGAAACGCCTTCCGAACCCAGGCTGCGCATATAGTACTCCAGCCGGGCCGCCGCTTCCTTTTCCGACATGCCGCTGTGCAGTTCCTTGAGCAGGCGCTCAAGCGCTGCATCGGCAATCTTGAAGGCCTGCCAGAGACTCTTCAATTCCCGTTCGTCCTTGACCATGCGCATGGGGCGCAGATCCAGGCTGACCAGTTCGGCAGATGCCGGCAACAGGCTCTTCAGGAGCGTTCCCTCCGTAAAGGAATAGAAATCGCCGTCGAACCCTATCCGCCGTTTGTCCCCGATGAGGGCGACCGCGGCATCCCAGATGGCATGCGCCGAAACCGCCTTGTACTCCTGTACATGGCAGAGCTTCAGCTGCTGGCGCGCCTGTTCCGTGTAACGTCCGTCCGTCACAAGGACGGCGACCCGTTCATCCACGTACAGCAGGCTGGAATCTCCGGTGAACCCGGTCAGGTAGCGGATGGTCGGTACATCCTTGACCAGGGCGCAGTCGAGTTCCCGGCCACGCAGGAATTTGTAGATCTTGCCCAAGCGTTCCATTGCATTCCCCAACTTTCTGTATGCAAACATAATGCCGTTTCAGCCAATATAAATTGCACGGCAACATTCTACCATAAAAAGGAGGTTTGCGCAAAAACATTCTCAAATTTTTCGACGCAGAACCGTGTACGGCGGCAGCTCTTCGCTGCAGGCACAGGTGAAGACCTGCTGCGCATGGGGTGTGCTGCCGATCGACAGGCCATCCGCATTGCGCAAGTCCCGCAGGGTAAGCGAAGACAACGATCCGTCCGGGCGGAAAATTTCCAGTTCCTCGCCGGCGGACATCTTGTTGCGCTGCTCCACCGTCAGGCGGCCGTCCTTCCAGCCACGCACCAGGCCCGTGAACTCTTCGCTCTGCATGTATCTGGATGTGGCATATTCCTGGGCGGAGGCATCGGGCTGCCGGACTGCAAACCCCGTAGTATAGGGGCGGTGGGACACCTTTTCCAACTCTTCCGTCCAAGCCGGATCGACCTGATAATGGCCGGGGTCCTTCCAGTAGGCATCGATGGCCCGCCGGTAGACACTGACGACGGAAGCGGCATAATGGGCGCTCTTCATGCGGCCTTCAATTTTAAAGCTGCCCACGCCGGCACGGATCAGATCCGGCAGATACGGCAGCAGGCACAGGTCCCGGGAATTCAGGATATACGTGCCGTGTTCGTCCTCCGCGGTTTCAAACACTTCGCCGGGATGATCCTTATGGACCAGGCCGAACTCCCAGCGGCAGATCTGGGCACAGGCACCGCGGTTCCCGTCCCGGCCCGTCAGATAGCTGCTCAGCCAGCAGCGGCCCGAATAGGAGATGCACATGGCGCCATGGACGAAGACTTCCAGTTCCGCCGTGGTCCGCGCTCCGATTTCGGCAATTTCCTGCAGGGACAGTTCCCGGGCCAGGACGACGCGGCTTGCGCCAAGCCCTTCCCAGGCCCGTACGGCGGCCCAATTCGTCGTGTTCGCCTGGGTGCTCACGTGGAGCGGCATCTCCGGCACGGCTTGCCGGGCCACGGACCAGACACCCAAATCGGAAATCAGGAGGGCATCGACGCCGCACTCCTGCAGGCCCGTCAGATAATCCGGCAGCGCTTCCAGATCTCCGTTGTGGGCGAAAATGTTCACTGTCACATAGACCTTGCGTCCCAGGGAGTGGACCAGGCGCACGGCTTCCTGCAGCTCCTCCTGCGTAAAGTTGGACGCAAAAGCGCGCAGGCCGAAGGCCTTGCCGCCCAGATAGACCGCATCCGCTCCGTAAAGCAGGGCCATCTTCAGTTTCTCCATGCTGCCGGCCGGTGCCAGCAGTTCCGGTTTCACAATCTTCCGCATAAGCATCTCCTTGCCGCACGGCCGGAATCCCTGCCCTCGGTCCGGGCGGGACGGGTACGGCGTATAAAGAGCTCCCCGGCACAGGACGACCGGTTGCTGTCGTTCCGGCTGCGGGGAGCCTCCTCGTTCCGTTTAATTCTTGTTCTGCTTGCCGTGGATGTCTTCAATAGCCTGCAGATGTTCCTGGTAGGTACGGGTGAAACGATGGTGTCCGTCCTTTTCCGCCACAAAATACAAGTACTCCGAATTCTCCGGATGGAGCACGGCCTGGATGGCGCTCATGCTCGGCGACCCGATAGGTCCCGGCGGCAGGCCCGGATAAATGTAGGTGTTGTAGGGATTGCGGATTTCCGTGTCCGCAATGGTGACTTCTTCCTTCTGCGTCCCCAGGATATACTGGATGGTCGTATCCGACTGAATCGGCATGAAGATATGCAGCCGGCGCAGGAAGACGCCCGCAATCCGCGGCTGTTCGTCCTTGAATACGGCTTCCAGTTCCACCATGGAAGCAAGCGTCACCACATCCCGCAGGTTCATGTTCTGGGCCTTCACCGTTTCCGGCACGTCCGCCTTGTTCATCTCGCCGTTAAAGGTCTGCACCATCTCTGCCAGGATATCCTTTTCCGACATGCCGGGCTGCAGACTGTACGTGGCTGGATAAATGAAGCCTTCCGCCTTATAGACGACGTTCGGGTTATTTGTCTCCATATAGGGATACGGCGTGTAGTTCCGGGCTGCCTCCATGAACTTGTCGGCGCTGCCCAGCCCTTCCGCCTCGAGCTTCTTCGCCGTCTTCGCTACATTGAACCCTTCGGGGACGGTGAACTTCACCACATAGGTCTGGCCCTTGGAAAGGATGCTGACGATTTCGCGATTGGACATGCCGCCCTCGATTTCGTACTGCCCCGCCTCCAGCTTGCCGGCCAGTCCGCGCAGACGCGCCTCCATGCGGAACGCTTCCGGCGTCTTCACCAGATGCTTTTTATGAAGCAGGTCCGCAATGTCGGACGTGGTCATCCCCGGCTTAATCGTTACCAGATAGCGGTGGCCCTTCGCGTATTCCGTGTTGTTGCCCGTAAAGTACAGCAGCCAGTAAAAGAACAGGGCCAGTGCCAAAACGGACGCAACAGCGAGCGGCAGCAGCCTTTTGCGCTGGCCGCCTCCGCCCGACTGGCCGCCCTTTTGCGGTCCGCCCCCGTCCAGCCGCTCCTTCCGGAACGGAAACCAAGGCAATTTAAAGTTGAACACCTGAAAGCCTCCCGTGATTGAACGGTTCTTCAGTCGGCGTCTTCGCCGCCGGCCAGTTTTTCATACACTGCCTTCGCTTTGGCGAATTCTTCGTCTGTCGGAACATCGATATCCACACTGCCATCTTCGGTTTCCACCATTTTGGCGATGATCACGTTATCCGGGTCGAATTCCTCTTCCGGTCCATGGTGGTGGTCATGGCCGCAGCCACACGGTTCCGCACCTTCCCCGTGCTGATGAGGATGCCCGTGTTCCTCCCCGTCTTCGGCAAAGAACACGGCGGGGTCGATTTCAAACATGGCAACGAAGACATCGCTGCCGACGTTGAACTTCTCTTCCACTACGAAGCAATGGTCCTTGCCCTTCTCATCCGTGTATTCCAGCGTTTCGATTGCGCCGTCGTCCTCTTCCTCGACAATGTCCAGGATTTCTTTGTCTGTTGCCATTTTTTCCACCTCGTCGTCCTGATTTTCCCTTGCAGGGAACAAATACCTGTCAATTTTAATACAAGTGCCCTGCCCTGTCAACCGCGTCCGGTACCGCCCCGTTCAGCTGGTCAGAACCAAGAGGAGCTGATTACGTCGCCGAGGCGGATTTCCGCATAGGAATCGTCATGAGGAACCACCTCAATGGCGTATTTGCTGCGGTCCAGCTTCATCTGGGCATTGCGTGTCGTCATGACGGCGTCCTTGACAAGGATGTCGCCCTCCAGCAGGCGCACTTCGCCGCTGGCTTCCCGGCCATCGGATTCATAAAAAAACCGTCCCTTTGCAGGCAGTGAGAAGAACCCTGCCCCTTCGCAGGAATCCGCCCTGTTGCGGCCCAGCAGGTTGACGCGGATGGTCAGGAGGCCGGTCAGCTTGTTCTGTGTCAGCATGGCCGCATCGACCTGGAACGCGCGGACGCGGAACCGGTAATCCCGGTTCTCCATACCCACGAATCCGTCAACGGACACGTTGCCGCCGGCCAGTTTCGCTTCCGCATCCTTCAGGACCAGTTTGCCCGCATTGAGTTCGAAGCCGCCCTTGACCTGCGTCAACGGCAGTATGCCGGCCTGCACCTTGTCTGCTGTAAAGGAACCGTCCAGTTTCGGTTCCAGGGCACTGCCGCTCACACGGCCCACGACCTTCAGGGCCGCGTCATGGAGGGCCATACCTTCGCTGACGGCCTGCGTGCGGAACGCATCCGATTTGAAGGTCAGGTCGAACCCGGGCGGCAGCGGTGTCCCACGCCCGCTCGTGATTTTACCCTGTGTCGAGACCGGCATGCCGTTCACTTTGGCATCCATTGTACGGATCAGCGCCTCGTCGCGGGTGGCCGTAAACTCCGCCACCCCTTCCGTCAGGTCCCAGCCGAACACCTTGCCGGCCAGTTTTTCCGCCCGGCCGTCCATCTGCATGTGCCAGCCCTTGTCGTCCTTCGACGCCGCCAGCTTCATGCTCGGAACGGATCCCCCCGTCAGGGTGATCTGCTTGAGGTCCGGATAGAGGGCCAGCAGGTCCGCTGCCGCCGTATTCTTCGCTTCGCCCGTGACCTTGGCCGCGCCGTCCTTGTAGTCCATGTTGACCACCAGGTCGCAGTCGTCCTTGCGGGCCGTCGCGCTCGACCGGATCAGCGGATATTGCTTAAAAGCACTCTGGGTGCTGATTTTCGTCAAATTCACCTTTTTGCCGTTGGACTCCAAATCCAGCAGGCCGTCCTTAATTTCCACCAGGCCGCGGAACTTCGTGGGTACGATGGTGCCTTCCCGTTCGTTCGGCACACCTTTGCGGTGGGCGAAACGGACCAGGTCGAGGATATCCAGGCCCTTGCCTTCCTCATAAACCCCATAGAAATGGGGCTTGTTGAGGACGACATTGGACACGGAACCCGTACCGGCCCCCTTGCGCAGGACATCAAAGAAGTTGACGGTCAGCGTGACCAAAGGCACTTCCGCCTTGACCGCTCCGTTCGGTGCCTTCCAGGTCAGGTCGCGGATTTCCACGTCGCCCGCCATGCCGGAGCCGATGTGGTCGTACGTAATCTGCCCGTCCACGATATTCTGATGTGCCAGCATCTGTTCCGCCAGTTTGGCAGCCGCGCTGCCGCCAACCTTGATGAGCAGCGCGATGCCGATGAGGACCACCAGGGCGATGCCCATGACGATCTTCTTTTTGCTAGAAATTCCTTCCAATCCGATCACCTGTCATGTCAATTCCTCATACCCGGACGTGGCTCCGGCTGTCCAGGTAATTTTGCAGGATGACGACCGCCGCCATCATGTCGATGACCTTGCGGCGTTTTTTACGGCGCAGGTCCGCGTCAATCAGGACGCGTTCCGCCGCCACCGTCGAAAGCCGCTCATCCCACAGCACGACGGACACATCAGAAAAGCGGGTTCGCAGTTCTTCCGCAAATGCTTCCGAAAGTTTCGCCCGCTCCCCGATGGTACCATTCATATTTTTGGGATACCCCAGGACGATTTCCCCGGCCCCGTATTCCCGGATCAGTTCCCCAATCCGCTGGAAATCCCGTTCCGGCGATGTCCGCCGGATGGTTCCGACGCCGTTGGCGATGGTTTCCGTCAAATCACTGACGGCCACACCGATCGTCCTGCTTCCCAAATCCAGTGCCATAATCCTCATTTTTTCGGCCGGATGGCTGCCAGGTAATGGTCCAGCAGCGCTTCTACCAGTTCATACCGCTCATACTGGCGGATCTTGTTCCTGGCATCCTGGTAACTGGTGATATAGGTGGGATCGCCGGACAGCAGATACCCTGCCAGCTGGTCCTTCGGATCATATCCACGGGCCTCCAGCGCTTCGCACACTTCGACGATGGTCTGCGCCACCGGTGCCTTTTCCCGTTTCTTTTTAAACATCATCGTTTCATCCGATACGCTCATCGTTCTCAACTCCTTACATTTATGCAGATTCATTGTACCATATTTAGGAAAAGAGGTACAGGTTTTCTCACGACTCCCGGCACATGTACCGGAAAGGACAATGCAGGCAGGCGCGCTCCTTGTCCGTCCGGCGGAAATCCTGTTCCGTCCGTTTCGCGTAAATCTCGCGGCACAGCCGGCGCACTTCGTCCAGCCAGGCGTCCTTCTTTACTTCCGAATCCAAGACTGCCTCTTCGGCGGTCCGGATGTAGTGCAGCGATGCTTTGACAACCTTGTGCGGGGAACCAGACTTCCCGCCGCACCGGGCGGATTGCTGCCGCAGCAGCGTATCCGCGGCAAACCAGTACAGGGCGAGCTGCCAGGCGTAGCCCGGCTTGAGGGGCGCGTCCCCGTCATCCTGCGGCGGCTCCCCCGTCTTATAGTCGACGATTTCCACGTTCCCGTCCGCCGTTTCAGCCACGGCATCCATGACGCCCGTCACATAGAACGTGTGGCCGTTTTCCTTGAAGAAAGGCAGGCGGAAAGGATATTCCGCCCGCACCTGCCGGCCGGCAAAGGACTGATACAGGTTCCCAGCAAGATACTGCCGCAGCATCTCCGGCACCCCGGCGGCAGCGGCAGCTTTCAATTTGTCCGGGAAGCTGTCACCGGAAGCACATTCCAGCACAGCCTGCCGGTACAGTTCCCTGCGTTCCGCCTCGCCCGGGGCTTGGTGCCCGTCCATCCAGGCCCGGGCAATCAGCTCCAGCGTGCGGTGCACCACATGGCCCAGGTCCACGGGCTTCAGGAACGAAGGAGCACGGCTCCCGTTACTGCCGTCCGGCGGCACTGCTGCGGTCTCTGCAGCCTCCTCCTCCAGCGGAACGACGCGGGCGATGTTTCTGTAATAGTACTGCCTCTGGCAATATCCATAATCCTGCAGGGAGGACGGAGTGAACTCCGTCATGGCCGTCTCCTCGTAACCGGGCAACGGCGCCAGGACGGCCTCCGGCGGCTGGGTACCAGCCGGAGCGGCTTCTGCCGCTGCTTCCGCCGCGGCGGCCTGCTCTGCCTGCAGTTCCTGATTCCAGGCCTCCCAATCTTTTTCTTCCACCCGGGCGACCGGGTTCCCGCCATCCTGCCATACCCGGGCCGTTTCACCCAATCCGTGCAGCTGCTCCACCCAGCGCGGCTGTTTGGCGGGTTCCCCTTTGCTCTTCAATTTAAAGAACCCGGTCAGGATCAACCGCTTTTCCGCCCGGGTCATCGCCACGTACAGAAGGCGGTCCGCCTCGGCGGCAGACCGGGCCTCTTCCTCCTCGCAAAGGGTCTCCATGACAGCCGTTTTTTCCGGATTTTTGGCAGCCGGATCCGCTTTATATTCAAACCCGAAGCCTTTGCCGTGCCGATAGGCAGCAAAATCTCCCTCATGCTGCAACTTGGTTTCCAGGAACGGGATGACCACGACAGGGAACTCCAGTCCTTTGGATTTATGGATCGTCATGATGGATACAGCGTCCCCGGCCGTTGCCGTGGCAGACGCTTCCTTGTCATAATTGTCGCGCAGGAAGCGGAGCCGTTCGGCATATTCGGCGGCGGCGCCCGCCTGTTCCTCTGCAAAGGCAAACGCCAGGCTGCGGAATTTCCGATAGTTCGCCAGTTTTTCCGCCCCATTTTCCTGGGAAGCCAGCTCCCGTTCCGGCTGCAGCTCCCGTTCCACCAGCTCCATGAACTGCGGCAGGTTCAACAGCGTGCCTCCGGTCTGCAGCCGTGCCAGTTTCCGCACTGACGCCGCCAGGCTTTCTCCGCGGCGGATTCCGCCGTTTTCCCGCGCTCCGGTAAGGAAATCCCACAAACTGCCGCTGCCGCCGTCTTTACTGTGACCATGCCAGTCCAGACACAATGCGGTCAGGACATCGTCATCCACAGCAAAATAAGGAGACCGGAACAGTCCGAGCAGCGGTCCCTCTGCATGGGGATCTGCCACAAAGAAGAACAGGTTCATCAGGTCGCGCACATCCTGGCGGTCATAGAAATTACGGCCGTCAACCACTTTGACCGGCACGCCGGCATCACGCAGCGTTTCCGCCAGCATGCCGGAATTCGTCATTTTGCGCAGCAGGATGGCCATATCTTCATAAGGAACCTGCTCCTCCCCGTGGAGCCTCTTCAGTTCCCGGGCCACCAGGCCGGCTTCGCACTGCTGGGCCACAGCCGGCTTCACGTTGCCCTTGACCCAGAAAAACTGCGGAGCCTTCGGAAGGAAGGATTCCTTCCCCGCCCCGTCCCGCGCGGCCGGAAGCAGCTGCTCCTCAAAAGGGATGAAATCTGCGCCCGCATCATCAGCTTGTCCGAAGACTTCCCGGAAAAAGGTATTGCAGAAACGCAAAACGGGTGCGCCGGAACGGAAGTTCACCGCCAGGGAGATGCGTTCCCCCTGCAGCCGCTTCTCCGCTGGCTGCGGCTTTTTTCCCGGGTCCTCCGGCGCCACGATATCCTTCTGGACTTTCGCAAAGACGGATACATCGGCGCCGCGGAAACGGTAAATGGACTGTTTGGCATCGCCCACGACGAATAACCGGTTTCCCTCCAGTTTATCCGCTCTGCCGCCAGCCAGCAGGTAAATGAGGGATTTCTGCCAGTGGTTCGTATCCTGGAATTCATCGACCATGATATACCTGTATTTGCGGGCATAACGGCGGCACAGGGCCTCCCTGCCTTCCAACAGGCGGACCGCTTCCCGCTCCAAATCGTTGAAGGTCAGGACATGGAGGTCCCGCTTCTGCTGTACCATGTAGGCATGAAAATGCTCCAGCAGCCTTTTCCATGCCAGGAAAAGTTCCTTTTCCCTGCCCTGGGCCCCGCTGAGACCGTCCTCCCACTCAGTTTCGCCGGGCAGGTCGCCGTCGGCAAACTCCCCGGCCAGAAGGTCCGTCAATCTGGCTGCCCCGTATTCGGCAGTCAGCAGTTCCGGCCGGTAGTCCGGATCCTTCCGGGTTCCCGCCAGTTCCGTCCGCAGGAAATCACGGGACGACTCTGCCAGAAACCGTTCCAAATCGGGGCTCGTCAAAATCCGGAACGCCGGATCCACGCCGCTTTCCAGGGGATTCATGCGGAGAATGGAGCTGCAAAGACTGTGGATGGTGCCGATCTGGGTCTGGGGCAGTTCCTGCAGCCGTTCCCTCCAGAATCCGGATTCTTCCGGGCTCCCGGCATTCTGAACCCGTTCCTTCAGCAGCTGGCGGATACGCTCCCGCATTTCCGCCGCAGCCTTTTCCGTAAAGGTAATGGCCAGGATCTGATGGGTGGAAATCCGTTTCCCCGCATCCTCCAGCCCAGATTCCAAGGTATGGACGAACCGCCTGGTCAGCACCTGCGTCTTGCCGCTTCCCGCCCCGGCCGATACCGCCACATTCCGGTCCAGGATATCGACGGCTTTCTGCTGTTCTTCCGTCAGTCGGGGCTTTTCAGTCTGTGCCATCGTCATTCCCCCCTTTTCCGTACACTTTGAAACGGCAGATATCCGCTGCAGGGCAATACCTGTCACACCGGCTCTGCGGCGCAGGTCGGAACAAGCCGTCCCCCATCGCTTTCAGGATATTGCCAACCGATTTGGCGAGCTCTTTTTCCAAGGTATCATAATCAGCGACGAGGACGGCTTCCTCTGTCCCTTCCGCCGACCAGACAGTCCCCGTGCTTTTGGCGCTGCCGGGATTGATGTCCTGGCAGTTTCCGAAACGGAAATGGTTGGTGCGTCTGCTCTCCTTCGCCTTCACCTCGTAATACCCGCCGCCGCAGATATCGGGCTGATCGGTTCCGGTCATCTTCCTTGCGGCTTTGTAAAGGCCTTTTGCCGTATCTTTCAGCAAAACCCTTGTCGCATACAGGTAGATCGGCATTTGCAGATTCCTATTCAGAAAATCCGCCGTCTTCGGTGCGGAACCAGTCTTGTAATCCGTCAGGTAGATCATTTTCGGCACCGGCCTTCCTGCGTCCAGCGGAACCGTCACATCAGCCCGGTCAATCTTGCCTTCCAGTTCGATGTCACCGGCCTCCGTCGACAAGGGGATCCGTTGCTTCTTAAAGTCAATTTCCGTACCGACAGGCACAAGATAAAAGTTGGAAGGATCCTTTTTGGTCGGTTTGCGGAGCCCCTTCACGCGGTACTGCAGTTCTGCGTGAAGCCAGGTTTGCAGAACCTGGCGCCGCCCTTCCTTCTGGGCTTTCCAAAAGGGCCCGTCATGAACCTTGCCCTTGCATTCCAACGCGTCGCACTGTTCCGTGAAAATGCCGTCCAGCTCCTGCCACAGCGCTTCTTCCTGCGTAACGTCCAACCCTCTGCCTTCGGCATCCAGGTTCAGTTCCCCCAGGTGTTTGCCGACGAAAAGCTGCAACGACTTATGGATGAGGGAACCGACCGCCAGCGCATCCAGTTCCTCGTCGACCGCCGTTTCTTCCGGCAGCTGCCAGACATAACGGGCCAGGAAATGGAAGGGGCACTTGACATACGTTTCAAGTTTCGTAGCGCTGAAAACGTTGCCAATGACAGCCTTCACACAATCGCGCAATGCCTTGTTCAAAAGGGTCCCCCGTGCAGGATCCAGATCCGGTACGGGGAGGCGGTGCAAGGCTTCCGCCAACGCGAGTTCCGCAGGACACAAAGCAGCATCCGGCGTATCCGGAACCTCCATTTCTCCACCGGGGTTCGGGAAATCCGTGAAAAGGTCACGCACTTCGGCCAGGTAAGGGGACGCAGGCTGCCGGTCGTCCTGGTAATACATAAAGGTCAGTTCCTTGCGCGCCGCCGCGCAGGCTGACAGAAAGAAATGGACATCGTCGTGATAGGATTGGGCCGTACCGGGCAGATCGATGCCCATCGCCTTCAGGTCCAGCCGTTCCTGGTCGCTGTAGATCCAATTTTCCTGCTTTGTGTAAGGAAACACGCCTTCCAGCATGCCCAGGACATAGACCTTGTCATAGGCCTGTTCTTCCAGGTTCGATGCCTCCAGGATGACGACGCCGTCCTTTTTCCCGCTTTGCAGCGTGATCTGCAGTTCGGTCGCCGTTTCTGCCAGCAAAGCCGAAAATTCCGCTGGCGCCATCTTCCGCTGTATGCTTCCGCAGCTGTCGTAATCGTTCCGGATATGGTCCAGCGCCTCCCCTATGGCCCGGCATCCGCCGGTCAGGTTCTGGAACGCTTCCAGTGTGATTCCGCCTTCTTTATATAACCGGCCGGCCCGGGGCAGCCAGCGTCGCTCGTCGCACAGTCTGCGGATCAGGTCGCAGTATGCTTCCACCGTCCGGACAGACTGCCCATCCTGCCAGCAGGTACGGAGCCATTCCGCCTCGTCCGGCAGCACCGCGGCAGCAAATAAGGCGGCGGCATCCGTTTCGTAGCGGGTCCGGAGGCTCTCTTTCACAGTTTCCGTGTTAACATTCCACATCAATTTTTGAACAGGCAGGAGCAGGAACCGTGCCAAGGCCTCCGCCTGTCTGCGCCCCGTACCATCCAGGCCGGCCAGAAATGCCTTGGCGTAATTCAGGACAGGAGAGGCCGCCAGAGCCGCTGTTTCCGGAAAACGCGCCGGAATACCGTAGGCATCGCACCCCCGGCGCAAGCCGCCGTACGCCGCCAGCCGGCGTACGACGATGGCAATCTGCCGCGGTTCCGTGCCGGCCAGAATGGACCGCTTCACATCACGCAGCACCAGCCGCAGTTCCGTCAGGGCGTCGGCAGCCTTCCAGATCCGGAGAACACCGCCGCCGGGAACCTTTTCGCTGTCCCGGAGAGGGCGGCGGAAATTCCGCAGCAGAAAATCCAGGGCCGGTTCACGACCGCCCTGGAGCGCCGTCACGTATTCCAGAAAATCGCTTTTGCCGCTCAGATCCGCAAAGGTGTCCTCTGCAGCTGCAAAGACGCTGCGGCGATAGTCTTCACCGGCCGCCACCCGTTCGCCCGGAAGGGCGACAACGACGTTGCACCACCGCCGAAGGGCCAGGATGATCTCCCGGGAAAGGCCGTCGAACTGATAGAACCCGGCAAAGCAGATATCTTTCCAGGGCAGCTTCTCCGCTGCTTCCGCTTCCGTCAACGACCGGAGCACGGCGAGCGCTTCCCCGTAAAGCATTTCCAGGTCATACAGGCGCATTTCCCCGTGCTTGCCATGTTTTCCCTCCATGTACGCGCAGTACGCCTCATAAACGGCGCAGACGGCGTCATCCTTGCTGCGCAGTTCCCGGGGCCGCGGCAAGCCTGTTCCGCCCTTCGCATCCCAGTTCCCGAAGGCAGCCTGCAACTGTTCCCGCGTCACATGGGCCCGCCCCAATTGGCTGATCAGGGACACCAGGGCCGCCAGAAAGCTCTTTTCCCCGGCCAGGGCCTTGAAACAGGCTGCTTTTCCATCCTCCTGCCGCAGCAGCTCCGCCAGCAGTTTTTCCACAATCAGTTCCTGCGTCTTGCGGCTGATCAGCTGCCGCTGTCCCTTTTCCGGCCCCAGGCGCCGCAGCACCTCGTTGACCAAGTATTCGAAATTGGCTGCGTTGACATGGTGTTCGCGCGCCTTGTTGACCAGTTCGCGGGACGAGGCCACGAACAAGGTGGTACCATACTCTTTCCGGGCAGCCTCCGCCAGCAGCAGGTCCGTGCCGCTGCCACCGGCAGGGATGCAGTACAGAACCAGTTTTCCCATTCCTTTCCTCCTTAAAATTCCCGCTGCTTCCGCAGCTCCTTCAGGCTTCCCCCTTCATGTATTTCAGCGATTTCCTGATGCGTTCGATGTTCTCCCTGATGCCGGCCGGATTGCCTTCCTGCATATCCCGGCGGACGACTTCCGATTTGCGTCCCGTTGTCGGATCCACCAGGGTCACATAGTCCAGCATCATTTTGCCGTTGTGGATGCGCAGGACATCGGTCTTAACCTGTCCCAAGGGCATGGCGATGACGACATCGTAAAAATCGAGCTTGCGGTGCTGGTTGCTGAAACGGCCCGACAGATATTCAAAGGGCACGACGGAATAGCGGCCCGGCCCCGATTTGAAGATGCCGTAGGTTAATGTGTTGCGCGGATTGCCGTCGCATTCGAGTGCCATGTCCAGTGCGACGAGGCAATAGAAGTTGATGTCCTTCAGGGCGATGCGCGTATCCAGATCCGTCCCGTGGCCGTAGATCTTGTACTTCCGCGTATCCACATCGTACCAGCCGCGGGCCTTCAAAGCGCCGTTGAAGACATTGGCCGTCACGTTGGTGAAGGTCACTTCGCCGCTTTGATAGCTGATATCGCCGATGACGTTCCGGAATTCCATGGGCGGAATATTGAGTTCGTCCATACGCACCGTGCCCGTCGCCGTCGGCCGCGTGACCGGACCCAGGGCCTTGGCCACCAGGGTCATCTTATCGTGGATGTTCATGCCGAACCCCAGGGAGGAGGGATCGACGCCGCGAACCGCGAAATCGATGTCCATCTCGGGAATCTCGGGAGCGAAGTCCACTATGCCGTCGATGGTCATGCCGCCGCCGACCATGGTGCCGCCGAACTCGCCGCACGTGAGGGTCAGCTTCGTCTTGTCCGCCGTATCGATGTCCATCTCCAGATTGACATTGTTGAGCACATAATCCCGGCGCAGATACCTCACTTCGACCTCGCAGTCGTCCAGGACGACATTCGCGCGGATTTTGCGGTTGTCCCGGTTGAAGTTGCGTACGCGCTGTTCGAAGGTCTTGCGTTCCTTCTTCTTTTTCGGGCCGGACGCCTCATCCGGATCTTTGATGCGCACGAAATCGACATCCATATCCCGTGTGAAACGTACGGCGACACGGGCCCTGTTCAGCGTCAGCTGCTGCACCGTCGTCGATTTGAAGTTCCGCGTCACCACATCCCACAGACGCAGCTTGAAGCTGCCATCAGGGGCCTCCAAAATGGTTTCCCCGTTCGTGTCTTTCCAGACCAGGCCCACGAATTTGACGTGGCCCAGCAGGTCCATGTAGACCTGTTCCACTGTCACAGTGCCGCGCAGCATATCCTGTTTCGCCATCTGCTGGTTGAAGATGAAGGCAATGCCGCGGCTCGCCAGCTCGACCAGAATGAAGAACGCGATGGCGAAGGCCACGGCAGCGCAAAACAGCACCTTGAGGCCGTTCCGCATACCGCGGCCCCGGAAAAAATCACGGATTTTATGATGGAACCATACCATACTATATTCCTTCCTATAGACAGGACGGAAGGTCCGTCCTCAAGACAGCGCGTGGACACGCCGGTTTAATCAGGCGATTAAATCATATCTTGATTGTATTACTTTTGGGGCAAAGCCGCAATATGTGCCGTAGTCATAAATTCCGTCAAATACTTCCAATAGCGCTTCGGCATGTGGGTCATGCGGCACGCCTCATTATGCCGCGGACGGATTTCGATGGCCTCGTAATACTGTTTCCACAGGGAGCGGTAATGGACTTCTTCCGGTCCCGAATCCGCCATACGGAAGCGGTCCATGGGGACGATGGCCGCCTCGCCCGGCCGGTACACCAGGGCCATATGATGTACCTCGTCGAAAATCAGGAACCGCTCGTTAGGGTAACGGTCACAGAAATGGGGCGCCAGAAAGGGCAGCAGGCAGTTTTTCGGCCCGATGACGGACACCAGGACGCCGTGGATGTCGCTGAAGCGCACAAAGCCCCACCACTTGTCGATCTCGCTGCCGAGCCGCGTCAGGGCGCCGCGGAGCCGGTGCACCGCCTCGTCGTCCTCGTAATACAGCACCTGCGTGCCATAGCGGAACGCCTTGCGGACCACGAGCAGCATATACCATTCCCGGTCCGTCAGACAGGTCAGAAAGGCCCGCTGCAAGGTCTGCACGAAGGACGCGCCCAGTTTCTCCTGCATCCCGGTCAGGACACGGGACGCCTGTGCCGCATCCGTTCCGATTTCCCGGCTGCCGAACAGCCCGGTACCGTCCGTCCGGCCGGGTCCCGTAATCCGTTCGGGAATCTCGCTGTCCACATAACTGTGGAACACGCAGCAGAGCCACCCCTCCCAGGTCCCGTCGTAGACATAGTGCAGTCCGGGGACGCAGGGCGGCAGCGGCGCCTGCCGGTTCCTGCGCACAGCCTGCGTCTTATCATGTTCCTTTAATATGAAGCTGCGGTCCGACATCGCATCCTCCCAAAATCTTCGTTTCAATCCCATAGGGGAATCGGCAAGGCGGCCAATTCCTCCTTCTGAGGGTCCGTGAGGCGTGGCACGGACCCATCCGCCGGGAGACCGGTCTCGTCGAACAGCGACGGCTGGAAGATGTCCTTCTCCCGTTTCTGGAAAAGGATTCGCTCCCGGGCGGACATCATATCGGCCAGGAACCCTTCCCGGTCCCGTGACAAATGCGGATACCGCTTCCCGTTGCAGACGAGGAAGTAGCGCGCCCGTTTCAGCACGATGCCGATGTTCTTCAACCCGTCCCAGGACAGGGCTGCGAACTTGCGGGCCCGCACGATGCGCAACGCGCTTTCCACCCCCAGGCCCGGTACACGCAGAAGGGCATCGTACGCTGCCCGGTTCACTTCGAGCGGGAAGAACTCCGGGTGGCGGAGGGCCCAGCGGCACTTGGGATCCAGGTAGGGATGGAGCTGCGGGTCCGTTTCGGTCAGCAGCTCGTCGGCCCGGAAGCCGTAAAAGCGCAGGAGCCAGTTCGCCTGGTACAGGCGGTGTTCGCGCCATAACGGCGGCGGTGTGTCTGCAGCGGGCAGCAGGTCGCTGTCCAAGACCGGCACGTAGGCGGAATAAAAGACGCGTTTCAGGTCGTAGGCATGATACAGCTGTTCCGTCAGCCGCAGGATCTGCCGGTCCGATTCGGGGCTCGCGCCGATGATCATCTGCGTGCTCTGTCCCGCCGGGGCGAACTGCGGCGCCTTGCCGCGCCGGCGCCGCGTCCGCGCGGGCAGGGTGACGCCCTGTACGGGCACCGCACCGCCTTGGCCGGTCCGCTTGCCGTGCAGAAGGCCTGCCGCATTGTTTCCTACGGGCTGGATGCCCCGGAAGCGGCCGTATCCGCTCTGGTTTTCCGCCACCAGGTTGCGGATCTGCCGCATGGGCCCCAACAGGTTTTCCTTGTGCTTGTCCGGTGCCAGCTTCTGCAGGCTGGCCGCCGACGGCAGCTCGATATTGACGCTGATGCGGTCCGCCAGGAAACCCATCTTTTCAATAAGCAGCGGATCCGCACCGGGAATGACTTTGACGTGGATATAGCCGCCGAACCCGTACCCGCGGCGCAGCAATTCCAGGACGTGCAGCATCTGCTCGCACGTATGGTCCGGCGAACGCCATACGGCGGAGCTGAGGAACAGGCCCTCGATGTAGTTGCGCCGGTAGAACTGCCAGGTCAGGTCCGCCAGTTCCCGCGGTTCGAAGGCTGCCCGTTCCACCACGTGGGAGCGGCGGTTTACGCAATATTCGCAATCGTAACAGCAGCGGTTGGTCAGCAGAACCTTGAGGAGGCTGATGCAGCGGCCGTCCCCGGCAAAACTGTGACAGATGCCGCAAGCCCGTGACGAACCCATGGCGGTTCCGCCTCCCTTGCGGTCGACGCCGCTGGACGTGCACGCCGCATCGTATTTCGCCGCGTCCGCCAGAATCTTCAGCTTCTCCATCACATCCATAACGTTCCCTCCCTGCCTGCCGGTTTCCCGCATCTGTTTCCATTATAACACGAACATATGTTTCCGTAAACGTTTTTCCGTTTTGCCGCAGCATCCCCCCCGCCTCGCTCCCGGCGTTTTTCCAACGGCATGGCCCGCCCTTTTTCCTGCCGCCAAAAAAGTCTGGCGGAGAAGACGTTCCGGTGCTATAATTGCTTCTGTAATTTTCACAGTTTTACACAAACAGTTGACATATTTTACGTGAATTTTATAGAAGAGGAACAGGAGGAAACTTTATGCTGAACTACGGGCACAGGGGCTTCAGCGGCCGGTATCCGGAAAACACCATGGCCGCTTTCTGCAAAGCCCTGGAAGCGGGGGCGGACGGCGTAGAACTCGACGTCCAGCTCACGCGGGACGGCGAAATGGTCGTCATCCACGACGAACGGGTGGACCGCACAACGGACGGAACGGGATTTGTACGGGACTTTTCGCTGGCGGAAATCAGGCAGCTCGATGCATCGTACCAATTCAAGGAAGCCGGGCAGGTACACCGCATCCCCAGTTTTGAGGAGTATTGCGAATGGGCCGCTGAACAGCCGGCGGGCACCAACATCGAATTGAAGAACGGGGTCTATGACTACCCGGACCTGGAACACAAGGTCCTCGGCCTCATCCGCAAATACCATCTGGAACAGAAAGTCATCATTTCCAGCTTCAACCATTACAGTGTCAAACGCATGCAGTCACTGGCGCCGGACCTGGTGTACGGCCTGCTCGAAGAATCCTGGGTATACAGCCCGGGCGCTTATGCGGAGGGACTCGGCGTGCAGTGCTACCATCCCTACTGGGGCAGCCTGAGCGATGCCGTGGTGGCCGACCTGAAGGCCCACCACCTGCGCATCAACACCTTTACGGTCAACACAGAAGAAGCAGCGCGCGACATGCTGCAAAAGGGAATCGACATCGTCATCGGCAACTTTCCCGACATGGTCACCCGCGTATTGAAAGGAGAAGCATAATGTTAGATTCACTGGAACAAATCCTTGCCTTCATCAACTCCTGGCTCTGGGGCCGCTGGCTTGTCTTCGTACTGCTCGCCCTGGGTATCCTGTACACCGTCACGAACGGATTCATCCAGATCCGCCACTTCAAATTCATCATGAAACGGACCCTGGTGGACGCCTTCAAGACCCGCAAGGTCGATAAGGGCAGCGGCTCCATTTCGACCTTCAAGGCCATGATGGTCACCCTGGCCGGCAACGTGGGCGGCGGCAACGTCGTCGGTGTCGCCACGGCCATCGTCTCCGGCGGCATGGGCGCCGTCTTCTGGATGTGGGTCGCCGCCTTCTTCGGCGAAGCCCTGAAATACGGCGAAATCGTCCTGTCGCAGCTGTACCGTGGCAAAGACGGGCAGGGCAACCTGCTCTCCGGTCCCATGTACTACATCCGCGACGGTCTGAAGCTTCCCTGGCTGGGCGTGGTCATCGCCATCCTCATGTGCATCAAGATGATGGGCGCCAACCTGGTCCAGTCCAACACCATCGCCGGCATCCTGAACAGCAACTACGGCGTACCGACCTACCTGACGGGCATCGTGCTCATCGTGCTGCTCATGTCCATCACCCTGGGCGGCCTGAAACGCCTGGCCAACATCGCCATGAATCTGGTTCCTGCCATGTCGATCTTCTACATCGTCATCGGCATCATCGTCATCCTGCTCAACATCACGGAACTGCCGAACGTCATCTACACCATCTTCACACAGGCCTGGTCCTTTGACGCCGCGGCCGGCGGCACCGGCGGTTATGTCATCGCCAAAGCCATGCAGTACGGCATTTCCCGCGGCATGTACTCCAATGAAGCCGGCGAAGGCACGGCACCGTTCGCACACGGCTGCTCCATCGTGCCGCACCCCGTCGACGAAGGCATCACAGGCGTTGCCGAAGTCTTTATCGACACCATCATCATCTGCTCCATCACGGCCCTGGTCGTCGGCACCACGGGGATGTACACCTCCGGCCATCCGGCAACGGTCATGGCGCTGGAATCCTTCGGTACGGTCTGGGCGCCGCTGAAACATGCCGGCACCTTCGCCCTCCTGATCTTCTGCTTCACGACCCTTATGGGCCAGTGGTGGAACGCCGCCAAGAGCTTCACCTACGCCTTCGGGGAATCTGTCACGAGCAAGGTCCGCTACATCTTCCCGTTCCTGTGCATCGTCGGCGCCACCACAAAGATCACCGTCGTCTGGAGCCTGCAGGACGTAGCCATGGGCCTCGTCGTCATCCCGAACATGATTGCCCTCGCTATCCTCTGGCCACAGGTCCGTGCCAAGACGAAGGAATATTTCAGTGACCCGAAATGGTATAACCACGAATCGGAAAAATAAGCCCTCCGGCGCAAACAAAAAGCCTGTCCCAACTAAATGGGACAGGCAGTTTTTTATACCTCAGAACGCCGGCACAACGGCACCTTTGTACTTGTCTTCGATAAATTTCTTCACTTCCGGAGTCGTCAGGGCCTTCGCCAGTTTCTGCAGTTCCGGACGCTTGTCATCGCCTTCGCGGATGGCTACGACGTTGGCATACGGCGAATCCTTTTCAATGAACAGGGAGTCCTTGACGGGATTCAGCTTGGCTTCCATGGCGAAGTTGGAGTTGATGACGGCGATGTCGCAATCATCCAGGGAACGGGGCAGCATAGCCGCTTCGGCTTCCACGATGTCCAGGTGTTTCGGATTGGAAACGATATCCTGTTTCGTCGCCGTAATGTCCTTGCCCTCCTTCAGCTTCAGGAGACCGGCCTTTTCCAGGAGTACCAGCGCGCGGCCGCCGTTGGTCGGGTCATTCGGGATGCCGACCCTGGCTCCGTCCTTGACATCCTTCAAGTCCTTGATCTTGCGGGAATACACGCCCATGGGCTCAATGTGGACCTTGGTCAGGACCACCAGCTTCATGTTGCGGTCCTTGGCGAACTTCTCCAGATACGGAATATGCTGGAAATAGTTGGCGTCCAGCTCCTTGTCTGCCAGGGACAGGTTCGGCTTCACGTAATCCGTGAACTCCACAATCTGCAGGTCCACGCCCTCCTTGGCGAGCTGCGGTTTGACGAAGTTCAGGATTTCCGCATGGGGCACCGGCGTCGCGCCGACCTTCAGGACGACCTTCTTGCCATTGTCCTTCGGCGCCTCCGCCTTTTTGTCCCCGCCGCCGCATCCGGCGACGCCCAGGGCGAGAAGAGACAGTGCTGCGAGAGATACGATTGCCTTTTTGAATTGCATGATGTGTTTCCTCCTTGTTAGTAGGTATAAAAATTGGTTGGTAATTCCCGCAGATCCGTCCGTTTTGCACCACAACAAGGCAAAATATAGCAAACCGGATTAAGTCTGCTGAATTACAGTGATGAGTAACTTGTTACAATGTTAAGGCCTATTCCGGGAAATGTCAAAGGGTTTTACAAAAAAGATATGCATTCATGAAACATACGCCGATTTCCCTCTTTTTCTGTTCAAAACATAACAGAACCGGGGTGGATTTCCCATTGGAAAATCCACCGGCAATGTGCCATTCCGTTCCTCCCGCCGCGCCTCAGGGCGTAATGACCTGCACTTCGGCCTGGAACCGGCCGAACTCCAGTGCCCGCGCATGGGATTCCATAAAGATGTCCACGTGGCGGTTGTGGGACGGGTTCATCCGGTCCTGCACATGGTACGTGACGCCGTTGTAGATGATCAGGCTGCCGATGGGCACGAAATTGGCCGCGCACGTATAGCCCTCCACTGCGTCCGCGCCGCTCGCCGTCCGGCGGCTGCCCGTCTCATAAGGCGTATAGGCCGACATGGTCACGGTCGTCCAGAACACGGCCGCCAGTGCCAGCACTTTCCAACACCTCTTCATATACATACAATTCCTCCGTTTCACCAGGCCGATGTACCCTTACCGGGAGTTCCGCAAAGGATAGGCCGCCTCAAAATCCGCCACGATGCGCCGCATCTCCGTGTCCAGGTACGGCAGGACCGCCTGCCGTACCGCTTCGGGCACGCCGTAGTACGCCTCGGCCACACTGCCCGCGATGGCCGCGATGGTGTCGCTGTCGCCGCCGATGGAGATAGCATTGCGGATGGTGTCCTCGAAGCCGGTTCCCTCAAAAAAGGCCTCCAGCGCCTGGGGCACGGACCCCTGGCAGGTTTCGTCAAACTGATAGGAGTCCCGGATATCGTCCAGTTTGAAATCCAGCTTGTAATACCCGTCTTCGACAGCCTTGCGGATTTCCTCCTTCGGCTTCCCTTCCCGGGCCAGGAAGATGGCAACGGTAACGGCTTCCGCCCCCTTCATCCCCTCCGGATGGTTGTGTGTCACAGCGGTCACGTCCGCCGCCAGCTGCTTTGCCTCCGCCAGGGACGCTGCCGCCTGGGCACAGGCGCTGATCCGCATGGCGGCCCCGTTGCCGTAACTGTTGTACGGTTTGGGATCCCGTGCATCGAGCCACTGCCCGAAACGGGCCCCGTAGCCCGCGTTCGGATAGCGGCGGCCCATGTGCTGCATCTGCCGGATGACGCAGGGTACCAGCCGCGAACGGTCTTCCCGCGTTTCCAGCAGGGCCCTGGCCACCGCCAGCGTCATGATGCTGTCATCCGTCGGCTCACACCCGAAAGCAAACAATTCGAACTCTTTGTCACGGTGGTTGTCCCACTCAAAGCGGGACCCTGCCACATCACCGATTATCGCCCCTAACAAACAGGCCACCTCCCGACACAGGGACCTCCGGAACGGGTCCCAAAGCTTGATTTTCCTGCATATTTACTTTCCCTACATATTTACTATGATAAATCATACCATATTTCCAGCCATAAAAAAAGACCGTCCACCGTGCAATAGCAGGCACAGCAGCCGGCCTTCTTGTCTTGCGCAAAAAATCAAGGTCCCTTTGCAGGAGTTGCCGCAGCAGCCCGGGCACAAATCTCCAACATCGCTTCGGCGAAAGAATTTTCCGGTACAGGCAGCCATTTCCCTTCGCCTTCCTTCGTATCCAGCAAAGTCCCTTTGCTGCCGTATACATCCATTTGCTGAACCGTATAGGTCTTTTCCGCCAAGTGGAATTCCATCTGCAACAGGCAGTACTGGGTCTTCTCCTTTGTTACCAGCTTTTTAGCGAACTTTTTGTCCATCTTCCTGACCAGGTCTTTATTGGTAAAGACCGTCTTCACCGTAGTCTGTACCAGGTTCCGGTCTTCCCTGCCGTTGCCCGCCCCAAAGGCAAGGGATCCCATATCGTATGCGTAGATTCCGATATCGTTTTCCAGGATGAGGGACCATTGCGGCCCTTGAGGGGCCTGATCCGCTCCATCGGCATTCATGCTGATGCTCCAGTCCACCGGTTTTTCCGGGACCGGTTCCGTTTTCTGTGCCGCAGCAGCCGGATTCATATAAAACAGAGTGCACAAAATCAGTAACGATAAAACTTTTTTCACAACGTCCTCCTGAAAATCCACTAAAATTCCTGCGTATTTCATGATGATGTATCCGCCTTACTGTGATTTCCTCTTCACCAATTCCACAGATGCAACCGATAGGCGCCAAGAATGCGTCCCTCCGGTGTCAGGGCCGGTGCCTCGACGGCAGCCATCTGCCGGCCGTCGGCGCTGATACCCACCGCTTCACAAGGCCCTTCCGTCGTAAAGGAGGCAAGCACTTTCCCATCCCGCAGGCGGAGGATCTGCGCGCCATGGACCTTGTAATCACGGGTCCGCACGTTGCGGCCGATGGCAACGGCAGCCACGCCCTGGGCAAAGGCCAGGGCAGCCATGGTTCCTCCGGCCCGGACCTGATACAGGAACCTGCCTTCCGGGGAAAAAGCAAACAGGCTGTTGTCGCTGGGATGGGTGACCGGCGTCGGCAGCTGCCAGTTTTCCCGGTTAAATGTGTTGATGGTCGTAAAGAACACGCCTTCCGGCAGAATGTAGCCGTCCCGTCCGGACGCATTGAGCCAGGATCCGTCCACCTTGGCAGGTTTTGACAAAAACCGCCCCCAGAGGACCTTGCCCGTATCATCCAGATAGAAGGCACGGCCATCACTGGCCATGCCGGCCAGGTGCTTCCCGTCCGCACCAAAGTTCGGGCTGCAGCGCATCACCGTGTTGTCAAAAGGGGGAACCGGCTCGATAAACACTGAATCCAACAACCGTCCCGTCTTCTTGTCCAGAAAATACAGCGTGTCCTTATACTTCATTTCCGGCCGGAAATCGTAGGCCGACGTCGCCAGCACAACGCGCTCCCCTGCGGGACTGACATCGCACCAGTTGATCCAGCTGTCTATGGCTTCCTGCTCCGGAAATGCCCAGCGCTGCCGGCCGGACTTGTCCAGGGAAACCATGCGGCCCGTATAACTGCGGTTTCCGGCGCTGTCGATAAGGAAACGGTAGAAATTGACGTACTGGTTTTCCTCGCCATCCACTGCAATATGTACCGCGGCCGGAAACGACCGGTTGGAAGGGTCGGTTCCAATCAGGTCCGCCCCTTTATACCGGTACCGGATATCTCCCGTCCGAACGGAGAGGGCGTAATAAAAGCCGTCTGCGCTGGATTCCCCGACGTATGCCGTATCCCCTTCCGGAGAAACAGTCAGGGAGACAAGCCGCCCGCTACCCAGGGAACGCTTCCAGCGCTGCCGGCCCTGCCGGTCGAACAGAAGCAGCTCGCCCCGGTCCGTTCCGACAAGCCAGGCGTCCGCTTTTTTTGCATAGGCAATCCGGGCTCCGGTGAATCCCATGCGGTTGTAGTTCTGCACCGGAACATCGCCCAGGTAGGCCGTAATTCCGTCTTCCTTGCCGTTGTCCCGCAATACCCAGGGTGTACGGTTCCCCGTCAGCCAGAAAAGACAGAGGCACGAAGCCAGAAAAGCGGTGGCCAGGATGATGTCTTTCATATGCTTCATGGATGGCACCCCCCCCGCCTTACAGATAGAGACTCGAAAAATCATAAAAACCGCGCAGCGGACCGGCGTACAGTCCCTGCTCGGACAAAAGGAAACTGATTTTGCTGAAGACGACGGCCAGCGTGGCCAGAAGGAACAGCAGGCAGAGCCAGCGTTCCCTTCCATCCCACTGCTGGCGCCGCCGGGCCGCCTTTTCCGAAAAGGAACCCCGGCTTACGACAGAAAGAGCCAGTGTCTGGGAGCGGCGCAGGCAGCGGGCCAAAAGCGGCTTGGCCACATAGGGAAGATGACGGATTCCTGTAAAGGGGCCCTTTGCCTTCTGGTCACGCAGCCGCAGGGCAATCAGGATCTCCTCTGTTTCCGATGCCAGGACAGGCAGAAACCGGATGGCCGTCACAAGCATGAAAGCAATCTGGGGAGACAGGTGCCAGGCCAGCAGTCCGTTCAGGAGCTGCCGCGGGTCACTGGTCCAGCAGACCAGCATTCCCAGGGAAAGCATGCTGACGGTACGCAACCCTTGGACGGCGCCGTAAAGGATGCCTTCGCGGTAAACAGAAAGCCCCCCTGTCAGCGTCCCTAAAAACGGTGTCCCCGGCGCAATCAGGACGAGGAGGGGCGTCCTCGGCGTCCTGGCGAAGAACAGGGCCTGACTCAGCATGGAACCCCAAAGGCCCAGTAAAATCAGGAGGATGAGGACCCGCCACTTGGAAAGGGAGGTGCCGGCCAGGCCATGGAGCAGGAGTGTAAAAAGGAACAGGATGTACAACGTGCGGGGATTGTCAATGGTGATCATCAGGACGGCATAAAGAAACAAAAAGACCAGTTTCGTGCGGCCGTTCAGATTCCGGATCCACGGTTTGGCATCAGTTCCTTCCCAGAGTTGCCGGACCGACACAATGACACACCTCCTCCACGGTAATGCAGGGCGGAATCCCCAAGGCCCCGGACACGGCGAGAACCGGCGGCGCCACGAGTCCGCCTGCCGCAAGCAGGTCCCGCCGCGACAGGACGTCGAAAACCGTACCGTAGGCCAGCACACGCCCCTGGTTCAAAAGCAGGACATGATCCGCCAGACAGGATGCAAGCTCCACGTCGTGGGTGCACAGCAGCACCGTGCCGCCATGATCCCTGTAGTGGCTGAGCAGGGCCGCAATTTCCTGCAGGCTGGCTTCGTCCTGCCCTGTCGTCGGCTCGTCCAAAAGGAGCAGCTTCGGCCGCCAGGCAAAAAAGGAACCCAGCACGGTGCGCAACCGCTGTCCCTTGCTGAGCGCCAGCGGAAAATCATCCCGACATGGCTCCAGATGAAGCCGCTGCAGCAGGGCTTCCGCTTCCGCATCCGTCAGCGTATCGTTTTTCCATTTCAGCTCTTCCCAAACAGTACCGGCGAGAAGCATCAGGTCCGGTTCCTGCAGCAGATAGCCTGTGGAACCCCGCTGCCGGGCCAGGGGCCCCCCTTCGAACAACAGCCGCCCTGCCGAGGGTCCGGTCAATCCCCCCAGCAGGTTGAGCAACGTGGATTTGCCTGCCCCGTTGCAACCCATCAACGCAATGATTTCCCCTGCGTTCAGGGAAAAGGAAACCTCTTTCAACACATCTTCCGTCGTTCCCGGATACCGGAAGCAGACTTTCTCTGCCTCCACCAGGGGTCTCCCGTTCCGGCCCGTCTCTCCCGTTTTCCCGCCCGGGCGGGAGGAAGACTGGTGTTTTCCTGCACCCCCTGACCGCTCCGCTTCCACCGCCGGCACCGGACGGCAGTACGTCTTGATTTGCAGCACGGTCTGTGCCACATCCGAGGAAAGTTCCGGCAGCCCCAGGACCCGCCCCAGCTTGACGCACTGCGGCTCCCGGAGACCTAGGTTTTCGCGGCCGGTCAGGAACGCCCAGGCAGCCTGAAGAGGACCGTCGTACACAATGCGCCCTTCCCTCATGATTGCCAGGCGGTGGAAATAGCAGGCCAGCTCGTTGACGCGGTGCTCTATCATCAGGATGGCGATTCCCTCTTCCCGGTTAAGACGGAGCAAAAGTTCCATAAAGTCCTGAACGCCCCGGGGATCCATCTGGCTTACCGGTTCATCCAAAATGAGCAGACGCGGTTTGCCGATCAAGACGGAAGCCAGGGCCATCCGTTGGCGTTGGCCGCCGGAAAGCTGGTGAATCCCCCGCTTTTCCAGACCCGCCAGGCCTGTCAGTCCGAGAATCTCTTCCACCTGGTCGTGGACGGCCTCTGGCGCCTCTCCCTGATTTTCCAAGGCAAAGCCTGCCTCATCCTCTACCGTCATGGCAAAAAGCTGGTCATCCGGGGTCTGGTAGACCGTACCGGCCAACAGGCCGATCTTTTCCGGAGGCCAGTCCGCCATATCCTCGCCATTCCAAAGGACGGTCCCTTCCCGACGTTCCTGTCCCTCTCCCGACACAAGGCCGCTGATGACCTTGATGAGGGTCGATTTGCCACAGCCGCTGCGGCCGGCCAGGAGGAGCATTTCCCCGGATTCCAGAGACAGGCCGACATGGCGCAACGTATCGCTATGCCGCCCTTTGTAACGGAACGAGACGTCGCGTAATTCCAGCATCGGGCGCCTTTCGGCAGTACACGGATGATGCATTTGTTGCATTTCCTGATTCCTCTTTTCCACTATGCTCATTCCCCGGCAATCTGCTGCAATTTTTCCCCGGTACGGTATCCCAGCCAGCCGCCGATGCTGCTGTACAGCACACCGTTGACAAGCATATAGAGGATGATGTACCAATCCGCATAATACAAGCGGTAAAAGAACATCATCTGTTCCAGATTGATAAACCCGATGAGGGCATCGCCCATCCCTAAAAGGATGACCACCGCCAGCATATGTCCCCTGTCCATCCTTTCCGTACGGTAGAAACCGCTGCAGCGCAGCACCGTTTCCAAGACAGCGATGTAGACGGCCGTGCTCAGGATCCCCAGCGGGGTAAAGCGGCCGAAAAAGATTCCGTTCAAAAAGAACTTCAGCAGAAACAGCAGGGCCGTCACGCCTGGTTTCCGATACAGCATCAGGAGTGCCAGCAGCAGGAGATATTGCATCACGCCGCTCAGAAGGCCGGTAAAAAACGTGGAAAAAGGGCCCAGCAGGGCATGGACGACATCCCCTAAAAGCGTCGCCGGCACCGTGACTCCGCCGAACGATACGGCGGCAAACAAGGCAGCCGTAATGGCACCTCTGGCGCCGATGGTCCGGATGCAATCCATCATATCCCGCAGATAAAGAATGGCCAGCAACAGGCAGGCAAAGGAAACTCCGACAGACAGCAGGCCCAGGCTGTGTTCTTTATCCAGGATCACGGGAATTTCCATCCCCTTTTGTTGTCCATTGCCTTCGACCGTCAGCCGCAGGCGGTACTCCCCTTCCAGCGCCTGCAGGGGATCGACATACAAGGGCAGGATGAAGGCCTGCATTTTACGGCCGTCCAGGGAAATGAGCGCCGCCGTCCCCTCCCCGGTTCCGGTTTCACCGGCCCAGCCTTCACCGGATTCGTGATCCGAACGCCCCGCCGTCACCAGCCCCGGAACCGGACGCCCGTCTTTATCAAACAAACGGGCACGGACCCGGAGCAGCCGGACATCCTGCTGTGGATTCCGCATATCCAGCAGGAAATAGGCCGCCGGATGGGAAAAAATGACGCCATAGCCATTGTTCCTTTCCCCCGTCATACGGTTGCGGAAATTCTCCCATAACGTATCCCGGACATACAGAACGCCTTCCGGCGAACGGTCGTCCCGGTTTCCCTGATTGTCCACCGGCAGTGTGACAGACTGGATATACCAGTGGAAGCGGTCCCCCTTCCTTGTTCCGGTTCCAGGTGCCGCTGTACGCCTTTCCGCCAAGGAGGAGGCACCACCGGCCGCCGACGTTTCCCCGGATTCTTCTTTCCCACCATCCGGCAAGTATCGGAACGGCACTGTACGGCTTGTCCCTGCCGGTCCGGTTCCTGTCAGGGAAAGATGGACCTGGATTTCCTTATTCCCCGCCGCCGTCCCTTCCAATGCCCTGACATACAGCAAATCGAAAGCGCGGCCATACCCGGCAGCCATGTGCCAGATACACCGGCCCCTGCGCCGGTCCGGGGCAATCCGCCATCCTTCTTTGGGAAGCAGCTCGAATCCTTCCGGCACCGTAACCGAAAGGGCGGCGGTCTGCTCTTCCGGATCATCCGTACAGACCAGATCCAGATAGAGCGGCACCGTACCCAGCCCCTGTACCTGTTCGATTTTCCGATGCTCCATGCTGTAAGGGAAGACTGCATTCAGTCTGCAGGCTGCCAACGCAGGCCGGACAAGAAACAGTACCGCAAACAGGATACACACGAAACGCATTGAACCACCTGAAAAACCCATACCCCTATGACGCAGAAAAACCACAAAAGGGGAGAGATATTCTTTCTCCCCCCTCATCAATAATTGGCGAAACATCAGAATCTGTATTTGTATTCCAGAAGGAAGTTGCAAGGCGTTGCGTAGTATGCTGACGAGCTGTGGCTGATGACATCGTCGCGGTTCAGCAGGTTATCAATCACCAGGCTGATATCGTTATGCTTGTCTGGTTTGTAGTTTGCAGTCAGCGTCGTCAGGAAATAAGGCCGCTCATCATAAGAATGCGCAGACGACGGGGTACGGACGCGGTCGCCCAGGAAGCTGCCGCTGAGATTGGCGTCAAATTTGCCCATGGTGTAACCCACCCCGCCGGTCAGCTGATATTTGCCGAACTTGCTGTCCCAGTATTCCTTCGATGTACTCTTGCTCTTGGGATTCTGCAGGTTCACCGCCCAGTTGTAGGACCAGGCGCCTTTGGCTTTCACCGTATCCCCGAATTCAAACCCGTAGTTTTTAAAATCCTCGTTCTTGTACTGATATTCATCATTTGTCCACGTGGCTGTGATGTTGTCCTTGATCCGCACCCGGTACAGGGCGGCCTTCCAGTTGTGGGCGCCGGCGATGCGTTTCCAGCCGATTTCGTAGTTGATGCCTTTCTGCGGTTTCAAGGCCGGATTGGCGATTGCCTGGTAACTGGAAGAATACATCTGTGCAAACGTGGGAAGGATGAAGGACTGGGCAACACTGGCATACAGACTGTCATCTTCATCCAGCTTATGGATGAACTGACCGGCGGCACTGAAATTACTGTAGTTCATGCCGTTGTCGGCATCGGTCGTCCAGGTTTCACGGCCGCTGAGGATGAAGGAGTTTTTGTCGTCAAACTGCTGGTCCCATTGCCCGAAAACACCGAAAACGTTGCGGGAATAGTCGGAATCCGTTTTTGTGGTATGCGTATAAAGGCTCTGGTAATTTTCCCGTTTGTAGTCAAAGCCCAGAATCGCCTTTGCCTTCTCCCCCACCTTCCAGTTGCGCTGGATGTCGGCCCCGATGGTGCGGTTCTTTTCGCGGGTATTGTAAAAGTAGGAGGAACTGGTCGGTTTCACAACAGAGCCCGCCGAAGTAAAGTAGGTGTTGCCCCGGGACTCTACCGTTCCTGTTACGAAATACAGGCTTCCTTTATAATCCTTATCATTGTACAGCATTTCCGCCATGTGCTGTTTTGTAGTGTATTCCCGGTTATTAAAGTCGGCACCGGCCTGCATGGTATTCTTTGCGGATTCAATCACCTGGCGCAGATAATTGGCTTTCGTTTCAAAATAATGATAATTGAAACTCAGGTTATCATTCGCATTATAATTGAGCCCGACATTCTGCCGGCGGATATTGTTCGCCTTGGTCTGCGTCTTGCCGATTTCCTTATTCCTTGAAGTAAGCGTGGAAACAGAGATGCGGTTCAGTGTATTATCCCATTTCTCTTCATCATAGGATACTTGGAATTTATTTGTCCCGACGTTGGCGCCAAACGTCTTCCGTCCGAAATTGCCGATGCCGGCCTTGACATAATTATCCGCAACCTTCTTCGTAATGATGTTGATGACACCGCCCATCCCCTCGGATCCGTAGAGTACAGAGCCGCCGCCCTTCACCATTTCAATACGTTCAATGTCGTCGGCGCTGATGGCTTCCAGGTTATATTTGCCGCGCCAGTTGACCGGGTTGCCGTTGACGAGGACCAGCGTACCGTTATCCACACCGCGGATGATGGCTTCGTTGATCATGGTGCCCATGGAGGCACCGGCCGGGCCGAAAGATTTATAAGTTACGCCAGGCAGCTTCTGCAGTACCATGGCAAGGTTTTTGCCTCCGGTCTTGCGGATGTCTTCCCGGTTCAGCACCTCCGTGCTGGCAGGGACATCCACGTCGCGGCGCTCGTCACGGGTTGCCGTAACCACGACCTGGTCAAGCGTGAACTGCTGCAGGGCATCGGTGCCCTGGGCAGCCGTTTCTGCCGGAGCTGCGGCTGCCGAACCTGCAATCAACAGCGTCATGAGTGTACTGACGGATACAGTTTTTGCGGAACGTTTCATCATCTCAAACCCCTTTCAAAAAACAAATGATCCTGTCTTCCATCCCTATACTTCATCCTTCCCGGTTTCCCCATTCTGCACTACAAGGAAATCCTGTCAGCGCAGCCGGAACGCGAAGGGCTGATAGGCATAACAACGTACCGGTCTGCCGTACCCGTCCAGGCCGGGGCGGAAACGGAATCCTCGTGCCGCACCCAATGCAGCCTGATCCAGGGCACCGTTTCCGGAAGAACGCGCCAGGGTCAGATCTTCGACGCCGCCGTCCTTCCCAATCAAAAAGCGTACCACCGCCGTACCTTCAATTCCGTTGTTACGGGCGGAAGACGGATATTCCGGAGAACGGGAACGTGTTACCCGGGGAGCTACGGCCGGCGCCTGAATGGAATCGCCGGCCGGTCCCACCCCTGCACCTTCTCCGCCGCCGGACCCGCCCGAGCCAAGCCCTTCGCCGGTCCCACTGCCCGTACCGCCTGCAGTACGGTGAATCGAGGCTTGTGATTGTTTGGCTGCTTTATGATGCTCCCGCCGAACAATGGTTCTTTCTTCTACAAGATCGTCCGGCCGGGGTTGGACCTCTTCTTCCTCTTCATCCGGTTTTTCCGGATTTGCCCGGTCTTCCAAAGGAGCCGCGTCACCACCGCCACTCATGAGAGCCACATCATAAATGGTTTCTTTTGCAGGCGGGCGGCAGGAATATAAGGCCACAGCCCCGGCCAGGGCAAAACAGATAATGTGGAAGACGAGGGAAATGACAAGGCCCTTTTTTCCATCTTCATGTATCATTTCTTTGCTTCCTTATCCGTTGCCAGTCCGACACGGGAAATGCCGGCTTTCTTGAACTCATCCAAAAGGTGGATGACTGCTTTATAAGGAACATTTTCATCAGCACGGATGACGACGGCGAAATCCTTGTCCTCTTGCATTTCCTTGCGCGCCTGATGGAGGAGCTGTGCTTCCCCGATCACTTTGTCGCCCAGCCAATAGGCGCCATCGTCCTTGATGGTGACACTGAACTTGACGGCGCTCTGTGTGACAGTCTGCGCCGCCACCGGCAGTTTGACAGGAATCGTCCGCAGTTCGCTCATGTACATGGTACTGACAATGAAGAAGATCAGGAGCAGGAACATCATGTCAATCATGGGACTCAGCATGATTTCCGGCGGCCTCTTTCCCCTTTTCCGCAACTTAATCATGGCTGATCCGCCCTTCCCGTACCGTATCCAGGTTTTTGGCAATGGCTTCGAGCAACGTGTTGCTCATCTCTTCCAAATCCATCGAAATGCCTTTCAGGCGCCGTTCAAAATAGGCGTACATCAAGATGGCGACAATGGAGATGCACAGACCGAAGACCGTCGTAATCAGGGCTTCCCCGATACCGGCCGTCACAGCCAGCGGATTGTCCAGCCGCTGGTTGAAATTATTGAAGGACCCGATCATGCCCGTAACGGTACCCAGCAGGCCCAGAACCGGAGCAAGGGTGACAATGACATTCAAATAGTTAAGGTGGTTTTCAAACTTGTCCAGGGCCCGTTCTGCCCGGGCGGAGATGAAGCCTTCCAGGCGTTCGAATTTGCCGTGGCGGTCCATAACGATGGTTGCCAGTTTGGCGATTTCCCCCTGTGTCTGATCAGCCAGGTCCTTAGCGGAAAGCCAGTCATCGTTCTCAATGTCGCGGCAGAAGGATTTGGTGAAACCGTGCCCGCTGTCTGCTTTCTTAAAAAACAGATACCGCTCCACGGAAATCGCAATGGCGGCAATGGAACACAGCAGCAGGGGATACATGACGGGACCGCCCTTGATGAAATAATCCAATCCGGCAGCAAAAACATTCATTTAAAACGCCTCCTGAAAAAAGGTACGGTAATTGTTTGATTTTAACTTTATAAGTATTAAGATTTAAAAATCATTATATTACTATTAAGATTAATTATTATTAATATTAACAAAAAAAGGGGCGGATGTCAAGAAACACCCGCCCAAACAAGGAGTTAGTTCAACCCAACATGACATCCAGTGCCATCATCAGGGAGAAACCTGCAGCAAAGGCCATTGTTCCGATATCGGAATGCTCCCCTTCCGACATTTCGGGGATGAGCTCTTCCACGACCACGTAGAGCATGGCTCCCGCCGCGAAACTTAAAAAATACGGCAGCAGCGGCAGCATATACTCGATGGCCGCAATCATGAACAAGGCACCGATAGGTTCGACGATGCCCGAAAGGACACCGTACGTGAAGGCTTTCAAACGACCGTCCCCTTCCCCTTTGAGTGGCAGCGAAATAATGGCCCCTTCCGGGAAGTTCTGGATGGCGATGCCCAGGGACAGGGCCATAGCCGCTGCCCCGGAAATCGTCACACTGTCATGTACATAGCCTGCGTAGACTACGCCGACGGCCATGCCTTCGGGAATATTATGAAGCGTCACGGCGAGGACCAGTTTGGCTGTCCGGGAAATCCGTACGGCCGGTCCTTCAGCGTGTTCGCTGTTCATATGGAGATGAGGAATGATATGGTCCAGCAGCAGCAGGAAGAGCACACCGGCCCAGAACCCCGCTACAGCGGGGACAAAAGCCGGCTGCCCTGAAGCTTCCGCCTGATCCATGGCGGGAATCAGCAAGCTCCAGACGGAAGCTGCCACCATGACACCGGCAGCGAATCCCGTAAAGGCACGCTGCACCGGTTTGTGCAGGCTGCCCCGCACGAAGAAGACGCAGGCGGCGCCCAGCGCCGTTCCTGCAAAAGGGATCAGAATACCACGGATTACTTCCAAGGGCAGATACATGGCGATGTCAACCTTTCAAACAGGTCAGGCATTGCCGGTCTTCCCTTTCTTGTCATAGGACGCGGCCCCACACTTGGGGCAGGCTCCAGCGCAGCCGGAACACCCGGAGCAATGGGCGCAGGAGCCGGATGAAAGGTTCTTGACGACATGACGCAATGCCATGATGAAGCAAATGATGACAGCCGCCAGCACGACGGCAGATAGAAAGTTCATACAGACTCCTTTCTACTGTTTCAGTTTACCATACCCTGCCGGTTGCGGCAACCGGCAGGGTATGGGTTTTTCAGTCAGTCCCCTGTGCCGCCGCCACCGTCTTGCGGTACGGTGCAGCCGGGCGCAAGATGAAGTACAGGGCCACGGCAACCAGGACACAGGCAATGCCCTGCATAATGCCGAACGGCGTGCCATAGAAGGCCCAGCCGCCCAGGTTGTAGACCACGAAGGCCAGACCATAACCGATCATGCACTGGAAGCCGATGGCCAGGGCCGCCCATTTCTTGTCGCCCATTTCACGGGCCGTCGTAGCCATAGCGACCAGGCAGGGCGGGTCAAACAGGTTCAGGACCATGTAGGTGAAAGCCGTGAGCGGGGTGAACATGGCGGCAATACCTTTGAACACGGCTTCTTCGTTTTCCGGATCGGCGCCGGCCAGGATCCCCAGCGTACCGACGGCCTGTTCCTTCGCCATGAAGGCGGAAATGACGGCGACGGTGTTCTTCCAGTCACCCAGGCCAAGGGGCGAGAAGATCCATGCGAAGGTGTTGCCGACGCCGGCCAGCATGGACTGTTCGACATCCTCCACCATCTCCAGGCTCGTGTTGAAGGCCTGCAGGAACCAAATGATGACGCAGACCGTGAAGATGATCGTGCCGGCCTTGACGATGAAGCCGCGGGCACGTTCCCACATGTGGATCAGGACACCTTTGAAGGAAGGAATATGGTAGGCCGGCAGTTCCATAACGAAGGGAGCCGGTTCGCCGGCAAAGAATTTCGTCTTTTTCAGGGCGATGCCGCCGAGAATGATGATGGCGATGCCCAGGAAGTACATGGCCGGTGCCACGAAGACCGAATCAGGGAAGAAGACCGACGTCACCATGCCGATGATTTCCGTCTTGGCAGAGCACGGAATGAACGTGGCCAGCATAATCGTCATACGGCGGTCGCGCTGTTCCTCAATCGTGCGGGCCGCCATGATGGCCGGCACACCGCAGCCCGTACCGATCAGTACGGGGATGAAGGATTTGCCGGACAGGCCGAATTTGCGGAAAATGCGGTCCATGATGAAGGCGACGCGCGCCATGTAGCCCGAGTCTTCCAGCAGGGACATGAAGAAGAAGATCAAGAGGATCTGCGGCACGAAACCCAGCACCGTGCCGACGCCGCCGATGATGCCATCGACGATGAGGCTGCTCAGCCAGTCCGGCGCCGCGATGCTTTCCAGGAACCCGTTGGCCGCGTCCGTCACGATTTCGCCGAAGAACACGTCGTTCGTCCAGTCCGTGGCCCAGCCGCCGACGGTCGTCACGGAAATGTAATACATGACCGTCATGACGGCCACGAAAATCGGCAGGGCCAGAAAGCGGTTCGTCACGATACGGTCGATTTTGTCCGACGTAGTAAGCGCATGTTTCGCCTCTTTTTTGTGAACCGCTTCTGCAACCAGTTTTTCAATGTATTCATACCGCTGATTGATGATGATGCTTTCCGCGTCATCGTCCATCTCCTGCTCGCAATCCTGGATGTGCATGTCCAGATGCCGCAAAAGTTCCGGCGGAATGGCCATACCATCCGTTATGTCCTTATCCCGTTCGAAGACCTTGACGCTGTACCAGCGCAGGTTGCGCGGCTCGACCAGGTCCGCGATGGACTCCTCGATGTGGGCCAGCGTATGTTCCACGCTGCCGGTGAACACATGAGGCGGCTCTTTCGGAGGCTTGCGGGCCTGGGCAATGCGCAGGGCCGCTTCGGCTGCCGCAAGGCAGCCCTCCCCCTTCAGGGCGCTGATTTTGTAGATCGGGCACCCCAAGGCTGCCGACAGTTTGCTCAAGTCTATTTCGTCTCCCCAGGCGTCGACCAAATCCATCATGTTGATGGCCAGGACGACCGGAATCCCGACTTCAATGAGCTGTGTCGTCAAATACAGGTTCCGTTCGATGTTGGTGCCGTCGATGATGTTCAAAATGACATCCGGTTGTTCCTGTACCAGATACCGGCGGGAAACTTTTTCCTCCAGCGTGTATGGCGACAGTGAATAGATACCGGGCAGGTCCTGGATGATGACATCCTTATGGCCCTTCAGCAGCCCGTCCTTCTTCTCCACCGTGACACCGGGCCAGTTGCCTACATACTGGGTACTGCCCGTCAATTCATTGAACAACGTGGTTTTCCCGCAATTGGGATTGCCAGCCAGCGCAATCTTGATTTCCATTTACCTATCCTTTCTACTTGCCGGGAAGGATGTTCCCTGTGTTTCTACCGCAAATGATGACATCCAGCGCAGCAGACCCTCTTACAGCGGTTCCACTTCCACCGTCGCTGCTTCATTTTTCCGCACGGAGAGGTCATAGCCCCGCACATTCAGTTCCATGGGGTCGCCCAGGGGAGCGATTTTCACTACCTTGATTTCCGTTCCCTTCGTAATGCCCATATCCATGATGCGCCGTTTCAACGCACCGCTCCCGGTCAGCCGGGTCACTTTGCAGAGGCTGCCGATTGCCACTTCATTCAGTGTCATGTTCTAACTCCTTCTTTCCTTGTTTTCTATAGCAGGGGAAAAACCCCGGCGCTTCAGTACAGGATACGGCGGGCCATCGCCTCGCCGATGCCGACGCGGCTTCCCCGGACATTGAGGATCAGGCTGCCCGCCAAATGGCTGACGACCGTAATCCGGGCGTCCACCGTAAATCCCATTTCGGCCAGATGCTGCCGCACCTGGTCATTCCCGGTGATTTTGCGGATGGTGACCGTATCACCTACCTCCGCCATGACCAAAGGTACCAAGGATTTCACCTCCCCCGGCATACAAACCATTAGCATTTGCTAACTCAATGTTTTAAAAAATAGGGTTAGCTTTCTCTAACCCAAAGTCTTTAAAGAACCGGTTAGTATTACCTAACCGGTTCGTTTTTAATGTACCACCCTGTATAAAGTTTGTCAATAAAAAAATTACAGGAATTTTAAAACGGAAAGCGCATCCGATGCTTATTTTCCCGTCAAATCGCTGGTGCAGTGCGGGCAGCGCGTAGCGTCATCGGGGATTTCGGTCTTGCAGAAGGGGCACAGGCGCGCTGCTTTCGCCGGCGGCTTGGGAACCAGGCGGTTGATCTGCTTGATGACCAGGAAGACGGCGAAGGCCACCAGTATGAAGTCGATGACCGTATTGATGAAACTGCCGTAGGCGATGACGGCGGCGCCGGCCTTTTTGGCTTCGGCCAGGGTCGTCACATCCTTGTCGGACAGGTTGATGAACAGGTTGGAAAAGTCCACGTCGCCCATCAGTTTGCCCAAAGGCGGCATAATGATGTCGTTGACGAGGCTTGTCACGATTTTACCGAAGGCGCCGCCAATGACGACACCGACGGCCATGTCCACCACATTGCCGCGCATCGCGAAATCTTTGAATTCCTTTAACATTCCCATGTACAGTTTCCTCCTGGAATAACTCCGCCCGCGCCGCTGGAAAACGGGTTCCGTGCAGACTGACGGTCAGTTGTGATATCTGTCACTATTAAATCATCTATATCCGGCGGTGTCAATAAAATTCCTTGAAAAAGCGAAGCGCCCCTCATCCGGCGAACACGGTCTGTACCAGCACCATGTAGAGGATGGTGCCGGCCGCCATGGACAGGAACATCTGCCGCCGCCAGACATGGAGGACGCCGGTCACGACCAGGGCCAGGGCCTCCGGAATGCCGTGGAGTTCCGCCGTCAGGGAAACGTCCTTGAGGCAGTAGACCACGAGCAGGGCGAAGACGGCCGAAGGCAGCACTTTGCCCAGGTACTGCACGTACGGCGGCGTCTGTTTGCCCGGCGGGAACAGGAGGAACGGGATATAGCGTGTCGCCATGGTTCCGAGGACGCACATGGCGATGGTGACCAGTTGCTGCATAAGCGTCATGTCCATCAGAACTGCCCCCTTCCTCCCTGCCGCTGCAGGGGTTTCCGCAGTATCGTCAGCACGGCCAGGATGATGACGAGGGCAGGGATCATGAAGCGCTGGGCGCCGAAAACGGCGAGACAGCCCAGGCTCGCCGCAAAGCCGACGCTGGCGCTGACATGCTGGTCTTCCTTCAGCCACTGCTCCAGGAAGATGACGGCGAACAGGGTCGTCATGATGAAGCCCAGGCCTTTCAGGTTAAACTGCAGCAGGGTGCTGAACTGGCTGCCCAGGAACGACCCGGTGACCCAGTACGAATAGTTGAGGAGGGAAATCCAGAGCAGGAACCAGCCCTTGTCGATGCCGGCAGGAACTTCCGCCGTGTAATTGATGGCGAAGCTTTCATCGCACATCAAGTGGATCAGGAAGACCTTCTTCCAGCCCGTCCCCTTGTATTTATCCAGCATGGAGATACCGTAGAACAGGTGCCGTGCCTGGATGACCAGGGACAGGATCAGTGCCTGCACGGGGTTGAACGGCGCCAGAAGCAGCGTCACGGCAATAAATTCCAGGGAGCCGCCGAAAATGGTAGCCGCCATGAAGGGGGCCAGCCATTTGGGCAAGCCCATGCTGTGGGCGAAAATGCCGTACCCGATGCCGAGAAACAGGAACCCCGTCAAAATCGGCACTGTATAGGGAAACGCTGCCCGAAGGGCAGGCCACGCCTTTTCCCACCCCTTCTCCATTGCAGTTCCTTTCTCCATAGGACAACTCCCTTTCCTTCGCTTTTTTCCCGCCTTTCTATTTCTCTGTGGCAGGAATGTAATCTTTATTTTACCGTTGCCGCTGAAACCTTGTCAACTCCCTGAAAAAGTTGAATAAGCAGGCAGCCTGGCGTATAATGGATTTACATTATAATAGTAAAGGAGTCAATCATGGGAAACAGCAGTTTTTCAACCCGTCTGGGCTTCATCCTCGTATCGGCGGGCTGTGCCATCGGTCTCGGCAACGTATGGCGCTTTCCATTCATAACGGGCAAATACGGCGGCGCGTCCTTCGTTTTGCTCTACCTCGTCTTTCTGGCCATCCTCGGGCTGCCGATCATGGTGTCCGAATTCGCAGTCGGCCGTGCCAGCGTGCACAGTGCGGCCAAATCCTTCGACATCCTGGAACCGGAAGGGACCAAATGGCATTTGTATAAGTACGGTTGCATCATCGGCAACATCATGCTCATGATGTACTACACCATGATTTCCGGCTGGATGTTCTATTACCTCTACAAAATGGCGGCAGGCGCCTTCATCGGCCTCGACCCCAAGCAGGTCGGCGCCATCCTGGGCGGCCTCGTCAGCGACCCGGTCACCATGACGGCCTATACCTGCGTCGTCTGCATCCTGGGCGGCGCCGTCTGCTACCTGGGCGTACAGTCCGGCGTGGAACGCATCACGAAGATCATGATGACGGCCCTGCTTTTCCTCATGGTCGCCCTGGCCATCAACTCCGTGCTGCTGCCTGGCAGTGAAGCCGGCCTGGAGTACTATCTGAAGCCGGACTTCAGCAAGCTCTCCCATTACAGTCTCAACGAGGTCGTCTTTGCGGCCATGGGGCAGGCCTTCTTCACCCTGAGCCTTGGCATCGGTGCCCTGGCCATCTTCGGCAGCTACATCGGCAAGGAAAAACGCCTCACGGGCGAGGCCGTCTGGATCATCGTCCTCGATACCTCCGTCGCCCTCATGGCAGGCCTCATCATCTTCCCGGCCTGCTTCAGCTACGGCATCAACCCCGGTGCGGGGCCGAACCTGCTCTTCGTCACGCTGCCCAATGTGTTCAACCACATGCCCGGCGGCCGTTTCTGGGGATCCCTGTTCTTCCTGTTCATGATTTTCGCATCCATGTCGACGGTCATCGCAGTCTTCGAAAACCTGATTGCCTGCTTCATCGACCTGACGGGGCTCGACCGCAAGACCATCGTGCGCCGCGGCGTACCCGCCATGATCTTCCTTTCCCTGCCCTGCATCCTGGGCTTCAACGTGTGGAGCGGCTTCCAGCCCTTCGGACCCGGTACAGGCATCCTGGACCTGGAAGACTTCGTCGTCAGCAACAACCTGCTCCCCCTGGGCAGCCTGGTCTACCTGGCCTTCTGCACGAGCCGTTACGGCTGGGGCTGGAATCACTTCATCAAGGAAGCAGACACGGGCAAAGGCCTCAAGTTCCCGAAGTCCATCCGTTTCTACGTCACGTATATTTTACCGGTCATCGTACTCTACATCTTCGTCAACGGGTACATCGCCATCTTCGGCCACTGAGCCCTTTTCAGGGCGATGTCCCGCCCGGCCGGCCGCAAAATCCCCGCTTTCTGTTTCAATCTGAACAGAAGGTCCGGGGATTTTTTTCTTTTTACCTCATTGCGCTGCAAAAAGGAAAAACACTTTGACAGGACGGGAAAAAGCGATTACGATAGGAACAAGTTCTCAAATCACAGTGATTCAGTAGGTATAACCGCTTTTGCCATATTTCGCCTTGTTGTGGAGCAGAGCGGTGCCTGCGGGAATTGCAAAATTCAATGTCTGACACACTAACAAGGAGGAATGTCAAATGCAATTCAAGAAAGCCATCGTATCGCTCGTAGCCCTGTCCCTCATCGCCCTTGGTGCCGCCGGCTGTGGCGGTAGTGACAAGAAGGCCGCCGCCCCCGACAAGGGCGGCAAGGTCATCAAGATCGGTGCCACGGCAGGCCCGCACGCACAGGTCGCCGAGGCCGTCGCCCAGGAAGCGAAGAAGCAGGGGCTCAACGTCAAAGTCGTGGAGTTTTCCGACTATGTGACGCCGGACAAGGCCCTCGCCGAAGGCGAACTGGACCTGGCCAGCTACCAGCACAAGCCCTTTATGGAAAACTTCAATAAGAACAACAACGCCCACCTCGTCGCCATCGGGCCGACCATCCTGATGCGCATGGGCATCTACAGCGACAAGGTCAGGGACCTGAAAGCCGTACCCGACGGCGCCACCGTCGCCATCCCCAATGACCCGACCAACGGCGGCCGCGGCCTCATGCTCCTGCAAAAGGCCGGTCTCCTGAAACTCAGGGACGGCGTCGGCTTCAAGGCCACGCCGAAAGATGTCGTGGACAATCCCCACAAACTCGTCTTCAAGGAACTGGAAGCGGCCCAGCTGCCCCGCAGCCTGAAGGACGTCGACCTGGCGGTCATCACCATGAACTACGTCATGAGCGGCGGCCTGGACGTCAAGAAACAGGGCCTGTTCTGGGAAGACAAGAACGAACCCCTGGCCGTCATGATCCTGGCTGTCGACGGCAAGAACAAGGATAACGCCGATTACCAGAAGATTGCCAGCCTGTTCCACTCCGACAGCGTCAAGAAGTATATTGCCGACACCTTCAAGGGCACCATTGTACCGGCGGAATGACTGTCCCCTCCCGCTTATGGATCTGCAAACCGTTTTACACAAAGACAAACTGAATAAGGAAGACCTGGTCTTCCTCCTGGGCCTGACGGACCCCCAGGACCTGCAGGCGTTCTATGCCGCAGCCTACGCCGTCAAGCTGAAATACATCGGCAATGTGGACTTTTACCGCGGCCTGCTGGAATTCTCCAACCGCTGCATCAAGAACTGCCGCTACTGCGGCATCCGGCGCGGCAATACGGAGGTCGTGCGCTTTGATACGCCGCGGGAAGATATCCTCCACATGGCGCGCTGGTGCTATGAGAACCACTACGGGTCCCTGTGCCTCCAGTCCGGCGAACGGCAGGACGAAGCATTCATCGCCTGCGTCGAAGGGCTGATCCGCGACATCAAGCGGATCGGCGGCGGGGCCCTGGGCCTCACGCTGTGCTGCGGCGAACAGACGGAGGAAACCTACCGCCGCTGGTTCGAAGCTGGCGCCCACCGCTACCTGCTGCGCATCGAGACCAGCAATCCCGCGCTGTATGCCACCCTCCACCCCCAGGACGGGCACCACGAATGGCAGGTCCGCAAAGACTGCCTCGACGCCCTGGCCCGCACGGGCTGGCAGGTCGGTACGGGGGTCATGATCGGCCTGCCCGGCCAGACGCTGGAAGACCTGGCCGGCGACATCCTGTTTTATGAAGACCGGAACATCGCCATGATCGGCATGGGTCCCTACGTGGTACACCACAACACACCCGTCGGCAACGAAGTCGTGGCAGCCGGCAAAGACACGCCGGCCGACAGGGAACGCCGGCTGCGCCTCGGTCTCAACATGGTCGCCGCCACGCGGCTTTACCTGAAAGATGTCAACATCGCCGCCACGACGGCTCTGCAGGCCCTCCATCCCCTGGGGCGCGAAATGGCACTCAAGGCCGGGGCCAACATCCTCATGCCCCTCGTGACCCTGCCCCGTTTCCGCACCCAGTACCAGCTTTACGACAACAAACCCTGCCTCGAGGACGGACAGGAGGAGTGCAAAAACTGCCTCGCCAGCCGCGTCGCCTCCATCGGCGACCGCGTGGGCTGGGACGAATGGGGTGACTCGCCGCACTTCTTCAACAACCTCGACAGACAGCCCTGACAACGGAATAAGGACAAAAAAAGCCCCGGCGCCTTGCGGACTTGCAGCTTGTACAGTTCCGGAAGACGGCCGGGGCCATTTTCTGCCTGGTTACGGAATGCGTTTCACCACACGGCCTCCCTGGACCTCCTGGACGTCGAACACGGAGAGGAACGCCTGCGGGTCGATGCTGTGGACCGTGGATTTCAGTTTGGACACCTCCAGACGGCTCACCACGCAGTAGAGGATATCCTTGTCATCCTTCAGGAAACCACCCTGCCCGTGAAGGAGCGTCACGGCGCGGTGCATGTCGTGAACAATGGCATCGGACACTTCGTTGTAGTCCGACGTGACAATGAACACGCCCTTCGAAGAGTCGATTCCTTCGGACACGGTATCGATCATGCGGGAACAGATGAAGTACGCCACCAGCGAATAGAGGGCGCTGTTCCAGTCAAAAACCAGGCCGGCGCAGCTCATGATGAAGATGTTCATGAACAGGACCAGTTCGCCGACGGAAAAGGACGTTTTGCTGTCCAGGACGATGGCCAGGATTTCGGACCCGTCCGTAGACCCGCCGCTGCGGATGACGACGCCGACACCGACACCCATGATGATGCCGCCGTAGATGGTCGCCAGGAAGGGGTCGCGCGTAAAGGGCTGCATGGTGGCGAAGACATGGCTGCAGAACGCCACGATGACGATGGCGTATGTCGCGCATACCGCCAGCCCGGCGCCAAGGCGCTTATACCCGATGTAGAAGAAGGGCAGGTTCAGCAAAACGACGAGCACGCTGAAAGGGATGCCCAGCACTTGCTGCAGCATCAGCGAAATACCAACGACGCCGCCGTCGATGACATTGTTCGGCACCAGGAACAGGTCCAGGCCGGCGGAATAGACGATGGCGCCGATGGTCAGGCCGAGCCAGCGCAGCATCAGGTTTTTCACGGGGGTCTTCCCTTCCCGGTCCGTCTCTGCGTGTGCCGCGGCCTGCGCTGCCGCATTGAGGGTGCCGGAAACGTCTTTGATTTCTCCATCGGCAGCAGTCTGTGCCGCTTTATTCGTAACAGGATCCATAATCTCTTCCCTTTTCTTTCCGTTTCTTTGTATATCCGAATAAAGTCAGTATATCAGATATTTGCATTTCTGTTGTGAAAAAACAGAAAAAAAGTATCTGCCTTTGCCATTGACGAAATCCGATTTGACTCCTATAATTAATATCGTAGTAGCCCTATAGATTGTGGTTGTTCCTGTTTTTATACACTATATACGGAAATTAAAGAAGGAGTGTTTTGCATGAGCAGTACGGCAGAAGCAGTAAAGGCAGTGGCAAAGGAAGAGACGACGGCCAACATCACCACGTCGGAAAAGTGGTATGAAAATCCCCTGAGCCAGACGCTGCTGGATAAAAAATATTATCACGACGGCGAAGATTTCGAAGGCTTCGTCAACCGCGTCACAGGCATCTTCAGCCCCGGACTGGCGCCGAAATTCCGCCAGTGCCTGCTCCATGGCGAATTCTTCCCGGCCGGCCGCAGCCTCTACGGCGCAGGCAGCAAGGGCAAGTTCCGTGCCTCCATGAGCAACTGCTACATCCTGCCCTGCCCGGAAGACAACATCGAATCCATCTTCGACGTCAATAAGAAGATGGCCCGCATCTTCAGCTACGGCGGCGGCTGCGGTGTCAATATCTCCAACCTCCGTCCGAAGGATTCAAAAGTCAATAACAGCGCCCGCACTTCGTCCGGCGCCGTCTCCTTCCTGACTTTGTTCAATGCGACGGGCAGCGTCATCGGCGTGCACGGACGGCGGGCCGCGGAAATGGTCGCCCTCTCCTGCGAGCACCCTGACATCGAGGAATTCCTGAAAATCAAGCAGACCGACCACAAACTGGAAGCCATGAACATCTCCATGCTCATCACGGGCAAATTCATGGAAGCCGTCAAGGCCAACAAGCCCTTCGATCTGCACTTCGACGTGCCCGAAAGCAACGAGCACATCCGCAAGTCCCTCGACACACGCAAATTCTACCGTGAATTCTGCCAGACCCAGTGGGATTACGGCGATCCCGGCTCCATCTTCATCGACCGCGTCCGCAGCTACAACCTGCTGAGCGGCTATCCGGAATACCGGATCGACGTGTCCAATCCCTGCGCTGAATTTTACGGCAACGCCTATAACAGCTGCAACCTGGGCAGCATCAACCTGTACCACATGGTGGATGACAAGTTCTCTCCCAGCGCGGCCGTCAATTATGCCAAACTGAACCAGACCGTCGACACGGCTGTCCGCTCCCTCGATGAAATCCTGGACTACGGCTACGATATGCAGCCCCTGGACGAGAACCGCAAATGCATCGACGACTGGCGTTCCATCGGCCTGGGCATCATGGGCCTGGCCGACATGTTCGTCGCCCTGGGCGTCAAATACGGGTCCCCCGAAAGCCGCAAAATTGCCGGCGACCTGATGAAGGCCATCTTCAAACAGGCCCTCATTACGAGCTGCGACCTGGCACGCACCAAAGGCACCTTCGGCAAGTTCGACTGGACCAAGACGGCCAAATCGCCGCTGATCCAGCTCTTCCCTGAACTGCACGACCGCATCAGGAAATACGGCCTGCGCAACGGCACGCTGCTCTCCATCGCCCCGACGGGTTCCCTGTCCTTGCTGGCAGGCGGCTTCAGCGGCGGCGTGGAACCCATCTACCAGATTTCCATGCAGCGTACCACCCACAGCCTGGAAAAGGAACACAAATCCTTCCGCGTCTTCGCACGCAGCATCCAAGACCTGCTCTTGTACCACAACCTGCCGCTGGATACCCCCGATGAAGAAGTCAAGGCCCGCTTCCCCTTCGTCATCGAATCCCACGACGTGGATCCCGCGGACCGCGTGGAAATGCAGAGCGTCCTGCAGACCTACGTCGATAACGCCATCAGCTCCACGGTCAACCTGAAGGAATCAGCCACGGTGGAAGAGATTGAACGGATCTACATGCTGGCCTATGAAAAAGGCTGCAAAGGCCTGACGGTCTTCCGCGACAACTGCAAGCGCGGTTCCATCCTGGACGCCACGGAAACAAACGAGATCGTCCTCGACTCCATCGTTCCGTCCAAACGCCACAACATCCGCCGCATTGACGGCTCCACATACCGCCAGAGCTCGGCCTGCATCAAGAACTTCTACATCACGGTCAACAAGACTGAATCCGGTCAGATCTTCGAAGTGTTCACGAACTTCTCCGGCGGCTGCACGGCCAACGTCGACACCATGACGCGCCTCATTTCCCTGTTACTGCGCTGCGGCGTCAAAGTCGACACCATCATCAGCGAGCTGCGCGAAGCGAAATGCCGCGGCTGCCAGGAACTGCGCAAACAGGGCCAGGATGTCTCCCTGTCCTGCGGCAACGCCATTGCCGATGCCATCGAGGCCGCTTACCACGGCACCACGAAGAAAAGCGTCGTCGGCGGCCTGGTCTGCCCTGAATGCGGTGCCCGCCTCGTGTCCGAAGGACGTTGCTTCAGCTGCCCGAACTGCGGCTTCTCCAAGTGCAACAACTAAAGAACGGGAATTAAGACAGCGGCCGCGCCCCTTCCGGTGACGCGGCCGCCTTTCATAGTTCACGCTTTTTTTACTGTTTTCCTCCACTCTTTGCGCTACAATTACATTCGGTGAATTTTTCCATGAAAAAATTTTTTAAGTACCTCTCCCTCGTCCTTGTGCTCCTTCTGGCGGCATTCTTATGCGTGGACAGCTTCATCGCCCAGCCGCTGGTGAACTACGCGCTGAAACGGGGAACCCAGGCCGACCCCCTGTCCCCGCCGGCGGCTTTCGAAGACGTCTACCCCTACCCCAACAAATACGAGGCCATGCAGCCCCGGCCGCCGAAACAGTTCCGGCGCGCCGTCTGGACCATCACCTCGTTCGACGGGTTCAAACTGGATGCGACGCATTTCGTCCCCAATGTCAATCCGGCCAGCCACAAATGGGCCATACTGGTCCACGGATACGGCTGTAACCAGCGGTTCATGTACATCATGGCCACTTACTACCTGGCCCGCGGGTACCAGGTCCTGACGCCGGATATGCGTGCCTCCGGCAAGAGCGAAGGCAAGTACCTGACCATGGGCGTCTTTGAAGGACGCGACGTGGCCCAGTGGGCCCGCACGATTGCCAAAGAGGATCCCCAGGCCCGCATCGTGCTCCACGGTGTCTCCATGGGCGCCGCCGATGTCATGCTCTCCCTCAACGACAATTTACCGGACCAGGTCAAGGCCATCGTCGAGGACAGCGGCTACAGCAGCCTGAAGGAACTGCTGGCCATCCGCCTCGTCGATACGGTCCGTTACCCAAAGCCCGTGCTGCTGGGGGCCAGTTTGTTCATGCGGGAATACGCCGGGGTCTTCCTGGAGGACGTGGACCCGCTCCAGGCCGTTTCCCAGTCCCATCTGCCAATCTTGTTCATCCACGGCACGGCGGACCAGCTCATCCCCCTGTCCATGATGAAGGACCTGTATAACGCCAGCCCCTCCAAAGACAAGGCCGCCCTCACCGTGCAGGACGCCACCCACGCCATGAACGACGCTGTGGGCGAACCGTATTACAAGTACGTGTTCCAGTTCCTGGACCATCATGTCGGATAGGACGGAACAACAAAAAACCGAGACCGCACTGCCTGCTTCCAGACAGTGCGGCCTTTTGCGTTACAACCACCGGATTGTCAATTTCCTGTCACTTTCCCGTGAACCTGGCCGGACGTTTCTCCAGGAAGGCCGTAATGCCTTCACGGAAATCGGCCGTGCCGGCACAGTCCGCCTGCAGGGTGACTTCGGCGTCGCGGAACTTGTACATTTCGTCGTACATGCTCACGAACATCATCTTCTTCATGGCGGCATAGGCGTGGGTCGGGCCTTTGGCGAGCCATTTCGCGAAGGCCATGACCTTCGGCATCAGTTCGTCTTTCGGTACGACTTCCTTCACGAAGCCCAGGTCCAGCGCCTCCTGTGCCGTCACGGGGCGTCCCGTCACGAACATATCCATGGCGCGGTGCAGTCCGGCCATGCGCGGTACCAGATAGCCGCCCATGGTGTCCGGCATGAGGGCGATGCCCACAAAGGCCTGCAGGAATCTGGCATCCTCTGCGGCAAAGACGAAATCGCAGCCGTAGGCCAGGTTGCAGCCACCGCCTGCTGCCGCGCCCGCCACAGCGCAAATCACGAGCTTCGACATATGCCTGATGTAGATGACGATGTCCGACAATTTCCCTGCCAGGGGCGCCATGGATTTGGCCCCGAAATCCGGTTCCCCGCAATGGGCCTTCATGTAGCGGATATCCCCGCCGCCGCAGAATGCACGGCCGGCACCGGTCAGGACCACGGCCTTGACGGCCGGGTCGCCTTCAGCCTGTTTCAGGGCCTGTTCCAGCTCCAGGGCCATATTCATGTCCAGGGCATTCAGCGTAGGCGCATAATCCAGCGTAATGACGGCCACACCGTCCTCCACAGCGTACTGCAACATTTTATAATCCACAGGTAAGACCTCCTTCCATTTGCTACTTTCATTATAAATGGTTTTGAAAATCGCCGCCAACGAATTTTTTTGAAATTCGGCACGGGTTCATTCCCTGCGGCCCGTTCCTTTCCCGGCCCGGTAAAAACAAAAAGGGATTTTCCGCGCCGGCAGCGAAATAAAACCTGAACACTTAGGGAAAAGGAGAGTATCATGGACGAAAACAAGAACATGTCGGCGGATACCATGAGCCAGGAGGAACTGGTCCTCCTCGCATTTGATTTCGCGCACCGCCTGCTTGTGCATCATACGCTCTGGTTCCGGGAGGTTGAGCACCAGCTGGGCTTCAAACGGGCACTCCGGGTCATGGACTACGCCTGGGAAAAGACGCGGCGCAACCTGGTCCAGCGTCTCTCGCTCACATGCGGCTTTACCGAAACAGACGGCGTGCCGGACTCCCTGCGGCAAATGCCCCGCGACCAGGTGCTAGCCCTCCTCGACAATCTGGCCAAAAGCTGGCTCGCCCAGGACGGTGTCTGGTTCCAGGGTGTGGAAAAGGCCTACGGCATGCAGGAAGCCAAACGCTGCAACGACTCCACCTGGGCCTATTTTTCACCTTACGAAGCCCATGCCGTCAAAAAGTTCCTCCACCTGCCGGACCGGCCCGGTCTCGACGGTCTGGAAAAGGCCCTCGCCTTCCGTTTGTACAGCCGCCTGAACCACCAGCACCTGTACCGCCGCGACGGCGCCCTGATCCTGGAAATGTACAACTGCCGCGTCCAGTGTGCGCGCACGCGGAAAAACATGGCCGACTACCCCTGTAAGAGCGCCGGCCTCGTCGAATACGGGCGCTTTGCCGAAAATATCGACAGCCGCATCCGGACGGAATGCATCGCCTGCCCGCCCGACGAACATCCGGGAGAATGGTACTGCGCCTGGAGATTCACCTTGCAGGAAGAATAAACCCGATGTACTGCTTCGCCAGTACACAAAAAAGGCGCCCCGGAGGGCGCCTTCCGTTTGTTGCGTCAAGGATTCACTTGGCATCCTTGAACTGGTCTTTGGGAATGTACCACAAGCCGTTGTTGTTCTTATCCAGGTATTCCTTCAGCTCCCTGGAATGATAGGCCGCGGCCAGGTCTCTGGCCCACCGGGCATCCTTGTCCTTCTCGTTGACGACGAGCTGCAGCAGCAGGTGCGGCAGGACATCTTCTGTCAGGAGGGCCGTCTTCGGATCGATCTTCGCGTTATACACGATGGAACCGGTAATCATGATGTAGTCGAAGTCGTTGCGGACGCCGGGGATGGTCAGGGACTTCATTTCCGTGAATTTCAGGTGATGGGGATTTTCCACGATATCCTGCTGGGTGACCGTGGACAGGTCCTTCTTCGGATCCAGCCTGATCCAGCCGGCCTTCTGCAGCAGCGCGTAGGCACGGGCCGTATTGGAGGCGTCGTTCGGCACGGCGATCTGGTCGCCGTCGGCAAGCTGCTTCAAATCATGCTTGCGGCCCGGATAGATGCCGGCCGGCACTGTCGGGATCGGCGTCAGCGCCACCAGGTGGCCTTTCTGCTTCTTGTTGAAGTTTTCCATATAGGCCGTGTGCTGCTCGACATTGAAGTCGACTTCGCCCTCGTTCAGGACGACATCCGCCTGGAGCAGGTCGGACATGTCCTTGCCCGTAATCTTATACCCCTTCTTTTCCAGGATGGGTTTGACAGCTTTTTCAAACAACTCGCTGTACGGGCCCTGGGACTTGCTGAAAGTCAGTTCCTTCTTGTCGCCGGTCTTCTTGTCCCCGCCGCCGCAGCCGGCTGCCAGGACCGCAAACGCGAGCAGGCCGGCCAGGACGACGCTGAATTTCCTCCAATTGAATTTCATGATGAGCACCTCTTTTTTTAGATTTAATGATTCCTTACTTTAAAGGCAAAATGATTGCCGATGGTCTGGATGATCTGGACAAAGACGACGAGCACGACGACCGTGAACAGCATGAGCGGAAAGTTCAGCCGTTCGTACCCGTAGGTCAGGGCCAGGTCACCGACGCCGCCGGCGCCGATGACGCCTGCCATAGCCGTGGCGCCCAGCAGTCCGATGGTTCCCGTCGTGACCGACAGGATCAGGGAGCCCTTCGCCTCCGGCAGCAGAAAATAGCGGACAATCTCGAAATAGGATGCGCCCATGGACTGGGCCGCCTCGATGATACCCCTGTCCACGTCGAGGATGGAGTTCTCAAAGAGCCGCGTCAAGTACGGGGCGATGAAGATGACCAGAGGCACCAGGGCCGCCGTCGTACCGATGCGCGTACCGACGATGAACTTCGTCAGCGGCAGGATGAATACCAGCAAAATGATGAACGGGACGCTGCGCACCACGTTGACGGCCGTGTTGATGACGCCGTAGATGCACCGGTTCCGCAAAATCCCATCCTTATTCGTCAGGACGAGGACCACCGCCAGGACCAGGCCGATCAGGGAGCCCAGCAGCAGGGCCACGAAGACCATGTAGACCGTTTCCTCCGCCGCCAGCCCGATGCGGGACAGTGGGACTCCCAACAGGATTTCCAGTTCCTTCATAACACTACCTCCTGTACCTGCACGTTGTGTGCCACGATGTACTTCCTGACAGCCGCAATATCCTCGTCCCGGCCGATGGCCTCCACGATGAAGATGCCCAGGGCCGTACCCTGCAGCTCATTGCACGAGGCGAAGATGATGCCCGTTTCCACAGGGAATTTGCGGTTGATGGCGTAAAACAGGTCCTCCGTCGTCGTTTCGCCGAGAAACCGCAGCTTAAGCAACTTGTAGTTCCGCGTTTCCTTTTTCAGGCTGCGTACGATGCTGTCGGGGATTTTGTCGGGAATGACGGTCTGGACGAAACGTTTCGTCATTTCCTGCTGCGGATTGGAAAAGACTTCCAGCACGCTGCCCTGCTCCACCATACGCCCGTGGTCCATGACGGCGACGCGGTTGCAGATGCGCCGGACCACGTTGATTTCATGGGTTACGACGACGATGGTGATGTTCATTTCCCGGTTGATCTGCCCGAGGAGTTCCAAAATGGAGCCCGTCGTTTCCGGATCGAGGGCGCTCGTGGCCTCGTCGCAAAGGAGGATGGACGGATTCGTGGCCAGGGCCCGGGCAATGCCGATGCGCTGTTTCTGGCCGCCCGACAGCTGGTCCGGATAGACCTGCGCTTTGTCAGACAGGCCGACGAAGCGGAGCAGCTCCTTCACCCGGGCGTCGATAACGTCCATATCCATCTTGTTCAGCACCATGGGGATGGCGATGTTGTCGTACACCGTTTTGGAAGACAGCAGGTTGAACTGCTGAAAAATCATGCCGATCTTCTTGCGGACCTGCCGCAACGCTTCCCGCGGCAGTTCATCGACCTTGCGTCCGTCCACTTCCACATGGCCTTCCGTAGGCACTTCGAGGGCGTTGATCATGCGCAGCAGTGTCGACTTGCCGGCGCCGGAAAATCCGATGATGCCCTGGATGTCTCCGTCCCGGATGGTCAGGCCGATATGCTGCAGGGCCCGGACCTCGCCGCTGTCTGTGCGGAAGGTCTTGCTCACGTCCTTGAATACGATCATGGTTGTCCTTTCTGCAGCTTGTCCAAGGCTGCTCCGGCCAGGCGGACCAGATATTCCGAAGCGGGATACAGGGCTGCCGGGTCAAGTTGGAATTTCGGATGGTGGTTCGAATAGGTGTTGCCGACGCCTATCTGGATGTAGGCACCGGGAATCTTTTCCAGGAAATAGGCGAAGTCTTCGCCGCCCAGGTTCGACGGGGCCGGCACCACGCGGATGCCCTGCTCCGCAGCGATGCGGGCCGAAAAGTCCGACCAGGCCGGGTCGTTCCACGTCGCCGGCGGCCCGGGAATCCATTCCACGTCGGCCCGTTCCCCGTACGCCTGGGCGATATGGTCCGCCATAACGCGGAGATGGCTTTCCACGAGTTCGCGGTCTGCCTTTGTCATGGTCCGCACCGTTCCTTCCACAAAGGCTGTCTCGGGAATCACATTCCAGGTGTTGCCTCCCTGGATATGCGTCACGCTCACCAGGTTGGCCGCGAAGGGGTCGGAATTGCGACTCACGATGGTCTGCACGGCACCAACGAAGTTCGCCGCCGCCACGACGGGATCCAGACCCCGGTCCGGATGGGCGCCGTGGCTGCCCTTGCCGCGGAAGGTGATCTTGAACGTATCGACGGCGGCTGTCACGGCACCGGAACGGATGGCGTACGTGCCGACCGGGACATTCCCGATGATGTGGATTCCGAAAACGGCCTGCACATCATCCATCACGCCGGTCTCCAGCACGGTCCTGGCACCGCCGGGCGCTTCTTCGGCAGGCTGGAAGATGACCTTGACCGTACCGCCCAGGACCTTCTCTTTCTCTTTAAGGAGCAAGGCTGCCCCGAGCACTGCCGCCGCGTGGAAATCGTGGCCGCAGGCATGCATCCGGCCCGCTTCCTGCGACTTGTACGGCAGGTCCGTCTCTTCCTGGATCGGCAGGCCGTCGATGTCCCCCCGCAGGGCGATGACCGGTCCGGCCCCGTCGCCGATACGGGCGACCAGGCCCGTCTTCAACCCCGTGTCCAGAATGGTGATGCCGGCCCGCTCCAGTTCCTTCCGAAGACAGGCCGTCGTCTCAAATTCCTGATACGAAAGTTCCGGATGTTCGTGAAAATGGCGGAAAACCTGCTCCACCAGCGTCTTGATTTCCTGTGTCCTGGTCATGTTCCTCTTCCTTTCCTTGTAAGCCATGGCTGTTTGCGGAATTCCTCAGCTGCCTGCAGCGCTGCAGGTATAAAAAAACACCGTCCCTGTACAGAGACGGTGGTCCGTGGTTCCACTCTGATTCGAAAACCCGTATGCACAGACGGGTCTTCCTCAAACCGGTAACGGCGGCTGCCGTGTCCGCCTACTTCCGGTTCGGCGGGCCTGCTTCCAAAGGCATTCGGATATGTCCGGTTCCTGCACCGGCTTTCAGCCGCTGACCGGTGCTCTCTTTCGGCCTGTACATACCGTACTTGTTTTGTTCGACGCATTTGCCATATGAATCTCATAAATTCATACTGCAATACTAGATTATAAAACAAATCCTGTCAACCCGTTTTTATTAAATTTCTAGTTTTTCTATAGGAAATTATGTATTTAATTTATTTTTGTAACTAGTGTTACGGTTTTCTGCGGCTTTCCTTACGGCCGTTCGGTGAGCACCTTGCCGATCAGATTGACGAGCACGCGGATGGCGCCGGGCAGGGCGTCTAGTTCAAAATGCATCTGCGGGTCATGGAGTTTCGGCTCCAGGTCACAGCCGATGCCCAGGCTGGCCGTTTTCAGGTCCGGCCGCTCCTGCTTGTAGAAGTTGAAGTCCTCCCCAATGGTGACGGAGACAGGCGGCACTATGCCTTTATCCCCCAGTTCCTCGCGGACGGCGGCTTCCGTCACTTTCAGCAGGGACGAATCGGCCTCCGCCGCCGGGCAGGTACCCACAATATGGCTATCCGCCGTGGCGCCGTAGACTTGGGCTGTGGTTCCGATGATGTCCTTGACGCGCTGCCGCAAATGGAGCATCTCCTTATTCGACGTGCTGCGCAGGTCGAACCCCATGTGTACTTCGTCACAAATGGCGTTCAGGGAATCAGCGCCGCCGAGGAAGCGCGTCGTTTTGACGCTGCCGCCCAGGAGCGGGTCCACGGGCAGGGCGTTGACGGCGCCGACGATGGCCGCCCCCGCATTGATGGCGTCGATACCCAGATGGGGCTGCGAGCCGTGGGCCGCTTTGCCTCTTACCACGGCCTCCATGAGGGTGCAGGCCGTCCAGTTGATCTGGGGGATGATCTGGCCCGCCCGCACCAGGTCTTTCGGCATCACGTGATAGCCGATCAGGTACTGCACGTCGTCAATGGCGCCAGCCTCGGTCAGGGACAAGGCCCCCTTGCCGATCTCCTCGGCCGGCTGGAAGAGGATCTTCAGTTTCCCGCAGGGAATCCCCTGTTCGGCCAGCACCTGGGCAGCCGTAATGGCCATGGTCATGTGCGCGTCGTGGCCGCAGGCATGGATGCGCACGGCCGTTCCGTCGTCGCGGCGGAACTGGAGACTGTCCATGTCGGACCGGAGTGCCACGACCGGTCCCGCCTTACCGCTGTCCCATACCCCCACGAGGCCTGTTTCACTCCCCACATGTTCCGTCACCGTATACCCGGCAGTACGCAAGACCTCCGCCAGAAAGGCGGAGGTCTTGTACTCCTGGAAAGGCGGTTCGGGAAGGGAGTGCAGGTACGGCCATACCTTATGTACGTTCTCCTCGATGTTCATGTACTCCAGAATCCTTTCTGCGCCAAACCCTTATGCAGTTTTATTTTTCCTTCCAGCCCACGTAGGCGGAACCTTTGAACTTGTCACGGATGAACTGCGCATTTTCCGGGGACTGGTACGCTTCCTGGAAAATCTTCAGGCGCGGATCCTTCAGCGTTTCCTCGCGGACGGCGACGATGTTCACATACAGGGAGTCAGCCGTTTCCTTGATAATGGGGTCCTTGTCCGGGTTCAGGCCGGCATTCAGGGCGTAGGTCGTATTGATGGCCGCGCAGGTCACGTCGTCCAGGCTGCGGGGAATGGCCGCCGCTTCCAGCTCGATGAACTGGAAGTGATGCGGATTGTCCGTCACATCGTGTACCGTGGTCAGCACGTTCTTCGGGTCCTTGACCTTGATCAGCCCCTGGGCCGCTAACACCAGCAGGCTGCGACCGCCGTTCGTCGGGTCGTTCGGGATGGCGATTTTCGCGCCGTCCGGAATGGTGTCGCCAGGTTTCAGTTTCCTGGAATAGATGTTGATGGGGAACAGGGCCGTGTTGAAAGCCTTGACCAGTTTGAAGGACGGTTCCTTCTTCAGGGTCGCCTTCAGGAACGGTTCATGCTGGAAACTGTTCGCCCAGATCTCTCCCTGGGCCAGGGCGGAGTTCGGCGTCACAAAGTCGCTGAATTCCTTGATCTCAATCTTCAGGCCCTTCTTTTCGGCAATCTTCTTCACGTTTTCCATAATCTGGGCATGCGGGCCGGGGTTGACGCCCACGATGACCGGCTTGTCCATATCAGCTTTGCCTGTATCAGCCTTCTTGTCTCCGCCGCAGCCGGCAGCCAGAATGGTCATGACCGACAGGGCTCCGGCCAACGCGTACTTCAGAAATTTGTTCACCTAAACTACCTCCCATTGCAAGAAGCCTTGCTCTATAAATACTGTTTCATCGTACCATCGGCACACCGAATGTGCAAGGAAAAAGCAAACTTTTTGTGACAAAACGGATTAATTGTAAACAATGGTACACCCTTCATACCATTTCGATAGAAATTGCCGCAACGGCCTTTCCTTATATCTTTTGAAAAAGCAGTCTCCCGTCCGGCGCCGGTCTTGAAAAGATGCAGCCTGTACGTTACAATAGTAGTTACGCATGCAGCGGCAGCCTGTATCCTGCCCTGCGGGAGGCATCTATGTTGAATGAATTTTCCCGGACGGAGCTCCTCTTCGGGCCGGATACCATGGAAAAATTGAAACGGATGCGGATCCTGATCTTCGGCATCGGCGGCGTCGGCGGCTATGTGACGGAAGCCCTGGCCCGCAGCGGCGTCGGTCACCTGGCCCTCGTGGACAATGACACGGTGGGCCTGACCAACCTCAACCGCCAAATCATCGCGACGCACCGTACCATCGGCCGTTACAAGGTCGATGTCATGAAGGAGCGCATCCTGGACATCAATCCGGAAGCGGACGTAGCCACGCACTGCTGCTTCTACCTGCCGGAAACGCAGGACCAGTTTGACTTCACGCAGTACGACTATATTGCGGATGCCATTGACACGGTGGCCGGCAAAATCCAGATCATCCTCGCGGCCAAGGCCGCCGGGACACCCGTCATCAGCAGCATGGGGGCCGGCAACAAAATCGACCCCGGCGCATTCCGCATCGCCGACATTTACGAAACATCGGTCTGCCCCCTGGCCAAGGTGATGCGCAAAGAGCTCAAAAAGCGCGGCGTGGACAGCCTCAAGGTCGTCTACTCCACGGAAACGCCCCTGACACCGCGGGACAGCATGGAACAAAAAGGCACGGCCCACCGCCCCGTACCGGGCAGCACGGCCTTCGTCCCTTCCGTGGCGGGCCTGCTGATGGCCGGCGAAATCCTCCGCGACCTGACGGGACTACGGCCCCGTTACTCCTGCTGACCGGCGGGGCAGCCGCCCTGTGCGGGCATAAAAAAAGCACCTTGCCGGAGCAAGGTGCGGATTTACGTTGGAGGCGGCGCCTGGATTTGAACACAGGGAATAGAAGTCTTGCGGACTCCCGCCTTAAACACTTGGCTACGCCGCCCTGTCAGTTACATGTTGCATTATACACTAAAAGTTCCGGTTTGAAAAGTGAATTTACCGTGAACTGCTCTGAATTTCAATTGAAAGCAGGTATCCCGTTATGCAGAACGATTTGACCCACGGCAGTATGGTCCGGACCCTGGCGTCCTTTTCGCTGCCCTACCTGCTGGCCTGTTTCCTCCAGACCTTCTACGGCCTGGCGGACCTCTTCATCATCGGCCAGTACGAAGGCGCCGCCGCCATCACGGCCGTATCCATCGGCAGCCAGGTCATGCACATGCTCACCGTCATGATTGTGGGGCTCTCTGTCGGCGCCACGGTGGCCATCAGCCGTTCCATCGGTGCCGGCCGCCAGAAAGACGCGTCCCGTTACATCGGCAATGCCACGGTCCTCTTCCTGGCCGGTTCCGTCGTAGCCATGATGATTTCCTTAGCGCTGGCAGGCCCGGTACTGCACCTTCTCCAGACGCCGGCCGAAGCCTTCGGGGAAGCCTATGCCTATCTGCTCACGTGCTTCGTCGGCATCCCGCTGATTACGGCCTATAACGCCATCGCCAGCATCCTGAGGGGACAGGGCGATTCGCGGAGCCCCATGATTTTCGTAGCCATCGCCGGCGTGTTCAACATCGTCTTGGACATCGTCTTCATCGGACCGTGCCACCTGAGCGCCTTCGGTGCCGCCCTGGCGACGGTCATCTCCCAGGGGCTGAGCGTCGTCACCGCCCTCTGGGCCATCCGCCGCTACCGCCTGAGCCTGCCCGTTTCCCGGCAGGATCTGCACATTGACGTGGCAAAGATGAAGAACATCCTCCAGACAGGCATCCCCATCATGTGCCAGGAAGGATTCATCCAAATCGCCTTCCTCGTCATCACGGTCATCGTCAATATGCGCGGCGTCGTCGACGCGGCCGCTGTCGGCATCGGGGAAAAGATCATCACGTTCCTCTTCCTCGTACCGTCGTCCATGATGAGTTCCGTGTCCGCCATCGCGGCGCAGAACGCCGGGGCCGGATTCCACGGCCGCAGCCGCCAGGCCCTGCGCTACGCCATTACGGCGGGCTTCTCCTACGGCATCGCCGTGACCTTGTTCTTCTGGGCCGCAGCCCCCTTCGTCATGTCCCTCTTCACCGGGGACGGGGCGATTATCGCAAAGGGCAGCCAATATCTGTATTCCTACACGACGGACTGCGCCTTCGCGTCCATCCATTTCTGCTTCAGCGGCTTCTTCAGCGCCTACCGGAAATCAATCTACGCCTTTCTCCACAACGTCATCTCCATTGTGACGATCCGCATTCCCGGCGCCTATCTGGCTTCGCTGTGGTACCCGGACACACTGCTGCCCCTGGGCATGGCGGCCCCTCTCGGATCCCTGCTCTCGGGCGTCATCTGCCTCTTCCTTTACAAGCGGTATTTCCATTTTGAAAAAGGCGGCGTCAGTCAACCGTGACCACGAGGTTCGGATTTTCCACTTCCGTATCGAGAAAGACCTGGATCATGATGTTGCCGTAATCCCCCAGGTACCCGTCTTCCATGATGACTTCGGGCACCACGACTTCCACGGGTTCCGAGAGCTCCTGCAGGCAGTCATGCAGGGCGTCCAGGTTTCCTCCGTAATAGGCGGGAAAATGGAAGACCTCCTTTAAATAACGGTGTGCCTCTTGGCGGTCCTTGAAGTGGGTACTGTCCAGCACGATGCGTTTCATAGCGATTCCTCCCGGCTAAAATAGTTGCACGAAATCCCGGTAATGGGATCCGGAATAATACACGAGCCCGTCGTTCGAGAAACAGATGCGCTTTTCGTTCCGGTTCCCTTTGACATACCCGATGTCGCATTCCGTCCACGTACGGCCGGCCTTGTCCGGCAGCACTTTTTCATAGTTGCCGAAACGGTCCCCGCCGATGCTCTTGCCCGGCGCCACTTTGTCGAGGGTTCCCTCCGACTTCCAGCCCAGCTTGCGGGCCTGGTCCTTGGTGATGTAGTTGGGCGGCAGTCCCTTGAACACATGGATATAGGCCGCCACGTGGTCCTTGTCCGTATAAGCCGTGCCTTGGACGACCGTGACTTTGGTGCCCTCTTTCGTCGTCACCGCAGTACCCTTGCTTTGCGAAGCCTGGGTAGTCCGGGCCGGCGGCGCGGCATCCCTGGCCGGCGCCTGTTGTTTGCTGCCGCAGCCCAGCACGACGCTCAATACAAGGAGCATCGCCGCGGCAAACGCCATAATCTTTTTCACACGGATCACCTCTCCTGCAAGTTTACCTCCACAAAAGGGGGTTATTTTTTTCATTGTATCACAAAAAGAAGGGCCAATCTGAGCTGACCCCCAATTGTTAGACCAAAAATCTAACAATTGGGGGTCAGTTTTTTATGGCAAAACACAACTATGAATTTAAGAAAAAAATAGTACTGG
>ONEW01000002.1 GCA_900316935.1 uncultured Selenomonadales bacterium
CTGTTCAATATAGGCTTTCCTTGCAGGCAGCATAAAAAAGTAACGAGACAGTAAAAACCATCTCGTTACTAAGGTCTAACTTTTTGGGGTCACATCACATCCCTCTTTTCGCCTTCCCTTTCACCGTTTCAGGTAAACGCGAAGGTATTCCTTGTAATGTTGGAGTGAAGCCAGCAAGATATCGCTGGTCGTCGAATAAGGAAATTCATCGCTCAAGACCCGTGCATAAGGAAGCATCGCCTTGATTTCCTTGACATTCTTCTTCAGCTCCTCCAACTCTTCCGGGCCGGTCCGGACCTGATAGAACTTGTTCATGCTCTCGCCGTGGACCGGCTGCCTCTTTTTCTTTTCCATATCACATTATCCCCTTTCTCTGTAGACGCCCGGACCAGCACAAGGTTTTGCGGCCACCTTGCAGTTTTTTATCTATGCTTGGTCTGTACGCCCGTGGTGCAATGAAACTGCTGGAACTACTGTTGGAACTACTGAATCTGTCGGGCCTGCCAGAGGTCCCTTTTGCGCAGCTTTACACCGGCCGGTATGCCGCGGCAGGACTATTTCCGAAGAAACAGGTCCCGCTTGAGCATATAGTCAAAGCTCCAGCTGCCTTTCGCTTCCGCCGTATCAAACTGGTTCATGACTGCATCCACTTCGTCGGCGTAATGCACGATGAAGGCTTCCTTGGTGACACATTCCATAGGGGAACCTTTTTCCTTTTCGCCATGATGGGAAAGGATGATGTGCAACAGTTCCTGGATGGAGGCGGCAGGAATCTTCAGTTCCGCCGCAGCATCCCGAACCATCAGCGCGGAAATGGTGATATGTCCCAGTAGTTTGCCTTCCGTCATATACGGGAAGCCAAGCTCCGTACTGATTTCCTTGACCTTGCCGACATCGTGCAGCAGGGCGCCGCTGAGGACGAGGTCCATATCCACATTCCCAATGGTTTCGGCCATGGATGCTGCCAGTTCCGCAACATTCACCGTATGTTCCAAAAGACCGCCTAAATAGGCATGATGCATCTTCATGCCTGCAGGGGTCTTAAAAAACGTCTTGCAGAATCCGGGGTTGAAGACGGTTTCCAATATTTTCCGCAACGTCGGTGTATGGACGCTTTTACACAAAGCCTGGAATTTTTCTTCATAGGCCTGCCGGTCGAACCGGCCCTCCGGCATGAGCATAGACACATCGTCTTCCGGCTTCAACGGCTCGATGTGTTCAATCAGGACCTGCAGTCCGTTGCTCGAGTACTTGGAAACATCGACCTTCCCTGAAACAAAAAATGCCTGCGGTTTGGAATTATCCGAGTTCCGGATGATTTCGACCGTATTCGCGTCAAACGTGATGTACGGCAGGGACCCGCTCTTGTCTTCTACATTCCCCCGGGCAAACAGGCTTTCGCTCGGCGCTTTCGATTTGCCTGTCTTGATGGTCTTCAAAATCATCGGCTGGAATACGTTTTCTCCAGCAACCAGTTCACTGATCATGAGGTTATCACTCCCGGAAATTTCCAATAAATTTATGGCCCTTAACTCTTATATCATAACACAGAATCGTGATATATGTATGTTAATTTGGTCATTTCTTCATGATATCCACGGATTTTCCTGAATAACGGAACCAATCCGTTTCCGCGCATTCGGGAAACGGATTGGGTGTCATAACTTTTTTGTTATAAATGGCAGTAGCGAAGCTGTTCAGAGGACTGTCAGCACCGGTTTTTCCCTGGCCACCAGTACCCGTACGGCATAGCCTTCCTTACTCAAGCGCAGGGCCAGCCGGTCAGCAAAATGATTGACGACGATGAGTTCCGTCCCCTGATGGGTACCGTCAATGACGTTGATGCCCCGTCCCTGCGCATCCTGTGCATCGTGGTACTTCACATCGCCCGTGACATAGGTGTCGGCGCCGGAACGCACTGCTTCTTGCAGGAAATCCATGCCGGAGCCGCTGCAGACGGCGACTTTACGGACCGGTTTACCCGCCGATACGACCGTGACGTGTGCCAGACCGAGCTTCTGCTTCACTGCTTCTGCGAACGCACCGAGTTCCATCGGCTGCGGCAGATATCCCACGCGCCCCAGGCCGGCAAGCCGCCCTTCCTGAATGGCGCAGAGGGTTTCCCGGTTATCCAGGCACAGCAGTTCCGCCAATACATCGTTTACACCGCCTACGGCGCTGTCCAGGTTCGTATGGGCGCTGAAGACCGCAATGCCCTTTTCAACCGCTTCCAGCAGCAGGGCCGTGCGCCAGTCCTCATCGGTCAGGCGCCGGATGCTTTGGAAGATGGCGGGATGATGCGTCACAATCAGGTTGGCATGCAGTTCCTCTGCCTGTGCCAGCACATCAGCCGAAAAATCCAGGGCACACAGGACGACCCGGACAGGCATGCCCAGATGGCCTGCCATAAGGCCTACGTTGTCCCACTCTTCCGCAAGGGAAGGCGGCGCTATCTCGTTCAGGATTTTAATGACATTCTTCACGGACGCTGTCATGTTGTAACAACTCCTCCAATTGTGTATGGATTGACTGCCAGGAATGGTACTTTTCCCCCGCTGCCGCTTCCCTGCTGTGTTCCATTTGCCGGAGCAGTGCCCCGTAACGGCGTTCCAGTTCCACCAGCCAGGCGCGGCGTAAAGCGGACGCTTTACGCAGGATCACGGGGCCGGCCACCTTTTCCAGGTCCGTCAGGGGTCCCTGTCGGCCCCATGCAACGACTAAAATCACATAGAGCCGCTCCCGTTCTCTGCAAAGGACCTCGTCGCGGATGCAGTACCCGTGTCCGGCAAGCCACTCACGCAGCACTGCCTGGCCGTTCATGGGCTGTAATATGAACGTGTGGACGCCTGCGGCGACGGCGGGATTCTCTTCCAGAATCATGCGGATGGTGCTTCCTCCCATGCCGGCAATGACGACCGCTTCCGCTTCGCCGGGCTGCAGGCCGGACAGCCCCGGGGCCTGCCGCACTTCGATGCGCTCCCCCATTCCGTAACGGGACACCGTTTCCCGGGCTGCGGTACAGGGACCTTCGGCAATGTCGGATGCAACCACTCTGGCACAACGCCCGGACTGAATCAGCAGGACCGGAACATACCCGTGGTCCGTGCCGATATCGGCAGCCGTCTTACAGGCGGGAACCAGAGATGCCACCGTTTCCAATCTCACTCCTGCATTCATACAAATATCCCCTGATAACTTGAATTTTGTTATCTACATTATAACAAAAAGAGTTGCCAGGGGAAAGGTGCAAAGCGTTTTCCTTTTTGTTGTGCCCTCATAAGCTCCCGGCCGTGGGTTGTCGGGACGGATTCTGCAGGCCGCCACTTTGATACAGTTCGCTGGCACCCTGGTACCACGCGATGGCCCGTTCTTCCAGGGCGGAATCCGGCGGGAGTTTTTCGTAACGGCTCTTCTGCCAGTCCGCTATGCGGAAGACGGAGGACTGTTTGCCGGGTTTCAGCATGACAAGCCGGTCCCCTTCCACATACCCCAGCGTCTGGTAGGTGCTGATGAAGGCACGTTCCTGCCCGGCAGGCACGGTGGCGATATCGCGCCCCATGAACCGCGACGTGTAGGAGATGCCCAGCATGCCCAGCAGGGTCGGCGCCAGGTCCATCTGGCTGATCAGCCGGTCGTTCACACCGGGGGCAATCAGCGCAGGGGCATAGACGAGACACGGAATATGGTACTTGTTCACGGGCAGGGCCGTTTTTCCGGCTGCCGAAGCCTGATGGTCCGCCACGATGACGAAGACCGTATTGTTGAACCACGGCCGGCGTTCCGCCTTTTTCAGGAAATCATGGATGGCCCAGTCCGTATAACGGACACCGCCTTCCCGGCCTCCCTGCTTTGCCTGGATCCTGTCCTCAGGAAAAATGAAAGGACGGTGGTTGCTGGTCGTCATGACCATCTCGAAAGCCGGCTCTCCTTTGGCTGCATGGTCATCCATGGCCTTCAGGACCTGCTGGAACAGGGTTTCGTCTGCCACGCCCCAGACGGATTCACAGAAAATTTCCTCCTTGGGAATGGAAAGGCGGTCCAGGACGCGGTAGCCGTTGCTGTCATAGAAGGCATTCATGTTGTCGAAATAGCCATATCCTCCGTAGAGGAAATCACTGGTGTACCCGGCTTCCTTCATGGCCCCGCCGAGCGTAGCGAGACCTTCGTAAGCAGGCCGGCGCAAGATGGACTGGCCGGGCGTCGGGGGCACGGCCAGGGATAAAGCCTCCAGTCCCCGGACCGTACGGGTACCGGTGGCATACATGCGGGAGAACATGTAGCATTGTCCGGCCAGTTCGTCAAGGTGCGGCGTCCAGTCGACGCTTCCCTTGTAGACACCCATATAATCCGTACTGAGACTTTCCACCGTAATCATGACGACGTTCGGTTTCTGCCGTGTCAGGGCGTTTTGATTGACGACCCGGCGCGTGATGTCGATCCCCTTCGTCCCCTTCCCGTCCAGAAACGTGACATTCGGGGCGGCCAGGGCCTGTTTCAGATCCTGTTTCACCGTATCCCCGTCTTCCTGTCTGTAAAACCGCGGATAACTGATTTCATTATGAAAATAGGCGTATACGAACCCGTAGGGCCCGTTGCCCGCCAGTTCCACATTGCAGACGTTGTCGCTGACACGGTCCCGCCAAGCGTCGTCAGGCACTTTGACGGCCAGGACACACAGAACCAGGACGGCGCAGCACCCCGCCAGGGCGCCGGACCTGCCTTTGCCCTCGAAGTGCCGGGGATAACGGCGTCCCTGCAGCCAGGTCACCAGGGCTGCCGCCACGGCGATGGACGGCAGGATGACAGGCATATTGAACGATTCCCGGATTTGGCCGATCATTTCCTGCGTGTAGATCAGGTAATCGACGGCAATGAAATTGAAGTTGGTATGGAACTCCTGCCAATACAGGTACAGGGCCACCAGCGTAAAGACCAGGAAGGCATTCAGGACAAAGGTCACGCAAAGCAGTGCGCAGCGTCCCGCTTTCCGGTTCAGCCAGCGCGTCGGCAAAAGCCAGAGCAGTATGGCCAGCGGCAGCGTAAAAAAGACGCCGGACGACGCGTCGTAGACCAGCCCTGTCAGAAAGGTGCGCAGCAGGTCTCCGGCCGCCAGCGACACCATGTCCAGCGACGTCAGGAGATTGACGGCGCGCAGAAGGGACTGCGCCGCCATATACGTCAGAAAAAAGAGGGTGAGGCAGCGGATCCTGCCTTGCCGCATCTTGTCAAACCATTGCATAACCGGTTCTCCTTTGCCATGTGGAATCCGGAGACTGTACCGCCTCCGTTTCATCCCATCTTAGCAAGCAGGATTAAAGCCGGGACTACGGAAAATTAAACAAAGTTTAAACAGACATTAAAAAACCATAAAACATTTCCCGTAGATGTTTGCAGTGGAGTACAAAGATCCGTATAATTTTAGAAGGAGGGGACAAAAAATACTCCCGGCCGGGTACTTCCCGGAGCTTTCTGAAAAAGGTTTGATGGGGCCATCGGCCCTTTTCCGAGGTAGAGCTATGAACATCAAGACCCGCCTGATTCTGTCGCATATCCTGACCTTCTTCATTCCCATCGTCATGACCTTCTTCGTCTTCCTCCTGTGCGCCGGAGGCCTGGCCGTCTTCGCACACAGCGGGAACCATATTTATGCCGAGAACGTCAACCAGTTCCAACGTATCACCATGGTCCTCCACCACGTGGTGTTCCGCAACCTGCGCAACCATCCTGACGACAATCTGTCCGGCATGTGGCTCATGGGTCTGCTGGATCCGGACTACAACTGCATCATGGTCAGCCGGGAAGGACAGGCCGTCTACACATACGGGAATCTGTCCCTGGCAGAAGGGATGACACCGGAAATAAAGGAAACCATGGCGTCCCTGGAACAGGGTTCCAGCGGAGTACGCTACGCTTCGTCCCAAAAGCAGAACTACTTTATGGAAAAACAGGTTGTAAAAGGACGGGTATATTCGCTTCACTATTTTAACCGGATTGCACCACCTGCTTCGGACGAGGTCTTCGAACACGCCCTGCATATCACGGAACTCGTCTGCGCCCTTTCACTCCTGGCCTTCATCCTGCTCTCCAGCTGGTTCCTGTCCCGCTTTGTGCTGCATCACATCATCCCGCCCCTGAAAGAACTGCAGCACGCCTCGGAGCGCATCCAGGAAGGAGACCTGGGTGTACGCATCGGCCACGGCCGGCAGGATGAGTTCCGCCCCGTGGTCGACGCCTTCAACCTCATGGCCGTGAAACTGCAGGATTCCCTGAATGAGCGGGAGCGGCAGGAAGAAAACCGCAAAGAGCTGATCGCCAGCATCTCGCACGACATCCGTACACCTCTGACCGCCATCAAGGCCTATGTCGAAGGACTGAAGGACAACGTGGCCTCGACGCCAGAAAAGCGGAAACAATATCTGGACGTCATCGACCATAAGACGGAAGATTTGAACCGCATGGTGGAACAACTCTTCCTGCTCTCCAAAATCGACCTGGGGGAACGGGCCGTTCCCATGAAACTGCTGGACCTTGGACAAACACTGCGCACCATTGCCTCCGAAAACGACCTGCACTGGCAGCAGGCCGGCGCCGCCGTAAAGATGGCCGTGCCGGAAACACCCGTTTTCATCCGGGGCAGCACGATGCTGCTGGAACGGATTCTGCAGAACCTGGTTTCCAACAGTGCCAAATACAGGACATTGCCGGAAGCGGAGGTCCATTGCCATCTTGCCGTAGAAGACGGACGCGCGGTACTGCACGTATGGGACAATGGGCCCGGGGTCCCGGAACAACTGCTGCACCGGCTGACGGATCCCTTCTTCCGGACGGATAAGGCCCGCTCGCACACAGCGGACGGAAGCGGCATCGGCCTGACTATTGTGGCCCGGTCCATGGCTGTCATGCAGGGAACGCTGCAAATTGAAAACGTGACGCCGAATGGGTTGTCCTTCACGATGACGTTCCCATTGGCTAAGGAGGAATGACGATGAAAGACATGATTCTGATTATTGAAGACGATAAAGACATTGCGGCCATTGAGAAGGATTATATGGAAATCAACGGATACGGCGCCGTCATCAAGGAAGACGGCACCGAAGGCATGGAAGCGGCCCTGACCGGTCATTACAGCCTCATCCTTCTCGATGTGATGCTGCCCGGCATGGACGGATTTGAAATCTGCCGCAAGATCCGGGACAAGATTGATACGCCGATCCTTATGGTGACGGCCCGCAATACGGACATCGACAAAATCCGGGGCCTGGGCCTCGGAGCAGACGACTACATTGAAAAACCCTTCTCCCCTGCCGTCCTGGCAGCCAAAGTGAAATCACAGCTTGCGCAATACAGACGGCTGCGTGGAACGAAGGAATTGCGGCGCATCTCCCTCGGCGGCCTCACCATTGAACCGGACACCCGCCGGGTCTTTGTCGGCGACCAGGAACTGTCCCTGCCGAACAAGGAATTCGAGCTGCTGGCATTCCTCATGGAAAACCCGGGCATCGTCTTCAGCCGGGAAACCTTGTATACCCGCATCTGGGGCATGGATTCCCTAGGCACGACGGACACGATTCCCGTCCATATCAACCGCCTGCGTGAAGCCGTGGAGGAAAACCCGTCCAAACCACGGCACCTGCTCACTGTCTGGGGCGTCGGCTATAAATTCCAGCCGTAAGCACCCCCTTCTTTGTGCGGTTTTCCGCATCCTTACACCAAAACGAAAACCGGCCTTCCGGCGCATCGGACCCCATCGGGCAGTCCGAACGGCGGAAGGCCGGTTTTTTCTTTTTAAAGATCCAGGTCAGCGGACACGCCGGCCGGAGAGTGGCTGGAGCGGCGCATTTTCCAGGTATCGGCCGGCAAGGTGCTGCATGGCCGGGACAATCTTCCCCGCCAGAATCGCGGCGCCGCAGGCCAGCAGGATGCCGCCCGCCACGTCACTGGGATAATGGACGCCCAGATAAAGGCGGGAAAACGACGCCATAACTGCCAGCACCAGAGCCGGTATACCAAAACGCCGTGGCAGGAAACGGTACAGCACCAGGGCGATGGCGAAGGCCGCTGCCGTATGGCCGGACGGGAAAGAGGACCCGCCTGCATGCACGACCGGAATCAGGTCGTAAAAGGCCTCGTACGGGCGGGGACGCAGAATCAGGTGTTTCAGGATTTCCTTGCCGGCCAGGGCCAGCAGAAGGGCTGTGCCGGCATACAGGGCGGCCTGCCGGCCCTGCTTCCTGTTCCGCAGGATCAGCCAGGCGGCCAGGAAAGCGAACACCCAGAACACACCGTTGGTAACGACGTTCCAGAAGATATCGCCGCCAGGTGTACGCAGGTTCTCCTGTATCCATAACAGGACGGAATAATCCCCTTCCGTAAGTTCCGTTGCAAAATACATAGCCGCTGCATTCATTGCTGAAATCATGATGGTCACCGCTCCTTTGTTTGCTGCCTTTACAATAACAGGCAGGTTTAAGGAATGTGTAACCGGAGTCTTGCGGCGGAATTAAGAAATTTTAAATAATGTTTAAACAGGCAGAATGCCATCGAGGCGGTTCATGCGGAAATCCTCGACAACCGCCATAAACCGCGGGGTATGGACCGGATTTTCGTGGAAGCCGAATAAATGGGACGGGCAATGGCAGTCCGTAGCGCCGAACTCATCCACGCGCCAATCCGCAATGCGGTCCACGGCCGCTGCCAGGTCGTGTTCCAGGTCGTCCGCCGTACGGATGGGGATCAGGGCCGTGACGGATGCTTTGTCCCGCAGGTAGTCGATATGCCAGTGCATCTGCTTGCGGAGCCGGCTGTGCCGGGCCAGGCGCGCTGCCAGGCCGCGCCGCGCGGAACCGACATAGACATAGAAACCTGCCGGATACTGCCGCAGCCCCAGGGCCCCTGTATCGATTTCCCTATCCTGTGCCAGCTGAAGGACGGCCATGTAGTCGCCGCGGTTCTGATTCTCCCTGGCCAGGATTCCGGCCGGGTATTGCAGCAGACGCACCGGCTCCGGAACCGTAAAGGTGTTGTCCCAGCGCAGGGCCAGGGCCTTCCAGTCCAGTTTGGGGGCGACCTTGTAAAAAGCCTCTGCGAAGGCAGGGTCTGTATGATAATCCGGTAAAAACCAGCGGGCGCGGTCCCAGTGGACGAGGAACAGGACGCCTGTACGGATGCCCTGATCCGCCATGGCGGCCAGTTCCAGAATATGTTTCCGGCCCCGTTCCGTCACAGCATCGGGAAACATGGCGCCACTTCTGCTGAACAAGGTGCAGGACTTCACTTCCACATAGAAATGGTCCTCCCCTTTTTGCAGCAGCAGGTCGAAGCGGCTGTCCCCTACTGTCACTTCGCGCCGCGCCAGATGCCAGCCTTCCCAGCCCGGAATCTGCTGCGTGTCGGCCAGCCAGGCCGCCACATCGTTGTTATACTGCGTGTCGAGCAGGATGGGGACACCGTCCCGTTCGATACCGGCCACCTCGTACGGCGTCTTGCGCCCCGGCCGTGCCGCTTTCCGGACGTACAGGACCGCATGGGGAAACAGGAGTTCCCACATGCGGCCCGGGTTCGGCATATGGCACGTGACGATGGAACCCGCATCCAACCGGACAATAGCGATGAAGCGGTTCGGGCGGCTGACGAAGGTGCCCCTGTACAAGTCTTGTGCTATGCGTAACATTCTTTAAGTATCCTGCTTTCTTTCTGCAGCTTCCGGAGTGTCGGGCGGAACGGCACGCTCCGTCCCGTCCTTTGCTTCCGGCGAGTCCGCTGCCTGGGGCTTCAAGGCCGAAGGAAACGGCCGGCGCTCGTGCCCCGGGTTCCGTCCGCGCCCGTTCTTCAGTTTTTCCTTCCGCAGACGCAGATAGGCAATACGCGGTCCGTACGGAACCGCCTCTTCCGCCGGCGTCCCCATTTCCGGACAGGCGGCCGCGTTGTCTGCCCCGGCCGGCTCCACCGGCGCGGAGGCGGAGGTTACAAAATCCGATTTGAGCGGCATCTTTTCCGTTTTGAGGATTTCGGGAACAGGAATGTCTTCCGTTTCCTTTCCATCGGCCGCGGCAGGGACCCTCTTCCGGACCGGCCGTACCGGTTTGGCCGGTTTAGTTGGTTTGGCCGGTTTGATTGGTTTGGAAGAAGGGGTCTGCTTCATCTTTTCCCGCTGGGCCTTGTCCAGCACGACAACGGGACTTTCGTTCGGTTTACGGGATTTCTGCCCGGTCTGTTCCCGGCGTTCCCGGCGGCCACGGCCGCCTTCCACATTGCTGTCAATGAATTCCTGGATGAGGAAGCGCGGACGGTGTTTCACCTCAAGATAGATTTTCCCGATGTATTCCCCGACGATGCCGATGGAAAACAGGATCAGGCCGCCCAGGAACCAGAGGGAGACGATGAGGCTCGTCCAGCCGGCAATGGTGGCCCCCTTGAAGTGCTCCACCAGGGACCAGATGAGGACGCAGCCTGTCACGACGGAAATGCCGAGGCCCAGCTTGAGGATATAGCCGATGGGATTGTTCGTCAGCGACGTGATACCCTGCCAGGCGAGGGCAATCATCTTTTTCAGGGGATATTTGCTTTCGCCGGCCAGACGCTCCTTCCGTTCGTAGTACACGCAGTCATGGTTCAGGCCGATCATGGGGATCATGCCGCGCAGGAAGAGGTTGACTTCCTTGAAGTCCGAAAATGCCTCCAGCGCCCGCCGGTCCATGAGGCGGAAATCGGCGTGGTTGTAAATGAGGTCTGCCCCCATGAACCGCATGAACTTATAGAAACACTGGGCCGTAAAGCGTTTGAAGAAGGTGTCGCTTTCCCGGCTCCTGCGGACACCGTAAACGATGTCGCAGCCGCCCAGGTATTTGTCGACCATGGTGTCGATGGCATCGATATCGTCCTGCAGGTCCGCGTCCATGCTGATGGCGATATCGCAAAGATTCCGGATGGTCAAAAGGCCGGCGGTCACGGCATTCTGATGCCCTTTGTTGTGGGCCAGGCAGATACCGGAAAAGATGCCGTCCTTATGGCACAGCTCCTGAATCAGGGCCCAGGTCTTATCCTTGCTGCCGTCATTGACGAAACAGATTTTGCTGCGGCGGCTGATTTTGCGGCGCCCCATCAGGTCCTGGAGCTTGTCCTTCAGCTTTTCCGCAGAATCCATCAGGACTTCCTGCTCGTTATAGCAGGGAATCACCATATACAGAATCGGTTGTTCATTCATAAAAATATCCTTTAAAAGTGTCTGTATCCGAATCAAGGTTGTCAGGGTTCGCTGGCAAACAGGCAGATGCCGTCCTGCTCCTTGACGAGCCGCCAGTTTTCGCCGCCCATGAGGTCCTTCTGCTTGCGGTACATGTACTGCCGCATCAGGATGTATTTGGGCCGGCCGTCGGCTTTCAGTTTCGCGAGGGTCTCCTCGTTGTTCGTATCGGCTTCCAGTCCGGGAATATCCGTGTAGAGCATGAAGCCGGGCCGCAGCTGCTTATCGATGTAGAGCACGCGCTGCGGTTCCGCAGCCAGCGTCTGATACTGCAGAGCCATGGACTTGACGCTGAACCGGTCCTGCGCCAGGGGCATGAGTACCACGAAGGCCATGACCATGGTGAAGAGGCCCGTCGCCACATGCAGCCAGGCTCCCGCCTCCCCCTTCTTCCGGAAGAGGAGGACGAAGAAGACGGCGAGGCCCAGGACGATGGTAGCGATGCCGAGGACCATCCCTCCGGAAGCCAGTTCCGGCATGGACTTGCCCCCGGCTATCCACCCGGCCCCCAGGAGCAGGAACAGGATCAGGCTGCCGATGGCCCACGATTTAAAGGTTCCGTGCGCAAGTCCGAGCATGCGGTCGATGTTCCAGCCGATAAGGCCGGCCAGGGCCGGCGACAAGACGAGCATGTAGGAAACCTGCTTCGTCTTCGCCACGCTGAAGAAGAGGAAGACGAAGGCGGCCCATACTTCGAGGAAGAGGAGCACATTCCGCTTGTCCCCGGCTTTCACGATGCCGTTCTTGATGGATTGGATCAAAAGTCCTGTCCAGGGGAACATGCCGAGGAGGATGACCGGCAGATAGAACCACCAGTGCATACGCGACGGATGGAGCGGCTTTGCGAACCGCTGCATGTTATGGAACCCGAGGAAATCCTGGATGAACTGCCAGCCATGGTTCTGGTACATGTAGATGTACCAGGGGGAACCGATGAGGGCCGTCAGAATCAGGCCGGGAATGACGTGCATGCGGAGCATTTCCTTCAGGTTGCGTGTCAGCAGCAGATAGCAGAAGATGATGCCGCCGGGAAAGACGACCCCGATGGGTCCCTTCGTCATGACGGCCAATCCGCAGCACACATACATGAGCCAGTATTTCCGGTGTAAAAAGCAGAGCAGCGAGGCAGTCAGGAAGAACAACAGCGTCGAATCGGTGACGGATGCCTTCCCCATGTACATGAGCATGACCGACGTACCCATGACCATGGCGGACCAGAAGGCGGCTCGCGCATTCAGGAGCCGCTTGAACGAACCGTAGGTCAGAAGGACGCTGAACACGGCCATAAGGGAAGCCGGAATCCGCGCCGCGAATTCGGAAAAGCCGCCGCAGATTTTCAGGGAAGCCACGACAAGCCAGTAGAAGATCGGCGGTTTGTCATACCAGAACTCATTGTAGATACGGGGCGACAGATAGTCGTGGAACCGGATCATCTCTTTCGCTGTTTCAGCATAGACCGGTTCATCGGGATCGAGCATGGCCACGCCGCCGATACCGCAGAGGATGTTGAAGGCGACGATGGCGGCCAGGAGCCAGAAGGCTTTACGCGATGTATAGTCCAACTTGATGTCCTTTCTGCGTGCCGGTCAGGCAGCGGTTGAAATGTACGTTCGGTTCGTTAAAAGCCCAGGTCTTCGTCAATCAGGAGGACTTCCATCTCCATATGGTTCATCTTTTTCCAGTAAATGGTCTGGGCACTGCAGATGCGGTCGGGACTCATGCAGTTGTAGCAGTGGTCCATGCGGATGGCGCAGGGCGTGCGGTAATGATGCCGCCCGGCATTTTTCGGTGCCGCCACATTGCGGGCGCGCCAGCAGGCGTCATCCAGCGTGGGAACGACCTTGTTCCGGCCGACGACGAAATAGACCTTCTCGTGGCCGAACAGCGACCCGGCCACGCGGTTGCCCGTACCGTCGATGTTCACCATCTCGCCGGTTTCCGCCAGGCCATTCACGGATGTCAGGAAGATGTCCGTCACCAGGCATTTGCGCGCCGTCGCATAGAAATCATCCCCCGCGCGCGGATGCTTCGGATCGCAGACTTCGTTGTGCTTTGACAGGCGGTCGAAGAGCCCCATGGCAATCATGGATTCCGAATCGCCGAAGCCGACGGTCCTGCCGTCAATCTGTCCGTCCAGCCAGTCCGCCGCTTCTGCCGCCGAAGCAAAACAGTGTACCGTATACCTTTTTTGCTCCAGCGCCTTTTTAACCTTCGTGAAATCCATGGTCCCCACCCTCCTTCAGTATACCCCGCAAAGATAAACTTTCCTTGAATTTATCAGGACGGCCGGAGCTGCCAGGACCCGTTTCAGATGTCCTTTTCCATGGCCAGCAGGGCGGCGCCGGCTGTGCAGGCCGGACAGAAGCAGTATTTACCGCCGGCGGCCTTTACTTTCGCGGCCTGTGCCGAAAGGGCGGCCGCCTGTTCCGCGCCAAACAATTTACGGGCGTCTTCGGAAGCAAAGAACACGGAGACCTCGTCAATGGTCTGGACGTCTTCCTTCAATTCAGCCACCAGCGTGCGGCCTGCTTCCTTTTCCCGGTCCGTGCCGACGGCAGCCACGTACTTTTCCGCAGCATCCTTCAGTTCGGGGCAGATGCTCGGAGCCTGCACCAATTCCTTAACTTTTTCCAATACAGCGATTTTTGCCATGAGGGACACTCCTTTCTTTTTAAAAATGCCCGGCCTGCGCCTTCCGGAAAATGGAATGCAGACCGGGCAATGTCCTTGCAGAAAATGGTGGGCCTACAAGGATTCGAACCTTGGACCAATCGGTTATGAGCCGACGGCTCTACCGCTGAGCTATAGGCCCATGACAAGGTATATTATACATCAGGGATGCAGTCTTGTGCAACATCAGTCCATGACGAAATCCCGTAACTGGGCCGGCCGTTTGCTGCGCAGGCGGCGCAATGCCTTGGCCTCAATCTGGCGGATACGCTCACGGGTGACGCCGAAATGCTGGCCTACCTCTTCCAGGGTACGCTGCCGTCCGTCCTTCAGTCCAAACCGCAGTTCCAAGACTTCCCGCTCCCGCGTGCTCAGCGTGTTCAGGACCTCGTTCAGCTTCTCCTTCAGCAGGGCGAAGGAGGCCGCATCAGCCGGGGCCGGCGCTTCATGGTCTTCAATGAAGTCGCCCAGATGGGAATCTTCTTCCTCACCGATAGGCGTTTCCATGGAAACCGGTTCCTGGGCGATCTTCAGGATTTCCCGTACCCGTTCCTCCGTTGTCTCCATCTGCTCCGCAATCTCCTTCGGAGTCGGTTCGCGTCCCAGCTCCTGCAGCAGCTGCCGGGAAATGCGGATCAGTTTGTTGATGGTTTCCACCATGTGGACCGGAATGCGGATTGTGCGGGCCTGATCCGCAATGGCACGGGTGATGGCCTGCCGAATCCACCAGGTTGCATAGGTACTGAACTTGAAACCTTTGTTGTAATCGAATTTTTCAACGGCCTTGATAAGGCCCAGGTTGCCTTCCTGAATCAGGTCCAGGAAGAGCATGCCACGGCCCACATACCGTTTCGCAATACTGACGACCAGGCGCAGGTTGGCTTCGGACAGACGCTGTTTGGCGTCCTCCCCGAGCAGTTTGTAACGGCCCAGCGTTTTCCTGAAGTCCTCCGTCAGGTCGGCCAATTTCTTTTCCCCGGCCTTGGACGGCGACTTCCGCACCTTTTCCTGCAGCAGGTTCATCAGGATATGGATTTCATAGAGGCTCTTCGAGGTCGGTTCATTGGTGTCTTCGCGGTAGCGCACAGCGCTGAGCCAGTTTTCACAGGGGATTTTTTCCGACTCCATCAGGTTGTGGAGGCGTTCCCGTTCATTCTGGGTGAAGTACCGCGTCTTTTCCGCGAAAATCTCCGGCGTGACCTCCTTGCCGTCATTATGCATCTGTTCCAGTGCTGCGATGGCCAACGGAATGGAGCGTTCGTCCGCCAGCCGTTTTTCTTCCGCCAGCAGGGTCTCAATCCGTTTGATGATCTTCTCCCGGGAAGATTTGGACGTCAGTTCCGTCACATCGGCGCTGACCTTCTTGTTGGCTTCGATGCGCAGGGCCTGTTTGCCCTTATCCATGCGCTTGGCGAGTTCGACTTCGTCCTCGCCCTGCAGCAGGCTCACACGGCCGATTTCCTTCAGATACATACGGACCGGGTCGTCAATGGCCACGGCCTCCGTGCCGGCACCGTCGGTCAGCGTCGCTGTTGCCGACAGTTCCGCATCCTCGTCGCCGTCGTCATTGGCAGGCAGGACATCGTCATCCTCCTCGCTTTCGTCAGGAACGACGGTGTAGTTGCGTGAAGCCAGATAATCATACACAAAGTCAAGGGCGTCGTCGGACGTCACATTGGCCGGCAGGATGTCATTGATTTCCCCATAGGAAATTTGTCCGCCGTTCTTGGAAGCACACAGTTCCAGATCGGCCAGCTTCTGGATCGGGAACCCTTCCGGCGCGTTGGCGAGCAACTCCTCGCTGAGGGTCACCTGCGAGGTTGCCTCCTTCGGTTCCGCCGTCTTTTTGGACGCCGCCTTCTTCACGGGTTTCTTTTTGACCGTCTTTTTAGTGGCTTTCGCGGTGGCCGCCGGTTCCGCCTTCGCAGCAGCCGGCTGCCTGGCCGGTTTTTCCGTTTTTCCGGGGTTCACCGGTCTCGCCTTTGGGGCGTCTTTGACTTCTTTGGGCTCTTTTTCGGCAGCGGGACCGGCCGTTCGGGCGGCCGGTGTCTTTGAGGCAGCAGTCCGCTTTTTGGGCGCAGCAGGCCGGGCCTCCGTTTTACGAGGCTCTGCCGCTTTCCTGTCTGTCGCCTTCTTCGTTGCGGAAGCCGTCTTCTTTTCCGCAACGCCGCCGGTCTTTTCCGGTTTTACCTTGGCCGTTGTCCCTTTCACAGGACTTTTCTTCGCCGGTTCCGGTCTGGCGGATGCCTTTTTGGCGGGGGGTGCCGTTTTGGCAGGCTTTTCCGCCTGCACGGCCTTCCCGGTACTGGCTTTGGCCGGTTTTTCCGCCACTTTCGCAGTCCGGGACTGTTTTCCCTCTTCCGCGACGTTCTTCTTCACTTTCTTCGTCTCTTTTGCGGACGTCTTTTCCACGCCTGCGGCGTTGGGCTTTTTTGCGGTCCGGGAAGCGGATTCACTGGCTTTTTTTGCGGTCTTCTTCACTTTTTCTGCGTCAGCGGCTGCCATATTCTTTTTTTTGTTTGTTTCCTTCTTAGTCGTTGCCATAGAGCTTTGTAATCTTCCCTCTTAACTCATTACATATTTGAAGCTCTGCACTGAGCCTCGGATCATTGGTTTCGGCATAACGCCCTGCCAGGGCGCTGTGCTTTTCATACTCCGCCTCCAAGTACTGGCGCTCCATGAGGAGCACACAGTCTGCCACGGTCTGCCGCTGCAGATCCAGAGACATGTTTCCCGTATTGTCGAGGGCCAGGATACGTGCCGTTTCGGCCTGTACTTCCCCGTCTTCGTCCCCCAGCAGTTTGTCCGCTATGCCCGCCTTGTCCTGCCGCAGATTCAGCACCTTTTCAAAAAGGCGCTGCCGCACGGAGGACTTGAATCCGATGGCCCAGAGTTTCTCCTCCTGGGGGGCAATCAGCCCGGGATTACGGATGAAGAGCAGCAATACGGTAGCCTCCGCCTGCGCCAGGGCATCAGGAACGGAATGCAGTTCCGCAGACTGCGGGGCCGGTGCAGGCGCCGCCGTCTTCCCGTCCGGAAGGCGCCGGTTCCGGCGATACTCATTCCGGATCAAGCCTTCGTCGATGACGAGGAGCTGCGCCACCGTCTTGATATATCCGGCAGCTTCTATTTCGTTCCTGCACTCGTGCAGGTAAGGTACAATATTCGACACGGCCCGGACTTTTCCTGCTAATTCCGTTACATTATTTTGGGAAATGACATAACGGATTTGGAATTCCGTTCCGTCCCAAGCGTTTTTAACGAGCTGTTCAAATGCGTCACGGCCTGCCTTGCGCACGTACTCATCGGGGTCTTTCCCCTCCGGCACATTCAGGACCTTGACGGCCAGGCCGGCCTGTTTGGCGATGCTGACGGCGCGGACGGCATTGCGCCGGCCTGCGTCGTCACTGTCGTAGGCGAAGACGACGGCCTCCGCGATACGGCTCAGCAGTTTGGCATGTTCCTGGCTGAAAGCGGTTCCCAGGGAAGCCACAACCCGGTCGACACCGGCGGCATGGAGGCTGATGGCGTCCATGTACCCTTCGACCACGATGGCTTCCTTTGCGGACCGGATGGCCCGGAGGGCGACATCGAGGGCGAACAGCGTTTCCCGTTTCTGGAAGATTTCCGTTTCACCCGTATTGATGTATTTCGGCACCCCGTCTCCCAACATGCGTCCACCGAAGGCGATGATACGCCCCCTGGAGTCCTTGATGGGAATCATGAAGCGGCCGATGAAGGCGTCCAGCAGGCGTCCGTCCTTTTCGCGGATCAGCCCGGCCCGCAGCATCTGCTGATCGGTGGCGCCTTTTTTAGAAAGGTTGTGCCGCAGGGAACTGAAGCCCGGCAACGACGCTCCCAGGGAAAAGCGGCGGATGATGTCCTCCGTGATCCCCCGGTTCTGCAGGTAAGCCTGCACTTTTCCGCCGTACTGGGTCTTGGTCAGGCAGGCCGCAAAATAGCGTCCTGCCAGTTCGTTGACGCCGTACAGTTCCTCTTTTGCCTTGGCGCGCCGCACATCCGCCGCCGTCCGGTGGGTTTCCGGCACGGGGATGCGGGCCCGTTCGGCCAGAATGCGCAAGGCTTCCGGAAAGGTCACATTCTCCATCTTTTCCACGAAGGTAAAGACATCCCCGCCGGTATGGCATCCGAAACAGTAGAAGAACTGGTTCTCCCTGTTGACGGAAAAGGACGGCGTCTTTTCTCCATGGAACGGACAACAGGCCCAATAGGAACGGCCCCGTTTCTGGAGGGAAACGTAGCCGGAGATGACATCAACAATATCGGAGCTGTCCTTCACTTTTTGTTTGAAATCTTCAAAATTCTGGTCCATAGCAGCTCCTTTGTTTCCCATATGCTTATAGTTCTAGATGGATAAAAAAAATCCTGCTTTTTTTTGTTTTTTACTTGACAATTAAAAAAATATATGAATGAAGAGTTTCAGTGTACACTTTTTTCCCGCAAGCGTGACTGGACGGTCAGTTTACCTTGGGAACAAAATTGTCATTGAAAAGGGCGACGGCAGAGGAATCCGTCAGCCCGGCAACATAGTCGACGACGGCCTGTTCCTTGCCGAACCGGTTAAAGGAAAGCTGGACCTTTTCCGGCAGGCGGGACGGATCCTTCATGTACATGTCGAGGATGGACAGAACCACGTGGACCGCCTTTTTGTGTTCCTTTTCCAGGACGGGTCCCTCATAGACATAAGCGAACATGAAGTCGCGGAACTGCTCGACGGCTTCTTCGTAGTAAGGGTCCATGAGGATTTCGCGGCGGCCGGCGGAACACTCCACGATATTGTGCACCAGGATGTCCAGGATTTGCGTCGGTTCCGCCCCGAGCCGCATGGCCACAAGCCCGGGCAGGGACTCCTTGCCGATGATGCCTGCCTTGACACCGTCATCAAAATCATGGCACAGATAGGCGATCCGGTCACAACGGCGCACGACGGCACCTTCCGGTGTAACCGGCAGGCGGGGCCCTGTATGGCAGAGGATGGCATCCTGGACGGCCGTCGTCAGATTGAGGCCCCGCCCGTTGCGGCCGTAATGACGGACCACCCGCAGACTCTGCTCATTATGGTTGAAATGCCCCATGTACTGGCGGATAGCCTTTTCCCCCGCATGTCCGAAGGGCGTATGCCCTAAATCATGTCCCAGGGCGGCTGCCTCAATCATATCCTCGTTCAGCTGCAGGGCACGGCCGATAGTACGGGCAATCTGGGATACCTCCATACTGTGGGTCAGCCGCGTGCGGTAATGGTCGCCAGGCTGCAGGTAGACCTGGGTCTTATGTTTCAGTTTTCGGAAGGCCGTGCTGTGGATGATGCGGTCCCGGTCCCGCTGGAACCGCGTGCGCAGGTCATCGTCCTCCTCTTCCGTAAGCCGCACGGCTTCCCGGCTTTTTGCGGCCCAGGGGGCCAGAAGTTCCATTTCCAGTTGTTCCGTTCGTTCGCGTGTATTCATGATGAATCCTTTCCCAAACAGAGGAATGAATATAAGACTAAAACTGCTCTCTCCGTCAGCTGGCAGATACCAGCCCCGACGGAGGGAGCAGTCGCTGTTTCTTACAAGGTCAGACTTCCCCGTGGTAACGTTCCTGGTTTTTATGGTAATAGTCAAGGACGATACCGGCCGTTTCCTCAATGGCACGGTTCGACACGTTGATGACCATGCAGTGGACGCGGCGCATGATGGCCTTGGCATATTCCAGTTCCTCGTTGATGCGGTTGATGTCGGCATACACGGCCTTGTCTGACAAGCCCATGGTCTTCAGGCGCGTCGTGCGGATGTCGATCAGTTTGTACGGATCGATCAAAAGGCCGATGATGCGGTGCGGCGGCACTTTGAACAGTTCCGGCGGCGGCGCGATTTCCGGCACCAGGGGCACGTTGGCCACTTTGAGCTGTTTGTTGGCCAGGTACATGGACAACGGCGTCTTCGAAGTACGGGAGACGCCGATGATGACGATGTCCGCCTTCAAAAGGCCCAGCGGATTCTTGCCATCGTCGTACTTGACGGCGAATTCAATGGCTTCGACCCGTTTGAAATATTCATGGTCCAGGGCATGGATCAGGCCGGCCTGGTTCTTCGGCACCAGACCGGAGTTCTTTTCAATGGCACGCAGCATCGGGCCCAGCACATCGACGACCTGCAGGTTCAGGGCCAGCGCCCGGTCTGCCAGGTGCTTGCGCAGTTCCGCGCTGACGATCGTATAGCAGACGACGGCATGGTTTTCCAACGCTTCTTCCAACGTGCGGTCAATCTGCTGCTTATTATTTACATAAGGAATGCGGATGACGTCGAACTGGGTTTCCGTAAACTGGCTCACCGTCGCCTTGATGACTGATTCCGCCGTGCCGCCGATGGAATCGGACAATGCATAGATGACGGGGTTCTTCGAGTTACCGATGATTGTTCCCTCCCTTGCCTTCTGCGATATCCACCAGCAGCCTGGTGAAATTCGTCTTGGTAATGCGGCCGACGATTTCGTAACTGCGGGTCTCTTCATCCGCACAGCGAACGACCGGCAGCCCGTCCACCTCGTTGTCGATGACCTTGCGCGCGGCTGCGGCCACGGATTCCTCCGGCGTGACCATGACCATTTTCGATAAAGGGGTCATGACCATGACGACCGGGACATCCTTCAGGTCCCCGCTGTTGTTCGTCGCGGCCTTCAATAAGTCTTTGCGGGACACGACGCCGACGAGCAGATTCTTTTCGTCGACGATGTACACAGAACCGACATCTTCCAAAAACATGGTGACGACGGCCTCATAAGCGTTCTTGTCATTGGTGACCGCGATGGGCATGGACTGGATGTCTCCTACGCGGATAGCGGAAATTTCTTCCATCAGCATGCCCAGTGTATTCTTCCCTGTATAAAAATACCCCACTTTCGGGCGCGCGTCAATGATGCCCCCCATCACGAGGATGGCGAGGTCACTGCGCAGGGCCGCACGGGTCACATTTAGCTGCCGGGCGATATGGTCGCCTGTGATGGGACCGCTTTGCCGCACGATTTCGGCGATGCGTTTCTGTCTGTTGCTCAGTGCCATTGGATGATTCACCCTTTCTGTTGTCGGGCCTGACCCGTTTCCCATTGGGAAAACAGGACGATATAGGACGTATTCTGCATTATGACGCCATATAGTATACGCTAATTATAGGAAATTTTTAGAAATTGTGCAACTTATTTTTTCAATTCCTTCATTAGTCCCAATAAAAATTTCCCAAGTGGTCATACTGCACGTCCTGCAGCCGGACCCGGCCGCAAGGATGAACCTGCCAGCGGCGGAAGGCCGGTTTACCAGCCGCGTCCGGCACCGCCGCCGCCTCCGGAACCACCTCCGAAGCCGCCGCCACCGCTGAAGCCGCCGCCACCGAAACCACCTCCGAAGAAACCGCCGCCATAGAAGATGCCGCCATGCTGTGTCCGGCGGAACCCGCCGCCACCGCCGCCAGGTCCCCCGAAAAAGAACCCGAAAAGGATGAGGGCGACGACGATGAAGGCCGCCACGTCGGACATGTTGATTTCCCTGGCGCGGTCGTCGGCAAAACGCGTATTGGCTGAGACATCCAGATTCTTGATTTCCAGTCCATATTCCTTCAGGACGGTCTGCAGCACCGCCGTGTAACCCCGGGCGACCCCCTTGTCGTAGTTTCCCTGCCGGAAGTACGGCAGCATGTAGTCGTCCTGGATACGGCCGGCCAATCCGTCCGTCAGGGCGCCTTCAAGGCCATATCCCACTTCGATGCGGGAGCGGCGGTCATCCACCGCGACAAGGATGAGTACGCCGTTGTTCAGTTTGCGGTCCCCGATACCCCACTGGCGCAAGACCGTAAGGGCATATTCCTCCGGCGCCTCCCCTTGCAGGCTCTTGATGGTGAGTACGGCAATCTGGGCCTTCGTCCGTTTGGACAGGGCCCTTGTATAGGTATTGATCACCGTTTCCGTCTGGGCGGAAAGGACGCCGGCCTCATCCACGACGAACGTCCCGTCCGCCGGTTTCGCCGGTACGGTCGGTGCAGCCAGGGCCTGGGCGGAAGAAAGGAACAAGATCTGCAGCAACAACAGGCAGAGCACAAATATCTTCTTCAATGGAATGCCCCTTCCGATAGAGCCGCTTAGAATTTGACCTGCGGCACCTTCTTCGCAGCTTCATCCGCCTGGAAATAATCACGGGCGGAAAAGCCAAGCATACCTGCCACGACGTTCGTCGGGAAGGTCTTGATCTTCGTGTTGAACTGCTGGGCCGCCGTATTGTAATCACGGCGTGCCACGGCCAGGCGGTTCTCCGTGCCGGCCAGTTCGTCCTGCAGCTGCATGAAATTCGTGTTCGCCTTCAATTCCGGATAGGCTTCGGAAATCGCCAGCAGACGGGACAAGGCATTGCTCAGTTCGCCGTTCGCCGCCGCCGTTTCACTTACCGTCGCAGCACCGGCCAGTTTGCTGCGTGCATTGGATACATCGGCAAAGACCTTTTCTTCGTGCGAAGCGTAACCCTTTACCGTATTCACGAGATTCGGAATCAGGTCATTCCGGCGCTGCAGCTGGTTTTCCACCTGGCTCCACTGGGCCGTCACATTTTCATTGGCAGCGACCAGGCCGTTGTAGGTACTGAAACAGAACCCGCCCACGATCAAGACGACGGCAACCAGGACAATAAGGAACTTCTTCATATCGTCTACCCTCCAAATTTTTAATTACCACTTTATTGATAGGAATTACAGGATATCGTTTCCCCCTGCAACTTTATCGTACAAGACGCCCATCGGCCTGTCAATAGACCTGGCAGCCCCATTTGTGAACAGATTGCAAAAACAGGGACGGAGAAAAAGACCCGCCGGTTTTTCCAAATCGGCGGGTCCTCTGTTTTTTTCAGTTTCGGAAGCCCTTGTCCGGCGCCGTGCATGCCTTATAATCCGGCCTGTTCCTTCAGGGCAGCGGCTTTGTCCGTATGCTCCCAGGGCAGGTCGATGTCCGTGCGGCCGAAATGGCCGTAGGCAGCGGTCTGTCTGTATATCGGACGGCGCAGGTCCAGGCTGCGGATGATCCCCGTCGGGCTGAGGGCGAAGTTTTTAATGACCAGTCCGGCAATCTTGTCGTCCGGCAACTTGCCCGTGCCGAAGGTGTCAACCAGTACGGAGACCGGTTTGGCGACGCCGATGGCGTAAGCCAGCTGGATTTCGCAGCGTTTCGCCAGGCCGGCGGCCACGATGTTCTTAGCTACGTAACGGGCCGCGTAGGCAGCGGAACGGTCCACCTTGGAGGGATCCTTGCCGCTGAAGGCACCGCCGCCGTGGCGGGCCATGCCGCCGTAGGTGTCGACGATGATCTTACGGCCGGTCAGGCCGCTGTCGCCGGCAGGACCGCCAATGACGAACCGGCCCGTCGGATTGATGAAGTATTTGGTGTTGCCGTCCAGTAATGCCGCCGGTACCACCGGTTTGATGACCTTTTCGATGATGTCTTTGCGGATCTGTTCCTGCGTCACATCGGGATCATGCTGGGCGGAAACGACGATGGTGTCCACGCGGACCGGCTTGCCGTCCTCGTATTCCACGGTCACCTGGGTTTTGCCGTCCGGCCGCAGATAAGCCAGCGTCTTGTTCTTGCGGACTTCCGCCAGACGGCGGGCCAGCTTATGGGCCAGGGATATGGGCAGCGGCATCAGTTCCGGCGTTTCATCACAGGCATAACCGAACATCATGCCCTGGTCGCCGGCACCGGTCTCGTCGTCCCGGGCAACGCCTTCCTTGGCTTCCAGCGCCTTGTCGACACCCATGGCGATATCGGAAGACTGTTCGTCGATAGAGATCAGGACCCCGCAGGTGGAACCGTCGAAACCGTATTTGGCACGGTCATAACCGATATCGAGCACAGTCTGACGGGCAATTTTCGGGATGTCCACGAAGCATTCCGTGGAAATTTCGCCGACGATATGGATCTGGCCGGTTGTGACGAGGGTTTCACAGGCTACACGGCCGTTGGGGTCTTTTTCCAGGATGGCATCGAGGATGGCGTCGGAAATCTGGTCGGCCATTTTATCAGGATGGCCTTCCGTTACGGATTCAGAAGTAAACAGTTTACGCATAACAAAGCTCCTTTCGTTGATAAACAGGGTGAAAGTAAATATCAGGAACAATCTATGAACTGGACTCATCTGTACGGGAGATATAAAAAAGATGCCCTCGCAAGTTGTGAGAGCATCGAATATCCTTGTCCTCATCTTGCGATTTCTCGTAAGGAATTAGCACCGTTGCAAGGCCCTCCGGCCTTCCATGGTTGCTGCGGTTTCACAGGGCCAGTTCCCTCCGCCGCTCGTGATGAGATATTCACTTTTCGGATTCATTATAGCAGGTTATCTGCAGAATGCAATAGGTTGACCTGTGAGTTTAAAAATTATTTACAAATTGAGATTCCCTCTCAATTACAGGATTCCTCCTGCTTCGCCGCACGCCGTTCCAGGACGCGGTCGATAAGGCGCAGCGCCACGTCGTCCTTGGACATCTTTTCCAGGCTTTCCACCGTGCCGTCCGGATAGAGGAACTTGACGATGTTCGTATCCGCATTGAAACCGGCTCCGGCCTGGGACACATCGTTGGCGACGATCATGTCCAGGTTCTTCCTGCGGATCTTGGCCGCCGCGTTTTCCAGCAGGTGCTGCGTTTCCGCGGCGAATCCCACGAGGAACTGCTGCTGTTTGTGCGAGCCCAGGATCTTCAGGATGTCCGGATTCTGGTCCATGACCACGGTCATGCCGTTCTCCGGGTCAATCTTCTTGATTTTCTGGTCTGCCACATCGCGCGGTTTGAAGTCCGCCACAGCGGCCGCCTTGATGACGACGTCCACGCCGGGATAGACGGCCAGGCAGGCTTCCAGCATCTGCTGCGTCGTCTCCACACGTACGACGTCCGCATACGGCGGGGGCGTCAGTGCGCTGGGACCCGTGACGAGGGTCACACCGGCTCCCTGGAGAAGTGCTTCCCGGGCCACGGCATAGCCCATCTTGCCGCTGCTGCGGTTCCCCACGTAGCGGACGGGATCGATTGGTTCCCGCGTACCGGCGGCCGTGACGAGGAAGTGCAGGCCGCGCAGGCGCCCTTCCCGCAGGGCTGTAAAGCGTTCCAGGAAGGCGATGATCTCCGGCACCTCGGGCAGTCGGCCGGGGCCGTTCACGCCGCAGGCCAGGTGTCCCGCGTCCGGTTCCATGACCGTATAGCCGCGGTGCCGCAGCGTGTCCAGGTTTTCCTGCGTGGCCGGATTGGCATACATACCGGAATTCATGGCCGGACAGACGATTTTCGGGCAGGCCGTGGCCAGCAGGACCGTACTCAGCAGGTCGTCCGCCAGTCCGCAGGCCGCTTTGGCCAGGATGTTCGCCGTAGCCGGCGCCACCACCAGCAGGTCCGCCCAGTTGGCCAGGGCGATATGTTCCACGCTGTGCTCACCCCGGTTGTCCCACATGGAGACTGCCGCCGGGTTGCCGCTGATTTCGGAAAAGAGCAGCGGCGAAACAAACTTCGTGGCATGTTCCGTCATAACGACACGGATTTCGGCGCCGCGCTTGCGCAGCTTGCTGACCAGGTCCACCGCTTTGTAGATGGCGATACCGCCGGAAACCCCCAGCACTATCTTTTTCCCGTTTAACATAGATGTCGCTCCTGTACCGGCGTTCATGCCGCGTTTATTTTTTGCGCGTATAGGTAATCTTGCCGTCCGCAATTTCCCGCAGGGCAATGCTGACTTCCTTTTCCGGCAGGACATGGCCGGGCTTCGTCAGTTCACGGGCCCGTTTGGCGGCCAGGATGGCCAGGGTGTACTTGCTGTCGACCAGCGTTGCCAGATAATCGATGTTAGGGTCTACCATGCTCATAATGTGTCAAGCCTCCGTATTGTGATGAATGATTTTATCGACGATGAAATAGGTACGCGCCGCACGGTACCGTTCCGCTTCCAAAAGCGTCATGACTTTGCGGGTGGCCTTCTCCGCTACATCATTCACGATGATGTAGTCATACTCGTTGGCGTAAGATAATTCCCTCGTGGCAGAGGCCAGGCGTTTCTCAATGACGTCGACCGCATCGGTGCCGCGTTTGTAGATGCGGGCGCTGAGCTCTTCCATCGAAGGGGGAACGATGAAGACGAAGACGCCCGACGGGAACACCTTCTTGATCTGCAGGGCGCCCTGGATGTCGATTTCGAGCAGCACGTCCTTGCCTTCGTCCAGCAGTTTTTCCACGTACGGACGGGGCGTGCCGTAATAGTTGTCGTAAACCTTCGCGTACTCCAGCAGTTCGCCGCGGAAGATCATGTCCTTGACCTGGTCCACGGTCTTGAAGAAGTAATCCTTGCCGTCCACTTCACCGGGACGGGGCTTCCGGGTCGTGACCGAAATGGAATAGCCCAAGCCGGGCAGCTGTTTGCGCAGCAGGTTGCAGATGGTACCTTTTCCGGCGCCGCTCGGCCCGGATACGACCAGCAGGATGCCCTGCGGTTTCGAGTTCGTTTTACGCATAATCATATCAGTCGTCTTCCTCTTCCGTATCAGAATTTACCCGGTTTGCCACCGTTTCCGGCTGCACTGCCGACAGGATGATGTGGCCGCTGTCCGTCACGATGACGGCGCGGGTGCGGCGGCCGTACGTGGCGTCAATCAGCATACCCTTCTCCCGGGCTTCCTGGATGATGCGCTTGATAGGTGCCGATTCGGGACTGATGATGGAAACAATGCGGTTGGCAGCGACGATGTTGCCGAAACCGATGTTGATCAACTTGATATCCATTAAAGGATGCCTCCCTGCTATTCGATATTCTGGATTTGTTCGCGGATCTTCTCAATCTCCGCCTTGATTTCGACGACGGTCTTCGCCAGTTCGAAATCGTTGGCCTTGGATGCGATGGTGTTGGCTTCGCGGTTGAACTCCTGAATCAGGAAGTCCAGCTTGCGGCCCACGGGTCCGCCGGACCGGAGTATTGTGCGGAACTGGCGGATATGGCTCTTCAGGCGGACGATTTCCTCCGTGATGCTGATGCGGTCGGCAAAAATGGCTGCTTCCTGCAGCACCCGTTCCGGATCAATGGCGACCCCCGTTTCCGGCTGCAGTTCCCGAAGCCGGTCCTTAAGGCGGACCAGCAGCTTTTCTTCGTATTCGCGGACGACCTGCGGGGCCCGGGCTTCAACAGCCTCCACATCCTTTTCGATGATGTCGAGCCGTTTATAGAAATCGCCTTCGATGTTCATCCCTTCGGTCTCCCGCATATTGACCAGGTTTGCCACGGCCTGGTCCACGGCGGTCTTCACTTTGGGCCAGTAGGCATCGCAGTCGAACAGGCCTTCCTGGGTCCGGATGACTTCGGGATAGCGGGCCAGGCTGAGAATCTCCGCCTGGTCGTTGAAGACGGGGTCTTCCACACCGATGGCCTTGCCCACTTCCAGCAAGGCTTCGTGATAGGCCTTGGCCAGCGGTTTGTCCACCATGACCTGAAGGGCATCCCCGCTCGTATAGGAAGCGGTCACGAAGACATCAATGCGGCCGCGCGCCACAGAAGCCAGGATGGTCTTGCGGATCTTGTCTTCCAGCGGGTTCAGGAAGTGCGGCAGCCGGACGGCTGTTTCCGTGTACCGGTGGTTCACGGTCTTGATTTCGACGACGACGGAAAAGTCCTCTTCCCCGTATGTGCCCCGGCCGAAACCGGTCATGCTCTTTAGCATGGAAATGCCTCCTTGCGTATGGTATACTACTGGTAAACTGTTTTCCTATTATACATCAATCGGCCCCTGAAATCAACCGAACGGTCGTCAAAACAAAAGCAAAAGGAAGAAAAACCATGAATTTGGAAGGAATCACACTTTTTACGCTGACCCGCATGCTGCAGCAGGAAATCACGGGCAGCCAGATCTACCGGATCACCATGCCTTCCGCACGGTCCCTGCTCCTGGGCCTGCGCCGCAGCCGGGACAACGTGCAGCTCCTCATAGACGCCGACGGAGCCGCCCCGGCGGCCTGGCTCGCGGACCGCGTGCCTGATTCCCCCGTGGAACCGCCGGCTTTCTGTATGCTCCTGCGCAAACACCTGGAAGAAGGGCGTGTGACAGAGATCTCCCAGCTGGGCCTGGACCGGGTCCTCGACCTGGAAATCAGTCTGCTGGGCCAGAACAGCCGCATTGAGACGAAACATCTGATTCTGGAACTCACCGGCAAAAACGCCAACATCATCTTTACACAGAACGGGATTATCCGGGACAGTCTGAAGCACATCAGCCCGTCCGTCAACTCTCTGCGCGCCATCCAGCCCGGCACTGCCTACCTGCCGCCGCCCCCGCAGGACGGCCTGCCCCTCCTGGGCACCGCTCCCGAAGCGGTGACGGCTGCCCTGCCGGACGCCGTCACCGACAGCCTGGTGCGGGACCTGATCGCCGCTACGACAGGCATCGGCAAAGTGACGGCCCAGGAGCTCCTGACCCGCGCCGAAATTCCCCTGGCCGCCACCTACCTGACACCGGCGGACCGGGCCCGTCTGACTGCCGCCATCGGCACGATACAGCAGGAAATCCAGGGGGGGGACGTCTGCACAGCTTTCCTTTCCCGGCAGAACCGCTGCCAGACCATCGTGCCCTATGTGCCTGCCCTTGTACCGGACAGCAGCAGGCCCGTGGCCTTTACGGACCTCAACGAAGCCCTGAACTATGCGGCAAAACTGGAGCCCATCGTGCTGCCTGAGCGGGAACTGCTGCAGAAGGCTGCCCGCAGTGAGACCAACAAGCTGGCCAAAAAGGTGAAGGCCCTGCAGAATGACCTGGCCGAAGCGCAGGACGCAGACCGGCAGCGTGTTCTGGCAGACAGCCTGATGGCCGCCCTGTACAGGATTCAAAAAGGACAGACGTCGTGCCGCATCCCGAACATCTACGACGGGTCGGAACTGCAAGTCAGCCTCTCCCCCGTCCTCACGCCCGCGGAAAACGCGCAGAAGCTCTATAAGAAGTACACCAAGCTGAAACGGGCCCAGCAGGCCCTGGCGGAGCAGCTGGCCGAAACGGAGGCAGCCCGGGACTACATGGAGACCATCGTGGAAAGCCTGGAGCTGGCGTCTTCGCGCCGGGAAACGGCGGAAATCCGGGAGGAACTGGAAAAAGCCGGTGTCCTCAAGGCATCCCGCAAGAGCATTCCCGTGCCGAAATCGCACCCCCTGGTCATCCGTTTTTCCGAAGATACGCAGATCTACATCGGCAAAAACAACCGCCAGAACGACCAGCTTACCTTTAAAATCGGCAGCGGAAACGACCTGTGGTTCCATGTACAGAAAATCCCCGGCAGCCATGTGCTGCTGAAGACATCCAGGACGGAGCCGGAACCGGAGGCCGTGGAAGCAGCCGTACTGCTGGCCGCCTACTTCAGCAAGGCGCGTAACGGAAGCAGCGTGCCGGTCGACTGCGTGCCCCGCCGTTTCGTAAAGAAACCGGCCGGTGCCAAGCCGGGGTTCGTGGTCTTCACCCACCAGAACACCTATTATACGACGCCAAAAGAGGAACTCGTCCAGCCTCTGCTCGCGAAAGCGGAAAAATGACGAAAGCCCTGCCTCCGCCTGCAAAAGACAGCCGCAGATGGAAGCAGGGCCATTCTACATGTTCTTGCGTGTATCAATCCACCGTATGGATGCGGCTGGCGTCGAAACGGTCGCGCTGTCTGGCTTCGGCCATCGGATACCCTATGGGCAGGATGGCGAAGACTTCCCGGTCTTCCGGCAGCTTCAGCACGGCTTTGGCCTTTTCCATGCGGTCGGGCACAGGGGCCACGGAAATCCAGACGGATCCCATGTCCAGCTGGGCGGCTTCGAGCAACATGTTTTCCACGCAGCAGCTCATGTCCATAGGCACGAATTCCGGTGCTTCCAGGTTCGTCGTGCGGTATACGGCGGCAATGGCCGCCGGCGCCTTGGCGACCGGTCCGGCGTAGGGGCTGCACTTGGCGAGGCCGGCCAGAATCTGTTTGTTCCTTACCACATAAAACTCCCAGGGCCGCTGATTGACGGCCGAAGGAGCCTGCATACCGGCCCGCAGGACTTTTTCGATTGTGGCGTCATCCACGTCGATGTCCAGAAACGTACGCATGCTCACACGTTTGAAGATTGCCTCCATTCAAATCCTTCCTTTCAACAGCAGGCATTTATCGGGACAAGAAGGCCTTGAGGGACTTCTTGAAACCGGCGATACCGAAAAAGGCGGACCGGTCGGGTACAAAGTCCGCCGTCACATTCCTCACCAGGGCCGGATCCGGCGCAATGCCGACGACGGCAGCCACGGAATGATCCGGCCGGTCGCCCATCACGAAGACACCTTCGTAATATGCGGACGGCTCTTTGCCGTAACAGGCTTCGACACAATAACGGTACGTGCCGGCCGGCAGGGCTTCGCTGCCATTGAAGCTGTCCCCGTACCAGGTGTACTGGAGGCGCGTATCGGCCGGCACCGGCACGATGGCGGCATTGATGTCCTTCCACTGCTGCCTGCCCAGAAACCCGGCGTTGATGAACCAGCGGTTGAGACCCGTCGAGTATCCGTCCCAGGCCTGCCGGGCCGCTTCCTCCGTCACGGCCAGCGTGCGGATGTATTCCCGGCGGTCGTTCTCAATCCACAAGGCGAACTGGTTCGGGTCCCGCCGGTCACGGGCCTGTTTCAGGGCCGTGTCCTGCCGTTTGTCCACGCCCACGGGCTGCCAGTCCAGGCGGAACACGGTGTACCCGAGCGTTTCCGCGCCGGGCCGCATCACGCCGCCCGGCGTGCGCTGAATTCCGCAGCCGGCGGCCAGAAGGATCAGGAAGGCGGAAACCAGGGCGAGACAAAAAAACGGAAGGCGCCGCTGCCGGTGGATCCGGCCCGCCTTTCCCACTTCCGTACATTTCATGGCTCCTCCTCCTTCCGACCGGACGCCGGGCATCGCTTCCTCTTTATCATAACACATTTCCGGCCGTTGGTACATGACACGGAAAGAGCCCTTCCAAGGCGCCGTACAATCCCGCTTATTGCGAACCTTTCCCATTATGGACAATCTATGACAAAAGATTTACAGCAATTGATAGTTTGTGCTAAAATAGGATAAAACAAATTAAGGTTCATTCTGTAAAGTTTGAGACAGTAAGGAGTTGTCGGACTGTGGCTTATTCCCAATTCCGCTATGCCGTGCGCCTGTCCCTGGAAGGGCGACCCTGCATCATCGTAGGCGGCGGCCGGGTAGCACTCCGGAAAGCGGTGTCCCTGCTGGACGCCGGCGCCGCGGTGACGGTCATCGCCCCGCGTCTGGACGACGGGTTCCGGACCCTCGGCGTGGCGGCCCCGCACCTGCGCTTTCTCGAACGCCCCTACCGCGCCGGGGACTTGAAGGGCGCTTTTTTAGTGATTGCCGCCACCGATCGACGGGACATCAACCACGCCGTCGTGGAGGAAGCCCTCCGCCTGTCCTGTCTGGTCAATGCCGCGGATGACCCGTCCGCCGGGAATTTTTCCGTCCCCGGAACCTATGCAGCCGGTGCGGTGCGTTTTTCCGTATCCACAGGCGGCAATCCCCGGTTCACCCACTTGATCCTGGGCGACCTGGCCAAACAGTACGGCCCTGATTTCGGGGCCTTTTCCACCTATCTGGACACAATGCGGGACCGCGTGAAGGAACTCCTTCCCGATCCCGATTCCCGCCGCCGGTTCTGGCGCGGCATATTAACGGACGACCTGGTGGAGGAAATCCGCCAGGGTCGTCTGGAACAAATAAAGGAGCGCATTGCAAATGAAATTGATCATTGTCGGGCTCAATCATAAAACAGCGCCCGTGGAAATCCGGGAACGCTTCAATTTTTCCCGGAACCGCATCAAGCATATTCTGCGGATTCTGAAGGATTCCGATGAATTCGTGGAATCCGTCCTCATTTCCACGTGCAACCGCACGGAGCTGTATCTGGTATCCCTCGACGGAGAGGATGGCGTGGAGGAGCTCTTCCGCAACATCGAACGGTATGCCGGCAGCGGGTTCAGCCGGGATCATTTCTATACTTTCACGGGACGCGACTGCGTCGCCCATCTTCTGAAGGTCGCCAGCAGCCTGGATTCCATGATTGTCGGCGAAGGCCAGATCCTGAGCCAGGTCAAGGACGCCTACCACCTGGCACGCAAGGCCGGGAACACGTCGACGGTCTTCAACACCATCTTCAACCAGGCCATCGCGACGGGCAAGAAGGTCCGCACCAAGACCCATATCGCCTACCGCAGCGTTTCCGTGTCTTCCGCGGCCGTCGATCTGGCAATGCAGATCATCAGCGACTTGCGGACTGCGGACATCCTCGTCATCGGCGCCGGCAAGATGAGCGAACTGACGGCACGCCACCTGATGGACAAAGGCGCCCCTTCCATCTTCGTGTCAAACCGCAATTACGACCATGCCAAGGTGCTGGCCGATAAATTCAACGGCTCCGTCATCCGTTTTGACCGCTTTCTGGATCATGCAGCCAATGCGGACATCGTAATCACTTCCACCGGTGCGCCCCACTACATCATCGAACAGAATGACCTGTCCCTGGCTTTGCGGAACCGTCTGAAACCCACGCCGCTGGTCCTCATCGATATCGCCGTACCGCGCGACGTCGATCCGGAAGTGACGGAACTGGACAACGTCGTCCTGTATAACATCGACGACTTGAAGAATGTCGTGGAAGAGAACAAGGAGATGCGCGCCCAGGACGCGCAGGCGGCCCTGAAAATCATTGAGGAGGACGTGGACGCCATCCGTGAACGCCTCCGCTACCTGTCCATGCGTCCGGTCATGGTCCGCCTCCATGACAAGTTCGACTTCATCCGCAACCACCTTGTGCAGAAGGCATTCCGCAAGATGCCGGACCTGACCAAGGACCAGCAGAAGAAGATCGAGCTCCTGAGCGAAAAGATGCTCTACAAGTTCCTGCGCAACCCTATGATCAACATGGTCCATGTCGCCGGGACGGACGAAGAAGATAAATACAGGGAAAGCATCAATCAGATGTTCCTGTTGAATTTGAAGGAAGAGGATGAGTACGGGGATGAAACAGTCTATCATTATTGGGACTAGAAAAAGCCTTCTGGCCCTGTGGCAGAGCAATTACATCAAAAGCTGCCTGGAAAAGCGTTATCCGGAACTGAAGGTGGAATTGCAGAAGATCGTCACGACGGGCGACAAGATCCTTGATGTCCCCCTGGCACAAATCGGCGGCAAAGGTCTCTTCACGAAGGAAATTGAGACGGACCTGCTGGAACGGAAGATTGACCTTGCCGTCCACAGCCTCAAAGATATGCCGACGAAGCTGCCCGAAGGCCTGTGCCTTACAGCCGTCACGGAACGCGCCGCTGTCGGCGATGCCTTTGTCAGCAACAAATACAGGCACTGGGCGGATCTGCCGCAGGGGGCCATCGTCGGGACGTCGAGCCTGCGCCGCCGGGCCCAGCTCCTCGCCAAACGGCCGGATTTGGACATCCGCGACCTGCGCGGCAACGTCGATACGCGGCTGCGCAAACTGGACGAAGGAAAATACGACGCCGTCATCCTGGCCGCCGCCGGCCTGACGCGCCTCGGCCATGGGGACCGCATCCGGGAAACCCTCCCCTGCGACCTCTGCATTCCCGCCGTCGGCCAGGGCGCCCTCGCCATCGAATGCCGCGAGGACAATACCGAAGTACGGGAGCTGCTCGGTTTCCTGAACCATCGGGAAACAAAGATCTGCACGGATGCGGAGCGGGCCTTTTTAGGGCTGGTGGAAGGCGGCTGCCAGGTACCTATCGGCGTCCATGCGGACCTCGACGGGGACCAGCTGCATATCCAGGCCGTCATCGCCTCCCTGGACGGGAGCCGTATCATCCGCGATACCCTGGACTCCCTCGCGGCAGACGCCGTGGAAGGCGGCCGCAGGCTGGGCACCCGCATGCTCGGACACGGAGGCCGGGAAATCCTGGCGGAAATCCTCTGATGCGCCGGCCGGCCGTGGTCCGGCAGCGTGAAATCACGGACGATACTTGTCAAAAGACAGATCATGAAGCAAAGGAGCTTATTTCATGGCGAACAACGGTAAGGTTTATTTGATTGGGGCAGGTCCCGGAGATCCGGGCCTGCTGACCCTGAAAGGCCGGGACTGCCTGGCCCGGGCCGACGTCATCGTCTACGACCGGCTGGCGGATCCGCGCATCCTGGGCTGGAGCCGCGAAGATGCGGAAAAAATCTACGTCGGCAAGGCATCGAGCCACCACACGATGAAACAGGAAGATATCTGCCAGCTGCTGGCCAAACTGGCGGCAGAAGGAAAAACCGTCGCGCGCCTCAAAGGCGGCGATTCTTTTGTGTTCGGCCGCGGTGGCGAGGAAGCACTGCTGCTGCGGGAAAAAGGCCTTCCCTTTGAATTCGTGCCCGGCATCACAAGCGCCATCGCCGTACCGGAATACGCCGGCATCCCTGTCACCCACCGCAAGGTTGCCGCCTCGTTCGCGGTCATCACAGGGCACGAGGATCCCACGCGCCCCCATTCCGGCATCAACTGGAAGGGTCTCGCCACCGGCGTCGATACGCTGATCTTCCTCATGGGCGTAGAGAACCTGAAGAACATCACGGCCCGTCTGGTGGAAAACGGACGTCCGGCCGACACACCGGCTGCCCTGGTCCGCTGGGGTACCCATCCGGAACAGCGTACCCTGGTCACGACCCTCGGCAATGCTTACGACGACGTCCAGAAGGCACAGCTCAAACCACCGGCCATCTTCATCGTCGGCAATGTGGTCAGACTGCGGGACCAGCTCAACTGGTTCGAGACGAAGCCCCTTTTCGGGAAGACCTTCGTCGTCACCCGCGCCCGCGCCCAAGCCAGCAGCCTGACGAAACGCCTCGAAGAAGAAGGGGCCGCCGTCCTGGAGGTACCGGCCATCCGCATCACGGATCCCGAAGATTACGCCCCTCTGGACAACGCCATCGACCATCTGGCGCAATACAGATGGGTCCTCTTTACCAGCGCCAACGGCGTGGACCGGTTCTTCGAACGCCTGGCGGCCCACGGCAAAGATGCCCGCGCCTTCGCGCCCTGCAAAATCGGGGCCATCGGATCCGCCACGGCGGACACCCTCGATGCCTACGGCATCCGGGCTGACCTCGTCCCTGCCACCTACAAGGCGGAAGATTTGACGGAAGCACTGCTGCCCCTGCTGCAGAAAGGGGACAAGGTACTCCTGGCCCGTGCCGCCAGGGCGCGCAATGTATTGCCTGATGCACTCCGGGCCGCCGGTGCCGGCGTAGATGTCGTCGCCGTCTACCGGACCGCGGCGGATTGCGGAAACAAGGACGAACTGGTGGCTGCCCTGAAGAACGGTACCGTGGACTGCGTCACCTTTACCAGCTCTTCCACCGTAACGAATCTGCTGGATGCCCTAGGCACCGAAAAAGGCCTCCTTGACAGCGTAACCCTCGCCGCCATCGGCCCCATCACGGCTCAAACCTGTAAAAAACAGGGGCTCTTCCCTGCCGTCATGGCGGAAAAATACACCATTGACGGACTGGTCGAAGCCCTGAAGAAACATTATGCAGAAAAGCACTGACATTTTTTACTAAGGAGATGCATTACATCATGACCGGTTTTCCTATTTATCGTCCCCGCCGCCTGCGCGCGACGGAGAATCTGCGCAGCATGATCCGCGAAACTTCGCTGAGTGTCAAAGACCTGATCTTTCCGCTCTTCGTTGTTCCCGGCAAAAACATCAAGACGGAAATCGAAACCCTGAAAGGCAATTACCAGTGGTCCGTGGACCGTGTCATGGAGGCCGTCGACGAAGCCGCCGCCCTCGGCATTCCCGCCGTCCTGCTCTTCGGCATCCCTTCCTACAAAGACGCCGCCGGCAGTTCCGCCTGGGACGACAACGAACCGGTCCAGATGGCCAGCAAGGCCATCAAGGCCAAGTATCCCGAACTGGTCGTCATCACGGACGCCTGCTTCTGCGAATACACGACGCACGGCCATTGCGGCGTCCTGGACGCCAAAGGCGACGTCGACAACGATCCGACCCTGGAAAACCTGAAGAAGCTGGCTGTCAGCCAGGCCCGCTGCGGTGCCGACATCATCGCCCCGTCCAACATGATGGACGGCTATGTCGCCGCCATGCGCCAGGCCCTGGATGAAGCGGGCTATACAAACGTGTCCATCATGGCCTACAGTGCGAAGTTCGCTTCCGCCTATTACGGTCCTTTCCGGGCTGCCGCTGATTCGGCCCCGGACCACGGCGACCGCAAAGGCTACCAGATGGATCCCTGCAACAGCGACGAAGCCCTGCGCGAAGTGGCCCTCGACATAGAGGAAGGCGCCGACATCGTCATGGTCAAACCGGCCATGGCATATCAGGATGTCACCCGACGTGTCCACGACACATTCAACCGTCCCCTGTGCGTCTATAACGTCAGCGGCGAATACGCCATGATCAAGGCCGCCGCTGAAAAGGGCTGGATTGATGAGGAGCGCATCGTCATGGAAACCATGCTGGGCTTCAAGCGTGCCGGTGCCAAGATGATCATCACCTACTTCGCCCTGGAAGTGGCAAAATGGCTGAAGGAAGAGAAATAAACAGATAACCGGCAACGGAAGTTGCCATCGGAGGCAAACATGGATTTCACTAAATCGGCTGCGGTTTTCGCAGAAGCCAGACAAGTCATGCCCGGCGGCGTCAACAGTCCCGTCCGTTCGTTCCGCAGTGTCGGCGGCATACCGCCGTTCCTTGTGAAAGGCAGCGGCAGTAAGGTCTGGGACGTGGACGGAAATGAATACATCGACTATGTCCTCTCCTACGGTCCCCTGCTCATGGGCCATGCGGCACCCATGATTGGCGAAGCCGTCAAGAAGGCAACGGACAACGGCACCAGCTACGGTGCCCCGACACCGGATGAAGTAGGTCTGGCAAAGCTTGTGACAGAACTGGTCCCGTCCATCGAAATGGTCCGCATGGTCAATTCCGGTACGGAAGCAACCATGAGCGCCATCCGTCTCGCCCGCGCCTATACGGGCCGCGAATACATCGTCAAGTTCATCGGCTGCTACCACGGCCACAGCGACGCCCTGCTCGTCCAGGCCGGTTCCGGCGCTTCCACCTTCGGCGTGCCGGACAGTCCCGGCGTCACGAAGGGTACAGCATCGACGACCCTTTCCGTGCCGTTCAACGATCTGCCTGCCCTGGAGAAGGTCTTCGCGGAAAAAGGCAAAGAGATTGCCGCCATCATCATGGAACCGACGCCCGGCAACATGGGCCTCGTTCTGCCCCGTGACGGCTACCTGCAGGCAGTGCGCGACCTGACGAAACGGTACGGCACCCTGCTCATCATCGACGAGGTCATGTCCGGGTTCCGGGCCGCCCAGGGCGGCAGTCAGTCCCTGTACGGCATCGACCCGGACATCACCTGCCTGGGCAAGGTCATCGGCGGCGGCCTGCCTGTCGCCGCGTATGGCGGCAAACGGGACATCATGCAGATGGTCTCCCCCGTGGGCCCCATGTATCAGGCCGGCACCTTGTCCGGCAACCCGCTGGCCATGGCGGCCGGCATCGCGGCCCTGACCTACCTGCGTGACAACCATGTGTGCGGGACCCTGGCCCGGAACTGCACGAGCCTGTGCGAAGGGCTGGCCAAAGCGGCAGAGGAAGCCGGCGTACCGGTCCACGTTCACCACCTGGGGTCCATGTTCACGGTCTTCTTCTCCGCCAAAGATCCGGAGAACTACGACGATGTCTGCGCCTGCGACCAGGAGGCCTTCAAGGTCTACTTCCATACCATGCTGGAAAACGGCATCTACCTGCCGCCGTCCCAGTTCGAGACGAACTTCATCTCCCTGGCCCACAGCGAAGAAGATTACCGGAAGACGGTTGCAGCCGCCAAAAAAGCATTTGCCGCCGTGGCCGCGATACGGAAATGACAAGACCAGATCCGCATGTAAAAAGGACGTTTCCAGTTTTCTTGCTGGAAACGTCCTTTCCTATGTCCTGTCACAGTCTCTGCGCCTTTTGCAGGAAGGCTTTGTAGCCGCGCATGGTTTCATATACGTCAGCCTTGCTCGTCGCCTCCCAGGGCGAATGCATGCTCAATACGGCAACGCCGCTGTCGATGACGTTCATACCGTAAAGGGCCATGATGTAGGCGATGGTTCCGCCGCCGCCCAGGTCGACCTTGCCCAGTTCGGCCATCTGGAAGTTGATCTGTTCCGCTTCGTATATCTTACGGATCTGGGCGATGTATTCGGCATTGGCGTCATTGGAACCGGATTTGCCGCGGGCGCCGGTGAACTTGTTCAGGACCATGCCGCCGCCCAGGAAGGCCACATTCTTTTTATCGAAGCTCTGTGCATACAAAGGATCGAAGGCACTGCTCACGTCGCTGGAGAGCATGGTGCTGTGCGCCAGACAGCGGCGCAGGGCCAGTTCACCAGGCTTGCCGGCCAGGGCCAGCAGTTCCGCCACGGTGTTTTCAAAGAATTTGGACTGCATGCCCGTAGCACCGACGCTGCCGATTTCCTCCTTGTCGACGAGGATGCAGCAGGCCGTCCGTTTCACGGTCTTCACATCCAGCATGGCCTCAAAGGACCCATAGGCGCAGACGCGGTCATCCTGTCCGTAGGACAGGATCATGCTGCGGTCGAAGCCGGCCTCGCGGGCCCGGCCGGCCGGAACCACTTCGAGCTCGGCGCTCAGGAAATCCTCTTCCGTCACGCCATACTGTTTTTTAAGGATGTCCAGGACGCCTTTCTTGACGGCGTCCTTGGCGGCCGTATCCTTTTCTTTGGCATCTTTCGCAGCCTTGCCGAAACGCAGCGGCCGGTTGCCTACGATGACGTCGAGGGCTTCGCCTTCAATGACGCTGGCAGCCGGTTTCACCATCTGTTCCTGGGCCAGGTGGATGAGCAGGTCGGACACGAAGAAGACCGGATCTTCCGGTTTTTCACCGACGGCAACCTTCACAACCGTACCGTCCTTTCTGGCGATGACGCCGTGGATGGCAAGCGGCAGGGTGACCCACTGGTATTTCTTGATGCCGCCATAATAATGGGTGTCGAGCAGGGCGAAGCCTCCATCTTCGTACAACGGGTCGGACTTGATGTCCAGGCGCGGGCTGTCGATGTGCGCCCCCAGGATGTTCAGTCCCTCTTCCAGGTCGTCGCTGCCCATGTTGAACATGACGACGCCCTTCTTCATGTTGATGCGGTACACCTTGTCGCCCTTCTTCAGCGGTGTGCCCTTGGCGATGTATTCATCCAGGGGCCGGTACCCGGCGGCCTTCATTTCGCCTTCCATCACCTCGACAGCTTCCCGTTCCGTCTTGGCGTCGCTCAGAAAGTCGATATAGCCCTTGCAGAAGGCGTCGCAGTCCTTTAACTGTTTCGCCGTGTAAGTCTTCCACGTATTCTTTTTCTCCATTATGATCACTCCTTACAGTTCACACATGATGCGGTACATTTCCCGGAATTTTTCAATCCGGTACTGTTTGGGCATCATCTCCATGGTATTGAGGATGGTGTACCGTTCCTTCCGCACATCTTTGGCGTAGACCCAGGCTTTGACGAACATCTCTTCCGTAATACCCCGGCGGGCCGGATTGAGATCGATGCCGTAGGCTTTGAGCAAATCCACCAGGATGCTGTAATCCCGTCCCTGCAGCATGGCGGCACCGATGGTGCCGATGCCGACGACGATGCCGTGCGGCAGCCCGTGGCTATACAGTTCGTCCAAAGCGTGGCAGAAAAGATGATCCGAGCCGCTGCAAGGCCGCGAATTGCCCGCAATCTGCATGGCCAGACCGCCCATCACAAGGGACTGGGCCAGCATCTGGATGCCTTCGGGGGTATCGAAATTCTGCACATTGGAATAAAGCAGGGCTGTTACGGCCCGCTCGCTCAGCATGTAAGCGAAATCGTCCGTATGGCGTCCGTTGAAACGGCAATCCAGGGTCCAGTCGCAGAGGGCGGTGTAATTGCTGATGACGTCGCCCACACCGGCCTGCATCAACAGGCGGGGCGAGTTGCGGATGATGTCCGTATCGATCAGCAGGCCGTCAGGCGTCTTCGACGTGAAGGAATGGCTGCGGCCGCCTTTGGCCAGCAGCACGGAGACGGGGGAACAGACACCGTCATTGCTCAGCGCCGTCGGGATGGCGATATAGGGGATGTTGGAAACGAATCCCGCATATTTGGCCGTGTCCAGAGCGGTTCCGCCGCCGAAGCCGATAATCAGCCGGAACCCTTCCAGACTGATTTTTTTGGCTACGGTGACAGCAAAATCAAAAGAGCTCTTCTCTACTGTCACGACTTTATATTCATGAAGCTGGGACAACATCTCCACCACTTTGTCCTGGAGACGCTGCAGCAGCCCTTCGGTCGTCAGGATCAGCACCTTGCCCGATTCCTCGCCAGGCAGATAGTAATGCAGGTTGTCCCGCAGTTCTGCCAGGGCATCCGGTTTCACCTTCATGAACAAAGGCAGGCTGAAATTGTTCATCCGCGCTTCCTCCTCGTTCCGGCCCGGGGCCGGCGTTCTTTACCTACATCATACCCGCGGTTCCGCACAAAGTCCAGCAAGGTTCCCGTAAAGACCAGAGGGATCCGGCGCAGTTCCTTGATGGTGGCGGCACCAGTCAGCACCATGACGTCCTGCAGATCGGCCAGTATGTCCTTCAGGGCCGAGGCCGCCGCATCGACACCCAGCCCCAGGGTCAGGGCGAGCACGTTGGCACTCATGCCGGCCGCGTCCGCACCGAGCGCGAGGGCTTTTGCGAGATCCAGACCGTTGCGCAGACCGCCAGATGCGATGACCGTATCCCACGGGGAAGCCGACTGGGACACGTCCAGCAGGGACCAGGCCGTCGGGATGCCCCAATCCGCCAGGAACTGGCGGCGCTTGTCCCCGCTCCGCGCCGTTTCGATGGCCGGGAAACTCGTCCCGCCGGAGCCGGCGACGTTGAAGCAGGTAAAGCCAAGGGCCTGCAGTGTCTCCACCTGCTCGCGCGCCATGCCGCAGCCTGTCTCTTTGACGATGACGGGGACGGTCACGGCCTCCCGGAGGCGGCTGAGATTATCCAGCAGAGACGCGAAATCCCGGTCTCCTTCAGGCATGCAGAGTTCCTGTGCCACGTTGAGGTGGATTTCCAGCACATCGGCATCCAGCATGGCGACGGCGGCGCGTGCCTCTTCCGGCGTGGCCAGGGCACTCAGATTGGCAAACAGGATGCCCTCCGGGTATTCTTCCCGCACAATGGCATAGGAATCGGCGTACCTGCCTTCCTTCACGGCCCCGTATTGGGAGCCGACCGCCATGGCGCAGCCTGCCGAACGGGCCACGCGGGCCAGCTGGCGGTTCACCCGTTTCGTTCCTTCCGAACCGCCGGTGATGGCATCGATGAAGAGGGGCACAGGCAGTTCAAGGGCCCCTATGCGGGTTGTAAGGCAGACACGGTCCGGATTGACCGGCGTGAGGCAGTTGTGCAGGAAACGGACGTCGTCCAGCCCTGTGCTGCGGCCGCCATCTCCCAACTGCAATGCGTAGTGGATATGGTCCAGCTTGCGTTGTTCTCTTGACATGATGTACTTCCTCCGGGCTCCCTCGGATTCATAATCGGCAGACCCTATCGGTCCGCTAAAAAAAGAGGACGGCCTGCACCGTCCTCTTTCATGGTCTTCTTACTTCTTCAGGCCTTCCAGCTGTTCCGCCATGGCATTGTTCGTCAGGGCTTCATCGCTGTTGTGGCTCATGTATGCATCCATCTGCGCCTTTTCAGCATTTTTCTTGGCGCGGGTCAGGGACAGGCCGATCTTTCTGTGGGCACGGTCCACCTTGATGATCATCGGTTTGACTTCCTGCCCGATCTTCAGGACGTCTTCCGGTTTTTCAATGCGTTCTTCCGCGATTTCGGACACATGGATCATGCCTTCCACCTTGTCATTCAGGCGTACCAGGGCGCCGAAGGGCAGGAAGCGGTCCACCACGCCATCCACCACGTCGCCTTCCTTGAAACCGGCGGCAGCGGCAATCCACGGATCTTCCATGGTAGCCTTGATGGACAGGGATACGCGGCGGTTTTCTTTATCGATCTTCTTGACGAAGACTTTGACCATGTCGCCTTCCTTGGCAACCTCACCAGCCTTGGCACCGCGGTCATAGGACAGTTCGCTGTTGTGCACCAGGCCTACCAGGCCATCGACGACTTCCACGAACAGGCCGAATTCAGCGACCTTGACGACTTTGCCTTCGTAAACTTCGCCTTCGGCGATTTTGCCGTAAGCAGCTTCTTCCTTGGCCAGGCGGGCAGCACGGGCGGCTTCACGGGCAGCTTCGCGGTTGGCCAGCCATTCTTCATGTTTCTTGGCTTTTTCCGCTTTCAGGAGGTCGCGGCGGGAAACAACGATGCGTTTCTTTTCCGGATCGACTTCAATGATTTCCGCATCCAGTTCCTGGCCGACATACGGCGCGAAATCGTCGATGTGGCGCAGTTCCACATGGGAAGCAGGCATAAAGCCTTCCACGCCTTCCACGGCAACAGCCAGGCCGACTACGGGGCGCACATTCTGACCTTCGGCTTCGCGGTCGCGGTCACGGTTGCGTTTCTTGATGACGCGCAGCACTTTGACTTTGGCGGGACGCTTTTCGCCTTCCGCCAGGGGAGCGATATTCTTCCAGGCAGCTTCCTTTTCCGCACGGATCTTGGACAGACCGACGAAATCTTCGGAGCCGGAGGGGATGACGACGGCTTCCACTTCGTCGCCGACATTCAACGTGTTCATCAGTTCATCGCCATTGGCGTCAACGGCCCAGTCCTTCCAGGCAATCAAACCATCGCGAGTATATCCGAAATCGACGAAAACGCCTTCTTTATCTACCTGACTGATTTTACCTTTGACGAGCTTGCCGGGATGAACACCGAAATCCTCCATACTGGCGTCCAGCATCGCTGCAAAATCGCCTTCCATTTTCTTGTTTTCCATGTTTTCCATTGCCATGACAGCCTCCTTAATTATGCGATCCGGAGTTGATGCTCCGGCCGTAATACCTACTTTCCTGCACCCATGGAACATTTCCGGGGAAAGTTCCCTGGCGGTCTCTACTTGATAGCACCGGGGGCAGATGGCACTAACCAGCTCAGTCAAGTGTTTTGTGTTCGCACTGTTCCTTCCGCCAATGACGATAAAGGCATCCACCTTGTGGGCCAGTTCCGCCGCGGCCTGCTGCCGCTGGGAAGTGGCCAGGCAGATGGACTTTTCCACCCGGTATTCGCCGGGTCTCGCCTGTTGCAACGCCTGCAGCATTTCATCAAATTTCGCGCCCTCCAACGTGGTCTGGCTGAGGACGCAATATTTGTGCGCAGAGGGCACTTCACCAATATCATCCTTACATTCTAAAATAATACCATTTTTTTTACAAAATGCCAATATACTTTTTACTTCCGGATGTCCTTTTTCCCCAATGATGATGACGGTATATCCGTCAGAAACCGCCTGTGAAGCCTTTTTCTGATTCATTTTGACATTCGGGCAGGTGGCATCCAGAATATGTAAATTTTTTGTGGCAGCCGCTTCATATACTTCCGGGCCTACGCCATGGGAACGGAAGATGACCGTTTCTCCCGGCACAAATTCCTCCAGGGATTCCTTGCACAGGATCCCTTTCTGCTTCAATGCTTCCGTAAACTGGGGGTTGTGGATGAGCGGGCCCAGCGTCGCCGCCGGCAGGCTGTCCGCCGCGCTTTCCGCAATCTGCACGGCCCGTTTGACGCCGTAGCAGAAGCCACACGGATCGGCTACAATGACTTCCATTTTAATTACCTGAACCTTTTCGTTATTTTCTTAATGATTTTGTCTATACATTATCTGTTTTTGCATCGACAGCCTGTTCCGCCGCTTCCCCTGCGGCCAATCGTTTGCGGCGGGCCTCTTCGGCTTTCGCGGCAGCTGCCGTAATGGCCTCGAAATGCTCCCGTTCTTCCGGGGGCACGATCTGCCGCTGCAGCGCAATGACCTGCTCCCGCCAGGCTGCACCCAGTTTTTCCAGGTTTTCCCGGCCGATGCCGCCCGTCGTGTCATATTCCAGCGGCCTGCCGAACAGGATGCGGACCTTCGGCCAGCCGGCATGACGCTTCAGGTCACTGCCCCAGATGGCCGTGGGAATGATGACGGACTTCGTCTTCACAGCCATCATGAAGGCGCCGCCGCCGGCCCGTCCCAGGGCGCCGGTCTTGCTGCGCGTCCCTTCGGGAAAGATGGCGAGGATGCCGCCCCGCTTCAATATGCCGAGGCCGGTCTTGATGGCTTCCCGGTCCGCACCGCCGCGTTTGACAGGAAACACGCCCAGGTGGCGGATGATGAATCCGAAGACAGGATTGCTGAACAGTTCCTCCTTGGCCATGAAGTTGACCGGCCGCGGGCAGGCCGCACCAATGGTCGGCGGGTCCAGCAGGCTGATATGGTTGGCGGCCAGTACGGCGCAGCCGTCCTTCGGAATGTTTTCCGTTCCCTGGATTTCCCAACGCAGCCATACCTTGAAGATCCAGGGAAAGGTGAGGTGGCAGAATCCGTAGAAGCTCATGCCCGCAGCCTTCTTTCCGCGGCCAGTTTCAGGATGGCGCCCACCACTTCGTCAATGGACATATGCGAAGTATCCAGATAGACGGCATCTTCGGCCTGTTTCAGGGGACTGGTTTCCCGTTCCATATCCTGTTTATCACGGGACACAATGTCGGCCTGCAGCTTATCATAGTCCACCGCCTGGCCTTTGGCTTCCAGTTCCTTGCCGCGGCGGCGGGCCCGTTCTTCCACACTCGCCGTGAGATAAATCTTGCACGGCGAATCAGGGAAGACGACCGTACCGATGTCCCGCCCGTCCAATATGACATCGCCTTCACGGCCCATGCGGCGCTGCTGCGCCACCATGGCCTCCCGCACGGCCGGTACGGCGGCAACACGGGACACCAGGCCGGTCACGGCGGCGGAGCGGATGGCTTCCGTCACTTCCGTGCCATCCACGAACACGCAGTTGAGGCTCCCTTCCGGCCGGAAACTGATGCGGATTTCCCGGGCCAGCCGGCCTGCCAGTTCCGGGGAGAAGGGCTGCCCCGTCTGCAGGAGTTTCCAGGTCACGGAGCGGTACATGGCGCCCGTGTCGATATAGGCAAACCCAAGGGCGGCCGCAGCCTTCCTGGCGATGGTGCTCTTGCCGGCACCGGCCGGTCCATCGATTGCGATTACAAAACCATTCTTCAAGTTCATCACCTTTTACCGTTATTTTGTATCTTCCAGCGCGGCGGCCGTGCCGGCCACGTAACCGCTGCTGAAGGCGGCCTGCAGGTTGAATCCGCCTGTGTAGCCGTCCACATCCATCACTTCGCCGGCAAAATAAAGTCCTTTCACTTTAAGCGAAGCCATGGTTTTCGGATTGATCTCCTTCAGGCTCACGCCGCCTGCCGTGACGATGGCCGCTTCCACGGGCAGCGTCCCGGCCAGGGGAATGGAAAAATGCCTGAGTGTTTCCCGCAGGGCCTGCCGTTCCTGTTTGGAAACCTGGCTTACCGCTTTGGCACCATCCAGATACGCCGCATCCAGGATGGCGGCGACCAGCGGCTGCGGTACGAGTCTGCGCACGGCCTCTGCCAGGGTCCGTGTCCCGTCTTCCTGGAAGTCCCGCAGGATGCGGGCATCCAGCTTCTCTTCATCCAGGGCGGGTTTCAGGTCGAGGACGAGGTCCAGGCCCTGATTGCCGTAATGCACCAGGCGTGCCGCCGTACGGCTCAGGGTCAGGGCGATCGGGCCGGCCACGGTGCCCCGCGTGAATTGCAGTTCGCCGAATTCGCTGGTTACAGCCTGTCCGTTGTCGCACAAGGTGGCCCGCACGTTTTTCAGGGCCAGGCCGTCCAGCCCTTCCGTAAACCCTTCTTCCGACTGGAGCGGTACAAGGGCCGGCAGCAGCGGTTCCACCGTATGCCCCAGTTTCTCCAGGACCGGCACGAAGTTGCCGTCCGAGCCGGTTCCCGGATAGGAGGCACCGCCTGTACAGACGATGGCGGCGTCCGCGTCCAGTACATGGACCGGTCCCAGCTTCTCCTGCCGCCGGGAAGCGGAACGGTAATCCTGCCCTTCTTTGCGGCCGTCGTCTTCCACATTGCAATAGCGCACGCCGGTCACCCGGCCGTCCTTTAGGACGAGGCCGGCCGCCCGGGCGTTCGTCACGACGCGCCCGCCTGCCTCCGCCAGGATGGCGAGCAGCGTGTCCAGGACATCCTGCGCGCGGCCGCTGGCCGGGAAGACCCGTCCGCCCCGTTCCTTAACCAGCGGCAGGCCGTGGCTTTCCAGCAGGTCCATCATGTCTTCGTTTGTAAAGCGCCGCAATGCGCCGTTCAGGAAGCGGCCATTGCCGGGAAGGTTGCGGATGAAGTCCGGAATGGCGCAGGTATTGGTGATGTTGCACCGCCCCTTCCCCGTAATCATCATTTTGCGGCCCGGTACGGCCATCTTTTCCAGCACGACCGTCCCGGCCCCATTCTGCGCCGCCGCAATGCCGGCCAGAAGGCCCGCCGCGCCGCCGCCGATGACAACGACCCTCTTCCCCTTACGCATGGAGACCACAGGCTTTCTTCAGGGAAGCCACTTCCCCGTCGCTCAGGTCGCGGCAACGTCCCCGGCCGACGCCCTGCAGCGTCAGCGGTCCCATCTTCACTCGTTTCAGGTAGCGCACGGGGAAGCCGATATAGTCACACATACGCCGCACCTGCCGGTTCCGGCCCTCGTGGATCACCACCTGGAAATGGGTCAGGTTCTTGTCATGGTCATACTGCATCAGGTTGACCGTGGCAGGCGCCGTCATTCCGTCTTCCAGCTTTACGCCCATGCGCAGCATGTCGAGTTTTTCCTCGGGAACGATGCCCGGCACCGTCACCTCGTAAGTCTTGTTGACCTCGTGGCTCGGATGGGTCATGGCCTGGGCCAGTTCCCCGTCGTTGGTCAGAAGGAGGAGTCCTTCCGTATTGTAATCCAGCCGGCCTACAGGAAAGATCCGTTCCGGTACGTCGCGGACATAATCCGCCACGGTCCGGCGTCCTTCGGGATCCTTCATGGTCGTCACGACGCCGCGGGGCTTGTAGAACAGGAGATACACCTTCCGCTCCCGCCGGATGGGTCTGCCGTCCACCTGGATGAAGGCGCGGTCATCCACCTTGGTGCCGAGTTCCTTGACGACGCGGCCATTCACCTTCACCCGGCCGGCCGTAATGTATTTTTCCGCTTCGCGCCGCGAAGCCACGCCGGCCTGGGCCAGCACTTTCTGTAAACGTTCTTCCATCAGGGTTCTTCCTCTGTCTTCTCGTTTTGTTCGTTTTGATTTTGCGCTGCCGGCTTGTCCTTTTCCGGGAAATCCGGCAGAGAAAGCTGCTGGGGATGGCGGGCCGCTTCCTCTTTCAGCAATTCGGGCATTTCCGGCAGATCTTTGAGGGAACGCAGGCCGAACACCGTCAGGAACCGGTCCGTAGTCTTATAGAGGATGGGATGGCCCACCGTCTGTTTGCGCCCGGCTTCCGTAATGAGCTGCCAATCCAGCAGCGTGTTGACGACGCCGTCCACCTTGACGCCGCGGATGGATTCCATCTCCGCCCGCGTGACGGGCTGACGGAAGGCGATAATGGCCAGGGTCTCCATGGCCGCGTTGGACAGCTTCAGCTCCTGCGTGACGGCAAGCTGGCGCACAGCCCGGTCGAACGCCGGCTTGGTGCACAGCTGGAACCCGCCTCCGACTTCGCGGAGCATGATACCCCGGTCCGCCGCCTTATACGTTTCCTGGAGGGCCGTCACCAGTTCCCAGACCTGCGGTTTGTTCAGTCCCAGCAGTTCCGAGAGCTGGGCCACGCTCAACGGGTCCCCTGCCGCAAACAGGACGGCCTCCAGTTTCGCCATTTCAAACTCCTGCGGCATCTGTGGCATGCGTCCCTCCTCCTTCCCGTAAGAAAATGTAGATCGGTTCAAAGGCCTGGCTCTGGGCGATGCGGACGATCTTCAGGCGCAAGAGTTCAAGCACAGCCAGAAACGAGGCGACACGCTCGCTCTTCAGCCCCGTCCGCACAAAGGCCTGGTTCAGTTCCACCCCTTCCGGATGTTTGTGCAGGTAATCCACCATATATTCCATCTTCTGACGGATATCGAATTCCTGCCGTTCCACCACGACGGTCTCCTGCACAAAGGGACTCGCGAGGGCCGCCAGGGCTTCCAGCAGGGCCCCGGCGGGATACGGATGCAGCTGCCGCAGCCGGCTGTCCGCAAAATACGGTTTGCGGGCATGGTACTGCGATGCCTCTTCCTGGAGGGCGGCCAGCTTACGTGCCACCTGCTTGAAACGCTGCAGTTCCACCACCATGTCGATCAGGGCCTGGCGGGGATCCTCTTCATCCCCGTCCCCGCCGTCGGGTAATTTGGGCAGGAGCATGCGCGACTTGATCTGCAAAAGGCGCGCCGCCATGACCAGAAATCCGCTCGCAAGCTCCAGGTCCGGCTCGGCCATGGAGTTCAGGTAGGCGATGTACTGGTCCGTGATGGTGACAATGGGGATGTCGTATATGTCTATCTTCTCTTTTTCAATCAGATGGATCAACAAATCCAGCGGTCCTTCGAAATCGAGGACCTTTACTACGGGTTCCGCCATATGCCGCCTTTCAGAAGAGGATGCCGGCCACCCTGAAACAGAGGTTCAGGTAAAGCTGCGCCAAAGGCCCGATGATGTAGTTCGCGATGCCGCTGTAGCAGATGAGGATCAGGAGCCAGAAGCCGTAGCGCGAAACCATGCTGTCATATTGATAAGCCGCCTCGTAGCTCAGGAAGGTCTCCAGGATTTTGGAACCGTCCAGCGGCGGGATGGGAATCAGGTTGAAGAAACCGAACCACACGTTGTACAGGATGGTCCAGTACAGAAAACTGTAGGCCATGCCGGACGTGAATCCCAGGCTCTGCCGGAACTGCAGGATGAAGACGCACAGGAAGGCGATGAGGAAATTGGCCGCCGGGCCGGCAAAGGAGACCTTCCGCATGCCGGAATTGTAATCCTTATAGTAGCGCGGGTCCACCTGGACGGGCTTGGCCCAGCCAAAGCCGACCAGGACCAGCGCAATCGTGCCAAGGATATCGAGATGGGCCAGCGGATTCAGGGTCAACCGTCCCGTCATGCGCGGTGTCGGATCCCCGAGGCTGTCCGAAACGCAGGCATGGGCATATTCGTGTATCGTCAGGGCAATCAGAAGGGCCGGCGCGCGGAACAGCAGGGTCGATAAATCAAGAAACACGCTTGTTACCTCCGTGGAATGGTTGGAAACGGTCCGTCAGAAAGGATTGGCCAGCAGGCCGATCTTCTTCCGGACCTTCGCCAGAGTGCGGCCGGAAATGCGTTCCGCCCGTTCGGCGCCCATCTTATAGGTTTCTTCCAGATAGGCCTTGTCCCCTATGAGGCGGGCAAAGTTTTCACGGATCGGGCGCAGTTCTTCCGAAACGGCTTCGCCGACGGCGGTCTTGAAGTCGCCATAGCCCTTGCCTTCGAACTCGGCTTCGATCTGTCCGTAAGTCTTGCCCGTTACGACGGAATAAATCGTCATCAGATTGTTGATGCCCGGCTTGTCGTCGCGGTAGCAGACATGGGCTTCGCTGTCCGTCACGGCACTGCGGAACTTGCGCATGATCGTATCTTCGTCGTCGAGGATGGAGATGCGGGATTTCGGGTTCGGGTCGGACTTGGACATCTTCTTCGCCGGATCCTGCAGGGACATGATTTTCGCCCCCTCCTTCGGCAGGAAGGCTTCCGGCAGTTTGAAGACGTTGCCGTAGATGCCGTTGAAACGGTTCGCCACGTTGCGAGTGAATTCCAAATGCTGCGTCTGGTCTGCGCCGACAGGCACGTAATCAGCCTGGTACAGCAGAATGTCCGCCGCCATCAGGGACGGGTATGTGAAAAGGCCCGCGTTGACGTTGTCGGCATGTTTGGCCGCCTTATCCTTGAACTGGGTCATGCGGGACAGTTCGCCGAACATGGAGTTGCAGGCCAGAATCCAGCCCAGTTCCGCGTGGCTGCGGACATGGCTCTGGATGAAGACCAGGCTCTTTTCCGGATCGATGCCTGCGGCCAGGAGCAGGGCGAAGGCTTCCAGGCTCTGCTTGCGCAGGTCTGCCGGGTCCTGGCGGATGGTAAGGGAATGCAGGTCCGCTACAAAGTAATAGCAGTTGTAATCTTCCTGGAGCTGTCCCCAGTTGCGGACAGCACCGATATAGTTGCCCAGCGTGAAGATGCCCGTAGGCTGGATTCCGCTGAGGATGATCTTCTTCTTTTCCGGTTTTGCTTCAACCGGAGCCGTCATTTTTTCGTCTGACAAAGCAAGTCCTCCTTCAAAGAAAAATAAAGAGTACATAATGAGCATATGTACTCTTTATTATACGCCACTTTCAACCGTTTTGCCAACAAGTAATAATGCCCTTACACCGTCTCCTTAAAAGGCATCGGCACCGCCGAAGCTGGCACCGCCGACGATGCGGACATCGTCGACGTCGAAAGCCTGCATGATGTCCTTCAGGTTGTCCCGCAGCAGCAGGGTGCGCAGCCGCTCGCTGCCCGACACAATCAACAGTTTCTTGCCGGACTTGTTCACATTCTGCAGCACGCTGAAACGTTTTGCGAACAGCTCCTCTCCGACAATCTTTTTCAAGGCTTTCAGGCCGGCCAGCAATTCCGGTTTTTCCCGGGCGATGCGGGCTTCCAGCGGCTCAAAGGCCGTCGTCCTGACGGACAGGTTGACAGGAACATCGATGATTTCCTCCATCCGTCCTTCCCTGCTTTTCACAATCCGTTTCTTCATATGGCTCATGTTCATGGGTTCGATACCAGGCATAAAAAACACCTCCTGTCAACGCCGCCGGTAACCGGCCGGCTTGTCCGGCACGATTTTAATTAAACTGTAATCTAATTAGTAATGTATCCTGTTAATTTCATGGTATCATGTCCGCCTGAATTTGTCAAACCTGGCTGCCTGCCCGGAACCAGCCTGTATGGACGTTCCGCGCTCTTAAAATATTACAAAATCTTTAAAACAGTATACACTGTTTTCCATAAGATGTGCTATAATGAAATCATAGTAAAACCTGTTCCAGGATAATCCATTATATAACCCATTATTTTAAGGAGGTTTGAACATGCCGCTCGTCACAACGAAAGAAATGTTTAAGAAAGCCTACGATGGCCATTATGCCGTCGGCGCCTTCAATGTCAACAACATGGAAATCATCCAGGGTATCGTCGAAGCCGCTGTGGAACAAAAAGCGCCCCTGATCCTCCAGGTGTCCGCCGGCGCCCGCAAATACGCCAAACATATCTATCTGACCAAACTGGTGGAAGCCGCCGTGGAAGACACGGGCCTGCCCATCTGCCTGCACCTGGACCACGGTGCCGATTTTGAAATCTGCAGAGACTGCGTCGACGGCGGGTTCACCTCCGTCATGATTGACGGCTCCAAATATCCTTTTGAAGAAAACATCGAACTGACGAAGCGCGTCGTCGATTATGCCCATAACAAAGGCGTCGTCGTCGAAGCGGAACTGGGCAAGCTGGCCGGCGTGGAAGATGCCGTCAAGGTCAATGCGAAGGAAGCCACCTACACCGACCCTGACCAGGCCGTGGAATTCGTGGAACGGACCGGTGTGGACAGCCTGGCCATCGCCATCGGCACGAGCCATGGTGCCTACAAGTTCAAGGGCAAACCGGAACTGGATTTCGCCCGCCTGGAAAAGATCACCAATCTGTTGCCCGGCTTCCCGCTGGTACTGCACGGAGCTTCCACCGTCATTCCTTCCTTCGTGGCGGAATGCAACAAGTACGGCGGCAAGATTGACGGTGCCCAGGGCGTACCGGAAGACATGCTCCTGCGTGCCGGCAAGTTCGGCGTCTGCAAGATCAACATCGATACGGACCTGCGCCTGGCCATGACGGCCTCCATCCGCAAGTTCCTGTACGAGCATCCGGAAGAATTCGATCCGCGCAAGTACCTTGGCCCCGCCCGTGACGCCATCAAGGCCATGGTCGCCCACAAGATGCGCGACGTGCTGAACTGCTCCGGCAAAGCCTGAGCATGGTAAAAGGACGGCATCTGCGCAGAAATCAGAAAAGACCTGCTCTCCCTACGGGAAAGCAGGTCTTTTCATGCTCCGGGAGCGGGGCGGCGTAATGATTTCCACACCTCAGTCCCTGTAGAACAGGTCCCGCGTGTAGACCTTGTCCTTCACGTCCGCCAAATCTTCAGACCAGCGGTTCGTGAGGATGACGTCGGACAGTTTCTTGAACTCATCCAAATCCCTGATGACGCGGGAACGGTAAAACTCCTTCGCCCCCAGTGCCGGTTCGTACACGACGACTTCGATACCTTTTGCCTTGATGCGCTTCATGACGCCCTGGATGGCGGAAGAACGGAAGTTGTCGGAATGGCTCTTCATGGTCAGGCGGTACACGCCGACGATGCGCGGGTTCTGCGCAATGATCCTGTCCGCAATGTGGTCCTTGCGCGTACGGTTGGCCTGGACGATGGCGGAAATCAGGTTCTGCGGCACGTCGCGGTAGTTGGCCAGCAGCTGTTTCGTGTCCTTGGGCAGGCAGTAGCCGCCGTATCCAAAGGAAGGATTATTGTAGAAGTTCCCGATGCGGGGATCCAGGCAGACGCCCTGAATCAGCTTCTTCGTATCCAGATGACGGATTTCCGCGTACGAATCCAGCTCGTTAAAGTAGGCGACGCGCAGGGCCAGATAGGTGTTGGCGAAAAGCTTGATGGCTTCCGCTTCCGTCGGTCCCGTGAACAGGACGGGGATATCCTTGTCCTCAGCTCCTTCGGCCAGCAGGCGGGCAAACACGCGGGCCCGTTCGGACTCCTCTCCGACGATGATGCGGGACGGATGCAGGTTGTCATAGAGGGCCCTGCCTTCGCGCAAAAATTCCGGGGAAAAGAGGATGTTGTCCGTATGGAAACGTTTCCGGACTTCCAGCGTATAGCCGACAGGCACTGTCGACTTGATGATCATGACAGCCTGCGGATTCAGTCCGGTGACTTTGCCGATGACGTCTTCCACGGACGATGTGTCAAAAAACTGTTTGTCCGGATCGTAGTCCGTCGGCGTGGCAATGACGACGTAACCCGCACCGGTAAAGGCCTCCTGCGGATCCAGGGTCGCCCGGAAATGGATGTCGTCCCGTTTCAGGAAACGGGAAATGTCGGCATCGACGATGGGCGACTTTTTTTCATTCAGCATCCGGACCTTTTCCGGCAGGATATCCAGGGCCGTCACCTCGTTATGCTGCGCCAGCAGCAGGCCCACGGACAGCCCGACATAACCGGTACCGGCAATGGCGATTTTCATAACGGTATACCTCACTTCGGTTCATTCTAACACAGTACAGGCGGAAAGAAAAAGCCAGGTCACACACACAGGATTTCTGACAGGTATTCCTTCGCTTCCTTCAGGCTGGGCACGATGATTTCAGCCAGGGAGCGCATTTCCGCACCGGGCTGCTGCAGATCCGGTACCATGATCGGGTGCATGTCGGCCGCGTGGGCCGCCCGGATGCCGTTCGGAGAATCTTCCACCACGTAGCAGCGGCCGGGTTCGACGCCCAGTTCGCGCGCCGTCAGAAGAAAGATGTCCGGTGCCGGTTTACCGCGCTGCACGTCGTCGCCACCTTTGACGACATCAAAATACGGCAGCAGGCCCGCATCGCCGAGTTCCAGCCGCACAGAAGCAAGACGCGTGGACGACGCCAGTGCCACGGGAACGCCCAGTCCCTTCAGGTACGCCAGAATCTCCCGTACATGCGGTTTCACAGGCAGCCGTCCCCCGTCGTACCGGTCATGGAAAAGGCGCGATACCTCGTCCTTGTACCGTCCGTAAGGGTAGGCATCGCCGTAACGGGCCCGGTAAACCTGCTCCGTCGCCTCATACGTGAGGCCCATGCACTGGTAGCAGACTTCCTCGATACCGGGAATGCCGTATTTGCCGGCCACGGTTTTCCAACACTCGATGACCAGCCGTTCCGAATCGAAAATGACCCCGTCCATATCAAAAATGACAGCGTAATCCATGCTTTGCTCCTGTCGTAACTCTCAATGTTCAAACTCGCGGATGCGGTACGCGGCCCCGATTTCCCGGCAGATGGCAGCGCATTTTTCTTCGTCTTCCCGGGAGATGGTCGTCGCTACCGTCGAAAGGACCGTATGGGGAACCGTACGGACGCATTCGCGGGCAAAGTCCAGCATGGCATCAAAGGACTTTTCCCCAAAGGCAGGACGCACCACTTCCAGATAGCGTTCCTTATCCGGTGTGTTGAGCGAAATGGAGACCGTGTCAATGCGGTTCTTGAAGAGCGGCACGATGTTCCGCCCGTTGATGAGGTTCCCCAGCCCGTTCGTATTGATGCGCACCGGCATGGAAGGCCAGTGTTCCTTCACATAACCCGCCGTCTGCAGCACCCGTTCCAACGCTTCCGTCGGTTCCCCGAACCCGCAGATCACGACTTCCTTGTATCGCGGCACGTCGAACTGCCTGAACGCTTCCCGGACCTCGCCGAAATCCGGTTCGTGGTCGAGCCACAAGGACCCGGACCGGCCCTCCCGGTCCTTGAAGTTGCGCAGACAGAACGTGCAGTCATTGCAGCATTTATTTGTCAGGTTAACATAAAGGCCCTGGCGTACCTCGTACAGGATAGTCATCATGTCTCGTCACTCCTCACATAAGATGCAGCGGCTGATCAGCCGCAAACCAATCCTTTATACAGTATCAATTATAGAGTGCGCACCGGCTTCCGTCAAATACGGACCTTACCGCAATTCGAGGACGACGATTTCTGGACGGTTCCCGACGCGTACCGGGGACCCCCAGAGGCCGTACCCGCTGGACACGACGCCCAGCATGGAACCGAAACGGCGGGCGCCGTAATCCAGCAGGTACATACGTCCCGTGATAAAGTTCAGCGGCGCCTGCTGTCCCGCATGGGTATGTCCGCACAGATAGAGGTCGTACCCCGCGTCGCGGGCTTCCAGGAAGCGCTGCGGCTGGTGTTCCATCAGGATGCGCACCTGCTGCGGGTCGCTGCCTGCCAGGGAGGCCAGGAAAGGATTTTGGGGCATGGTCCGGTAATCTTCCAGCCCCACAAGACGGATGCGGTCTGGCAGACTGACGGCCCCGTTGACCAGAAAACGGATACCGGCGGACTCAAAGAGGCGCTGTTCCGCTACAACACGGCCATCGTAATGGTCGTGATTGCCGCGTACGGCATAGATTCCGTACGTACTGCGGATACCGGCAAGGGGCTCATAACTCTTTTCACGCAAAATCCAGATCAGCTTGTTATCAATCAGGTCGCCACCGAACAGGACCAGGTCCGGTTTTTGCGCGTTGACCTTGCGTACCAGCTCCTCTGCGTAGCTCCGTCCAAACAGACCGCCCAGGTGGATATCCGTCACGAAGACCACTTTTTGTGGGGACTGCAGGCGTCCGCCCGTATCGTACGTCAAGGTGCGGATGCGGGGATGCAGGGCATTCCAGCCGCCACAGATGACGATGGCAAGGACGATGGCAAGGGCCGCCCGGGCGTACCAGCCAATGACGGCCTGCCCCGCGTCCAGGCCGGGATGTAAGGCGCCGGCAACAAGGAGGCCCAGGCGCAGGACCAGATACAGGGCGAAGAAATACAGGGAATAATGGAAAAAGGCCAGCCAGTACCCGCCCAGGTAGGACAAGAAACGCAGCACCGGCAGGGGCAGCCCGGAGTCAGGACCGCGGAACTGCACCCAGCCGAACACGAGGGGAAAGACCAGAATCACCAGGGAATACCAGTGCCGGAAGAAAGGCACACCGGACCGGTACATAAGCCAATAAAAAAAGGTCATGACGAAGCCGATGGAGGTCGTCATGAAATAGAATCTGCCCATGTTTCATTACCTCAGAAAAACGGACCCGGAAAAATTTCCGGATCCGTTTGGTTTGACATCAGTATTTGGAACTGCGATGGTGGTTCCAATAGTCGCGGTCGTAAGAGCCCGGGGAGAAGTCCGAATTCAGGCGGATGTCCGGACTGACTTCCTTGGCGTGTTTCTTGATCTCGTCCAGCAGGTATTCATTACGGATCTTGATGTACGTACCCTTCATGCCCAGGGACTTGGTCTCGATGAGGCCGGCGCTCTGGAATTTGCGCATGGCGTTCACGATGACGGAACGGGTGATGTTGAGGCGGTCCGCCACCTTGGAGGCAATCAGGATGCCTTCGTTGGACTTCAGTTCCGTCAGGATGCCGACGATGGCTTCCCACTCGGAGAAGGACAAGGTCGTGAAGGCGATCTTGATGACCGCCTCCTTGCGGATGCGCTCTTCCATAGCCGCTTCCCTGTTGTGCAGCAGCTGGATGCCGATAACGGCTGCCGCATATTCGCCGAGCAGCAGGTCATCGTCGTTGAAATCGCGGTCGTACCGGGCCAAGATCAGCGTGCCGATCCGTTCACGGTTGCCCCGGATGGGGATGATGGTCGTCCGTTTCTCGCCGTATTTGCAGACCTTGCTTTCGTCAAAGGAGCACATATGCTGCTTATGGCTGATGTTGGAGTGGGTCTCCTCCATACTGTTCACGAATTCCATATAGGGATGGGGGAACTTCATGTTGTCCAGCACCAGGCCGCGCATCACATCGCATTCGAACCCGTCCTGCAGCCCGTAGCCAAGGACGGTGCCGTCATTGGCCACCACATAGGTGTTGCAGCTCGTCAGGTCACGCAGCAGGTCCGCCACTTCATTAAAGGAAACCTTGCCGCCGCGCTGCATCAGGCTGTTCAACTTTCTTGCTTTCTCCAGCAATGCCGTCATTTTGTCCTCCATTCCGGCACAAGTGCCGTGTAATCGATACTGTAAGACGATTCCCGGATACCCCCTCATCAGGCCCTTGGGAAGTTCTTCTGATAAACCTTGTTAATGCGTTCATTCGTGATATGCGTGTAAATCTGCGTCGTGGAAAGGCTGGCATGGCCCAGCAGTTCCTGAACGGCCCGCAGATCGGCGCCGTGTTCCAGCAGATGGGTCGCGAAAGTGTGCCGTATGGTATGGGGGCTCACCTTCTTGCGGATGGCCAGCTGCTGCACGTATTTATCGAGGATGCGGCGGACGCTTCGGTCCGTCAGGCGGCCGCCCCGGTTGTTGATGAAGACGAACCGGTGCTCTTCCACGCCGTACTTCTGCATGATCGGTACGCGGCTCTTCTGGAAATAGGCCAGCAAAGCTTTTCGGCATGTATGCCCGATGGGCACGATCCGGTCCTTGTTCCCTTTGCCGTGGAGCAGGACGAACAGGCTGCCCAAGTCTATATCGCCCGTCTTGAGTCCGGCCAGCTCGGAAACACGGCAGCCCGTGGCATAGAGCATCTCCAGGACCGCCCGGTCCCGCAGGCCCAGCGCGGTCTCCTCCGGCAGGTCCAGGATGGCGTCGATTTCCGACTCCTCCAGAAAGACCGGCAGACGCTTGTCCAGCTTCGGCGTACGGATGCCGGCGAAGGGATTCGCCGTGACCAGTCCTTCCCGCAGCAGATATTTATAGAAGGACCGGAGGGAAGAAATGCGCCTCATGATGGTGCGGCGCGCATAACGCTGCTGATTCAGGAAGGCGAGATAGGACCGGATGTGGATTACCTGCACCTGGGGCCAGGTAAAGCCGCTGCCCAGTTTCGGGAGCAGGAACTGCTCGAAATCCTCCACATCCCGGCGGTAGTTCTCTCCCGTCAGGACGGACCCGTCCTTTTCCACGAACAGGTACGTGAGGAAGGCCTCCATCTGCCGTTTTCTGTCATCTCTTCCTGACATCGTTTTCTCCCAATCGATAGAATGCAGACAGTTTTGTATCTGTCAGAATTTTTAAAGCTTGCATTATTATTCTATTTTTCAAAAACTTCATCTGCGTTAACTTATAATATCACATTAAATTGAAAATTACAATTAACAATTTTATTAAACATTTTATATTCAGGCAAAATTATGACCTTTTTATCCTTCGGGAAGTACATCTGAGTTGCACATTTGTCTTACCGGCTGAAAAGCGGCCATTGCCCTTTCGGAATAGAGGGCGTTCCGCACCTGTTTCTTATGGACATGTTTTTTCTGCAGAGGCGGTGTCAGGCCGTAATTGACATTCATGGGCTGGAACTTCTCTACCTCGGGGTTGCTGATGTAATGGGCCAGGGCCCCCATGGCCGTAACGATTGGAAAATCAACCGTGCGTTCGTGCAGCCAGGCGCGGGACGCATGGATGCCGGCCATCAGACCCGAAGCAGCCGATTCCACATACCCTTCGACGCCCGTCATCTGGCCGGCGAAATACAGGCGGGTATCGCTGCGCAGACGGAACGAGGCGGTCAGCACTTTCGGCGAATTCATATAGGTATTCTTGTGCATGACGCCGTAGCGCACGAACTCCGCCTGCTCCAGACCGGGAATCATGCCGAAGACACGGCGCTGTTCCGGCCACTTCAGGTGGGTTTGGAACCCCACGATGTTGTAGAGCGTGCCGGCAGCATTGTCCTGGCGCAGCTGGACGACGGCATAGGCTTCGCGGCCGTTGCGGGGATCCCGGAGGCCGACCGGTTTGAGAGGGCCGTACCGCATGGTGTCTTCCCCGCGGCAGGCCATTTCCTCAATGGGCATACAGCCTTCGAAGACATTGCCCTGCTCGAAGTCCTTGACTGCCGCCGTTTCCGCATGCTGCAGGGCTTCCCGGAACGCTACATATTCCTCTTTTGTGTAGAAGGGACAGTTCAGGTAAGCCGCTTCGCCCTTACCGTACCGGGAGGCACGGTAAATGACGTCGTAGTTCAGGGATTCCCCGGTCACGATGGGCGCCGCCGCATCAAAGAAATGCAGGGAGTCCGCATGAATCTTCCGGACGATGGCGGCACTCAGGGCATCGCTTGTAAGGGGCCCCGTGGCAACGATGACATAGCCTTCCAGACTGTCCAGGTCCGTCACCTCTTCGGTTACCACCGTAATCAGGGGATGTTCCCGGACAGCTTTCGTCACGGCCGCGGAGAAACTCTGGCGGTCCACGGCCAGAGCGCCGCCTGCAGGAACCCGATGGGCATCGGCAGCCTGCAGGATGACGGAACCCAGCTGGCGCATTTCCTCCTTGAGGAGGCCCACGGCGTTCTTCACGTCGGCCGCGCGGAGGGAGTTGCTGCAGACCAGTTCCGCAAACCCGTCGGTTTTATGTGCCGGATCCGATTTCAGGGGGCGCATCTCGTGCAGAATGACGGGAATGCCGCGGCGGGCCACCTGCCAGGCAGCCTCGCTGCCGGCAAGGCCCGCGCCGATGACGTGGATCGGTTCTTTCCGGATATTGTCCATGTTCTTTGCCTCTTCCATTTCATTACCTCTTGGTGTTGGAAAAAGGAGGCGTACACTACGCCTCCTTTTACAAGGTCTGTTTATTTGCGGGCCGCCTTGCTTTTTGTGGCAGCGGAGGCCGTTTTACGGGCGGATGTCTTTTTTGCCGCGGTTTTACGTGTTTCCCTGCCTTTCACGACTTTCTTGACTTTCAGCAGGTCCGCTGTCGTGGTCTTCTTGCGGGAAGGCCTCTTCGACAGGGCATCCTCACAATCCGGATTCGAGCAGACCCGGCGGACCTTGCCGCCGCGCTCGGCATGCTCCAGCAGCATATGGCCGCATTTCGGACAGGTCTCATTGGTCGGTTTGTCCCACGACGTGAACTTGCACTCCGGATAATTGGAACAGCCGTAAAAGACCTTGTTGGTCCGCGTGTGCCGTACGGTGATGTCGCCGCCGCACTGCGGGCAGCTCACGCCGATCTTTTCCAGCAGCGGTTTCGTGTTACGGCATTCCGGAAAGCCCGGGCAGGCCAGGAACTTGCCGTACCGGCCTTCGCGGATGACCATCTCGCGGCCGCATTTTTCACAGATGACGCCGCTCTTTTCCAGCGGCGGCGGATCCTTGGGGATGACTTTGTCCGCCTTTTCCAGCAGGGCTTCGAAGGGTCCGTAGAAGTTCCGCAGGACTGTCAGTTTGTCTTCCTTATGCTCGGCGATTTCGTCGAGTTCCGTCTCCATTGCAGCGGAATACGGGATATTGATGATGCTGCCGAAGTAGGTCGTCAGCAAATCGACGACCTTCTTGCCCAGGTCCGTCGCCACGAGCTTTTTGCCGTCCTTGACGACATAGCCGCGGCTCTGGATGGTCTGGATGATGGGAGCATACGTGGACGGACGGCCGATGCCCTCCTCTTCCATTTTCTTGACCAGGGAGGCTTCGGTATAACTGGCCGGCGGTTCCGTGAAATGCTGGACGCCGTGTTCCACTTTATGCAGCACCAGGGAACGGCCCGGTTCGATATACGGAACGGGGCCGGAACCTTCCTTCTTCATGTCCTTCTTATCAGCCAGACGCATGAAGCCGTCAAAAGTCATGACGGATCCGCTGGCTTTGAGTTCGTAGTTTCCGGCAGCAATCTGCAGGGTCGTCTGGTCATATTTGGCCGGTGCCATCTGGCAGGCCATCGTACGGTCCCAAATGAGCTTATAGAGGCGGTACTGTTCCTTCGTCAGGTACTTTTCCACTTCGGAAGGAGTCCGCGTGATGGACGTCGGGCGGATGGCTTCGTGGGCGTCCTGGGCATTGTTCTTGTTGGAGAAGAAGTTCGGTTTGGCCGGGCAGTATTCCCCTCCGAACAGTTGGCTTACAAATTCGCGGATGGAGGTCAGTGCCTCGGCGGCCAGGCGGGTTGAATCGGTACGCATGTAGGTGATGAGGCCGACGGATGTGCGGCCGATGCTGACACCTTCGTACAGCTGCTGAGCCACGAGCATCGTGCGGCGCGTCGTAAAGTTCAGGCGGTGGGCCGCTTCCTGTTGGAGCGTACTCGTCGTGAACGGCGCCGGCGGCCGGCGCGTGACGGGTTTTTTCACAGCGTTCACCACGCTGTACGCGGCCTGCTGGAGGTCGTTTTCCACGGCCACGGTCTCAGCGGCCGTATGCAGTTCCAGTTTGGCGCCGTCCTTCTTCACGACATCGGCTTCAAAAATCGGTGCCTTTGCTTCTTCACGGAGTTTGACCTTGACGGTCCAGTATTCTTCCGGTACGAAGGCCTCAATTTCCTTGTCCCGGTCGGCGATGATCTTCACCGCCACGGACTGTACACGGCCGGCGGAAAGGCCTTTGCGGACTTTGCGCCAGAGCAGGGGGCTCAGTTTATAACCCACGAGGCGGTCGATAATGCGCCGCGTCTGCTGGGCGTCCACCATGTCCATGTCGATGGTGCGGGGATGTTTGAGGGCTTCCTTGACGGCCGACGACGTGATTTCATGAAACGCGATGCGGCACAGCTCTTTCTCGTTGATGCCGAGGATATGGGCCAGATGCCAGCTGATTGCTTCCCCTTCGCGGTCCGGGTCGGTTGCCAGATAGACTTTGTCCGCCTTGGCGGCGGCCGCCTTCAACTCACGGATCAGGTCGCCCTTGCCACGGATGTTGATGTATTCCGGCTGGAAATCATGTTCCACGTCGACGCTGAGCGTGCTTTTCTTCAAGTCCCGCAAATGCCCCATGGAGGCCTTGACGGTATATCCTCCGCGCAGGAATTTCGTAATCGTCTTCGATTTGGTCGGAGATTCGACAATGATCAGGTTATTGCTCATGAATCCTCCTTGAATTCAAGATTAAACAGTTTGAAACCAGCGCCCGCAGGCGTCCCTTCCCACCAGGCCCTTCATCTGCATCTGCGTCAGGTAGACGTGCATGTCGAGCGGCCCGCGGCCGAGGAAGGCAGCGAGTTCTTCCGGCAGGACCGGTCCCTTGGAAAGATAATCCAGGATCTTCCGTTCTGTATCCGTGCACGCGGCGGCAGGCCGGTTGCCGGAATTGGGGAACAGGTTCGACCCCTCCCTCCCCTGCCAGCGGGGAAAGAGTTCCTCCAGGATATGGGCCGGTTCCAGGACGGGTATGCCCTGGCAGCGGCGGATGAGGTCATTCGTTCCGCGGCACAGCTGGCTGTAGATGCTGCCGGGAATACAGAATACGGACCGGCCTTCGTCGGCTGCATATTCCGCCGTAATCAGGGCCCCGCTCCGGGGGGATGCCTCGATGACCAGCACACCGCGGCAGATGCCGCTGATGATGCGGTTCCGTTCGGGGAAATGGTACCGTTCCGGGCGGGTGCCCGGTGGATATTCCGAAAGGACCGCCCCCTGTTGGGCGATTTTCCCGAACAGGCTGCGGTTTGCATAGGGATAAGGGATATCCACACCGCATCCCAGGACGGAAATCGTGGTGCCGCCGGCTTCCAGCGACGCTTCATGGGAGATGGTGTCGATACCCTGCGCCCCACCGCTGACGATGGTGAGGCCTGCTTCGGTCAGGGCCCGGGCAAACCAGGCCGCCGACTTGCGGCCGTACTCATCCGCCAGACGCGGTCCGACGATGGCCACACACTGGTCCGTATCGGGCAGAGTGCCTTTCACATAAAGGGCCAGGGGCGGTTTCCGGATTTCGCGCAGCAGCGGCGGATAGGCCTTGTCTTCCAGGGTGATGAGGCCGATGCCGAGGCGGCTGCAGGATTCCTCCAGCCGGGCCGGCAGGTCCCGGTCCCGCATCTGCAGGAACCGTTCCACCGCGCGGGGGGCCAGGAGCCCCGATGCCCGGAGGGCCCTTTCTGAAGCTCCGTAAAAATCCCGGATGCTTCCAAAACATTCTTTCAGCTGCAGCAGCAGCTCCCCGTGCCCGGAGAAGGTTTTGGAAACGCCCAGGGCGGCCCAGTGGAATTTCTCTTTGGAATTGTCCTTCGTATTGGCCATGCAATCCTCCTTTGCAAATCTGTGACTATATAAATAAATAGCATACACCCAGATAGAAAGTCAACAGCAAAAGCACCTTTTCACAACTTTTCTACATATATATAATATCGCGGACCACGACGGCGGCCGCCTCGCCATGACCACAGCGGCGGCGCAGTGCAGCCCGTTCCCCGTCCCGTTCCGCGGCACTTTTGGCGGCAGCGGAACGCAGCAGGGCCGCCAGTGTATCCGTGTCCGCGGCCGTGGAGGCCCCGCAGCAGGACGATAAAAACGCCGCATTTTTCTCTTCCTGTCCGGGCAAGGGGCGATAGATGATCAGGGGAACGCCGCAGGCCAGGGTTTCGGCAGCCGACACACCGCCTGCCTTGCTGACGACGGTATCACAGGCCGTGAAAAGGTCCGCCATATCGTTCCGGAAGCCCCATACGGTGAGCCGCGCGCCGTACCGCGTCCGGGCCAGGCCGGCCAGGCGGTGGCGCAACGCCTCGTTCCGGCCGGTCACGGCGACAATCCGGAGAAATTCCAGCCCGGGCCGGTCCAACACGGCGCACATTTCCTCCATGGGCAGCAGGCCGCCCCCGCCACCGGCCGCCAGACAGACGAAATCTCCGTCCTGCCAGCCGTACCGGCGCCGCAATGCGGTCCTGTCCGGCTCTCCGCCCGGACAGGTAAAAGCCTTGCGCAGCGGAATGCCCGTGACCAGGACGCGCGGTGGCTCCAAGCCGTTCCGGGCCGCCAGTTCGCGTACCGTCTCCGCCAATTCCGGAGCCGCTACATAGTACGTGTCGGCACCAGGGCAGACGAGCCATTGATGGACCGTGAAATCCGTCACGACGACAGCCAGGCGCAGGCCGGGATGCCAGAGGCGCTTGTAACGGGACACGATGCCCGTCGGTGTGGCATGGGTGCTGATGACGATGTCCGGAGCCTCCCGGTCCAGATAGGCCTTGCCGAGACGGCACAAAAGGGCATTCAGGGCATTCCGCACCCAGAGCGAACCGCCGCCGTTCCCCCACCGGTACGACAGGGCATACAGGACAGGGCAATGACGCAGCACCCAGCCGTACCCGCCCAAGAACAACCGACTGATCCACTGAGGGAAAAAGCGGAACACGTCCCCCTGCTCCACACAAAGGTGCGGATTTTCCGAAAGGGCCTCTGCCAGTGCCTGGGAAGCCATCCGGTGTCCGCTCCCGATGGGAGCGGACAAAATCAGGACCTTCCTCGGTTTTTGCGTCAGGCCGGAAGGACCATCGTGCCGCTCTGTATTTTTTGTAACAGAATCTTTATGCTGATCCGCCATCATCCAATCCGCCGTCCTGAAAAACGGCGGTTTCCGTCCTTTCCTTCCACAATCCGTGTTATAATCAGAAAATAAGGCAGCCGGCAGAAGCCTGCTGCCCGAAAAAACTGCCAGCAATACCACAGATTAACTATAGACTACTGTTTGTTGTTTTGCAAGGAGGTTTCAGCATGAGCGGAAACAGCGGATTGAACGCCACCCCGTCGGCGGACCGCGTCCATATCGGTATCTTCGGCCGTCGCAATGCCGGCAAATCGAGCCTCATCAACGCCCTGACGAACCAGAACCTGGCCATTGTGTCCGACACGCCGGGTACCACGACGGATCCCGTGTCCAAGGCGATGGAACTGCTCCCCCTGGGTCCGATACTGCTGATTGACACGCCGGGCATCGACGATGAAGGCGAACTGGGCAGCCTGCGCGTGCAGCGGTCCTACCAGGTCCTCAACAAGACGGATATCGCCCTCCTCGTCATTGAGGCGTCCGCCGGCCCGTCCCCCGAAGACATGGCCCTCCTCGGCCGGATCCGCGCCAAAAAGCTGCCCTCCCTGCTCGTCTTCACGAAGGCCGATCAGCTGCCCGGCGGCGGGACGGATCTCAAGGAAGCGGAAGAACACATTCCCCGCATCAGCGAAATCCGCGCCACCCATATTCCCTACAGGGTCGTCAGCAGTGTCACGAAAGGCAGCATTCACGACCTGCGGGAAACCCTGGCCCGCCTGGTGCCCGAAAAAGCGGCTCCCTTTCCACTCTGTGCCGACCTGATCCGGCCCGGGGATTTCGTCGTCCTCGTCATCCCCATCGATAAAGCGGCTCCCAAAGGCCGCCTGATTCTGCCGGAGCAGCAGACCATCCGCGATATTCTTGATGCCGGGGCCGTCTCCCTCGTCACACGGGAAGACAAACTGGCGGAAACGCTGGAAAAACTGGGCCGGGATCCGGCCCTTGTCATTACGGACAGCCAGGCCTTCGGCGTCGTCAACCGCATCGTACCGGATCGCGTACGTCTCACCTCCTTCTCCATCCTCATGGCGCGCCACAAAGGCAACCTGGAACAGGCCGTCGACGGCGCGGCCCATCTCAAACAGCTGCAGGACGGCGACAAGGTGCTCATTTCCGAAGGCTGCACACACCACCGCCAGTGCGGCGATATCGGAACGGACAAGTTGCCCCGCTGGCTGGCGGAGTTTACGGGAAAGCAGCTCGACCTGTCCTGGACGAGCGGCACCGAATTCCCTCTGGACCTCGGGCCGTACCGCATGGTCATCCACTGCGGCGGCTGTATGCTGAACGAGCGGGAAATGCAGTACCGCTATCACTGGGCGCAGGACCAGGGTATCCCCATGACCAACTACGGAATCACCATCGCCCATTGCCACGGGATCCTGAAGCGGGCCTTGGGTCCCTTCCCGGACCTGGCTGCCAGACTGGACTGAGACACGGACAAGGGCGGAACCTTTTACAGGGTTCCGCCCTTGTTTTATGTCTTTTTCAGCGTTTTTTGGTTTTATGCCTTTTTCACTCTGCTCACTGTTTGTCCATGAGGTGCCTTTTCCCGATATAGAAGACGACCGCCGCCACAAGGATCAGGATGGTCAGCCGCAGCATGCATTCCCGGAAATTCACTATATCGTGGCCGATGACGACTTCCAGCGCGGTCGACGGGAATTTGCCGATCAGGTTGGCAATCATGTAATCGCGGATGCTCATGCGGCTCACAGCGCCGACCGCCGTCAGGATGCCCGACGGAAAATACGGCAGGGCACGGGCGAAAGTCATCCACACGATGCCATTCTTTTCGCTGGCCCGGTCGATAGCCTCCAGTTTATCCGCTTTGGCGATGACCTTTTCCGCCGTATTGCGGAAAAAGAAGCGCATGAGCAGGAAACTGAGGACGACGCCTACGGTTTCAGCCAGCCAGGAAATGAGGATGCCCAACGGAAGCCCGAAAATAAGCCCGTTCGCCGTCGAAATGAAAACCGACGGGAAAATGCTGCCCATGTTGATCAGCACATCGATGGAGAAACTGACCAGCATGGCCCAGGGCCCGAAGGAACGGAAATAATCCGCCAGGGCGCTCACATTGCCGCTGACAGCCAGGGTAAAGGTCTTATGCCAGAAATCACCGGCAAAGAAGTACATTACGGCCAGGATGGCACCGAGAATGGCCAGGGCGGCAGCCTTCGTCAGACCGTCGGGGTTCTCGTACCACCGGGTTCCGGCCTCGCCGCGGCCGGATGTTTTGTTCTTATTCATCAAGATCTCACGTTGCTTTTCAAAATAAACCCCTGTCTGCACAGGGGACGGGGTCTTCCCGTCAGGAATTGAAGATGCCCGCGAAACGGGAATCAAACAGGTTGGATGTCCCGGCCAGCAGTTCCTTGCGCAGGTCCGGTTTTGACAGGGCCTCCTGCGCGTCTTTGCGGCACTTGAGCAGGACATCGGTATCTTTAAGTATATCAGCGAGCCGTAAATCTGGCAAGCCGTGCTGGCGCAGGCCGAAGAGCTGGCCGGCACCGCGCAGTTCCAGGTCTTTCTGGGCCAGCTCGAAACCGTCGTCGGAGTTGTGGAGCACCGTCAGGCGGGCCAGGGTGTCCGGATCCTTGTTATCCGTCAGCAGCACGCAGTAGGACTGGTGTTCCCCGCGGCCCACGCGGCCGCGCAGCTGGTGCAGCTGGGCCAGGCCGAACCGGTCGGCGTTCTCGACAATCATCAGGGTGGCATTGGGGACGTTGACGCCGACTTCGACGACAGTGGTCGTCACGAGCACCTTGACGCTCCCGGCCGCGAAGGCCTCCATGATTCCGTCCTTTTCCGCCGGCTTCATGCGGCCGTGCAGTAATGCGCAGGGTATGCCGTGCAGGACCGTGCGCTTCAGTTCCTCGTACACCTCGGTGACGCTGCGGACGCCCTCCAAGCCTTCCGACTCCTCGATGGAGGCGCAGACGACATAGGCCTGGCGTCCGGCGCGGATCTGGCGCACCATGCCCTCGTACACTTTGCGGCGCATGTCGCCCGTGTAGCACAGGGTCTCGATATGCTTGCGTCCCGGCGGCCGGCCGCGCATGACCGTCGTTTCGATATCGCCGTAGACCGTCAGGGCCAGTGTGCGCGGAATGGGGGTCGCCGTCATGATGAGCACGTCGGGTGCGAAATCCGATTTGGCTGCCAGGCGGCCGCGCTGGTTGACGCCGAAACGGTGCTGCTCGTCCGTCACGACCAGGGAGAGGCAGCGGAACTGGACATCTTCCTGGAGCACGGCGTGGGTGCCGATGAGGATCTGCAGGGATCCGTCCGCCAGGCTCTCCAGGATCTCCCGGCGTTCCGCCGGTTTCGTATTGCTCGTCAGCAGGGCGATGCGGACGCCCGTACCGCGGAAGAACGAGGTCAAGGTTTCCAAATGCTGCTGGGCCAGAATACCCGTGGGCGCCATGATGCAGCCCTGGTAGCCGTTTTCCGCGGCCTTCGCCAGGGCCAGGGCCGCCAGAACGGTCTTGCCGCTGCCCACGTCGCCTTGCAGCAGGCGGTTCATGGGTTTCACATCCTCCATGTCGCCGGAAATGTCCTGCCAGGCCTGTTTTTGAGCCACCGTCAATTGGAACGGCAGGTTGTGCAGGACCTGTTTCACCAGGGCGCCGTCCCGGTCGTGGTTGACGCCGCTGCGGCCGTCATAGTTGTGTTCCCGGTTCAGCATGAGGCCGCACTGCAGCAGGAACAGTTCCTCGTAGACGAGGCGCCGCCTGGCCTCCCGGAAAGCGGCCGCGGAAGCTGGAAAATGGATGTTCCGCAGCGCCGTCAGGCGGTCCGGGAAACGATACCGCTGCAAGAGGGAGGCAGGTACCGTTTCCGGCAACCCCTTTTCCGCCGCCAGGGCCAGGGCCTGCTTCACAACCGTGCGCAGCTGCTGCTGCGTCAGGGACTCCGTCAGGCTGTAGACAGGCAGGATGCCCGGCGACGAAGCGTCCGTCTCTTCATCCTGCGGTGTGATTGTCGCCTCACTGACGACTTTGGCCGCCGACCGGCCTGGCTTGACACGGCCTGTCACCACGACGGCCATGCCTGGTTTCAGGTGGCGCAGGTAGTAACGCTGGGCGCCGAAGAAATACAGTTCGGCATAGCCCGTGTCATCGCGCACAAGGACGACGGAATACTGACGTACCCGCGGGGAATAGCGGTCCGTCACGTTCATCAGTTCGCCCCGGAAGATCTGCTGCGACCCATCCACAGCCAGCTCCCGGATGGTCTTCAAATGGGAAAAGTCAATGTAGCTGTCCGTCCGGGGATAATAGTTCAACAGGTCGCCGAGGGTATGGATTTCCAGCCGCTCGAACGCTTCCGCCCGCTTTTTGCCGATGCCCTTGAGCACCGTCACCGGTTCCGTCCACCAGACGTCCATGCCACGTTCCCCCTTTTCTCCACCGCGTATCCGTTCTCCGGCAGGCGCAGACTTCACTGGAAATCCGCCCCGGACATTCCTCGCCGTATATGGTCAATTATAGCGCATTTACCACAAAATATCAGAAACATTTTTGAAAACTACTTGCTTTTCCCCTATATTTATGATAGTATACCCTTGTTAAACTTTTGAAAGAAGCGTCAAGCTGATTCTGTGAAGGAGGTAGAACCTGATGGCACAATTCTGCGAAGTATGCGGTAAGGGTGTTATGAGCGGCAACAACGTCAGCCACTCCAACCGCCACACTAAAGCAGCCTGGAAGCCCAATATCCAGTCTGTACGCGCACTCGTTGACGGCGAAGTAAAACGCGTAAACGTCTGCACCCGCTGCCTGCGTTCTGGCAAAATTACCCGCGCATAATCAGAGGAGATGTCAAAGACCGCTCCGTTGGAAATTTTCCACGGCACGGTCTTTTTGCATTTTGTAACGTTTTTTCCATTTTTTACAGGGAATATGGATGAAACAGTATATTTCTCATATTTTCCGTACAATTTTAAAAAAAACATTGACATATTTTTCAAAGAGTGTTACCATTCGCATATAGAAATTTGAAATGCAAAAACAACTGCTTTTCCATTTCAAATTTTGACAGCGGAGACACAGACGTCTGCCCGCCGGAATCATTCCGGCGGCCGGGCGTCTTTTTTCTTTGCTGGCGACAGTGCGCAATGCGGAAAGGATGAGTGGAAATGAAAGGTAAATGCAGGAGTTTGTTGAGCCTGACGGTCCTGGCCCTTATGTTGACGGGATTCGCCACACAGGCGTTCGCAGCGGACAGTCCGAACGTCGCGCAGCGTTTTTCCTCTGCCGACACAATCTGGGTACTGCTGGGCGCCGCCCTGGTACTGTTCATGCAACCCGGGTTCGCCATGTGCGAGACCGGTCTGACCCGGGCCAAGAACGCTGGTAACATCGTCATGAAGAATGTGATGGACTTCTCCATCGGCACCCCCATCTTCTGGATCATCGGGTTCGGCCTCATGTTCGGAACCGATATCGGCGGCATCGTCGGCATGCCCGATTTCTTCGTCAGCCATTGGACCGTCGGCGAGGACGCCGGCTATCCCACCATGGCCTACCTGATTTTCCAGACCGCCTTCTGCGCCACGGCGGCCACCATCGTGTCCGGCTCCATGGCGGAACGTACCAAGTTTTCCGCCTACTGCCTGTACAGCATCGCCATCAGCCTGCTCGTCTACCCCATCTCCGGCCACTGGATCTGGGGCGGCGGCTGGCTGGCAGAGGCCGGCTTCCACGATTTCGCCGGTTCCACGGCCGTCCACATGGTCGGCGGCATCTGCGCCGCCGTCGGTGCCAAACTGCTGGGACCCCGTATCGGCAAGTATAACGAAGATGGATCCGTCAACGCCATCCCCGGCCACAGCCTGACCCTGGCCTGCCTGGGCGTCTTCATCCTCTGGTTCGCCTGGTTCGGATTCAACGGATGCTCCACCGTCAGCATGACCGGTGACGAAACCCTGGAATCCGCTTCCCATATCTTCATGACCACCAACATGGCCCCGGCCGTGGCTGCCTGCACCGTCATGTGCTTCACGTGGCTGCGCTACGGCAAACCCGATGTATCCATGACGCTGAACGGCTGCCTGGCCGGCCTGGTCGCCATCACAGCAGGCTGTGACGTCGTCACCGTCGGCGGTTCCTTCCTCATCGGCCTCCTCGCCGGTATCCTCGTGGTCCTTTCCGTTGAATTCTTCGACCAGAAAGCCAAAATCGACGATCCCGTCGGCGCCATTTCCGTCCACGGCGTCTGCGGTGCCTTCGGCACCATCATGACAGGCCTGCTGGCTGAAAAGGACGGCCTCCTCTACAGCGGCGACCCCCACTTCTTCTTCGTACAGGTCGAAGGCGTCGTAACCGTAGCAATCTACGTCGCCGTCGTCATGCTCATCATTTTCACGCTCATTGACAAGACTGTCGGCCTGCGCGTCAGCGCGGCGGATGAAATCAACGGTCTTGACTACGCCGAACACGGACTGGCCTCCGCCTATGCGGACTTCATGTTCGTTCCGGAAATCCCGGGCTCCACTTCCGCCCCGGCTCCTGCCCCCGGCACGGCTAAAGCGAAAAAGGCGGACAACAGCACCATCGATGTACCGGCCATCAAACCGGCCACACCCGACGGGCACCATTACTCCCTCGTCACAATCATCACATCCCGCGACCGCTTCCAGGCCCTCAAGACGGCCATGGAGGAAATCGGCATCACGGGTATGACGGCCACTGAGGTCAACGGCTTCGGCATCCAGCGCGGCTACCACGAAATGTACCGCGGTGCCAGCGTTCCGGCCCGCCTGCTGCCCAAAATCCAGGTCGACATCGTCGTTTCGGCTGTACCTGTACGCACCGTCATCGACACGGCCAAGAAAGCCCTTTACACAGGCCGCTACGGCGATGGCAAGATTTTCGTATCCACCGTCGACAACATCGTCAAAATCCGTACTGGTGAAGAAGGGTTCGATGCCCTGCAGGATTACCCCATGGGCGAAGAACATAAAACCGTGTGATGGATTCTTCGGAATCTGACTCCAGATAGACTCTTTCCTTACTCCTTTTATTGCTTTTGTTTCGGTTGCACTAAAAAAGCGCTTTGGCCTTTACAGACCAAAGCGCTCCTTTTTTGTTCGGGACGGAACGGGCCGGGACATCTTCCGGAAAAGCCGCTCAGTCGTCGTTCCGTTTAAAGATTGCCTCAAAGAAGCCGGGCGCTTCATCGGAATTGTCGATGACATCCTTGTTGAAATTCAACTGTTTGCCGCATTCCGGGCAGAACTTCGTGTTGGCACGGACACGGTATCCGCAGTAGGGACACTTGATGAAGGCCTTCATTTCCTCCAGGCGCGTCTCATAGAACTTGAAGAACTGATCCAGGGTATGCGTGTCGTTCCGGAAGGAGTAGACCTCGATGTACTTCTTATGCTGGTCGAAGAACATCTGTACCGTGCCGTCGCCCATATCGCGGAGGGTGATGTCATAGTACATGTTCTTTTTCCTGCCATGTATCACGTGGTTCGCTTCGTCCTTTTCCACAATCCCGATTCCGCAATCGTTCAGGCTGTCGAAAACAACCTGCCAGGCAGTCTGGAAATCGGTTTCATAGAGGCGGATATCCTGACACCCGCCGGCACCTTTAATGCGCATAGTACCCACTCCTTGAAAAATAAGCCGCGAGCCTTGACGGTCCGCGGCCTGTTTTTATTTTGCGTAATCGACAGCCCGCGTCTCGCGGATGATGACGACCTTGATCTGCCCCGGGTATTCCATTTCTTCTTCAATCTTCTTGGCAATATCCCGTGCCAGCAGAACGGACTTCGCATCGTCGACGACTTCGGGTTTGACCATGATGCGGATTTCACGCCCCGCCTGTACGGCGTAGCATTTTTCCACGCCTTCGAAGGACTCGGAAATCTCTTCCAATCGTGTCAAGCGTTTCAGGTAGCTTTCCAGGGTTTCCCTTCTGGCTCCCGGACGCGCTGCGGAAACAGCGTCTGCCGCGGAAACCAATACGGATTCCACGCAGGTTGGTTCGGCATCTCCATGATGCGAAGCGATGGCGTTGATGACCTGTGCCGATTCATGGAACTTTTTGGCAATTTCCACACCCAGTTCCACATGGGAACCTTCCATTTCGTGATCGATTGCCTTGCCGATATCATGCAACAGGCCGGCACGTTTCGCCAGCGTTACATCGACACCTAACTCGGCAGCCATGACGCCTGCCAGCTGGGCAACTTCGATAGAGTGATTGAGTACGTTCTGACCGTAGCTGGTGCGGTACTTCAGACGGCCCAGCAATTTGATCAGCTCAGGACGCAGGCCATTGACACCAACGGCGAACATGGCCTGTTCCCCGGCTTCCCTGATGTTCTGCTCCACTTCTTTCTGGGCCTTTTCCACCATTTCCTCAATGCGGGCCGGATGGATACGCCCATCGTTGATCAGTTTCTCAAGGGCAATCCGCGCGACTTCGCGGCGTACGGGATCAAAACCGGAAATGATGACTGCTTCCGGAGTATCGTCGATAATCAGATCTATGCCTGTCAAAGTTTCCAGCGTGCGGATGTTGCGGCCTTCACGGCCGATGATGCGGCCCTTCATTTCATCATTCGGCAGATTGACGACGGATACGGTCGTTTCTGCCACCTGATCGGCCGCGCAGCGCTGAATGGCAAGAGAGATGATTTCACGGGCCTTTTTATCAGCCTCGTCCTTCGCTCTCTGTTCGGCTTCCTTAATCATCACCGCCGCGTCGTGTTCCACATCGTCGTGTACCACGGCCAGCAGTTCCTTTTTAGCATCCTCGCTGCTCAGGCCGGACATGCGTTCCAGTTCCTGCAGCTGTCTCTGATACAGGGCGTCCACCTTTTCCTGCGTCGCGTTCAGTTTGTTTTCCTTGGCAGTCAGCCCTTCCTCCTTCTTTTCGAAGGCTTCGATCTTGCGATCCAGGTTTTCTTCCTTGGATACCAACCGGCGCTCCTGACGCTGGATATCGTTGCGGCGCTCCTTGTTCTCGCGTTCCATATCGGAACGCATGCGATGGATTTCCTCTTTTGCTTCGAGCAAGGATTCTTTCTTTTTAGCTTCGATTGCCGCTTCGGCCTCTTTCAGCATGCGGTCGGCCTTCTCTTCCGCCGAGGCAAGTTTTCCTTCTGCCACGTTTTTACGGAAAATGTAACCTGCACCGCCGCCAATGACCAATGCGACAACGGCTGCGATAACTTCAGTGACTATTTCTTTTCACCTCCATCCGTTTCAGACATAAAAATAAGGCACCCGCCAAAGGGTTCGCCTCGTGACATTCCTAGGTTCTAAAGGTAAAATTTTACACGATTGGTACTATATATTGTAAAGAATAATTCCCTAAAAGTCAAGAAATGCCCCTGACTTTTAGGGAATTATGTAACATTATGAACAAAGGAACCAGGAGCCTGCCGCAGGGTTGTATCACCAGCCACGGTCCGCATCCCGTTCTGCCGCTTCCGCGGCCGCGGAGACGCCGTCCCCGCCTTCGCTTTCCAGGTCCCGGTGTGCCTGCGCCAGGACGGCATGAATCATGGAACCACCGAAGCCCCGGGCCGTCAGGAACCGGACGAGGGCCGCCACCCCTTTTTCGGTCGTGCAGTCGTAATGTCCGTCCCGGCGTTTCCGGACAAGGCTGTAGGCCGCCAGGGCCCGCTGCCTTTCCTCGTCTTCCGTAAACTCCCGGAGCAGTACGGGAATGTACTTTTCACTTACGTTCTTCTTCCGCAGTTCCGCCTGCAAGTGCAGACGCCCGTACACCTTTTTGTTCCGCCATTCCTCAAAGACGCGGCGCGCGTAGCGCTCCTCGTTGAGGAGGCCGTATTCCGTCAGCTTTGCCACGGTTTCCCGGATATACGCTTCCGGCGCACCGCGCAGCTTCAGGCGCTTCACCAGATCCGGTTCGGCATACTCACGGCGGTCCAGCAGGGACAGGGCGTACTCGTACACCTCGTCACTTGTCGTCAGATTCCTGCTGGCTTTCCGGAACATCCGCTGCCGCTCCTTCCGCCTTATCGGCACCCTTGACGACCTTGTTGACGGTCACTTCGCGAATCTTCTGCCCGATTTCCGCTGCGACGTCGGGATTGTCACGCAGGAAATCCTTCGCTTTTTCCCGGCCCTGGCCGATGCGCGTATCTCCATAGGAGAACCAGGCCCCGCTCTTCTGGATGATGTCATAGTCCACGCCCAAATCCACCAGGCAGCCTTCCTTGGAAATGCCCGTGCCGTACATGATGTCGAACTCCGCCTGTTTGAACGGGGGAGCGACCTTGTTCTTGACCACCTTGACACGCGTGCGGGATCCGATCATCTCGTTGCCGTTCTTGATGGTCTCAATGCGGCGCACCTCCATGCGGATGGTGGAGTAGAACTTCAGCGCGCGGCCGCCCGTCGTCGTTTCAGGATTGCCGAACATGACACCGACCTTTTCACGGATCTGGTTGATGAAGATTGTAGCGCACTTCGATTTGGAGATGATGCCTGTCAGTTTCCGCAGGGCCTGGCTCATGAGACGGGCCTGCAGGCCGACGTGGCTGTCCCCCATTTCGCCTTCTATTTCGGCGCGGGGCACGAGGGCCGCCACGGAGTCGATGACGATGATGTCGATGGCGCCGCTGCGTACCAGGGCGTCACAGATTTCCAAAGCCTGCTCGCCGTTATCCGGCTGGGAGATGAGGAGGTTGTCCACATCGACACCCAGACGGCGGGCATACTCCGGATCCAGCGCATGCTCTGCATCGATAAAGGCGGCGTACCCGCCCATTTTCTGCGCTTCCGCAATCATATGCAGAGCGACGGTGGTCTTGCCGGAAGATTCCGGCCCGTAGATTTCGATGACGCGTCCCCGCGGGATACCGCCCACACCCAGGGCGATGTCCAGCGACAGGGCCCCGGTCGGGATGGTTTCCACGTTCATTTTCGTGCTCGCTTCGCCGAGGCGCATGATGGAGCCTTTGCCGAAGTCCTTCTCTATCTGATGCATAGCGCTGTCAAGCGCCCTCAGTTTGTCATTGTTTGCCATAAATGATGGTACCTCCTTTGTTGCGAACTATCCTGCCTTTAATTATACAAACAGCCGTTCGGTTTGTCAACAAAGGGGGCTCATTTTTCCGCCTTGTCCACCAGGGAACGGATTTCCTCCCGGCTGAAGGTATACCGGGCATTGCAGTACGGGCAGGTGGCTTCCGTCACCTCGTCCTCCGCCATGGCCTCCAGCTCCTTTTCCGGCAGGGTCCGGAGGACGCCTTCAATCTTTTCCCGGCTGCAGTTGCAGGCGAACTGCAGCGGATAGGAATCGAGGATGTCCACGGGCAGGCCTTTGCCCAGCATGCGGATGATGCGCCCGGGCTCGAACCCCATATCGATGAGGCTCGAGACATAGGGCGTCTGGCGCACGTTCCGGTCGAGCTTGTCCAGTACCTCTTCGCCGCAGTCCGGCAGGCACTGGATGAACCAGCCGCCGGCTGCCTGCACATCCCCTTCGGGCGTCACCAGGACGCCGAGGGCCACGGAGGACGGCGTCTGTTCCGATGTCCACAGATAGTTCGTCAGGTCGTCGGCAATTTCCCCGTCCACCAGGGAGGCCGTGCCCGTGAAGGGCTTCATGCCTTCCGTATACCGGGTCACGGAAATCGTACCGGTGCCGACGGCTCCGCCCACGTCGAAATGGCCGTTCTTCGGCGGCAGGAAGACATCAGGATTGCCCACGTACCCCCGGGCCGTGCCGCCCTGGGCTTCGGCAATGACCTGTCCGATGGGGCCGTCGCCGGCAATCTTGATGCCCACGCCCTCGTTGTTCTTCATGGTGGCCGCCAGCAGCAGGGCCCCCGTGACCGCCCGCCCCAGCGCGGCCGTGGCCAGGTGCGACGTATGGTGGTTCACGGAAAGCCGGCGCACGAGGCGCGTCGTCCGTGCCACATAGATGCGGACGTCGCCGACAGTGGCACGGGTCAGGATGTCCTTCCCGCTGCGGAAATTCTCTTTCGTCAGTTTGATCTTGTCTTCCGTCATGATGTTCCTCTTAAATGTTCTTGTGCTTTTGTCCAGACCGGGTCTGTCCGGCAGCTCAGAGCTGGCGGAACAGGTTTGCCATCTCGATGGCGCTCATGGCGGCATCATAGCCCTTGTTCCCGGACTTGGTACCTGCCCGTTCCACGGCCTGCTGGATGTTTTCCGTCGTCAGGATGCCGAAGGCGACCGGTACGCCGGACCCCATGGACGCCTGAGCCACACCCTTGGCGGCTTCCGCGCAGACATACTCGAAGTGCGGCGTGGCACCGCGGATGACCGCCCCCAGGGCGATGACGGCGTCATACTTGCCCGATTCGGCCAGTTTCTTGGCCGCCAGGGGAATTTCAAAGGCGCCAGGCACCCAGGTCAGTGTCACGTCGTCCAGGCTGCCGCCCGTACGGCGGATGGCATCTTCCGCGCCACCGAGCAGCTTGTTCGTAATGAATTCATTAAAGCGGGATACGACGATGGCCAGTTTCAGGCCGTCGGCCTTCAGCATTCCTTCCAAAACCTTCATAGTGTGTTCCTCCTTCATTTATCCTCAGCGTGCCGTTCATTCACACGTTTCAAATGCAGATCCGACAGGTCGTGGCCCATCTTCTCCTCTTTCGTCTCCAGATAATGTTCGTTATACGGGTTCGGCGCGATTTCAATCGGGACACGCCCCGTAATCGTGATACCGTACCCTGACAGGCCTGCCCGTTTTGCCGGATTGTTCGTCAAAAGGCGGACGCTCGTCAGCCCCAGGTCGGACAATATCTGGGCGCCCATGCCGTAATCCCGCAGATCCGGTGCGAAACCGAGGCGCACATTGGCTTCGACCGTGTCGAGCCCCTGGTCCTGCAGCGCATAGGCCCGGATCTTGTTCGCCAGGCCGATGCCGCGCCCTTCCTGACGCATATAGACCACGACGCCGAGTCCTTCCTTCTCAATCATGCGCAAGGCCGTCGCCAGCTGGTCGCCGCAGTCGCAGCGAAGGCTGCCGAAGGCGTCGCCCGTCAGGCACTCCGAATGGACGCGTACCATGACATCCTTCTTGCCCGCTACCTCGCCCTTGACGAGGGCCACATGGCAGCGGTCATCCAGGTCGTTTTCGTACGCAATGATGCGGAAATGGCCGTATTTCGACGGCAGGTCCGCCTCGGCCACGCGGTGCACCATCTTTTCGTGCTGTTTGCGGTACGCCACGAGGGACGCCACCGTGATGAACACCAGGTGATGCTTTTGGGCGAATCTGATCAGATCCGGCGTGCGCGCCATATGGCCGTCGTCGTTCATGATTTCGCAGCAGATGCCCACCGGTGTCAGGCCCGCCAGGCGGCACAGGTCCGTCGTCGTCTCCGTATGGCCCGTGCGCACCAGCACGCCGCCTTCCCGGCTGCGCAGGGGGAAGACATGGCCTGGCCGGCGGAAATCACCGGGCTGGGCATTCGGCTCGGAGCACTTCTTCATCGTGTAAGCCCGTTCGAAAGCCGAAATGCCCGTCGTCGTATCCTTGTGGTCGACGGACACGGAAAAAGCCGTCTCGTGATTGTCCGTGTTGTTCGCCACCATGGCGCCGAACTGCAGCTTGTCCATGATTTCCGGCGCCGCCGGCATGCAGATCAGGCCGCGGGCCTCCCGGGCCATGAAGTTGATATCCTCGCCCGTGCAGAACTGGGCCGCCATAATCAGGTCCCCCTCGTTCTCCCGGTCCTCGTCGTCCGTCACCAGGACCATGCCGCCGTGTTTGATGGCGTCGATGGCTTCCTCGACGGTATTGAACTTAAAGTCTTCCATACAGGAACTCCTTTCTCGTTGCGCGTCTTCCCGGAAAGATGTCAAAATCCGTTCCGCCGCAAAAAATCCATGGTCAGGCCGTCATCCTTACGGGAGCCGTCCTCCGCCGTCCCGACGGGACTGCCGAAACGCCGGGACAGGAAGCGTCCGATATAACGCGCCAGAATATCCGTTTCCAGATTCACCGTGTCGCCAGGCTTCTTATATCCCAGCGTCGTCTGCGCCGCTGTGTGGGGAATCAGGGAGACACCGAACTCCGTGTCTCCTGCCTGGATCACGGTAAGGCTTACGCCGTCCACCGTGACGGATCCCTTTTCCACGATGTAGGGCGTCAGTTCCGCCGGCGCGGCAATGGTATAGACCAGCGCGTTGCCTTCGGGGCGGACCTTCGTCACCGTACCGACGCCTTCCACATGTCCCTGGACAATGTGCCCGTCCAGGCCGTCCGCCAGGCGCAGGGCCCGTTCCAGGTTGACCCGGTCGCCGGGACGCAGGCCGTGCATCGTCGTGCGGCGCACCGTCTCCGGCATCACATCAGCCGTAAACCCGTTGCTCCGCAGATCTGTCACGGTCAGGCAGACTCCGTTGACAGCGACGCTATCCCCGACCTTCAGCCCGCCCAGGACCTTGCGGGCCCGTACGGAAAGGCGGCACGTATCCTCCCCTTCGGCCAGACGTTCCACCGAACCCAATTCCGCTACCAAACCGGTAAACATGGCACACCTCCCTCACTGCCTGCCCGGAAAGCACACCCGGCCTGTCAGGAGCCAGTCGCTGCCCAGAGCCTTGCATTCCGTCTCTTCCAACAGGGCGCAGTCGTCCATCAGGGCAGCGCCTTCCCCGCCTACGGCCGGCAGTGCCCTGGCGCCGCCGGCCAGTTTTGGCGCGATGAATGCATAGACCCGGTCTGCCAGGCCGGCATCCAGAAAGGCGCCCAGCACTTCGCTGCCTCCTTCGACCAGGACCGATGTGATATCCCGGGCATTCAGTTCCGCTAAAAGGGCCGTCAGATCCAGATGGCCTGTTTCCGCGCAAGGCAGGGGCACGACTTCCACGGACGGCATCTGCCGGATGACATCCAGTTTGCCGGAAGGTGCCCCGGGTCCGGCGGCAAGAATCGTCCGGCCGCCGTCCTGCAGCACCTGGGCCGTCAGAGGTATACGGGCCTGGCTGTCCAGTACGACGCGGACCGGGTCCTTCCCTTTGACGAGGCGTGTCGTCAGCGCCGGATCGTCGTCCAGGACCGTCCCAATCCCCACGAGGATCGCATCGTGGGTCTTGCGCAGCCAATGGCTGAAGCGATGGGCCTCGCCGCCGGTCACGCAATGGGAATCGCGGGTCCGCGTGGCCAGCTTGCCGTCCAGGGTTTCGGCGAACTTGAGACTCACAAAAGGCCTGCCCTGGGTCACCCAGAGCAGGAATTTTTCGTTCAGGCGCCGTGCCTCCTGTTCGCAGACGCCGACGCGGATTTCGATACCGGCGTCGCGCATACGCCGGAGCCCCCGCCCTGCCACTTTCGGATTCGGATCCACCATGGCCGCCACAACCCGTTTGAAGCCGGCCCGGATCAGGGCGTCGCAGCAAGGACCTGTGCGCCCGTAATGGGAGCAGGGTTCCAGGCTCACATACGCCGTATGCCCCTTCATGTTGCGCCGCTTCATGTCCTCCATGGCCATGATTTCCGCATGAGGCTGGCCGGCCTTGTGATGCCAGCCTTCCCCGGCGACACGGCCTTCCGCGTCGAGAATGACGCAGCCCACCATGGGGTTGGGGCTCGTCTCCCCCTCGGCCTTGCGGGCTAGTTCCAGAGCCCGTTTCATGTAAAATTCATCCTGATCCATCCCGTCACCTTCCAAAAAAAGAAAAACCATAGGACCGTCTTCCGGGACTATCCTATGGCTCACCTGTCAATTTCACGCCATGTCTTTTCTCATCCAGACTATACTGTCGGTACCGGAATTGCACCGGTTCGTGCTCCTGCAGCAGCGCTGCATCGGCTCGCGGACTTTACCGCCGGTTGGGAATCCTCCTTGCGGAGTCACCCTGCCCCAAAGACCTGTCTATACGTTTTTGATTATAATATCAGTTTAGCCGCCGCGCCGCCGTTTGTCAATATGGAAAGGACGGGCGCCGCCCGTCTTTCACGGGAATTTTACATTTTCACCGGACGGCTTTCAGGGACGCAATAGCCGCCGCCGCATCATCGGCACCGTACACGTAGGAACCGGCAACCAGCACGGTCGCTCCGGCACCGGCAACAAGTTCCGCCGTTTCCGCATTGATGCCGCCGTCGACCTGGATATCCGTCGTCAGGCCGGCGTACTGCAGCATGCGGCGCAGGCGGCTGATCTTCGGGAGCACCGTCGGGATGAACTTCTGGCCGCCGAATCCGGGGTTCACGGTCATGAGCAGGAACAGGTCCGCGTCGGGCAGCACCTCTTCCACCAGCGACAGGGAGGAAGCGGGATTCAGGGCAACACCGGCCTTCACGCCCTGGGCATGGATCTGCTGCAGACAGCGGTGCAGATGTTTCGCCGCTTCGGCATGGACCACGATCTGGTCCGCCCCGGCCTTGGCGAAAGCCTCGATATACGTTTCCGGATGTTCCACCATCAGATGGCAGTCAAAGAACAGTTTCGTCACCTTGCGGATCTTCGCGACGACCGGCGCGCCGAAGGTCAGATTGGGCACGAAATTGCCATCCATGACATCGATGTGTACCCAGTCGGCCCCGCCGGCCTCGATTTTACGGATTTCCTCTCCCAGACAGGAAAAGTCTGCCGATAAGATGGACGGTGCAACTTTGATCATTTTTTACAGATACCTCTTCTCTTGTTCTGCTTTCAATTCTTCCCACATCGTTTGATAGGACGCATAACGGCTCCGGGCAATCTTCCCCGCAGCCACGGCGTCCTTGACGCCGCAGACCGGTTCGTGCGTATGGCTGCAGGGCCGGAAACGGCACTGATCCTCATACGCGGCGAATTCCCGGAAATAGTGCGGCAGTTCCGCCGGCTCCATGGCGTCCAGAAAGACATTGCCGAACCCGGGGGAATCGGCCAGATAGCCTCCATTGAACGGCACCAGGTCCGTAAAACGCGTCGTATGACGGCCGCGGCCGATCTTGCGGCTTACGGCGCCGGTCTGGCGTGCCGTACCCGGTTCCAGGGCGTTCAACAGGGACGATTTGCCGACGCCGCTGGGGCCCCCTGCCACCGTAATCAGTCCCTGCAGGCGTTCCCGCAGGGCGTCGATCCCCTGCCCCGTCCGGGAAGACACGGGAAAGACTTCGTACCCGATAGCCCGGTAGACCGCTGCCACCTGTTCCGCCGCTCCCGGCGAAACCAGGTCCGCCTTCGTCAGGACGATCACGCAGGGCATGTTTCCCCGGGCCGCCAGAACCAGAAGCTTGTCCAGGATGAGGAAGCTCAGGTCCGGGTCTGCCAAGGACGTCGTAATGACGTTCAGGTCCATGTTGGCCACAGTCGGCCGTGTCAAGTGGTTCCGGCGCGGCAGGACCTCCGCAATCATTCCTTTTGCGGCCTCCCCGGACGGGACATCAGCCGCATCAAACCGGACCAGGTCGCCCGTGCAGAGGGAAAACCGTTCCTTTTTCATGTGGCCGCGCACTTTGCAGGTATAGACCGTGTCCCCGCAGGCGACATAGTAATACCCGCTGTACGAGCGCAGCACCCTGCCTTCCTTTACCAACTCTTCTCCTCCACGAGTTTGCCGTCGACAAAGAAGCGGACAGACGAAACGCTGCCGCTCACGCGCTGGCGCAGGCGGGAACCGCCCGGATAAGCACCGGACACTTCCACGGCCTGGGAGCTGCCGGTCGACGAGATGATCTGGATGTGGTGCGTGCCTTTGCCAGGCACGACGAATTCCACATACCGGGCCGGACGGGACGACGGGTCGCTGCCGTCATTGCCGCCCTGGGAAGTGCTGCCGCCCTGGCCGTTGGAAACGCGCAGGTCGACGGCGGCACCTTCACTCAATGCTTCCCCTGCTGCCGGGTTCGTGGAAATGACAGTGCCTTTTTCTTTGGAGCTGTCCACCGTGATGATCTGGCCGGCTTTCAATTTCAGGGAGTCCAGTTTGGCCTTTGCATCGCTCAGGCTCATGCCGGACAGGTTCGGCAGTTCCGTCTTGGAGGCTTCCTTGCGGTTGACCACCAAATCGACCGCCCCGCCTTCATTCAGCTTGCTGCCTGCCGTGGGCAGCTGTTTGAGGACGATGCCTTCCGGCTTGCCATCCTCCCAGGAGTTCGTGATTTTCCCGACCTTGAAGTTCTTTTCCATCAGCAGCGCTTCCGCCTGCGACAGATCCAGTCCCGCCACTTCAGGTACCGGCGACAGTTTCAGGCCGCGGGCGATGGTGAGGGTGATCTTGGCCCCCTCCTTGCGCTTCGTGCCGGCCAGGGGGTCCATCTTCAGGACCGTGCCAGGCGTGGCGTCCTTATCCATGGATTCTTCCAGTTCCACCCGGAAGCCTTTTTCTTCCAGCACCTTCTGCGCTTCTGCAACAGGCATGCCATTGACATCGGGCACTTCCAGGTCCGGCGTCGTGCTGTTGAAGTAATACAGACAGCCGGCGAACAGGACGATGAAGACGGCCAGCACTCCCATCAGGACTTTCTTCAGGCGCGGATGACGCACGAAGAACCCCGTCTTGTTGCGTTTCCGGCGGTCCGGTACGGGGCGTGCTGCCCCGTCCGCGCCGCCCTCATCTTCTTCCTCCGGTTCCGGAGAGGCGAAGCGGCGCGCAGGACGGCCCCGTCGTTCCGATTCTGCATCCGGTGCCTTCTCCGGCCGTTCCGGACCTTCTCCCGGAACCTCGTTCCCGTCTTCGTCGACTTCCTTGGTCAGGAAGGACGGCAGGCGCATGATGAGGGTCTTTTCGTCATCCGGTTCTTCGGACGGCTCCCCGGCCGCATGACGGGAAGACGCAGCCGCGGCCGACGCGGCCGACGCATCAAGAGGTATGGTGTCATCCAGGCCGGAATGTTCCCCGCCCGGGTAAAGCTGCTTTTTGGCCTGCATCAGGTCGTGGCGCATTTCCGCAGCAGTTTGGTACCGTTCGTCCAGCTTCTTGGCCAGGGATTTGTCGATGATGTGCTGCAGCTGGGCCGGCGCAGCAGGCCAGTACTCCGTCAGCGGGGGCGGCAGCTCCTCGACCTGCTTGCGTGCCACGGCAACAGCCGTACTGCCATCGAAAGGTACGTGACCCGTCAGCATCTCATAGAACACGATTCCCAGGGAGTAGATGTCGGACTGGGCCGAAATCTTCAGACCCTGAGCCTGTTCCGGCGAGAAATAATGCACGGATCCGACCACGGAAGCCGTAAAGGCCATGGTTTCATTGGAAACGATCTTTGAAATGCCGAAATCCACAATCTTCGGCTGCATATTTTCCGCCAGGACGATGTTCTGCGGCTTGATATCGCAGTGGATGATGTTATGGCTGTGGGCATGTTCCAGCGCGGAGGCCAGCTGGGCCGTCAGCGCCACCGCCAGTCCCGGGTCCAGGCGCCCGTTCTGTTCTTCAAAGGCCTTCAGGGTGATGCCTTCCACATATTCCATGACGATGTAGTTCAAGTCCTTGTCTTCACAGACATCGTAAATGTTGATGATGGAAGGGTGGATCAGGCGGGCGGCGGACTTTGCCTCCCGCATAAACTGGGCCATCTGCGCCTTGTCGTTCACATACTCCTTGCGCAGGATCTTGATGGCCACCTTGCGGTCCAGCAGCACGTCCCGGGCCAGGTATACTTCCGCCATGCCGCCAAAGCCGATGGGTTTGAGCACATCGTAGCGTCCGTTCAGGATTTCCCCGACCATGTCAACGCGCCTCCTTTCCGTTCCGGTTTCTCTCCTTGTTCCGCACACGCGGCGGGAACAGGTCCCGGTCGTCTGCGGGCGTCTTTGTGTCCGGATCCGCCCAGTTTCCGGTTGTCTTGATTTCTGCCGTATCCTTCATGGGTTCCTTTTTTCCATCCATCCGTATGATGATAAACGAGATATTGTCCTTGCCGCCCGCGTCCAGGGCATCCCGGAGCAGGTCGTCCGCTGCAAGCTGCAGGTTCCGCTGCTGCAGGACTGTTTCGATGCGCCTGTCCCGGACCATGTCCGTCAGGCCGTCGCTGCAGAGCAGGACCATATCGTCCCGGTAGACATCGATTACAAACACGTCGACCGTGACATCCTCATTGACGCCGATGCCCCGCGTCAGGATGTTCTTCTTGGGATGGTCGAATGCCTCTTCCGGCGTAATCTCCCCCCGTTCGAGCAGTTCCCCGACCAGGGAGTGGTCCGTCGTAATCTGTTTCAGCCGGCCATCCCGCATCAGGTACACCCGGCTGTCCCCCACGTGGAAGATGTAGGCTTTTCCGGCGCCGTCAAGGTAAACCCCTGTCAGCGTCGTACCCATGCCGTTGTACTCGGGGATTTCACGGGCCTTTTCATACACGGTGCGGTTGATCTGCCGCACAATCCGGTGCAGCGCCGTGATGAGCAGCGTGCCGCCCAGCCCTTCCAGCCCGGGACTGGCGTCCCGCAGGCCGTACAGTGCCATTTCACTTGCCACCTCGCCGGCATTGTATCCGCCCATCCCGTCGGCGATGGCAAAGAGCTTGGGATGGAGCAGCAGCAGGCTGTCCTCGTTGTTCTCCCGCACCTTCCCTGTATGGGTCCTTACCACTACAGACATGTTGGATCCTCCTGTCTGACATAATCGGCCCGCAGCTGTCCGCAGGCCGCGTTGATGTCCTTCCCCATTTCCCTGCGTACCGTCGCGGGGACATGACCCTTCTCCAGCATGCGGAGAAAATGATTGATGCGCTGCTGCGACGGACGAAAGAAGCCTTTTTCCGGAACAGGATTGACCGGAATCAGGTTGACGACCGCGTGCTTGTGGCGCATATACTCCACCAGCAGACGGGCATCCGTATCGCTGTCGTTTTTTCCCGACAGCAGGATATATTCATAAGTGACCTGACGGCCGCTTGCCACAGCGTAATTTTCCGCCGCCCGGAGCACGTCCAGGAAGGGATACGCCTTGTTGACCGGCATCAGTTCCGTCCGCAGCTCCGGCTTCACGGCATGGAGCGAGACGGCCAAACTGACAGGCAGGCCCAGCCGGGTCATCCTTTCAATGCCCGGAACGATGCCGCAGGTAGATACGGTCATGTTCCGGTAACTCATGTCCGCCGTGTCGGGGCGGTGCAGGAACTGCAGGGCGCCGAACACGTTGTCGAAATTCAACATCGGTTCGCCGCTGCCCATGACGACGACGCGGCTGACCCGTTCCCCTGCGGGAAAAAGCCGGGCGTTGAAGAAATAGACCTGGGCGGCGATTTCCGCCCGTGTCAGATTGCGCGCGGCGCCGTGCAGGCCGCTGGCGCAGAAGGCGCAGTGCATGTCGCAGCCGGCCTGGCTGGAAACGCACACGCTGTAGCCGTAATCATGGTGCATAAGCACCGTCTCGATGGTGTTGCCGTCCGTCAGACGCAGCAGGAGCTTATGCGTCAGGCCGTCGGCGGAATCGAGCTGCCGCAGTACTTCGATATCCCGGGGCAGTACGGAAAAAGCTGCCGCGAGTTTTTCCCGCTCCGCCTTGCTGATGTTCGTCATCTGCGCGAAATCGAAGACGCCCTTGCGGTAGAGCCAGTCGTACACCTGGGCCGCGCGATAGCGTTGCATGCCCAGGTCCGCCAGCAGGGTCTGTAATTGTTCAACCGGTAAACCGAAAATCTCTGTCTTCATAAAACATCCAGTTCCTTTGGCAGGTCCTTTCACGGTTTCCGGTGCAGCAGGGTCAGGTAAAACCCGTCCACACCGTCCCGCTGGGGGTACAGCTGCAGTTCTTCCACGGCCTGTCCCGTGCAGGGATGCGGGAAAGCGGCTCCCTCCCAGCCGGGATGTTCCTGTAAAAAGGCCTCACGCCGGCCGTGGTTTTCCGCTTCTTCGATGGTACACGTGCTGTAGACCAGGAATCCGCCCGGTCTGACATAGCGGGCCCCATTGTCCAGGATGGCTTTCTGGAGCGGCGGAAACCCCTTCAGATCCTTTTCCGTCTTCACCCAGCGTGCCTCCACGCGGCGGCGCAGAACACCGAGACCGGAGCAGGGCACATCCGTCAGGACCCGGTCGAACCGGTTTTCCCAATCGGCCCGGAACCGCATCCCATCCTGCAATTGGGTCGTTATATTGGTCAGGCCCAGCCGTTCCGCATTGGCACGGATCAGGGCCAGTTTATGTCCGTAAACATCACAGGCCGTCACGGACCCCCGGTTCTGCATGAGCGTGGCCAGATGGGTCGTTTTCCCGCCCGGAGCGGCACACAGGTCGAGCACCTGTTCGCCGGGCTGCGGCTGCAGGACCTGGGCCGGCAGCATGGAACTTTCGTCCTGGATGTAGAACGCTTTCGGAAACGCACGGAACAAGGCCTCCAGCCCGCCCGCAGGCATCTTTTCCAGGAGGATGCCGTCGGGGCACCACAGGGAGAGGGAGCCTTCCCCGCCCATTTCCCGCAGATTCTGCAGGAAGGCGTCCCGTTCCGTTTCCAGCGGATTCAGACGCAGGCTCAGGAGCGGCGGCTCGTTATCCCAGCGGCACAGGGCCTCCGCCCCGTCCTCGCCGAACTGTGCCGTCCAGCGGTCCACCAGCCAGGCAGGATGGCAGAGCCGCAGCGCCCGGTTCCCCTGGAGCTGCTTCCACAGGCCGTCTTTTTGGCGGACGCTGTTGCGCAGCACGCCGTTGACGAACCGGTCCGCCCCAGGATGACTGTACTTCTTCGCCAGTTTGACGCTTTCGTTGCAGGCAGCCGCGGCGGGAATGCGTTCCACATAGAAGATCTGGTACAGGCCCAGATGGAGGATATAGCGCAGGACGGGCTCAATCTGCCGCAGCGGCTTGCGGGTCAGTGCGTAAATCAGGAAATCCAGCGGCTCGGCCGCCTTCACGGCACCGTAGACCAATTCCGTGGCCAGCCGCCGTTCTGCGCCGGCCGCGGCGCCGTCCTTGTCCAGGAAGCGCAGCACCTTGCCCAGGGCCAGGGACGCATAAGCCCCCTCCTCCCACACGGCGTGCAGGACGAAAAGGGCGGCTTCACGCCCGTTTGCCGGCTTGCGGTGAGCGAAGCGGGACGGTTTCGGTTGTCTGATACGGGGATTGGCTGCCTCTTCAGGCGCCTTTTTCGTTGCTTCCATTTGCAGGTACCCCTTCCGCTAACAGTTGGATGGCCTCCTCGACCCGGCCGATGTCCACACGCGTATTGAAGCAGGGGCCAAAAGGCCGTTCATTGAAGATGCCGATGACGGGGATGGGGAATACGTCCTGAATACCGCTCGTCAGGTCGCGTTCGCAGGCCACGGCGATGATTGCCTTGGGCCGTGCCTTGGCCACGAGCTGGCGCGCCAGGGTGCCGCCTGTCGCCACGACGAAGTGCATGTTGTATTTATGGCACAGGGCCAGCAGGGAACCCACGCAACAGCCGCCGCACTGGCGGCAGTTTTCCACGTTCCGCGTGATTTTGCGGGGGCACGTGTCGAGCTGCAGACAGTGAGGCGTCAGGATCAGGAGCCGGTTGGACGGCACCTTGATGCGATGCTGGCGCACCAGAGCGTTATTGACGGCAACGAACGATTGCTCCACCTTACCGCGCGGAACGTTGAAGATGCGTCCCAGGCCTACCGCGAAGGGGAACAGGAAGTTGATGGCCTTCCACGCCCAGAAATAGAGGATCTTGGGCAAGGGCATCCCCAGGATGGCGAGCACAATTTCCAGTTCCCCCAGGAAAAAGAACAGGATGGCGGCAGCCACCACGATACCGAACGCGGCCGGGAGCCAGGAGCTGATTTCCTCCAGGCCTAAAAAGGTCACCTTCCAGACCAGATACAGAATGATGGCAGTGACAACGGCGCTGAAAAGGATCAGGGCCAGAAAGACCCTCTTTTTCGGCTGGATGCCCTGCTCTATTGCTTCCTCCATGGTTGTATGACTCTTTCCTTTCTTTGTTTCCATACTCTCTTAAATGCCTTTTTGACGGCCCAGCCGGTCCCCGGCCTTTAAGCCGTGTCCGTTGAGGAATACCCGGGCAGGCATGCGTTTCTTGGATGCAGGCTGGACGGTAAGGATCCGCAGCAGTTTGTCGCCGCAGGCCACGCAGAAATCATCCTTTTCCGTCTTGACCACCGTACCCGGTGCTGCACCGGCCGGCGTATCCGTCACGCGGGATTCCCACAGTTTCAGCAACGTGCCGTCCGGCAGATAGGTGTAAGCCCCCGGAACGGGGTCGAATCCGCGGATCAGGTCGTGCACTTCCTGGACGGGCCTGTCCCAGGGAATTTCCGCCATGGCTTTCGTCAGCAGCGTCGCCTTCGTGGCGTCCGCCTCGTTCTGCGGCTCCGGCTGCAGGCCTGCGATAATCTTCGGCAAGGTTTCCACCAGCAGGGCCGCCCCCTTTTCCATAAGCAGATTATGCAGTTCGGCGAAACTCATTTCCGAGGGAATCGGGACGGTCACCTTGCTGTACATGGCACCTGTATCCATCCCTTTTTCCATGCGCATGATGGTCACGCCCGTCTCCTTCTCGCCCTTGATGATGGCGTACTGGATCGGTGCGGCGCCACGGTACTTGGGCAGCAGGGACGCGTGGACGTTGACGCAGCCATAGGCCGGGATGTCCAGGATTTCCTGGCTCAAAAACTGCCCGAAGGCGGCCACGACGATCAGGTCCGGGGCCCATTCCTTCAATTGAGCCGTGAATTCCGGTGTCTTGACTTTTTCCGGCTGGTACACAGGCAGGCCCTGGCGCAGCGCATAAGCCTTGACCGGTGTCTCCACCAGCTTGTGCCCCCGTCCCCGGGGACGGTCCGGCTGTGTCACGACCGCCGTGATTTCATAGACTCCCGTTTCTACCAGCGTCTTCAGGGAACCGACCGCAAAATCGGGGGTACCCATAAATACGATCTTCGTCATGTCTTCCTCCGTAAGGGAACACGGTAAAACATCGGTAAGGAACATCTGCCGGAAGCTCAGTCCTCCGGTGCCTTCGGTACAATCGTCACGGCCTTGTCCGTGAACAGGATGCCGTCCAGATGGTCCAGTTCGTGCTGCAGGCAGACCGCCATCAGGCCGTCCGTCGCGATGAACTGCTTCTGGCCCCTGGCATCGGTATATTCACACTCCACATACTCGGCCCGTTCCACATCGCCCTCGAAATTCGGCACGGAAAGGCAGCCCTCCCCGACAATCTGGGAACCCTCCTTTTTAGTGATGACCGGGTTGATGAGTTCAACCAGACCTTTTCCGTCCTGCAGGTCGATGACCACCATGCGTTTCGCGATGCCCACCTGCGGGGCTGCCAGGCCGATGCCGTTCTTTGCGGCATACAGCGTGTCCGCCATATCTTTCAGGGTACGGCGGATCTTTTTATCGATTCTGCCGACGGGTTCACAGACCGTTTTCAGGACCGGGTCGCCGGCAATACGGATATCTAAAACTGCCATTATCTTCCTCCTGGACATTAATAATCATAACATTATACCATGGAACCCCCTGTTCGGCTAGTGCCGCGCCGGATAGCGTTCCTCCTAAATGGTACGGAGGGGATCCACATCAAAACTGATGTTCTTCCGGTCCTTATAGGGACTGTTCCACACGGCTTCCTTCACTTTTTCCATGACGGCACTCCGCACAATCAAAGTGAACCGGTACAGGTCGCGCACTTTTGCCACCCCGGCCGGGAAAGGTCCCGTCACACAGGTTTCCGGCCATTGTTCCTGAACTTGGTGCAGGCGCAGGAAAGCCGCCATTTCGTCGCCGAGCTGCAAGGCTTTCCGCTCGTCCTTGTCCGTAAAACCCAGTTTCAGGATGCGGCTGTAGGGAGGATATTTCAAGTCCCTGCGCTGCTGCAGTTCGCCATTGGCAAAGGTATCATAATCCTGGCGGGCTGCCAGACGGATGATCTCGTTCTCCGGATCGTAGGTCTGCAGAACCACCCGGCCCGGGCGGCCGCCCCGCCCTGCCCGGCCGGCCGTCTGGGTCAGCAGGTCGAAGGCGGCTTCGGCCGCGCGGAAATCAGGCAGGTTCAGCGTGCTGTCCGCTGCCAGGATGCCGACAAGGGTAACGTTCTTGATGTCATGTCCCTTGGCCACCATCTGGGTACCCAGCAGGACATTGGCCTCGCCTCCGCGGAAGCGGCGGATGATGTCCTCATGGGCCATCTTCGCCGACGTGCTGTCCTGATCCATACGCAGGACGCGGATCCCCGGCAGGGAACCTATCTCCATTTCCGCCTTCTGCGTGCCGCTGCCGAAGAATTTGATGCGCCGGCTGCCGCAGGACGGGCAGACCGTGGGGACAGGATATTCACTGCCGCAATAATGACAGCGCATGACATGCTCTTTGGCATGGTACACCAGGCTTACGGCACAATGAGGGCAGACGAGGGCCGTACCGCAGTCCCGGCACATGACGAATGTGGAAAACCCGCGCCGGTTCAGCAGTACGATGGCCTGCTCCCCGTGATGGACCGTGTCGATGAGTTCCCGCCGCAGTTTGCGGGAAATGACCGAAAAGTTCTTCTGCGCCAGCTCTTCCCGCATATCGACGATGCTGACCTGCGGCAGCACGGCGCCGGACGGCCGTTCAGTCAGGCGCAGTTCCGTCAGCTCTCCCGTCTGCACAAGGTAATAGGTGTCCAGGGATGGCGTAGCGCTTCCCAGAAGAAGTACGGATTCCGTGTTCCGGCAACGGCACCGGGCCACCTCGCGGGCATGGTAACTGGGCCGTTCTTCCTGTTTATAGCTCCCTTCCTGTTCCTCGTCGATGATGACGAGGCCCAGGTCCTGGAACGGCGCAAAGACGGCGCTCCGCACGCCGATGAGGATGCGGGCCGCGCCGCTGCGCATCTTATACCACACATCGCCCCGCTCGTTCTGCGAAAGTTTGCTGTGGGCCACCGCCACGGCATCACCGAACCAGGCGCGGAAGCGCTGCACAATCTGCGTCGTCAGCGCGATTTCCGGCACCAGGACCAGTACCTGTTTCCCCCGCCGCAGCGCCTCGTCGGCTGCGCGCAGGTAGACTTCCGTCTTGCCGCTGCCCGTGATGCCGCGCAACAGGAATTCGGCGTATCTGCCGCCGTGCAGCGCGTCCTTCAGGCGTGCCACGGCGTCTTTCTGTTCCGCTGTCAGGACCAGGGTCTCCCTGCGTCCTTCCGGCCGATCGTAACTGTTCCGCAGAATCCTGCGGGCCGCCTTTTCCGCCCAGCCTTTGCGGACCAGGGTTCGCAGCACTTCGGCACTGATGCCGGCTGCGGCGGCCTCCCGGACGGTCACGTCGGCCGTCGCGGGAGCACCGGCTGCCTTCTCCAAAAAGGCCAGGGCTTCCCGCTGCCGGGGAGACCGTTCCGGCACCTGGCCGCCGGCCAGGGTCTGCCTTCCTGCTTCCGTCAGCCTGTAGGACAGGACGGTCCGCGGTTTGAGGCGTTCCTCCCATGTCTGTGCCACGGCCTTCCCGTCCTGATAGACGGTCCGCCGCCGCAGACTGCTTTTACCGGGAATGAAAAGGCGCATGGCTTCCGCGTCCGTACACATATAATAACGGGCCAGCCAATGCGCCGTCGCCAGCATCTCCGCATCAAACCAGGGCTCTCCGCCGAGGACGGCCAGGACTTCCCGGACATCCTGCAGCCCCATCCTGGCCCCGTCCGTCTCCATCCGGTGCCGGGCCTCGTCTTCCGTATAGGTGCGGACGACGAAACCTTCCACCTCGCTGCGGCCGAACGGCACAAGGACGCGCCAGCCTGCCGTCAGGTCAGGCCGGGCTGCAGGAACGCGGTACACGAACTGTTTGAACAGGTTCCGGACCGGCAGATTGATTGCTACCAATACGTATTGCAAAGGGAAACCTCCCGAAAAGACGATACCGGGCCGGGGACGACGGCCGTTCAGCGCGCCGCCCGACTGGTGCCGTCCGCGTAATTGATGACGACGCCGGGCTGCACGTTATAGACGAAGACATTGAAATGGACGCCTTTCCCGCCATCTTCCACGGACCAGGCCTCCATGGCGACGCCGCGTGCCACGAGGTCGTCCCCCCGGTAGACGGGCGTCACGGAGTACAGCACATGTTTATGCGTATTGCGGATGAAGTCCGCCACGCGGTTTTCAAAGGGCAGCATACCCGTGACATTGAAATAACGGGTTCCTGTGATCAGGTTCAGGCGGTTCGCGTTTTCACCACACAACTGGAACGCAATCAGGTGACACCGGTTATAAAGGTACTTGCCGTCGACGAAGCTGTACTTGGTGTACTGCCAGCCTGACGGCTTGATCATACCAATGGGTTTGCGTTGCTCCTTCGGCAGCAGTTCCGGCCCCAGACGTCCGACGGCCCGGCCGCAGCGGCCCAGGCTGTCGCGTGGCGTGAAGCTGTAGTAGGCGTTCTTACGGCTCTGGATCTCCCGGGAAAAGCGCGGCCTGTTGCCGTTCAGTACCACGTAGGGCTTTCCAGCGTAGGCGGGAATGCCGTCCCAGGCCAGGGAACCGTCCGCCGTCTCCGGAACAGCCTGTTCCGTAACGGCTGCAGGCTTTGACTCCGCCGTGCTGTTGCCCTGGACGAATCCGCCGACGAAAAAGAAGCTGAAAAAGGCAGCCATGACAGCCGCCAAAGCCGTCAGGACATATTTCACGGCCCGGCTGGCCCGGGACTGTGAAGCCCGCTTCCTGCGTCCGGCCATAAAACCCCCTCCTCCATATACAGCCCCATTATACCACACTGTACTGCCAGGTCGACCTTATGTGCCGGCGCGTCAACAGCGGAAAAAGCAGCAAATTGTAAACATTGGTATGGAATTCACAAAAAAATCACATCATGTCCGGCCAACTTGCCATAAATACGCGGATTATCTTGTCTTTCCGGTCCTTACATGCTAGAATGAGGATAATTTAATTTGGAATTGTTAGAAAAATGCGATATATAAGTCATTTTTAAACTTAAAGGAAAATCCACTATGAGTTACTCTCGGCACGAAGCCCTGAACCGGCTTATAGATGCCTGCCGGCACTCCTACACGGTGACACGCTTCGACGGAACCCCCCCTTCGGACCCGGACGTGGAAGGGCGGATCCGTGAAGCGGGACGCCTCGTCCCCGACCTGCCTGACGGACCGATATCCCTGCGGGCAGTCTGCGAATATTACGAACGCACGGGACAGCACCTGCTCCTTCGGCAGAATGAGGTCTGGGCCGCCAAACAGGAAGAGTTCCTCTTCCTCTTCGACGTGCCTGAACTGACGCCGGAAGGGTTCAGGATATGCCGGGATTTTGCATACGAAAAAGGCATGGCCATGGCCCATATCGGGCCGGACCATATGTATACCTACATCTCGCCGGTCTTCGTCTGTGACACCGTGACCGCGGCGGCACGGCACGAACTGGAGAAATGCCGCATCTACAAGACCTTCCGGTTCTCCCTGCACGGGTGGATGGATTTCCACGCGGCCTGTTACGACGCCTCGCAGGGCGTCCTGTATTTCAACAAGGCCGGCACGTGCATGAAGGAGTCCCTCGAAGAGGTCCTGCTGCTGGGGAGAAAGGCGCGGAAAGGGCTTTCCCGCTTTTTTCTATAGAGTTCCAGAAATATAAAGAGACAAAAGGGAAAGAGGAGGAATCATTTATGAACACATTGGTATTACTGCTCGTCTGTATGGCCATCCTGTTCTGCGGGTACGTCTTTTACGGCGGCTGGCTGGTCAGACAATGGGGCGTCGGTGAAGGGGACAAGCCCACGCCGGCACATACGATGACGGATGGCGTGGACTACGTGCCCGCCAAAGCCCCCGTCCTCATGGGACATCATTTTTCGTCCATCGCCGGAGCCGGCCCCATCACCGGTCCTATCGCGGCCGCCATCTTCGGCTGGGTCCCTGTCGCCTTGTGGGTCCTCGTCGGCGGCATCTTCTTCGGCGGCGTCCATGACTTCGGCGCCCTCTTCGCTTCGGTCCGCAACAACGGCCAGTCCATCGGCGAAATCATTTCGTCGAACATGTCCAAACGGGCCAAGCAGTTATTCATCATCTTCGCCTATCTGACACTGATCCTCGTCGTGGCAGCCTTCGCGGCCATCGTGGCCTCCACCTTCGGTGCCACCTTCAAGAACGGTGTGCTCGACACGGCGGCCAGTGCGACGAATGCTTCCGTCGCCATGGTCTCCCTGCTCTTCATCGCCGTAGCCATCGTCTTCGGCATCGGCGTATACCGCCGCCATCAGTCCGTTGCGACCTCGACCATCTTCGGCATCATCGCCATCATCTTCGTCATGGCCGTCGGCATGAACTTCCACCCGCTCTACTTCTCCACGAAGACCTGGATGTGGATTGTCGGCCTCTACATCGCCATCGCCTCCGTCACGCCCGTCTGGATTCTGCTCCAGCCCCGTGACTACCTGAGCTCCTTCCTGCTGTACGCCATGCTGATTGTCGCCATCGTCGGCATCTTCGGCGCCCATCCGGATATCGACCCGAAACTGTTCCCTGCCTTCACGGGCTTCTCCGTAGCCACGAAGAACGGTGTCCTGTTCCTGTTCCCGATCCTGTTCACGACCGTGGCCTGCGGCGCCATTTCCGGGTTCCATTCCCTCGTATCGTCCGGCACCACGTCCAAACAGCTGGATAAGGAAAAGGACGCGAAACCGATTGCCTACGGCGGCATGCTCCTCGAATGCGTGCTGGCCGTCATCACCCTCTGCGCCGTCGCCTATGCCCGCTCCACCGGTCACACGGCCGGCGTCACGGACATCTTTGCCGGCGGCATCGCCGCCATGGTCGCCCAGATTCCCGGCCTCGCCGGTATGGAAAAGGCGTTCTATACGCTGCTGGTCCTGGCCTACTCGACCTTCTGCCTGACCTCCCTGGATACGGCGACCCGCCTGGCCCGCTTCATGTTCCAGGAATTCTTCCTGGAGCCCGGCCAGACCCCGAAGGACATTAAGGACGGCTGGAAGAAGTTCATGGTCAACCCCTACTTCGCCACCATCCTCACCGTCATTTTGGGCATCCTGCTCGGCATGAACGGGTTCCAGAAGATCTGGGGCCTTTTCGGCGCCGCCAACCAGCTCCTGGCCGGTATCGGCCTTCTCGCCGTAGCGACCTGGCTGGGCAACGCAGGCCGGAACAATAAGATGTTCCTGTTCCCCATGGCCTTCATGATGGTCGTCACCCTGTCCTCGCTGGTCATCATCGTCAAGAACCAGCTGCACATCATCTCGGCCGGCGCCGCTGACTGGGGTCCTTACGCCCAGGCCGGTATCGGCATCCTGCTCATCGCCCTGGCCGTCGTCCTCGCGGTGGAAGGCTGCCAGACCATCGCCGCCCAGCGCCGCAAAAAGGCTGAAGCGGCGGACTGACGACGGCTGTCAGCAAGCCTGACCCGGTGTATTGAACAAACACATCGAGTAGGAGGGGGCGGTTAGCCCCCGTCCTCTCACACCACCGTGCGTACCGTTCGGTACACGGCGGTTTCAACAGTTGTTATGCACCGACTGGTAT
>ONEW01000021.1 GCA_900316935.1 uncultured Selenomonadales bacterium
GGGTACAAAAACCAAGCCCCTGCAAGGGGCAATCATTTTTGCGCCCATTATCAAATTTTATTTAAGAATACCTTGCCGCATATTTGATAGACTCCTCAAATCAGGATAATAGCAGTATATCATAGTACGCTCTAAAAAACAAGAAATCATTTTACCGATTCCACAAATAAAATCGGAGGGTATTCACTGGAATACCCTCCGGTTTTGGTGATCATCGTGCGTCTATCCGAATTTTTGACTTTGCGGCCCGTTTCCGTTCCTTTTCGGCATGTTCCTGCTGGTAAGCTGCCTCTAATATTCTGTCCACTTGTTCTGGGCCAAAGGCCCTTTTGACCCGCTCATAGTCAGCGGAGACTTGCCGCATGGCCTTGTTTTCCAACTTGACCTCCTGCAATCGATCAGACAGGCGGATGTTGCTCTCCCTCACCCGGCCATAGTCCCCTTGCAGACGCTCAAATTTCCCCCGCAGCTCCACATAGGCCAGATACAGGGAGCGCAGCACCTTGACGATTTGGGCCAGCAGGGGCTTTGCCTTTTTCTCTCGGTAGGCCCGGCCTGTTTCCAGCGTTCCCGGCTCCGGCAAAATCTCCTCCGGATTGGCGGAGAAATCCGCTGCCAACCGCTCCATATTTTTCACCGCCGGGGCAAGTTCTTTGAGCCGCCGTTCCTGGCTCTCCACCTGGTTTTCTTTCTCCGCCTTGACCGTCTCCAGAACGGCGATCTCCTTTGCCCGCTGCTCTTTCTTGTAGTCCAGCACAGACAAGTGCTTGTCGTGGGTGCCTTTGTCCTCCCACTCAATCCCGTGGCGCTCCATGACCAGGGAAAGCTGCTCCTTTTCCGAGCGCACCCACTGGCTCCACTCTGTGTCCCCTCTGGTGCCGCCCTGGAAACCCTGGGCCGCTAACGCCTGTTTCAAAGATACCCTCGTGTCCAGCCCTCGCTTGCTCCCGGTGGTGAATGGTACAAAGTCAATGTGCAGATGGGGCGTAGCCTCGTCCATGTGGAGGTGGGCAGAGAACACCCGGTCCAAAACCGCTGCCGCAAGCTGTCCCTCCTCGCTGTCGGCGCTCATATCATCTCGATTGCCCACTTGCAGGATGATTTCATGGAACGGCTTTTCCTGCTTGCCGGAGCGGATCTTCTCATAGTAATCCTCTATCCTTCTGTCGGCCCTGGTTTGTTTAGCGTTGTACCGTTCCAGAGCCTCGTCAAAGAGTTCATGGTACACCGCCTTGATATTCTCCTGGCAGTAGGTTATATTCAAGTGGGAGCGTTCCGGGTCAGTGTTCTTGGCGTGGAATTTTCTACTGTTATGGTTCACCGATCCTTGGCCCACCATGGCGCTGATTGTCCTTTTCAAATCAATCCCTCCTCCCTTTTCCGCCGCGCAAGCGGCGAGCCTTTGTTACTTTCTGCGAAAGTAACGCAAAAGCACTTTTGACAGCCTGACGGCCATCAAAAGCGCATTTGCGCCCTACGGGGTGGTGTGGGGGCTTTGCCCCCGGCAACTGCGGTTGCCTCCCCCAGCAGGGCCGCCCTTTGAAAAGGGCACCCTGCACCCCGCCTAAACTTTGTCACTCGCCGTTGGGCAGGGTGGAAAGGCCAGGGGCCTTTCCACCGCCCGGCAAGTGTTTTCCGTGGGCCGAAAGTCAAGGGGTACGGGTTGTATTGACTTGCGGCAATCTCCACCCGCAGGTATGCCCCCCTTGACTTTCGCCCCCGCTCCCCGTGACAGCCGTGACGACCGTGACGATGTTTTACACACCGCCTCCGCACTCCGAAAAGCTGTCACAGCTGTCACGGTCGTCACGCCTGGGGTTCCTCCAACGTGAGCTTGATACTCCGCCCGGCATGGGTTCGGGCGCTTTCATAGTGGATGTGGTACTCATAGGACAGCCGCCACGCCCGGACATTCAGCCGCATAGCCAGGGCATTGGGTTTCATATCCAGCCCCAGGGCGGCGACAAGTTCCGTGGCCGTCCCTCTCCACTCTGGCCGTTCCGCCGTTACCAGGGCGGCAACAGCCTCCAACACCGGGTCAGGCGGCTCCTGCCGCAGCTCCGTTTCCCGCCGCTCCAGCTCCCACACAAGCCGTTCCTCGTCCCGCTTGAGGTAGAGGCGCTGGTCTTGCTGATCCCGCCCAGAAATGTCCAGGGTGGCGGCGTTGTCTGCCCGCCGCTCCTTTTGGAGCAGAAAGGCCCCGTCTGCCGCACCCAATAAGCCGTTGGTGCCGGAGATCATATCAAACTTATCATCGGCCTGCTGCTTGCGGGTGTGATGTACAACCAGGAGGCAAACCCCGCTTATATCGGCAAACCGTTTCAGTTTGGTGATTACCTCATAGTCGTTGGCATAGCTGTACTTCTCTGCCCCGGCCTCCCGGATTTTTTGCAGGGTGTCGATGATAATAAGCCGGGTGTCCGTGTGTTCCCGGACAAAGCCCTTTAGCTGCTCCTCCAGGCCACCGCCGAGCTGCTTAGCTCCGATGGCAAAGAACAGGTTTCCGGTACTCTCTACTCCAAACATCCGGTACAACCGCTCCTGTAAGCGACGGTGGTTGTCCTCCAGGGCCAGATAGAGGACTGTCCCCTGGCGCACCTCATACCCCCACAGGGAAAGGCCCATACTCACATGATAGGCAAGCTGGGCCATGAGAAAGGACTTGCCCACCTTGGGAGCGCCCACAAAGAGATATGTCCCCGCATAGAGCAGACCGTCTACCACAGGAGGTCTGCCGGGGTACACCTGTTCGTAGAGGTCATTCATAGACACGGTAGGCAGATAGGCCGGGTCATTGACCCGGCTTATCTGCACGCCCTCTGCTATACTTTGGTTAGGTTTTTGTGAGAGCGACTGTCCCCCGTCTGCGCCAACAGGCGGATATGGGGCAGTCGTTTTCTCTTGCAATCTATCCATCTATCAATCCTCCCTCATGCCGTCCATGATGGCGGCGATCAGCCGGATGGTGTCCAGCAACTCCCCATCCACGCCATTCCCGGCCTCGATACGCTCCAGTTCTTCCAGAACGGCGGCCAGCTCGTTCCGCAGGGCCTTATACACCCTGGGGTTGCCCTGTACCACCACATCCCGGCACAGCAGCCGTCGGGTGATGTAGTCCTGTTTGGTAAGGCCGGAGAGCCGCACAGCGGTTTCAATTTCCCTGTCCTCATCCGGGGACACCCGGAAAGCCACAGTTTTGTTTCTCCAGCGGTTGTGTCGGTCAAGATTTTTCACTGACATGATTTAGGCCCCCTTTCGCTCCATGTCCAGTTTGTCCGCCATCTCCGCCTGCCGGGTGGGGAACAGGTGGGCGTAGCGGTAGGTAATATCAATGCTTTCATGTCCCACCCGGTCAGCGATTGCCAGGGCCGTAAAGCCCATGTCAATGAGCAGCGAAATGTGGGAGTGCCTCAGGTCGTGTATTCTGATCCGCTTTACCCCGGCCTCTTTCGCACCCCTGTCCATCTCCCGGTGGAGGTAGGATTTTGTCACCGTGAAAATGCGGTCGGTGGGCTTCACCCCATACAGGCTCTTGATATAGTCTCGCATTTCTTCACAGAGGAAAGCGGGCATTTGAATGACCCGGTTGCTCTTAGGGGTCTTGGGGTCGGTAATCACATCCTTGCCCTTAATCCGCTGGTAGGACTTGGAGATGGTGACGGTCTGTTTCTCAAAGTCGAAGTCGCCAGGAGTGAGGGCCAGCAGCTCCCCCTCCCGGACGCCGCACCAGTAGAGCATTTCAAAGGCGTAATAGGAAAGGGGCTTGTCCATCATGGCCTCGGCGAATTTCAGATACTCCGCCTTTGTCCAGAACAGCATTTCCCGTCCCTTTGGCTTTCCCATATTGCCCGCCTGGGCAGCGGGATTGACCTTTAGATTGTAGTGCCGTACCGCATGGTTGAACACGGCGCTCAACTGATTGTGCAGCGTTTTTAAGTACACCGGAGAGTAGGGCTTGCCGTTCTTGTCCCGGTAACCCAGCATTTCATTCTGCCAGGCGATGACCTCCTTGGAGTGAATGTCGCACATCTTCCGCTTGCCGAAGTACGGCACCAACTTCTTGTAGAGGATATGCTCTTTCGTCCCCCAGGTGTTTTCCTTGATACGGCCTTTCATGTCCGCCACATAGACAGCCACGAAGTTTTCAAAGGTCATTTCCAGGTCGGCGGTCTGTTGTTGCAGGAATGTCCGCTCCCACTCCAGAGCCTCCCGCTTGGTGGGAAAGCCCCGTTTCATTTTCTTTACTTTCTTGCCCGTCCAGTCCTCGTAGTAAAAGGACGCATACCATGTGCCCTTTGCCTTGTCTTTGTATGCCGGCATTGTGGTTCCCTCCTTATTGTCTGTCCCGCAGCCCATAGAATTTTTCCTCGAAGTAGCGCCTGCTTACCCGTCCGGGAATGGTGAGAAAGCCTTTTTTCTTCAGCTCCTCGTTCATCTCCCGCACCAGCTTGTAGGCGTAGGGCTTGGAAATGCCCAGCTCCCTGGCGACCTCCTCTTTAGTTTCGCAAATATGTTAATGTCACCATCTTCATTATACATTAACATAAGTGTTAATGTCAAGAATTTATTTCGCATTTTTGTTAAAGATTATCTTGCATCTTTCGCTTTTTTGCGCTATACTATTGGCAAAGGCGGTGGGATATTATGACAGTCGGAGACAAGATAAAGAAAATCCGCACCTTTCGAGGCATGACACAAAGGGAATTGGGGCTTGCTATCGGCTTTGAGGAAAAGGGAGCGGACAACCGGATCGCCCAGTATGAGACGAATTACCGTGTTCCGAAACGGGAACTGCTGGACAAGATGGCCGAGGCGCTGCGGGTAGACCGCCAGAACTTCTACACCATCGCCCCCGGCTCTGCCGAGGACTTCATGCGGACATTCTTCTGGCTGGACGAGGACAGCCCTGGCGCTATCCGCCTGTTCCAACTTGTCCGCAATCCGGGCAGAGCAGGGGCCGCTGATGATACCGCTGTACGGTACAATGATAGCGATGACTGGCCCGCACACCCTCCCGTGGGTATGTACTTCCAGTATGGCCTTGTGGACGAGTTCATGCGGGAATGGCTTTTTCGTCAGCAGGAGTTACACGCCGGGGAGATCACCAGGGAAGAGTATTTTGAATGGAAACTCAACTGGCCCCATACCTGCGACGATGGCCTGGAAAGCGAATATTATATCCCTTGGCGGAAAAATAAATAAGACAAGCAAAAAAACCGCCCTGCTGAATTTGTCGTTCAGCAGGGCGGTTTTGCTTGTCCTTTTGGGATTTTTCTCTTGAGAATACCGGGCGGACACAAATAGTATCAATCCAGTATCAAGAGCAGTATGGACGGGCAAAAAAGCCTGTATTCATGCGGGTTTTCGCCGTTTCGAGCGTCATTCCCACTCAATGGTTGCGGGCGGTTTGCTCGTAATATCGTAGACCACGCGGTTCACGCCGTTCACCTCGTTGACGATGCGGCGGGAAATGACATCGAGCACACCAAAGGGGATGTGCGCCCAGTCGCTGGTCATGCCGTCCGTCGACAGCACCGCGCGCAGGGCAATGGTATAGCAGTAGGTCCGGTCGTCGCCCATGACACCGACGCTGCGGATGTTGGGCAGGCAGGCGAAATACTGCCAGATTTTACGGTCCAGGCCGGCATTGGCGATTTCCTCGCGGAAGATTGCGTCAGCTTCGCGCACAATGGCCAGCTTGTCTTCGGTGACTTCGCCAAGGACGCGGATGGCCAGGCCCGGTCCCGGAAACGGCTGGCGCCACACCAGATTGTCGGGAATGCCCAGTTCCGTGCCGACGGCCCGGACTTCGTCCTTGAACAGTTCGCGCAGCGGCTCGATGAGCTGCAGGTCCATGTCTTTCGGCAGGCCGCCTACGTTATGATGGCTCTTGATGGTCGCGCTCGTACCGGTGCCGCCGCTTTCCACGACGTCCGGATAGATGGTGCCCTGGACCAGGAAATCGACCTTGCCCAGTTTGCGCGACTCTTCGTCAAAGACATGAATGAATTCGGCGCCGATGATCTTGCGCTTCCGCTCCGGCTCCGAAACGCCCTGGAGTTTGCCCAGGAAGCGGTCCTTCGCGTTGACGCGGACGAAGTTCATATCAAAGGTATCCTTGAAGACCTTCTCCACCTGGTCCCCTTCGTCCTTGCGCAGCAGGCCGTGATCCACAAAGATGCAGGTCAGCTGTTTGCCGACCGCCTTGTGTACCAGCACTGCGGCAACGGAGGAATCGACGCCGCCGGAGAGTGCGCAGAGCACCTTCCTGTCACCGACCTTCTCCTTGATTTCCGCCACTTTGCGTTCCACAAAGGACTTCATGTTCCAGTCGCCGGAGAGTTCGCAGATGTCGAAGAGGAAGTTCCGGAACAGTTTCCGGCCAAAGGGCGTATGCTCCACTTCGGGATGGAACTGGACGGTGTAGAACTTTTTGTCCTCGTTGATCATGGCCGCGATGGGGCAGTCCGTCGTCGAAGCCACCGGCGTGAACCCGTCCGGCACTTTGGACACGAAATCCGTGTGGCTCATCCAGCAGATGTTGTTCTCTTCCAAGCCGCGGAACAGTTTGCAGTTCGTCTGCAGCACGATGGACGTTTTGCCGTATTCATGCGTGTTGGCGCTCGAAACGGTACCGCCCAGGGTCTGGGCCGTAAACTGGTGGCCGTAGCAGATGCCCAGCACGGGCACGCCCAGTTTGAACACGCCGGCATCTACCTTGGGTGCGTTTTCCACATAGACGCTGGCCGGGCCGCCGGACAGGATGATGGCCGCCGGTTCCTTGGCCTTGATCCGCTCCAGCGTCGCAGTGTACGGCAGGATTTCACAATACACGCCGCATTCCCTGACGCGGCGGGCAATCAGCTGCGCATACTGGGCACCGAAATCGATGACCAGTACGAGTTCATGTCTTTGTTCGCTCATTCGCTTTTGGCAATCCGGCCAGCGGCCGGAAGCTGCCGCCTCCTTTCCCATAGGGACCCACAACCTTATTTTCAATTATATGAAAAATATATCATAGTTCCCCTGGATTCGCAACAAGCAACGCCTGACCTTATTTGACGGCATAAAGGCCGAACACGGGTACACCATCATATGCCAGGTTCCGGTCGGCATGGACGCGCGGAGCCACGTCGGCGTCCCACGTGACGGAAAAGCCGATTTTGCGCAGACAGCCGATGTCCCACGCCGGCCGCCGGTTCCGGCTGATGGCGAGGGAGTCCCGGATTTCCGTACATTCCTCCAGCAGACGGTCGGACACGTCGGCATGGACGTCGTTGGCCGCACGCTTGTGCCGGTACGAAAGGAGCCCGTTGTCCGAATCGAAGTTGAGGAGCACGCCGTCCTGGCGCAGCAGCCGGTACCAGGCCCGGTACGCCTGTTCCACATCGGGCAGAGTCCAGGTCAGGTTGCGCGTCACGACGGCATCGAAACTTTCCGCCTCAAAAGCAGGATGCATTGCATTCATCCGGCAGAAGCGCGGTGCCTGATGGAACAGGCGGCTGTTCTTCCGCGCCTCCTCCAGCATCTTTTCCGACATATCGATTCCCGTGACATCGTGTCCCTGCCCGGCGAGCAGGATAGCGAAAAAGCCGGCGCCCGTGCCGATGTCCAGGATCCGGAGCGGCCGCCGGGGCAGCTTTTCCGTGAGCAGTTCGAGCCAGCGGTCCGCATTTTCGCCGAGCAGTTCCAGGCGCCGTTTCCCGCTGAATGCGGCGCTCCGCTCGTCCCAGTAGGCCTCAACGCGCTCCTCCAGGCCCGCATAAGGATCCCGGCAAACCGTGCGGGCGGCGTTATCCGTTGTCTCCGATGATTTCACCATATCCTCCTTCTTTTACGCACAAAAAGCCTGGGCGTCCGAAAGTATATCCTTCAGGATGTCCAGGCTGTTCTTACAGCAAATGCAATGTCATCAAGTTGTTTTCAAGCCGTTCTTCCATCGTCTTCAGACGAAACGGAGCATGTCAATGGATAGCGTCCGCATAAGCCTGCGCAATACAGGTCAGTTCGTCCCAGGCATGGCGTTCCACCCGCTCCCGGTTGATCAGGTTGCCGCCGATGCCGAATCCGTCATAGCCGGCATCCAGGTAGGTGCGGATGTTCTCCACGCCGACACCGCCCACGGCGGCCAGCTTCACTGGCGAAAGGGGCGCTTTGAGGGCCTTCACATAGGCTGGTCCCAGCAGGGAGGCCGGAAAGATCTTTACAATGTCCGCACCAGCCATCCAGGCCGTCTTCACCTCGGACGGCGTCAGGGCGCCGGGCATGGAGAGCAGGCCCAGTTCCTTCGTCTTTTGGATGACCGCCACATCCATGTCGGGCGAAATGATGAATTCCGCGCCGGCTTTGGCGGCCAGGACCACCTGCTCCGGCGTCAGGACCGTGCCGGCGCCGATATGCATACGGCCCCCGAAATGTTCCCGCAGCCGCGTGATGCTGCGCAGCGTATCCCGGGAATTTTCCTCCGACGCCATGTCGAAGGTCACTTCGAGGAAGCGGATGCCTCCCCGGTATACGGCTTCTGCCGCTTCCTTCATATCTTTACTGCAGACGCCGCGGACAATGGAGACGATCTTTCGTTCTTCCAGTTCGGGCATCAAGGCGTGCACTTCCTGTTGGATCATAGGGGTTCCTCCTGTATCAGGCCCCGCAGGAACGCCAGTTCCAACGCCCCCCGGCCGGCCAGTGTCTGTTGCAATTCTTCCCGTACCAGTTCCGTATGCCAGTGCTGCTGTGCGAAGAGGCACTGATAGGCCTGCTGCATCACCGGGCGGCCCGCCACGAGGAAGGTCGCCTGATCCAGGTTCCCGAACAGCGGGTGATTGACCAGGGTCTTCCAATCGTCCCCCAGAAGCAGGCCCAGCAGGTAGTTTTGCGCTTCCAGCGGCTTGTCGTGGAAAAACTGCTCGTGAATGCGGCACAAAAAGGCGCCGTGTCCCAGGCCTGTCGCAGCGCCCCAACGGACACCGCGCAGGAACGGTTCCGGCAGGAAGCGTTCCGCAAAGCCGCGGGCTACGCTGCCTGCCAGGATGCTGTTTTCCGTCAGGTTCTGCAGCAGTTCGCCCGTAAGCGACGTAAGGCACCCGGCGATGCGTCCGTCCTCCGTCACGGCAATGTACTTGTTGTGCGAGCCCGGCAGCACGAGGACCGTCGCCCCCTGCGGCCGGTAATGGGCCAGGAGGGCCGCCGCTTCCGTCTCCTCGCCGCGCATCATATCCATGGACAGGCAGTTTTCCTCCCTCAGGTCCTGGTCCGCCATATTCTTCACCCCGGGCACGAACCAAAACGGCGTGTCGCCCGCCAGTTCCGGAAGCCGCCGTTCCACCATGCGGGACGCCAGTTCTTCCGGACGGAGGGGCGCCGTCTCGTGGGGAATCTCCATCAGGCCCAGGTTCGACGTCAGCATGCCCGAGGCAATGATGAGGCCGATTTCCTTCCCGGAAACACCGGTCGCGTCAGCTCCCTCGTCCAGCAGCCTGCGGATGGTCTCCTTCAATCGGCGGTCCGACCCTTCCATGGCCGTCACCCGTACCCCGACCGGTGCGGCCGCCTTACCAAGAAGGCGCCCGTCCTTCCAGAACAGGACGCGCGTATTCGTCGTGCCCCCGTCCATTGTCACAATCACCATGGTCCACACTTCCTTTTCCTTCCCCCCTATTGTAGCAGAAACAAGGCCCGAAACGCCAGTCCAATCCGTAAAAGGGACCACAACGGACGGGTTCCGGCCGCGCCGTAAGGCACCTCGTCGAAAACCCGTCCGTAAACGGTTTACACGTATGCAGTTTCGAGGGAATCAGTCGTCCTCTTCCGTGCTGCCGGCATTTGCCTTCAGGCGCTGTTGCGTCTTGTGCTGGCTGACCAGGGCCAGGACCAGGGAGACGGCCGCCAGGATGAAGAGCGTCATGGCAATGGGATGGCCGATGAACTGCGAAGCGTCGCCCTGGGCGATAACCAGGAAACGGCGCAGGTTGCTTTCGGCCATGGGCCCGAGGATGAGGGCCAGCAGGATGGGCGCCAGGGGGAATCCGTAGCGCTGCATCAAAAAGCCGATGACACCGAAGGCCAGGGTCAGGAACACGTCGAAGAGGCTGTTGCGCATGGAGTAGGAACCGGTCATGGACAAAATGAAGATGATCGGCAGCAGCAGGCGCTTATCCATGGCGATGACCTTGGAGAAGAAGCGCACGCCGATGGCTCCCAGGATGAACATGGCGATATTGGCCACAAGGAGGGAAGCGAAGACCATGTAGACGACGTCCATGTGATCCTTGTACAGCAGCGGGCCGGGCTGGAGCCCATGGATGATGAAGGCGCCCAGCAGGATGGCCGTGACGGAGTCGCCGGGCACCCCCAGGGACAGGAGCGGAATCATGGCGCCGCCGGAGCAGCCGTTGTTGGCCGATTCGGAAGCCGCCACGCCTTCAATCATACCGGTACCGAACTTTTCCGGCGTCTTGGAGGAGCGCTTGGCTTCGCCGTAGGAGACAAAGGCTGCGATGTCCCCGCCCGCACCGGGAATGGAGCCGATGAAGGTACCGATAATGCCGCCTTTGACATAGGTGGACAGGCACCGTTTCATGTCCGCCACCGTCGGCAGGACCTGCGTGACCTTTTCAGGGGCAATCTTTTTATCTGCCGAAAAATTCTCCACGTTGGAAAGGATTTCTGAAACGGCGAACAGGCCGATCAAGGTCGGAATGAACGGAGGACCTTCATACAGCTGCATGTTGCCGAAGATCCAGCGGGGATAGCCCGAAATGGGGTCGGATCCGATGGTGCATAAGAGCAGGCCGAAGAGGCCCGACATGACACCCTTGATGACGGAGTTTCCCGAAATGGAAACGATGACGGACAACCCGAAGATGGCCAGGGCGAAATATTCCGCCGGGCTGAATTTCAGCGCGAATTTGGAAATCTGCGGCGACAGGAAGGTCATGATGCCGCAGCCGATAAGGCCGCCGATAAAGGAAGCCCACAGGCTCATGGACAAGGCGCGGCTGCCTTGTCCTTTCTGCCCCAGGGGATAGCCGTCGAGCAGCGTCGCCGCCGCGGCCGGCGTGCCAGGGGTCCGGATCAGGATGGACGCGATGGAGCCGCCGTACATGGCGCCACAGTAAAGCCCCAGAAGCATACCGATAGATACGTCCATGTCCATGCCGAAGCTGAACGGAACCAGCAGAGCCACACCCATGGTCGCCGTCAGGCCGGGGATGGAGCCGACCAGGATGCCGCCCAGGGCGCCAGCGAAGACGACAGCCAGATGGGATGGCTGGAGCACGTTCAGCAGAGCCGATAAATACATTGCTAAATCCATAAAATCATTCCACCTTAATTCTGAAAATTTATGGGAGAGCGCCTGTCACCACGGCAGCATGCCGTCCAGAATACCGGCAGGCAGCTGAATCTGCAACATAATCTGGAATGCGAAAATGACAATCGCAATCGTGAGGACGCTGCTCAGGAACATCTTTCCGTAGGACCTGAACTGCAGCATGTACATCATGAACATCATGAACAGGAGCGAATCGATGATGAAACCGAGTATCGGAAGCAGGGCCGCATACACCACGGCAGCGATGAACACGACCAACGCGCGGCGGATGCCGGGATTTTTCAGGGAAATGGACCTGCCGTCCCCGACGGTACCGACCATATACGTATACACCAGCAGCGCGGCCGATGCGATGGCCATAGCCACAGCCATGACACGGGGAAAGAATTCCGGTCCCAGGATCATGATCTTGTCATAGGGGAAATCCGCACTGGAAATCCAGACGTAGGCGCTCAGCAACAATCCTATGATGCCAAAGACGATATTTGCTTTCTTCATTTCAAAACACCCTTATAGAAAAGGGACAGCCAGTCGGAGCGGCCGGCTGCCCCAAAATGAACGGAGATTTGGATTATTTCTTCTTCAGGCCTATGGAGTCCATGGTCTTGTCCACCAGTTCAGCGTTTTCAGCCAGGAATTTCGCAAATTCGTCCGGGCCCTGGTAAGCCAGGTTCAGGCCGGCCTTCTTCGTGTAGGAGATGAATTCCTGATCCTTCATGGCTTTCGAGAAGATGTCGACAATCTGGCTCTTGATGGCCGGATCTACACCCTTCGGCAGGCCGATGCCGCGCCAGGTACCGAATACGACGTCGACACCCTGTTCCTTAAAGGTCGGAACATCCGGGAACAGCGGGTCGCGCTTGGTGTCCATGACACCGAGGATCTTCAGCTGGCCGGCTTTGACCTGGGACTGTACTTCGGCAACGGATACGGATACGGCCTGGATATGATGGCCGACCAGTGCCGTTACAGCCGGGCCGGCGCCTTCAAACGGAACGTGTTTTACCTTGATACCGGTCTGCTGTGCCATCAGGCCGGCAGCGATATGCCAAACGGAGCCAGGAGCGGAGTTGCCGATGCTGATTTCGTCCGGATGCTTCTTGGCGTATTCCACAAATTCCTTCAGGTTGTTGTACGGAGCATCCTTCGGAACCGTCAGGGCTGCTGCGTCCGTGTTGACGCGGATGACGGGGTCGAAATCCTTATAGGTGAACGGAGCCAGTTTCTGGGGCGGCATGGAGTTCAGTTCGAACGTGATCATGCCGATCGTATATCCATCAGGTTTTGCCTTCATGATGGCTGCATGGCCCGTAGCACCGCCGCCGCCGGTGACGTTGGAAACCGTGATGGTCTTGCCCTTCGTCTCTTTTTCAGCTGCTTTGCACAGTGCGCGCAGCACGGCGTCCGTGCCGCCGCCGGCGCCCCACGGGCAAATCATGGTGATGTTCTTCGTCGGATAATCGACTTTCTTGGCGGAATCCTTCTTGTCACCACCACCGCACCCTGCCAGCAACAGGGACAGGGTCACTGCGGATACTGCTGCAACTGTTAAACCTTTCTTCATGGATCTACTCCTCCTTAGAAGTTAAATTTATACTGCCGGCCGGGCAACCGCCCCGGCCGCAGGTACCGGAATCAGGGCTGTTTGCCGATGTAGGCGAGGATGCCGCCGTCGACGTACAGGATATGGCCGTTTACGAAGTCCGACGCGTCAGAAGCCAGGAAGATGGCCGGTCCTTCCAGATCCTCCGGGGTACCCCAGCGGGCTGCCGGCGTCTTGGATATGATGAACTTGTCGAAAGGATGGCGGCTGCCGTCCGGCTGGATTTCCCGCAGCGGCGCCGTCTGGGGCGTGGCGATATAGCCCGGCCCGATGCCGTTGCACTGGATGTTGGCCCCGCCGTATTCCGCGCAGATGTTGCGGGTCAGCATCTTCAAACCGCCCTTGGCGGCGGCGTAGGCCGACACGGTCTCGCGGCCCAGTTCGCTCATCATGGAGCAGATGTTGATGATCTTGCCGTGCCCCTGGCGGATCATGCCGGGGATGACGGCCTTCGACACGATGAACGGGGCATTCAGGTCGATGTCGATGACCTGGCGGAATTCCGCAACGCTCATTTCCGTCATGGGGATCCGTTTGATGATGCCCGCGTTGTTGACGAGGATATCGATGGTCCCCAAATCCCGCTCAATGTCCGCGACGAGCTTCTTCACCTGCTCTTCGTCGGTCACATCGGCAATATAGCCTTTCGCATCGATGCCTTCGTCCCTATAGTCCTTCAGCGCCTGATCCAGATGTTTCCGACCCCGGCAGTTGAAGGCGATTTTGGCGCCTGCCTTGGCAAAGGCCCGCGCAATGGCGAATCCGATACCGTAAGCGGCACCCGTCACCAGGGCGACACGGCCCTTCAGACTGAACATGTTTTCAAAAGACATACCTGTTGCCATTTTACCGCTTCCCCCTTGCTCCACTCACTACCATGCGGGCACTCCGTGCCCGGCGCGGCTCCGGTCCGCTGCACCTTGTTTCAGCGCAGGTCCGTGTTCTTGATATCGTCCATGTCGGTGAAGGTCTTGTTTTCACCGCCCATGGCCCAGATGAATGTATAGTTCGAAGTGCCGCAGCCCGCGTGGATGCTCCAGGAAGGACTGATGACGGCGTCATAGTTCTGCATCACGATATGGCGCGTTTCCTGCGGCTGCCCCATAAAGTGGAACACGACGTTGTCCTTCGGAATATCGAAATAGAAATAGACCTCCATGCGGCGTTCGTGCGTATGGGCCGGCATCGTGTTCCAGACGCTGCCCGGTTTGAGGCTCGTCATACCCATGGAAAGCTGGCACGTTTCCAGTACATCGGGATGGATGAACTGGTTGATGACGCGGTCATTGGAAGTTTCCGCGCTGCCGCAAGGCACCTTGCGGGCCTGCTCAATGGTCAGCAGCGTGGTCCTGCAGGGCTTGTGGGCCGGGGCCGAAACCATGTAGAACAGGGCCGGTTCCTCCGCATCGTCGCTGTGGAACGTGACTTCCTCCGTACCCATGGTCACGTAGAGGCAATCCTTGTGCCCCAGTTTGTAGGCTGTGCCGTCGCAGGTGACGACGCCCGCGCCGCCCACGTTGAAGATGCCGATTTCCCGGCGTTCCAAAATGAATTGAGTGCCGAAGCTGTGCCATACATCGATGCCGTCATCGAGGGACACGGTCTTCGACACGGGTTTGCAGCCGAACACGACCATGCGGTCCACATGGGAATACACGGCCTGTACCGTGTCATCCCGGAACAATCCGGAAATGTGGAATTCCTTGCGGATCTCTTCCGTCGTGTACCGTTTCATATCATTCGGGTTGGCCGAATAGCGAATATCCATACTCTGTCCGAATCTCCTTCCGTCTCGTAATCGTTGCACAACTCCTGTGCAGAGTTGTAATATCAATCCGCGTATCTGTCGCATTTATACGCATTTATTATATCATAGGAACGCCATTTTGTTTCGTTATTTCGCAAATTTTCATCGGTTTAAGAAAACTTTGAATAATCGTCCCTGTGGGTCTTTTTACATCCCGTTTTCCCGTACAACATTTCAAGAAATGAAAGAAAAAGAAATCCTGCCCACAAGGGGCAGGATTTCCTGTCTTGTAATCTGTATACGGTTTTCCGGACCTGTGCGTGCTTTTACATCATGCCGGGCATGCCCCCCTGCGGCATAGCCGGTGCAGCAGTCTTGGGTTCCGGTTTGTCGGCAACCAGCGTTTCCGTGGTCAGCACCATGGCGGCAATGGATGCCGCGTTCTGCAGGGCGCTGCGGGTTACCTTCGTTGGATCGACGATGCCGGCATCAATCATGTCGACGTACTTTTCGTTCAGGGCATCGAAGCCGATCCCCTTCTTGGAATGTTTCACCTTGTCGACGATGACGGCGCCTTCCAGGCCGGCGTTGTGGGCAATCTGGCGGACCGGTTCCTCGATGGCGCGGCGGACGATCATGATGCCCGTCTTTTCATCGCCCGTGGCTTTGATCTTATCCAGGGAGGACTGGGCTTCCAGCAGGGCCGTTCCGCCGCCGGCTACAATGCCTTCGGCTACGGCCGCGCGGGTGGCGTTCAGAGCGTCTTCGATGCGAAGTTTCTTATCTTTCAGTTCCACTTCCGTAGCGGCGCCGACTTTGATGACGGCTACGCCGCCGGACAGTTTGGCCAGGCGTTCCTGCAGCTTTTCCTTATCGAAGGTGGACGTGGTGTCCGGAATCTGGGCGCGGATCTGTTCGATGCGGGCCTTGATGGCATCCTTGTCGCCACCGCCATCGACGATGGTGGTCAGTTCCTTGCTGACACGGACCTGGCCGGCGCTGCCCAAATCTTCCATGGAAGCGCTGTCCAGCTTGCGACCCATTTCTTCGCTGATGACGGTTGCGCCCGTCAGGATGGCGATATCCTGCAGCATGGCCTTGCGACGGTCACCGAAGCCGGGAGCCTTGACGGCTACGGCCTTGAAGGTACCGCGCAGTTTATTGACGACCAGCGTTGCCAGTGCTTCGCCTTCCACATCTTCCGCAATGATCAGCAGTTCACGGCCTGCCTGCACTACCTTTTCCAGTACGGGCATGATGTCCTGGATGACGTTGATCTTGCGGTCCGTGATGAGGACCAGAGGATTGTTCATGACGGCTTCCATCTTTTCCGGATCCGTCGCCATGTACGGGGAAATGTAGCCGCGGTCGAACTGCATGCCTTTGACCGTCTCCAGATGGGTTTCCATGGTCTTGGATTCTTCCACCGTGATGACGCCGTCGTCACCGACCTTTTCCATGGCGTCGGCAATCAGGCCGCCGATCTCTTCGTCGCCGGCGGAAATGGAGGCAACCTGTGCCTTGGCTGCCTTGGTGACGACTTTCCTGGAGTTCTTCTGCAGGGCGTCAACCAGCGTGTTCACGGCGGTCTTGATGCCCTTCTTCAGGATCATGGGGTTGGCGCCGGCAGCCACGTTCTTCATGCCTTCGCTGATCATGGACTGGGCCAGCAGCGTTGCGGTCGTGGTACCGTCACCGGCTACGTCGTTCGTCTTGGTGGCGACTTCCTTGACCAGCTGGGCGCCCATGTTTTCAAACGGGTCTTCCAGTTCGATGTCCCGGGCAATCGTCACGCCATCGTTGGTGATGGTCGGGGCACCGTATTTCTTATCGAGCACGACGTTGCGGCCTTTGGGTCCCAGCGTCACCTTAACGGCATCCGCCAGTGCATTGACGCCGCGTTCCAGGGAGCGGCGAGCTTCTTCGTTGAATAAAATCTCTTTAGCCATAATTCAGTCTCTCCTTTACTTATTCCACAACTGCCAGGATATCGCGTTCATTCAGAATCAGCAGTTTCTTGTCATCGTACTTGACTTCCGTGCCGGAATATTTGGCGAACACGACGGTTTCGCCGGCTTTGACGTCGACAGGGACGCGCTTGCCTTCCACCAGGGAGCCCTTGCCGACGGCCAGGACCTTGCCCTGCATCGGCTTTTCTTTCGAAGCCGTATCAGGGATATAGATGCCGCTGGCGGTCTTTTCCACCGCTTCCTGAACTTCCACAACAACATTTGCGCCTAAGGGTCTTAACATTTGCAATAATCTCCTTTCTGATCCGCATCGTGCGATGCGCCGGCCGTACTGTGTCCGGATTATGTCTGAATGGGTTGTTTTTTGTCTTATTAGCACTTTTATGAATCGAGTGCTAAATTCAATTATCATTATAGCAATAGTTCGCAAAAATGCAATAGTCAAAATGACAAATTAAGGTCATTTTACAATTTTTTCACGCAAAAATCGAAAAATTACTTTTAAACTTGCAAAATAAGATGTAAAAGAGTAAAAAAGGACCGCAAAATCTCATTTTTTACAGACGAAAATGAAAAAATCACTATTTTCGTCAATTATGTAATTTTATGTATTTTATTGCAAACAAAAACTTGCAGGCACCGGCGCCCCGCTGTACCGCGGAGCACGTTCCTGCAAGTTTCATGCATATCAGCCCAGCTTCAGGGCCGGGTCGGCATTCAGGTCCAGGGGACTGCGGTCACCGGCCACATACTGATAATATCCGCGGCAGGCGATCATGACGGCATTGTCCGTGCAGAGGATCTTCGTCGGATGCACGAGGCGTGCCCCGGCGCTTCCCGCCGCGGCGGCCAGTTTGTCCTGGAGTGTCTTGTTGGCCGACACGCCGCCGGCCAGGACAATCTCCTTCAGGCCCGTCCCTTTCAGGGCCAGGACGCTCTTTTGGACGAGGACGTCCGTCACGGCGTCCTGGAAGGAGGCCGCCACATCGGCCTTGTTGACGGGCCGGTGCGCCTGTTCCTGGTTATGCAGATAGTTGATGACGGACGATTTCATGCCGCTGAAGCTGAATTCGAAAGGATTGTCGAGCATGGCGCGCGGAAAATCGATGGCCTTCGGGTCCCCCGCAAGAGCCAGTTTTTCGATTTCCGGCCCGCCGGGATAAGGCATCCCCATGACGCGGGCCACCTTGTCGAAGGCTTCTCCGGCCGCGTCATCGCGGGTCTGGCCCAGCATTTCAAACGAGTTATAGCCTGTCACCTTGAGCAGGGCCGTATGGCCGCCAGACACGACAAGGGCCAGGAACGGCGGTTCCAGGTCCGGGTCGTTCAGGAAGTTGGCGAAGACATGTCCCTCCAGGTGGTTGACCCCGATGAGGGGCTTCCCGGCTGCCCAGGCCAGGGCCTTGGCAGCCGACAGGCCGACGAGCAGGGCGCCGACGAGGCCCGGGCCGTAAGTGACGGCCACGGCGTCGATGCGCTCCAGGGGCACACGGGCTTCCTTCAGGGCTTCGTCGATGACCGGCAGCACGTGCTCGATATGTTTGCGCGACGCAATTTCCGGCACCACGCCGCCAAATCTGCGGTGCACCATGATCTGCGACGCGATGATGTTGGACAGCGTCTCCCGTCCGTTCTTCACGACGGCGGCCGCCGTTTCGTCGCAGCTGCTCTCAATGCCTAAAATGTAGATATCCTTGTCCTGCATGGATGATTCCTTCTTCGCTTGTTCTTTACGCATTTTGCTCGCTCGATGCGCCCGTTGCGCTTTCCACGTCCTGCCGGTACAGCCACATGATGAGGGCCCCTTCCCCGTTGTCCGCGTAGTAATGGGGCCGCACACCGGCCGCCCGGAATCCGCAGCGCCGGTAGACGGCCTGGGCCGGTCCATTCGATTCGCGTACTTCAAGGGTCACAGCCGTACAGCCTTCTTCCCACGCCCGGGCAAGCAGCTGTTCCGTCAGCTGCCGGCCGTAGCCGCGGCACCGCACGGCAGAATCCACAGCCACGCGCATGACCTGCCCTTCGCCGGCCACGTTCCACAGGCCCGCGTATCCCGCCAGCCCCTGTTCCGGCAGTTCCAGCACATACCAGCTGGCCAGGGCTGTTTCCAGCTCATGGCGCCACGTAGTCTCACTCCAGGAGTCAAAAAAAGCCCGCCGGTCCAGTGCCATGACAGCGTCCAGGTCGGACACCCGCATCAACCGGCAGGATGCTTTTTCTCCCATAATTCCTCCGCTTCGGATTTCCTATAATAGAAAGGACGCAGCCGGAAAAGTCCTTCACCGGAAAGCATGTCCTTCCGTTCCGCCGCCAGGCCGACGGACGCAGCATGCGGCAGGCGGATCTGTTCCGCCGCCACGGTGACGTTTTGCGGCAGGGATTCCCTTTTCGCCAGGCGCAGGCATTCGCCCAGCAGCAGGACCGGCCTGTCCAGTTCCCCGGCCTGGCGCAGGAGTTCGCTGCCGGACAGCATCCGTACATCCGTCAGACACTGCAGCGCACCGCCCTGCCAAGTGTAGAACGCCGTATAGACGTTCCCCTTCTGGGCGTCCAGCACGGGGGCCAGCACAATCCCTTCGACCGGCACGTTCCAAGCCATTCCTTCGAGCGTGTTGACACCGCTCACGCCGCATTGCCAGGCATAGGCCATGGCTTCCGCCGCAGCCAGCCCGATGCGCAGTCCCGTAAAGGAGCCGGGGCCGATGCTGACGGCGATGCGGTCCACCTTCCCCTTTGGCAGTCCCGTGCGCCGGAACATCTGGTCAATTTGGGGCATCAGGCCTTCCGAGTGGGTCAGGTTGATGCTGATGTCATAGGCAGCCAGCACCGTGCCATCCTGTACGAGGGCTACGGAGCAGGCCTTAGTGGCTGTATCCAGTGCGAGAGTCAGCACTTCGCAACACTTCCTTGATGAGTTCTTTGTAACGGGGCCCCGTAGGAAACAGTTCCACCCGGCGCCCGTCCTTTTCAATCGTAATGCTTACCTGCAGATAATCCGGCGGCAGTTCCGACATAAACAGGTCGGCCCATTCGATGACTGTCACACCCTCCCCGCCGGCATATTCGTAAAAACCGATATCGGCCAGGTCATCGGGCGAATCGAGGCGGTACAGGTCGAAATGACGCACTTCCAGCTTCCCCTCGTAAATGTTCATGAGGGAGAAACTGGGGCTGACGACATCGCCTTCGGCTACGCCCAGCGCCGACGCAAGACCCTTGGTCAGCAAGGTCTTGCCGGCTCCCAGGTCGCCGACGAGGCAGAAGATGTCCCCGCTTTCCGACAAGGTTCCCACCAAACGGCCCAGTGCCTCCGTGGCCCCGGCGTCGCGGCAGAAAAAGACCGCCATGCCGTTTTCACAACGTTCCAATTCCACGCCGGACAGTGCCGGCACGGGCTTGGGAACAGGTCCGGCGCCATCCGGTGCGGACTCATTGGTTTCGGTCTTTACACACGATAAGTGAGTATCCATAAAATCTCCTATTCCGTCACTGAATTCACTGTTTTTCCGTGCTGCCGGCCTGTTTTCGAATCATGCCGGGCAAGCGTTCCAGAGGATCTCCCAGATCCATATGGCCGCTGATTGTGTCGATGGGTTTGCCGTTCACGAAGAATTTGACCTTCTTGATGCCCTTGATTTCTGTCAGTGTGCAGACCACGGCATTGACCATCATCATCTCGTTGTACGATCCCTGGCCGCGCATGGCGAAGTTTTCGTTGAAGTCGACCGTTGCCGTATCGCCGCCTACCGTCACGCCGAGGACTTTGGTCCCTGCCGGGAACACGTTCATCAGCTGTTTGGAAGCCGGCGCCGTATTGACGAGGGCGTCCATCACCGCTTCAGGCATCTTTTTGCTGCCGATGGCGTATTTCACCTTTTCCGGCACCAGGTGCGTATCCCCGTTCTTGGGGACGCGGTACACGGTCAGTTCGACCTGCTTCAGGTTCGGATCCAGTTTCTCCACGATCGACGTGCCCGAACCAGTCACATCGGTCACGCTGCCCGTCGTGCCGGTCTTGTGCTCCGTCTGGGCGCAGCCGGCCAGGACGACCGTCAGGACAAGCATCAGTAACACTGTCAGTTTTTTAAACATCGTTACCCCTCCTGCCCTCAATTACTGAAATAATCGGCGATGCCGTCGCAGATTGCCTTGGCCACGGTCTTCTGGAACCAGGGCGTGTTGATGAGTTCTTCTTCGCGCTGGTTGCTGATGAAGCCGACCTCGCAGAGGACGGCCGGCATGGAAGACCGCTTGATGACATAGAAATCGGCTTGCGGCGTCCCGTAGTTATTCATCCGCGTGGCATTCACCATGCGGGTCTGCACACAGCGGGCCAGCCGTGCGTCGTAATTTGTCTTGGGATAGTAATAGGTAGCCAGACCGCCAACGGAACGGTTGTTGTTGGCGTTGTGGTGGATGCTGACAAAGACATCGGCCTTGCTGCGCGACGCCACATCGCACCGCGCCTGCAGTTCATCACGGCCCGATGCATACGGTCCATAGACATCCACGTCGGTTGTGCGCGTCATGGTCACCTTGGCTCCTGCCTGTTCCAGGTAGCTGCACAGGTAATTGGAAATGGCGAGGGCCGAGGTCTTCTCCTTATTACCCTTCAAGCCGATGGCACCGGGATCGGAACCGCCGTGGCCCGGATCGATGGTCACGGTCTTACCGCTCAGGCCGCCGCCCACCTTGTAGTTTGTATAGGCCGGCACTGCCGCGGGCGAACCGTTTCCTTTCTGCGTGCCCGCCGGCGTCGGGCGGCGGTTTACCGAGGTCGCACCGTAACTCTTCGAGGCAACGCTCTTCTTGTTCGATTCCACATCGATGACGATACGGGGCGGCCGTCCCGTACGGGGATCCTGCCGCAGCATGAAGCTGTGCACTTCGCTGCGGCGGATGCGTTTCTCCATGGGGATCCGGATGGTCACCCGTCCATTGTCGCGCTGCACGGACATGCTTTTCGCCAGATCACTCTTGATGGTGCTCCGGCGGGCCACTTTGCTGCCCAGCCCGGCTCCGGGCACACGGATATACAGTTGGTTCCCGTCCACGTCGATATTGTACCGGGACGACTCCGTCAAATCCACGACGAAACGCAGTACATTATATTGATTGACGCCCCAATTGACGTCCGTAACGGTTGCTGCCGCCGAAGCAGTCAACGTCGCAAACAGACAGACCGACAGCACAAATAACGCAAAAATCTTTCGGCGCAAGCTGCTTCCCTCCTTCACAAGGATTGTACGAATGGGTTCCCGAAAGGGATGATTTGTGGGTTTCTCGCAATTCCATCGGAATTGTAATATGTTATTATATCACAAAGTTTTGTCCATTGTAAAACATCTTTCCCCAGTTCACCCCATCCCTTGCGGATACGAAGTACCTTAAAGCACCGTCCGCAAATCCCCTTGGACGAGTTTGCGCGCTTCCGGCAGTTTCGCCGACAGCTCCGAAGCCGCCAGGCCCACGCTGCCGCCGGCGGCCAGATCGCCGGCCAGGCCGTGCAGATACACGGCGGAAACGGCTGCGTCGATGGCCGGCATCCCCTGGGCCATCAGGGCTGCCAGAAGACCGGTCAGGACATCGCCGCACCCGCCGGTGGCCATGGCGGGATTGCCCGTCGGATTGAGGTATACCGTGCCGTCCGGATCGGCAACGACCGTCGGCACGCCTTTCAGGACAAGGACGCACTGCCACTGCCGGGCAAAGGCCTTCGCCGTTTCCACACGGTCCTTCTCCACCTGGGCCACCGTAAGGCCCGTGAGGCGCGCCATTTCCCCCGGATGAGGCGTCAGGACCTTTTCCGCCGCCATGTGCAGCAGCAGGTCCGCGTGCCCCTGGAGCGCTGTCAGGGCATCGGCGTCGATGACGCAGGGCAGTTGTGTTTCCAGCAGGGCCTGGCGCACAACCGTCTGCGTTTCTTCCGACGTGCCGAGTCCCGGCCCGATGGCGAGGACGTCGCCGTCCTTGCTTTCGTCAATCAACAGGTCGGCGGCATCCGGTGACAGCCCGCCCGTTCCGGTTTGCGGCAGGCTCTTCACCATGACTTCCGTCAGTTTGACCGCCAACAGCGGCCGTGCGCCGGCCGGCGTGAGCAGCGTGACCAGCCCGGCACCACCCTTGACGGCTGCAAAACCGCTCAGGGCCGCCGCTCCGATATATCCTTCCGAACCAGCAGCCAGGGTGACCCGGCCGGCCGCTCCTTTATGCATGTTTTTGGGACGCAGGGGCAGCAAATCCCGCACGAGTTCCTCCGTAATGACGAAGCGGTCCCCTTCCTCTTCGGAAAGCATCGGTTTCGGCATGCCGATATCCGCCGTCCGCACCTCGCCGGCGTGGATGACGCCGGGATAGAGGTACAGGCCCTGTTTCGGAAGGGCCATGGTCACGGTCACATCGGCCCGGACGGCGTCGCGGTCGCAGCGTCCGTCGTCGGCGTTCACCCCCGTCGGGATATCGACCGCCAGCACGCGGGCGTCCGCCGCATTGACGGCCTGGCACAAGGTGCGGAAAGCCGGGCGCAATTCCCCGGCAAAGCCCGTGCCAAGCAGGGCATCGATGACAAGATCCGCTCCTGCGATGGCGCGTTTCACCGTTTCGATCTGCCCGGTGTCCTCCTGGTTCCAAGCCAGGAAAGACCCGCCGGCGGACAGATAGTATTGCAGTTCCTCGGCGGCACTGCCCGTCAGGTCTTCCGGCCTTCCGGTCAGGACGAGGCACACCCGGGCGCCGCCATTGACAAGCCAGCGTCCGGCACCGGACCCGTCGCCACCGTTGCTGCCTTTGCCGGCGAGAATGACAATCTTCTTGTCCCGGCAGCCGCCCAGCATGCTGCAGGCCGCTTCCGCCACGGCATGGCCGGCGTTTTCCATGAGCAGCAGGCCCGGCAGTCCGTACTGCGTTCCGGCCCGCTGATCCAGATTCCGCATTTCTTCTGCCAAAACGATACGCATGACGCCTTACTCTCCTTCCAGTACCACGACGGCCAGGGCCGAGTCCTTCGTATGGCTCAGTGTGACGTGGAAACGTGTTACGCCGCGTTCCGCCGCAAGTTCCGCGAACCGTCCCGTCACGACGATGTCCGGCTTGCCGAGCGGATCCTTCGTGACCCCGATTTCTGTCAGGCGGCCTTCGCGCAAGCCCGTTCCCAAGGCCTTCAGGAAGGCCTCCTTGGCGGCAAAGCGGGCTGCCAGATGTTCCGCACGGTGGGCATCTTCCGCCAGGACGAGTTCCTCTTCCGTAAAGACCCGCTCCGCAAAGCCCGGTTTTTGCAATGCCGCGGCAATGCGTGCCGTTTCCGCCAGGTCACAGCCGATTCCGATGATCATATGCCAAACTCCTTAAAAAGCCACACAGCCGTTCAAACACGGCCGTATGGCTTCGCGAATGTCCTGTGTTGCCGGTTTATTTTGTTTCCGTTTCTGCTTCTGCATCGGCTGCTTCCGCCTCTGCCGCGGCATCCTTCAGCGGATAGACCGTGTCACTGCCGTAGACCCGGACTTCCATTTCTTCTTCCGTATAGTGGTGCCCCAGCTCCAGCGCCTTGGCGGCAGCCTTGTCCTTATCCTTCACGTAGACGGTCAGGAAGAAGGGGTCCTTGACCACGTAGTCCGCCTCGTCGGCATACACATACAGCACACCGTCCTCTTCGCTGTACGAGCGGACCTCCTTCTCCACAGGGTAATTCAGCTTGTTGTCGAAAAGGCCCGTCAGATCATCGTAAAGCTTGACGATTTCCACGCGCTTTTCCACACCGAAGGGATAGACGGACTTAGGCGGCTGTGCCTCCTTTTCCGCCTGCTTCCGGGCATCCCGTTCCGCTTTCATGGCTTTGGCCTTCGACACGGCCTTGTCCGCCGCTTCCCTGGCCTTCGTCTGTGCCTTGTGCAGCACATCGCGGGCGGTCATATCATTTTCCTGCAGATATTTCTGGCCCAGTTTGTAACCGGCATAGCATACGACGCCGAAAATCAACACTTTCTTCCAAGTCTTCATGATAAACCCTCCTTGAGCGGCCCGCAGAGCGGCAGATTTTTTTGTCTTATATTATATATATATTGTAACATGTCCGGCCGTTTCCCTCAACGGAAATCCATCCCGTACGTACGATGTCACGGTCCGACGGACACGCAAAAAGGGCGGCACGGTGTTACCGTGCCGCCCTCGGGGGAACACATCCGGGGTTCAGGCGCTTCGCGCAGGCCGTCAGTCGACAACCTCGGCCTTCTTGACGACGTCCACGTCGACGTCCCCGTTCCTGAGGACGATTTCCGCCACGTCACCGTTGCTGATTTCGCCGCTGATGATTTTCTTGCTCAGTACATTTTCCACGGTATGGACAATGAGCCGTTTCAGCGGACGGGCACCGAACGCGGGATCAAAGCCTGCCTTGGCCAGGTAGGCCACGGCTTCGTCCGTCCAGGTCAGCTTGATTTCAAGCTGCTTGTTCACACGGTCCGCCAGTTCCTTCAGGATCAGGCCGACGATGCCCTTGACCTGCTCAGGCTGCAGGGCCTTGAAGACGACGATGTCGTCCACGCGGTTCAGGAATTCCGGACGGAAGCGCGTCAGCAGCATGCGGCGCACTTCTTCCTTGTCCAGGGTGCCCTTGCTTTCCATAATCTGCTGGGACCCGATGTTGCTGGTCATGATGATCAGCGTGTTCTTGAAGTCCACGCTGCGGCCCTGCCCATCGGTCAGGCGGCCATCGTCCAGCACCTGCAGCAGGGCGTTGAACACATCGGGATGGGCCTTTTCGATTTCATCGAAGAGGATGACGGAATACGGATGGCGCCGCACCGCTTCGGTCAGCTGGCCGCCCTCGTCGTACCCTACGTAGCCGGGAGGCGCGCCAATCAGGCGGGACACGGTATGCTTTTCCATGTATTCGCTCATATCGATGCGGATCATATTCTTTTCATCATCGAAGAGGACTTCCGCCAGGGTCTTGGCCAGTTCGGTCTTGCCGACGCCCGTCGGGCCGAGGAAGATGAACGAACCAATGGGACGGTTCGGGTCCTTGATGCCTGCCCGTGCGCGGATGACGGCTTCGGCGACGGCCTTGACGGCCTCGTCCTGGCCGATGACGTGTTCGTGCAGCGTGTCCTTCAGGTGGATCAGTTTCTCCCGTTCGCCCGTCCCCAGGCGCTGTACAGGAATGCCTGTCCAGGTGCTGACCACTTTGGCGATGTCTTCTTCATCGACTTCTTCCTTCAGCAGGGAGTCCTCGGAACTGTTCTGTTCCTCCATCTCCTTCAACTGTTTCTGCAGTTCCGGCAGACGGCCGTACTTCAATTCGGCCAGTTTGTTCAGGTCATAATTGCGTTCCGCCTTTTCCATTTCCTGCTTGACGACGCCGATTTCCTTCTTGACTTCCCGCACTTTCACGATGGAGGCTTTTTCAGCGTTCCAGCGCTTCATGAGGGCGTCGTTTTCCTCGCGTAGTTTGGCCAGCTGCTCCTGCAGTTTGGCCAGCCGGTCGGCGGAGGCCGCGTCGTCTTCCTTCTTCAGGGCCTGCTCCTCGATTTCGAGCTGCAGGATGCGGCGCTTGCATTCATCGATTTCCACAGGGGACGAATCGATTTCCGTACGCAGGCGCGCCGCCGCTTCATCGACCAGGTCGATAGCCTTGTCGGGCAGGAAACGGTCGTTGATGTAGCGGTTGCTCATGACGGCAGCCGCCACAAGGGCCGCATCCTTGATGCGCACGCCGTGATGGTTTTCATAAGCCTCCTTCAGGCCGCGGAGGATGGAGATGGTGTCCTCGACCGAAGGTTCGTTGACCATGACGGGCTGGAACCGGCGTTCCAGGGCGCTGTCTTTTTCAATGTACTTGTGATACTCGTTCAGGGTCGTGGCGCCGATGCAGCGCAGTTCGCCGCGGGCCAGCATCGGCTTCAGGATATTGCCGGCGTCCATAGAACCTTCGGCGGCACCGGCACCGACCACGGTGTGCAGCTCATCGATGAACATGATGATCTGGCCCGCGCTGTCGGAAACCGCTTTCAATACCTTCTTCAGGCGTTCCTCGAATTCGCCGCGGTACTTGGCGCCTGCCACGAGGGAAGCCAGGTCCAGGGCGTAAAGGGTCTTGTTCTTCAGGCTTTCGGGCACGTCGCCGGCCACGATGCGGCGGGCCAGCCCTTCGACGATGGCCGTCTTGCCGACGCCCGGTTCGCCGATGAGGACAGGGTTGTTCTTTTTACGGCGGCTCAGGATTTCGATGGTGCGGCGGATTTCGTCGTCACGGCCGATGACCGGGTCAAGTTTGCCCTGGCGGGCTTTTTCGGTCAGGTCCTGGCCGTACTTGGCCAGCACCTTTTTACTCTCGTCATTGGCGGAGCTGTTCAGGTAATGGTCGTAAAGCTGTTCAATCTTGCGGCTGTCAATGCCGTACTGACGGAACAGCGCCTGCACATCGGCACTGCCGTCGCTGGCCAGGGCGCTGACCAGATGCCCCGCGGTGATGCTGCCCTGGCCGGCCTTCTGTGCCATGACGGCGCAGACGCGGGCGAAGTCCGTGCTCATCAGCAGCTGCCGGTCCTGCCCTTTCACGGACGGAATGCGGGCCACCAGTTTGCGGGCCTCCTGCGTGAAGCTGTCCAGGTTGACCTTGAAAGTCTGCAGCAGGAATTTAAAGAAATCCTCGCTGCACAGCGCCACCAGCAGGTGGGCGCTCGTGACTTCCTGGTTATAGTTCATGATGGCCTGCTGCTGGGCGGCTTCCATGATGCTTTTGACTTCTTCAGAATAATTTTCGTTCATAATGCTCAACTCCTTTACGGATATATGGTATAATCAAACTATATTGAAGTATTTTTTATGCAATGATTTGCGAGGGACATTCATTATGAAAACCAGTATTTATACCTACCGTCTGTACGATGTGGCAGATGAAATCAATCTGGATTCCGTCCAGGCTTTATGGATGAGCCGTAATAAAATTGCGTCCCGCCTGCGCCTGAACCGGATCTCCATCCGGTCGATCCAGTTCCAGAATCCCCCGGTTCTGGTGGAACTCGGTTCCCACGAACTGAAGATCGGCGGCAAGGATTACTTTGTCGATGTGTACGCCCGTATTTTCGATATCGGCGTCATCTCCATCATCTTCAATGTCCAGCCGGACGAGGACATCACCCGGCAGGGCTACATGGACCTCGTCATGGGCGTGGAAGACATGCCTGACGAAGAATTCCGCAGCTTCCTCGACGCCACGCTGGAAACAATCCAGCCGGCCTGCGCGAACCCTAACGTTTCCGGGTTTGACGAGGATTTCACGGTCTACTATTTCCAGGACCCGGTGCCACAGGACTGGGACATCGCGCCCTTCCTGCTGAAGGACCGGGAACCGGTTAATGAAGGCACCCGCCAGGATGTCCTTTCCAACCAGTTCTCCTACGCGGACGACGTGACCTATCTGACCTGGGACAGCGCCCTGGTCTATGACGCGACAGGGAGCACGGACATTCCGGACCTGCTGGAATTTGCCAACGCCCAGTATTTGGAATTGCGCTATTACGACAACTTCCTGAACCATGCCATCGACAAGACCTACGACGTCATCGGCGCCTCCGATGCAACGCAGACCGCCAAGATCCAGCAGTTCCGCACCATCCGCGACGAACTGCTGGAAACCATGGCCGACGTCAGCAGCCTGACCAGCAATATCACGAACGCACTCCTGGTGACCGAAGACGTGTTCTACGCCAAGGTCTACGCCCACTATCTGGATCTGCTCAAGGCCCACGTGTGGCAGGAGAACATTGAGCTTAAGATGCAGGTGTTGCAGCGCTGCTACAACATGATCAATGACGCCGTTGCCAATCATCAAATGGAAAAAATCCGGCGGCAGAACCATTTCCTGCTGCTCATCATGACCATCCTGCTCGCCATCATCACGGTATGCGCCGTGATGCCCTGGGCCTCGATGCTGCTCTTCCGTTGGGCCCTGCAGGGCTGAGGAGCGGACTTCCGGACACCCCGCAAGGGGTGTCCTTTTTTCTGTCCAGCTTCATTATAGCATCAAAAGTCAAAAAGTCAAATATAATTTTCTTGACAAATTCCCATTCATAGCGTAAAAATAGGTTATGGTTTTTGTGAAAAAATCATGAACTTTTTTGTTTACGAAAGGGGTCCACAGCAATGCCTGCTCCAGAAGATACAGCCGGTAAAACCCGGCCAACGTCCCATACTTCCCGGTTCATCGCTCTCGGAATCGCCATCATTGCGGCAGCCGCCGCTCTTTTTTATTTCGCCTACTGGACCCGGACGCCGCAGTACACGCTGCACTGCCTGATTGACGCCATCCGGGCCAAAGACATCGCCTACGTCGATAAGCACGCGGACGGGGAACAGATCTTCTCCCGCCTCTTCGACGAGACCATTGAGTTCACCTTCGGTGCCCAGGACAGCGACTCCGTTGCGACGGCCAATCCGGCCCTGAAGCGCTATCTGGGCCAGTCCAAAGGGCTGGTCGTGCCGGTGCTGGAACAACAGGCGCGCAACTGGATCATCTCGGGGAATCCGGACAACACCCTGCCCGTGCGCATCGCCGCCGGCGATACAGGCCGCGGCACGGCCATGGCCAGAGCCATGGCGGACCGTCTCGGCCTCTTCCAGCTGCAGTACCGCAGCCTCGGCAAGGTGGAACAGAACGGCAAGGCCGCAACGGCGGAACTGACGTTCCACGACAGACAGCTCGACGAAGACCTGCCGGTCCTCGTGCGCATGCAGGAGAAGGACGGCGTCTGGAAGGTCGTCTCCTTCGGAAACCTGGAAAAATACATGAAGGAGCGCCAGAAGGCCATCAATGCACGCCTCGACAAGTTGAATGCCCCCATCAAGAAGGAAATCGCTGAATCGGTCATTGTGGAAACCGGCGGGAACAAGGCACCTTCCTTCAAGGTGCACGACAATCCGTCGTCCCTGACGGGATCCAGCCTGGAAGGGACCTTCTTCCTGACCAACAAAGGCACGCAGGATATCCTGAGCGTCGCCGGCCTGGTGGAAGTCAAGGACGCCACGGGCATGACGCGGTTCCGCAACAGCTTTGAATCCCAGGGCATTGCTGCCGGTCAGTCCGTGCAGGTGGAAAACGTGTGGCCCCTGGACATCTACGTGCCGAACCAGAGCATCCTCGCCACGAAGTCCGATGAAAAACTGACGGCGGTCATGACCATCCAGTACGTCATCTTCAAGGGAGGCAAATCCATCAGTCTGCTGGAATCCCTTCCGGATGACAGGATGCCAAACCCGCGGCGTTGACAATTTGAAAAGACAAGGACTCCGGTTCCTCCGGCAGGGCATAGTGCCCTGCCGGAGGAACCGGAGTCCTTTTCCGTATCCAGGCCGTTCCTTTTCCAGTTGTCCATCAGGCCTTTTCCGGCACCGGACGGGGCGGCATGTTGTCCGCCTTCTCCGGCAGCCTGACTTCGGCTGCCCATTTGCGGAAATATTTGACCTGTTTCCTGCGCTCCGCCTGGGAGGCGGCCAGAAGCCATCCGCAGAGCAGCCCGGCTTCGCAGGCCGTGACGGCATCCCTGACCTGGCCCAGCTGTGCTGCCGCATACTGCAGCAGCCGCGCCCGGGCCATACTTCCCTCCAGGGATTCAGCCAGGCGGGCCAGTTTTTTGCGTCCGTCCTTTGTAAGGGCCTCGATCTTCACCCGGCCGGCTATGTCCCCAAGGTGTCCCATGAGAGGCGCGGCCTGTTCCAGGAAGCGGGCCAACAGCTTTTCCTCCTCGCAGGCCCCACCGTCCTGGCGGCGGGCTTTACTCCTCCGTTCCTTCCCCTTTTTGCCTGCCGCCGCGGCCGGAGCTTCTTTCCGGGACTGTTCCACCAGACGGTGGTGGATCTCTTCCAGAGTCCGTTCTGCGGAAAGCTGCAGCATCTGGTCGAGCTGCAGGTAGTCGCCGGCATTCCAGCTGCCCTGCTCCAGCGCAGCATAGACGGAGAAGAGGACGGCCGTGTACACGCCGTCGCGGACCTGTCCGCGGATCTTATCCGCCGTCCGGGCAATGTCCTTCTCCACCAGGTCCGTCAATTTATCGCTGCCAGCCAGGGGGCCGGCGGATTTGTACAGTTTGCGCCACGTGGCACGGAATTCTTTCAAGGTGTGCAGTTTTTCCAGCGGCTCCGTCACAGTACGGAGGTTCATCACCAAACCGTGAGCCCTGTCGAACAGGGTGCGGACCCAGAACAGGTTGCGGAGGATCGTACGGAAGGAGGGCAGGAAGATGCGGTCCGCCTCTTCCTCGATATGACTCTCGCGGAAGGCATTCTGCTCTTCCAGGATGCGCGTGCCGTATTGATAGATCTGTCCTTTCACGGCACCGGCGTAACTGCTTTTCCCTTCCGGCTCGAAAGAGGTCCAGGCCTGGGCAGCCGGATCCATCTTGCCCAGGAGATTGAGACCGCGCACGTATTTGCTGCGCGATTCCGTGAAGAACGGGATACGCTGGGCAATCTGGGCCGTAAACTCAAGCAGGTCCCCCAACCGGCCTTCCTTCAGTTCCAATTCGACCTCGTTGATGGTGTCCTTCTTTTTGCCGGCCAGGACATGGCCCTCGTCGATGGCCATCTCCACTACGGTCTCTTTCGTGACCTGCAGAAGACGCACTTCGCGGCGGACGCGTACGGAAAAGAGTTTTTCCAGCATGGCGCCGCCCAGAAGGCCTTCCAGATCGAGGGGCAGGCCGCTGCCGTTGAACTTGTCGGGGGCCGGATGCCAGCCTTTGGCGGAAACCGTGTATTCGCCCCGCGACGTGAGGCCGCCGGCCGCCCGTTTCGACATCTTGACGGTCTGTTCGAAAGCCTTGCCGGTCTGGCGGATGCGGTAGGCAATGCCGGCCTGGCGCAGAATCAGGTCGCGCGTATCGTAATAGGCGTTGACGAGTTTCAGCGACTGATGGCTTCCCTTGATGGTCTTTTTCGTGACCAGGGGCAGTTCCAGCAGGGCTTTGAGTTCCCTTTTCCCAAACAGCAGCTTTAATTCCGTTTCTACATTCTTTTCCATGGATTTTTCCCTTTCTTCCGATGCCAACATACAAGCGGGATGCCGAAGGCCGCCGCCAGGGACAGGGCCGAAGCGGCCAGGCCGGCATCCGTACCGAGACCGTTGCCGATAATGTTGAACGCGATGGCGCCAGGCAGCATGCCCAGAACCGTCGCCGCCGCAAAGGTACCGTAAGGCAGCGCTGTGCAGCCGGCCGCCAGGCTGATTGCGTCATAGGGAAAGAGCGGCACCGTGCGCAGCCAGAGCATATGGGTGAAGGCACTGTCTTCTGCCGACAGGTAGCGGTGGATGCGGCCGCCCCATTTTCCGCCGTACCGGTCGAGGAAGGTGCGTCCTGCCCCGGTACGGGCCAGCACAAAGAGCACCGTGGCGCTGCCCAGGCCGCCCAGAAGGAGGCACGGGATGCCCAGCAGGGGCGGGAACAGGATGCCCGCGGCCAGATTCAGGATCAGGCCCGGAAAAAGGAGCAGGGGCCGTAGCGTATAGAGGATTACGTAGACGGCCGGTGCCAGGGCCCCGAACGAGGCCACGAAGACCCGCGCCTCTTCGACGGAACGCGGGCGGAACACGCCGGGCGCCAGATACAGCGCCAGAATCAGCAGCGCATAGAGGCAGGCCAGCAGAACCCGTTTATGCCGTCTTGTCCCCTGCAGCACAGTCCGGGCGACCCGATCCAGCATTTCGTCTTCCTCCCTTTTGCGGCAGTGCCTCTTCTTTACCTCTTTTATTGTAACGGCAAACCGGGCAAAGAGCAATAAAAAATGAGTCCCGGTACGGTGTACCGGAACCCGAAATGAATGAGGTACCCTATTTTTTCTTTTTGCCCAAATAGGCTTCCTTGATTTCTTCGTTTTCCAAGAGCTCGCGCCCCGTGCCTTCCATGCGGATGCGGCCCGTTTCCAGGACGTAGGCTTTGTGGGCCACCTTAAGGGCCATGTTGGCGTTCTGTTCGACCAGAAGCACCGTCGTCCCCGCTTCGTTGATGCGCTGGATGATGCGGAAGATTTCCTTGATGACCAGGGGCGCCAGGCCCAGGGACGGTTCGTCCATCATGATCAGTTTGGGGCGGCACATCATGGCACGGCCCACCGCCAGCATCTGCTGTTCGCCGCCGGACAGGGTGCCGGCCATCTGCCAGTTGCGTTCCTCCAGACGGGGGAAGAGTTCGTAAATGCGCTGGATGTCTTCGGCGATGCCGGCCTTGTCCTTGCGCAGGTAGGCGCCGATTCTGAGGTTCTCCAGGACGGTCAGGTTCGGGAAAATGCGCCGTCCTTCAGGCACCAGCGTGATGCCCCGCTCCACGATGTGCTGGGAGTTGAGGGAATTCAGTTCTTCTTCGTCGTAGGTGATGGTGCCGTTCTTGGCCGTTTCCAGGCCCATGATGGTGCGCAGGAGCGTGCTCTTGCCAGCGCCGTTGGCACCAATCAGGGTGATGATCTGCCCGTCAGGGACGTCGATGGAAATGCCTTTGAGGGCTTCAATGCCGCCGTAAGCGACAACCAGGTCTCGTACTTTAAGCATCTTCATCCTCCCCCAGATAAGCCGTAATGACGCGTTCGTTGTTCTGAATGGCCGCCGGGTCGCCTTTAGCGATGGTGTTGCCGAAGTCCAGGACATAGATGCGGTCGGAAATTTCCATGACCAGATCCATATGGTGTTCGATCATGAGGATCGTCAGATTGTGTTCGTCACGGATGCGGCGGATGAATTCCGTCAATTCCGCCGTCTCCTTCGGGTTCATGCCCGCTGCCGGCTCGTCCAGGAGCAGCAGCTTCGGATCCGTCGCCAGGGCGCGGATGATCTCCAGGTAGCGCTGGCGGCCGTACGGCAAGGACGAAGCCTTTTCATTGCGCACGTCCCACAGGTTGACTTCCTTCAGGAAACGCTCCACGGTTTCGTGCATGCGGGCCTCTTCCTGGCGGTACCAGGGCAGGCGGAACATGGCCGACAGGAAATTGCTCTTCAGATGCAGGTGTGTAGCGATGAGCACGTTCTCATAGACGCTCAGGTCCTTGAACAGGCGGATGTTCTGGAAAGTGCGTGCGACGCCCAGTGTGGCGATGTCGCTCGGCTTTTTGCCCGTAATATCGATTTCCTTCCCGTCCTTGCCCGTATAGATGACCCGTCCCTGTGTCGGCCTGTAGACGCCGGTGATGTCGTTAAAGGCCGTCGTCTTGCCGGCGCCGTTTGGCCCGATGAGGGCGATGATTTCGTGTTCGTTGACCTCAATGTTGAGGTCATTGACGGCGATGACGCCGCCGAACCGCTGCGTGACATGTTCGGTGCGGAGTACGTTCTGGGTCATTTACGCTGCACCTCCTTCTTCCGTCCGAAGTTCGGATGTTTGAGGAAGTTGATCAGCTTGTCCCACGTGAACTCTTTGGTGCCCATGATCCCGTGGCGCCAGAAGAGGACGCAGACCATCAGCAGCACGGAGAACACGACCATGCGCAGGCCCGGCCGGAACAAGGGGATGGCCACCCCCATGATTTCCAGCGGTTCGTCAAAGATACGCAGGTATTCCAGGCCGGCCGTGACGATGACGGCCCCGAGCATGCTGCCCGTGACGGAACCCATGCCGCCCAGGACGATGATGAGCAGGAAGTTGTAGGTCAGCGTGAAAAGGAAGTTCTTCGGGTCGACCGTCCCCAGCAGGGCACCGTAGAGACCGCCGCCGATACCGGCGAAGAAGGCGCTGACCATAAAAGCCAGGTTCTTGTGATGGAACAGGTTGATGCCCATGGCTTCCGCCGCGATCTCATCTTCGCGGATGGCCTTGAAGGCCCGCCCGTAGGAAGAACTCAGGAGCAGCGTCATGAGGATGTAGGACACGGCCGTCGCCAAAAAGATGTAACGCACATCGTTCAGGGACGGGATGTTCTTGATGCCCAGGGCACCGTTCGTGATGGTGTTGGCGTTCGTAATGATGATACGGATGATTTCCGAGAAGCCCAGGGTGGCAATGGCCAGATAGTCCCCGCGCAGACGCAGGACAGGCGTACCGATGAGGCCGGCCACGATGGCCGCCAGGATCCCGCCCATGATGAGGGCCAGCCACAAAGGCATATAGATGTTGACCAGATGCGGATTCATCGGCACGGCGTAGAACACGTCGGCACGCAGGTTGACCGGCACCGTGAAGATACCGACCATGTAGGCGCCGATGGCCATGAAGCCTGCCTGCCCCAGGGAGAACTGGCCGGCGAAACCGTTCGTGATGTTCATGGACAAGCCGATGATGGCATAAATCAGGCACAAGTTGACGATACGGCGGATATAGGCATCCACCTCGCCCTGCACGAAGCAGGACAGACCGAAGAGTACGATAAGTGCCACAACGGTCAGCAAGAAATTTCGTTTACCATTCTTATTCATATTTCTCACACTTTCTCCGTTGTAGTTTCCCCGAGGAGGCCCGTCGGTTTGTAGAACAGGATAAGGATCAGCACGATGAAGGCAAAGGCATCGCGGTAGCCCGAAAAGGCCGGGAAGAACGCGACAATCAGGATTTCGCCGAGGCCCAGGATGAAGCCGCCCAGGACGGCGCCCTTGATGTTGCCGATTCCGCCGACGACAGCCGCAATGAAGCATTTCAGGCCGGGCATGACGCCCAGGTACGGCGTGATACCGGGATAGCGGATGCCCCACATGATGGCGCCCACCGCCGCCAGGGCAGAACCGAGGGCGAAGGTGATGGAAATGACATTGTCGATATTGATGCCCATGACCCGGGCGATTTCATAGTCTTTCGAAACGGCCCGCATGGCCATACCGGTCTTTGTATGGTTGACGATGTGGAGCAGCAGGACCAGGCAGAGGACGGTGACGACCGGAATAAAGAAGCAGATGGCTTGGATCTGCACGCCGCCGACGGGGACCATGCTGGACAGGAACGGGATGTCCGGAAAATGCATAGGACGTCCGCTGAACAGATAGTTCGCCAAGTTTTCCAGCAGGAAGGATGCACCGATGGCGGAAATGAGGACGGAGTTCTTCGGCGCGTCACGGAGCGGGCGGTAGGCCGTCCGTTCGATGATGACGCCCAGAAGGGCCGTCGCGATGATGGTCCCGACGAAGGTCAGGTACCAGGGGATGTGGAATGCCGTAATGCCGAAGAAGGCAAAGTAGCACGCCATCATGACGATATCGCCGTGGGCGAAATTGATCATCAGCAGGATGCCGTACACCATGGTGTAACCGATGGCAATCAGGGCATACAGGCTGCCTAAGGAGATACCGTTTACCAGATGCTGCGCGAAGCCCGCTGCAGTCATATTGGCAATAGCTTGAAAAATCTCCATTATGATAGCACCTCAAACATAAAATAATTGCTTCCTTCCCCCGGTGGAAAGGAAGCAGTAAAATCAGCTTTACAGAGCCTCCCCTGCCACCGTGCGGCGGCAGGAAAAGGCAGAGATTTCAGGGATTCCGCGGTGCATTCCCAAAGGAACGGCCGGGCACCGCCCGTTCAGCCGGCCTGGGCCGGTCATTTCGCTTTCAGGTCATCCGGCGTTACCGTATCAAGATAGGTGAACTTGCCGTCTTTGACCGTCTTGATGACGGCGTTCTTAATCGGGTCGCCGTCCTGGTTCAGTGTGGTCGTGCCGGTCGTGGTTTCCAAATCCTTCGTCTTGGCAATGGCGTCGCGGATCTTGACACTGTCTTCCGTGCCGGCCGCTTTCAAGGCGTTGTAGGCAATCAGGTAGGCATCGTACGCCATAGCGGTCAGGCCGCCAGGCTGCTGGCCATTATATTCCTTGACATAGGCTTCCATGAACTTCTTGGCTTCCGGGGTGGCTGCCTTTTCGCGGTCGAAGGCGCTGGAGAAGCAGACACCTTCCACTTCTTTGCCGCCGACGTTGATGAATTCCTGGGTCTCCCAGGTATCACCGCCGAGGAACGGCGCCTTGATGCCTAACTGCCGGGCCTGCTTGATCAGCAGGGCCGATTCGGTGAAGTTGCCCGGTGCGAAGACGACGTCCGGATTCTTAGCCTTCAGGTTGGTCAGCTGGGCCGTGAAATCCTTGTCGCCGGTCTGGTAATTGGCCGTTTCCACGACGCTGCCGGCGCCGGCCAGTTTTTCGAAGGCTTCTTTGAAGAACTTGGACAGGCCTACAGAATAGTCATTGGAAACTTCCTGTACGATGGCTGCCTTGCGGGCACCCTTCTTATATGCGTAGTTCGCCATGACGGTGCCCTGGAAGGGGTCGATGAAGCAGGCACGGAAGTAGTAGTCGTTGCCTTTCGTGACCTGCGGGTTCGTGCAGCTCGTGCCGATGGCAGGGACCTTGGCATCCCTTACGATGTTGCCGGCCGCCATGGCCAGGGACGAACCATAGGTACCCAGGATGACCTTTACTTTGTCTTTTTCAATCAGGCGGGCCGCTACGTTGGCCGATTCCGCTTTATCGGATTTGTTATCTGCAACGACCAGCTCAATCTTTTTGCCGTTGACTTCGGGGTGGAGCTTGTTGGCCAGCTTGATGCCGCGCAGTTCCAGTTCGCCGCCTGCCGCATTGTCGCCGGTCAGGGGAAGGAAGACGCCGACTTTGACCGTGTCACCGCCGCCGGACCCCTTGTCCGCCTTCTTGTCACCGCCGCCGCAGCCCGCAATCAGGGCTGCCGATACAGCCATAGCCAGCATTGCAGAAACAAATTTTTTCATATGAATACCCCTCCTTACACTTTGCAGTGCCTTTAAGCTTAAGATATTGTGATTATAACATCTGAATCTTTTTTTGACAATTGTTCATTCTTTAACAAATAAAATTCAAAATTGCGTTCTCCATTTTTTATTATGTAACTATTTCTCTATAATTAGTCCATTTGTTACGGTCAAAAAAGTGTATTTGTACGTATTTAAAAGACTTTTTAAAAAACGCGAATGGACTATGTCCATCATTAAAAGACATTGAATTTTTCATTTCTGTGAACTTTTGTGACTTTCTATGTCATGTATACAAGATACGCTGTGAATATGTAATATACATTACACAAAAAAGGCCGCTGCAGGGGTATCTCCCTGCAGCGGTCCGCTTGTTTCAAGCTGTCGCACGGTGAATTTTCATCATTGTGGCGCGAATATGTTTCTGTCACTTATCATTTGGTGACAGTTATCACGCGATTGGCGAAGTCGACAGCCGCTACCGCGTCGCCTGCATACCCGTCGGCGCCGATGCGCGCCGCGTAATCCGCCGTCATCACGGCGCCGCCGACAAGGATCTGCACCGGCACCTTGTGTGCCCGGAGCAGGCGGATGGTTTCCTCCATGGCCGGTACGGTAGTGGTCATGAGGGCCGTCAGGCCCACCAGCCCCGCCCCGTGCTCCACCACGGCGGCCAGGATGGTTTCCGGCGCCACGTCGCGTCCCAAGTCGAGGACGTTGTAGCCATAGTTCTCCCACAGCACCTTGACGATGTTCTTGCCGATATCGTGGATATCGCCCTGGACCGTAGCCAGGACGATAGGTTTCCCCGGCGCCTTGCCGGCCGCCCCGGAAGCCTGCATGGCCTCCTTCAACACGTCGAAGGCCGCTTTCGCCGCATCGGCGCTCATAAGCAGCTGCGGCAGGAACAGGGTCTTTTTCCCGAACCCGTCGCCGACGGTGTTCAGCGCCGGGATGACGGACCCGTTGATGATGTCCAGCGGAGGCACTTTCTCGTCGAGCAGCTTCCGCACTGCCGTCCGGCTGTGGTCGGCCAGGCCTTTGACGATGGCGTCCTCCAGGCTGTATTCGGCCACGGCCGTACGGGGCGCCGCCTTCGGCGCGCCGGCATAGGCCGCCACATAGTCCCGGCAGCCTTCGTCCTTCCCTTTCAGGGCCAGATAGGCCGCACAGGTTTCCCGCATGCGTTCGCTCTGGGGATTCAGGATGGCCGCCGCCAGGCCTGCCTCCATGGCAAGGGCCAGGAAGGTGCTGTTGATGGCGTCCCGGTTGGGCAGACCGAAGGACACGTTCGAAACACCCATGACCGTATGGATGCCGCGCCGCTGCAGGGCGCGGATGACGTCCAGGTCGATACCGGGGTTGCGGCCCGACGTACTCACGGTCAGGGCCAGCGGATCGATCAGGATGTCTTGTTCCCGCAGGCCGGCCGCCCTGGCGCGGGCCAGGATCTTCTCCGCGATGGCCAGGCGCCCTTCCGCCGTGTCAGGGATGCCGCCTTCATCAAGGCACAGTCCCACGACGACGGCGCCATACCGTTTGGCCAGCGGCAGGACTGCCGCCAGGGACTCTTCCTTGCCGTTCACGGAATTGAGGAGCGGCCGTCCGTTGTAGAGGCGCAGTCCCCGTTCCATGGCGGTCAGGTCCGCCGTATCCAGTTCCAGGGGTACCGGCGTGATGCCCTGGAGGGCCCGCAGTGCCCGGACCATGGTGTCCGCTTCGTCAAGTCCCGGCAGACCGACATTCACGTCCAGGATGGAAGCCCCCTTGTCGAGCTGTTCCAAGCCGAGGCGGCACACATAGTCCATGTCCTGCCGCCGCAGAGCCTCCTTCAGCAGGGCCTTGCCCGTCGGGTTGATGCGCTCGCCGATGAGGACCGGCGCCTCCCCGAAAAAGACCGGGCTGCCGTAGCCCGTCACGGCCGTCCGGTATGTACCGGCGGCAGACGGCACGGGCAGGTTGTGCGTCGCTTCCACGACGGCGCGGATGTAGTCCGGCCCCGTACCGCAGCAGCCGCCCAGTACAGAGGCCCCGCGCCGGCAGATGACCGCCATGTCGGCGGCAAACCGGTCCGCTGTGACACCCCAGGCCGTGACACCGTCTTTCGTTTCCGGCAGGCCCGCGTTGGGATTGGCAATAAGGGGCAGGTCCGTAACCGCCCGGGCGCGCAGGACCAGTTCCTGGATGACGTCGGGACCGACGCCGCAGTTGAAGCCCACGGCCGCGGCGCCCAGGGCATCGGCCAGGATCACGGCCGTTTCCACATCGGCCCCGTTCAAGAGCTTGCCGTCTTGATCAAAGGTGAAGGTGACGAAGAACGGCAGGTCGCTGTTCTCCCGCGCAGCCACCATGGCCGCCTTCGCCTCATACGTATCGCTCTGGGTCTCAATGAGGACCAGGTCCGCGCCGGCCCGGACGCCGGCCCGCACCGTTTCCGCATATAATGCGACGGCCTTTTCGAAGGGCAGGTCGCCGAAAGGTTCAATCAATTTCCCTGTCGGTCCCAGGTCCAGGGCCGTAAAGCGACGGTCTGCCGGCGCGGCGCTTTCCTCCCAGGCACGGCGGGCATTGGCGAAAGCCGCTGCCACGACGTCTTCCACCGTATAGCCCGTACCGGCCAGTTTCAAGGCGTTGGCACCGAACGTGTTCGTTTTGAGGATATTGGCACCGGCGGCGATGTAGGCCTTATGGACGCCCGTCACCACCTGGGGATGGGACAGGTTCCACAGGTCCGTGTTCCCGCCCGGCTGCAGGCCGGCTGCCTGCAACTGCGTACCCATGGCTCCATCGAAATATAACAGTTCTTTGCCTAATAAGTTACGGATGGTCATGCTGTTCAAGTCCTCCTGAATTCACAGTCTGTCTTATCGCAGTCCTGGCATTTGCTGTGCTGCGCCTCCGCGGCGGCCACCAGGCGCTCCGCCTCTTCCGGATCCACCAGGGGGTCTGCCGCTCCGGCAATGGCCACGACGGCCGTCACGGACTTGACGGGCGCCATCATGCAACGGTCCGTCAGGGTCAGGCCGATGGTACGGGCGCAGTCCAGCGCGCGGAACAGGAGCCGCTGCTCCGCCAGGTCCCAGTCGCCGTAGCCGGGGGAAAAGCGTCCCTTGAGCTTTTGGCCCTGCGGCAGTTCCCGGGCCAGTTCCCGGCAGCAGGCATTACAGTAGGATTCAATCAGCGCGGCGGCCACAGCCTGCCCGGCCGCCGCTTCCGACACGCTCCGGACGGCCATGCGCCGCAAGGTGCTGTCAATCCGGCTGCCCAGGGTGGCACCGAAGAGGAACAGTTCCCGGCTCCCCCCGACATAACGGGCCAGTGCCTTGCTGTGGAACACGATGCCGCCGTCCAGGACGACGCAGTCCGCCATTGTGCCCTGCCCTTCCGTGCGGCAGGCAATCCGCCGGGCGGTATAGCGGGGCTGCAGCTCCGGGCGCAGCAGGCCGTAGGCCCGGTCCACCAGGTCCACGGCACGGGAATCATCCGGGGCGGCCCGGAAATAGCGGAGGGCCTCGCCGACCTCAAAGGGAATTTGCTGGTTCATCGTCAATCCATCTTTCTGATTCAATCATGACGCACGACATGGGACAGGTTTTCCATCATCCCGCCGATGACGTCGGGTTTGTTCATGGTATAGATGTGGACGTCCTTGAAGCCGTTGGCCAGAAGGTCCAGGGCCTGAGCCGTCGCGTAGCAGATGCCTGCCTGCTTCATGGCTTCGGAATCGTCGGCGAATTTTTCCACGATGGCGCGGAAATGCAGGGGCAGCTTGGTGCCGCTCAGCTTGCAGATGCGCGCAATCTGCCTGGCGTTCGTGACCGGCATGATGCCCGGGATGACGGGCACATTGATGCCGTGCGCCAGCAGGCGGTACATGTAGTTGTACATGATGGTATTGTCGAAGAACATCTGCGTCACGAGGAAGTCGACGCCGTTGTCCACTTTGTACTTCAATTTTTCAATGTCGTCGTCCAGGCCCGCCGATTCGGGATGGCCCTCGGGATAGCAGGCGCCGCCGACGCAGAATCCGCCGTACTCCTTGATCTTCTTCACCAGGTCACTGGCATGCCGGTACGCCTCGTGTTCCAGAGTCATGCCGGCCGGCAGGTCGCCGCGCAGGGCCAAGATGTTCTGCACCCCGGCGTCCCGCAACGTGCCCAGGGTCTCCTCAATGTGCTGTGCCGTGGCATTGACGCAGGTCAGATGGGCCATGGCCGTCATGCCGCACTTTTCCACTTCGGACACAATGGACACGGACTTGCCCACGGCCGTTCCGGCCGCGCCGTACGTGACGCTGATGAAGTCGACACCCTGTGTCGAGATTTCCCGGACGATGTCCAGGGCGTTGGCGAGCTGGCCGCCTTCCTTAGGGGGGAACAGTTCGCACGAAAGGCCTCTGTTATCGCTGTGCAGCTGGTCGATGATCTTCATGTTGAAACAACCTCTTTCCTTACCGGTCCTGCGGCCCCGGTCCTCCAGGGACCGGGGCCGGGTGCCAAAACAGCGGACTTCCGATGGAAATCCGCTGCCTGCAGCCACTCTCTTCCGGTTATTTTTAATGACATTGGATGCGGCCTTACAATTTAATCAGGTCCGCGAAATCATTGAGGGACAGGTCATAGAGGATGACGCCCTCGGACACGGGCGCGATTTCTCCCGGGTTAAAGACAAGTCCCAGGTTCCGCTCCTTGTCGACGTAGAACAATTCGTTTCCCGTCACCTGGACCGGTTTCACCACGGCACCAGCACGGCCCGTCATATGCTGTTTCAGGCGCGCCACACCGGTCTGCTGCCAGCCGATCAGGGTCGTCAGACGGGTCTTGTAATCCGCCGCCGGATCGAACAGGTCCTCCAGCGTGACCGGGTTGCCCGTCGCCAGGTCGTAATTTTCCGTCGTCCAGACCACGTTGTCGTGGGCGCCGCCCAAATAGGTCGTCGTCTTCTGGATCAGGGAAAGGAAACGGGGCGAAGCCGATTTAATCTCGTATTCGCTGCGCACGTACCAGGAAGCGGCCGTCTTCACTTCGCTGTTCGCCTTGCGGACGCTGTCGCTCGTGAACTTCACCAGCTCCTTGTGGTAGGCCAGGCGGGACGAGGTCGTTCCGCCCTTGTCATGGGACGCCTTGAACGCAGAACGGTCCGCTGCCGGAAGCAGTGCTTCCAGCTGGCCGTCGATGACATCGAACACGGCACCGTTGACTTTGGCGTCCACCTCGCTGCCGCCGCGGCTGCCCGCAATGTATGGCACCGCCACATTGACCACGTCTTCGCTGATGCTGCTCGTCTTAACCGTCAGGCCGGCCGCGAAAGCGGGAACGGCCAGGCACAGGGCCAGCAGGGCCGTCGTCATGAAAAGGGATGCTTTTTTCCAAAACGTCATGATGGGAAAACCTCCTGTATGTTCTTACTGTCTTGAACCAATAAAAGCGTTTCTTCTTATTATAGCGCATTCCGGGCGCCGCGAAAAGGGTATAAAAAAACGCGGCCCTCGCCGCGCTCCTTCTTCCATGTTGGTTCTGTGCACTGCCCGATGGAAATCAGGCAAAAAAAAAAACAGCTGCCGGAGCAAGCTGAAAAAAGTGGTGACCGGTGGCGGATTTGAACCGCCGATACCGCCGTGAAAGGGCGGTGTCTTAACCACTTGACCAACCGGCCACATTGGCTCCACCAGTAGGGCTCGAACCTACAACCCTTCGGTTAACAGCCGAATGCTCTACCATTGAGCTATGGTGGAATTAGCT
>ONEW01000033.1 GCA_900316935.1 uncultured Selenomonadales bacterium
GTGATGGCTGCGGTCAGGGTCGTTTTGCCGTGGTCGACGTGGCCGATGGTGCCGATGTTGACATGCGGTTTCGTTCTTTCGTAATGAGCCTTTGCCATTTTCTCTTCCTCCTGTGTCATAGGGTTATGAAATGGAATAAATAAAAAATAAAGGATATTCACTTGATACAAAGATACTATACCACAAATCGCCTGTCAGGGTATAGTCTTTTTTGCAACGCCGCTGCAATTTTGCTCTGGGAAATAAAAAAACCTCACCCCTGTGAGGTTTGCTTTCTGTATGGTGGCGGCACAGGGATTTGAACCCCGGACACAGCGGGTATGAACCGCTTGCTCTAGCCAACTGAGCTATGCCGCCATAGTATGGAGCTGATGACCAGGATTGAACTGGTGACCTCATCCTTACCAAGGATGCGCTCTACCATCTGAGCTACATCAGCAATTGTATCATGGTTGCGGGGGCTGGACTTGAACCAACGACCTTCGGGTTATGAGCCCGACGAGCTACCAACTGCTCCACCCCGCGATGAGATGGTGGAGAGGGTTGGATTCGAACCAACGAAGCGAAACGCGGCAGATTTACAGTCTGCTCCCTTTAGCCACTCGGGAACCTCTCCAGGAAGTTTTCTACTGGAGCTGACAATAGGAATCGAACCTACAACCTACGGTTTACAAAACCGTTGCTCTGCCAATTGAGCTATGCCAGCAGCAATTCGTGACAAGAGATATAATACATTAATCTCCCCTGTTTGTCAACTGTTTTTTGGGATTTCCCTTCCCCACTTACAGAAACAGGAAGACCACCGCGATGGCCAGCACGATGCGGTAAATGGAAAAGGCGGTCAGGGTGGAATTCTTCAGGAACTTCAGGAACCAGAGTACGGAAATGTAGGCCGTCAGGAAGGCCGTCACAACGCCGATGGCCAGTTCGACACCGCCGCCGTTCCCCAGCTTGTCCAGGTTCTTGACCAGGTCGAAGATGCAGGCCAGGAACATGAGGGGTACCGCCATGAGGAAGGTGTATTCCGCCGCTACGTTGCGGCTGACGCCGGCCAGCATGCCGCCGGCGATGGTGGAGCCACTGCGGGAGAATCCGGGCCAGCAGGCCAGAATCTGGTAGAGTCCGACGGTGAAGCACTGCTTCATGCTCATCTTGTCAATATCCTGGACGAGCTGGTCGTTTTTGCCGCCCTGCCGCTTTTCGGCGTACATCATGAGCAAAGCGCCTACAATCAGGCCGGCAGCTGCGGTCAGCGGGGAAAACAGGTGTCCCTTGATGAAGTCGTGGGCCAGGTAGCCGACGATGCAGATCGGCAGCATGCCAGCAGCGATATGCCAGACGCTGAGGCCCCGTTCCCGGTTCCAGCCGTCCTTCGTAAAGAACCTCCTGAACCGTTCTTTATAAATGAAGATGATGGAAAGGATGGCACCGAGCTGGATGAAGACATCGAACAGGGCTGCGAAATCGCCCTTGAACCCCAGCAGATGGCCGACGATGATCATATGGGCTGTAGACGAGACAGGGATGAATTCCGTCAGGCCTTCCACACAGCCTACAATGACCGCAATCAGATAATCACTCATGTTTGCTCCTGCAACAACTGTCGTTTGATATTACGGCAGGACGCGCTGCGCACGTCCCGTTACACATGTTTCTATTATACACGCTTCCTATGGCAATGCAAGTGAAGATAGGTTAAACAATGTGTAAACTTTACGGCGCCGGCCACGTATGCCTGAAGGCAGTAAAAAACTCCGGCCGGGGAACAAAGGTTCCCCGGCCGGAGGCCGGAATCTCACACTTCGTCGCCGAAACTGATGCCGATATAACGCGCCGCCTTGATGATTTCGCTGTCCAAAGGTACGGAGCGGGGTTTGGACCCCGCCTCCTCAAGCGGTACCTGGACGATGGAATCATTACGCAGGGCCACCATGACATTGTAGTTTCCCTGGATGATGGCCTCCACCGCCGCCACGCCGTAGCGGGTGCAGAGCACCCGGTCGAATGCCGTGGGCGAACCGCCGCGCTGCAGGTAGCCAAGCACGGTGCAGCGGGACTCAATGCCCGTCGCCTGCTCAATCTGGTCCGCCAGCTTGAACCCGACGCCGCCCAGGCGGATGGGATCGAAGCTGGCCTTTACCACGCGGGCCACCGTCATTTCGCCGCCTTCCGGTTTCGACCCTTCGGCCACAACGATGATGCTGAACATTTTTCCCTGGCGCTGCCGCTCGTGGATCTTATGGATGATGGCATCCATATGGTAGGGGATTTCCGGAATCAGGATGACATCCGCACCGCCGGCCACGCCGGAATGCAGGGCGATCCAGCCGGCATAACGGCCCATGACTTCGAGCAGCATGACGCGGTGATGCGATTCGGCCGTCGTATGCAGGCGGTCCAGCGCTTCCGTGGCCATGGCCACGGCCGTGTCAAATCCGAAGGTCCGTTCCGTGCAGGGCAGGTCGTTGTCAATGGTCTTAGGTACGCCCACCACCTTGACGCCGCATTCGCGGGCCAACTGGGACCCGATGGCCAGGCTGCCGTCGCCGCCGATGACGATAAGGGCCTCGATGCCGCGCCGGGCCAGGTTCCGGACGACCGTTTCGCGTTCGTCCGTATAGGTGATGGTACCGTCTTCCTGTTCGTGGGCGAACTGGAAGGGGTTGTCGCGGTTCGTCGTGCCCAGGACCGTTCCGCCGCGGGGCAGGATGCCCGACACGTCCTGGAAGGTCAGCAGTTTCATATTGTCATTGACCAGGCCGTTGAACCCGTTTTCAATGCCATAAATCTGGTACCCGTAACGCAGGGCCGCCTTCACGACGGCATTCAGGACGGCGTTCAAACCGGGGCAGTCGCCGCCGCCTGTCAAGACTGCCAAAGTGCCTTTAGAATTAATCATAATGCTTTGCCTGTCAAACTTTCCCTTGATTCATTGCTCCCTCCTGCCGCCTCCCTGCGGGGTGAACCCGCCGTCGGGAAAGCACGGCCGGGACCGGTGCCAAAAAGCACGCCTGTCCCCGGCACCTTTGCGGCTGCCGGGGACAGGTACATCGTACATTTATTCCACGTTCCAGATGGTGAAGCCGTCTACGGGGATACGGATGGATTCCGTTCCGTCGAATTTGTCATAGCACAGGGTGTTGTCTTTCACATAGCCGGGCCAGGCTGCCACGAGTACGTATTTCTGGCCCAAGGTCCGGAGCAGGGATCCTACATCCAGACAGAATACCGGAACAAACAAGGTCTGCAGACGATCTAACAGGATGACGTCGGAGTTGTAGCTGTCCAACGTGGCGCCCATGAGCTCGGGAGCCTTTTCCATGCGCTGGTCCCCGGGTACGGCCAGGAAGTCTTCGCTAATCAGCATCCGGCAGTCCACGTAATCCCATTTCTTGTCTTCCGCTGCTTCGCGCAGGACCTTGCTTTTACCGCTGCCGGGCTTGCCGGTCACGAAAACGACGCCGCCTTTGTTCGCTTTTGCCGCTTCGACGATTTTTTCAAATTCTTCTGTTTGACTCATGATAATGACCTCCCTGATCTGTAACAGACCCTTAGTTTTGTTTCCGGAACCATTTACAGCCTTGTCTTTTTCTATATTCTATATTAAATTTTAAAATCCTTTTATTACAAAGAGAAACCGGTGCAAATAGGAAACATGCCTTCAGGATGTTTCACTTTTATCACATTTCACCATCCGCTTTCGGGTTTTTTGTTTCCCGCCGCTTTTGGCGCTCCTTCTTCCGGTTGTCCAAAGAAAGGAAATTCGCATAGACGGAACTGATCTCCTTGTCGTCCGCATGGGTCTCCTTGTACTTTTCCACTTTCCGCTTGACCCGCTGCAGCGCGTTATCGATGGACTTGATGTGGCGGTTGAGCTCTGCCGCCGTCTCCTGGTACGATTTCCCGTCCAGGTAGTTCATGAAGACTTCCCATTCCAGGTCGCTGAGGATGTCGTTCATCTTGCTCTTGATTTCCGCAAATTCCTCCCGGCGGATGATCATCTCTTCCGGATTGACGACCTTCACGCCGGACGGCAGCACGTCCATGAGCGTGCGGTCCGAATCCGCTTCGTAGATCGGCTTGTTCAAGGAAACGTAGGAATTCAGGGGGATGTGCTTCTGCCGGGTCGCGGTCTTGATTGCCGTGATGATCTGGCGCGTCACGCACAGTTCCGCAAACGCCCGGAACGAGGACTGTTTGTCAACCTTGAAGTCACGAATGGCCTTGTACAGGCCGATCATGCCTTCCTGGACGATGTCTTCCTTTTCCGCTCCGATCAGGAAATAGCTTTTCGCCTTCCCGCGGACGAAGTTGCGGTATTTATGGAGCAGATACTCCTGCGCCGTCACGTTCCCTTCGGAATTTGCCAGGGCGACGATCTCCTCGTCAGTCATGCCGGCAAAACGGGAATAGGGATTTTTGCCAGTTTCGCTCATTCCATTCTTTCCTTTCCTGCCGGCCCGGAATTCAGGCACGGACGTAAACGCCTTCGGCGTACTCCCATTATACATAAAACCCCGGGACTACGTCAACATGACACGGGGGCCGGTTTACTTGCGCCGCAGTTCTTCCAGATGCCGCGCCACTCCGCCGTCAATGCGTCCGCCCAGTTCGCGCCGGGTCGTCCGGCCGGGCAGCCGGGCCATGCCCTCGTGGATCTGTTCCCTGGTCTTATGATAGGTTTCATGGAATTCCCGGGCGGAAATGCGGAAGCCGCCCGCCCCGAGGATGCTGTCTTGTTCGGCCTTGTCGCTGGTGACGACGAAAACACGGCGGCCGTCCCGGCGGGCCTTCTGATACGCTTCCCGCTCAATCCAGCTGTCCGCCGTCTCGTTTTCCGCCGTATAAACGACGCGCAGGGACCCGTACATTTCCACTTCTTCCGGCCCGGCCACATCCATGGCGTCAAAGACGACAGTGCCGTCATACCCGTGGAAGGCCATGAATTCGGACATTCTATGGACCAGCAGGTCACGGGCATGTTCCAGGTCGTTTTCCCGGATGCCGTTAAATTCCTGCCAATAATTGATGACGTTGTACCCGTCTACCAGATAGATCTCCTTCATGGCCGCATCCCCTGTCCCGTCACAGCTTCCCGGACCGCCTTCTCCGCGAGGCGCTGGCGCACGATTTCGTACAGCAGCACCGCGCCGGCAGCGGAGGCGTTCAGGGAATTGACGCCTCCGAACATGGGGATGCGTACCAGGATGTCGCAGTTTTCCTTGACAAGGCGTCCCAGGCCTTTTCCTTCGGCTCCGACGACGAGGACTATGGGTCCCGTCAGGTTGGCGTCAAAATAGGCAGCCGTCCCATCCATGTCGGCCCCGGCCACCCAAAACCCGCGTTCCTTCAGGGACTGCAGCGTCTGGGAAATGTTGCCGATGGAGATGACCGGCACATAACTTACCGCACCGGCTGACACTTTGTCGACGACGGCATTAAGGGGGCAGCTGTGCCGCTTCGGCAGCAGCACGCCGTGTACGCCGGCCGCGTCGGCACTGCGGATGAGGGCCCCTACGTTCTGAGGATCCTGCAGCTCATCCAGGAGCAGCAGGAAAGGCGCTTCCCCTTTGGCGGCCGCCCGCTGCAGGGCATCTTCCAGGGTGGAGAACGCCACCGGCGCCGCCAGGGCCGCCACCCCCTGGTGGTTGATACCGGGTGCCATCTGGTCCAGTTTTTCGGCACGCGCCGTTTCTACGGGCACGCCCTTTTCCTTCGCCAGGGCCTGGATCTTCAGGATGCTGCCGCCCTGGACTCCGGTGCGCAGGCAGACCTTGTTGAGGGACCGCCCGCTCTGCAAGGCTTCGATGACGGCGTTGCGGCCGGCAATCACTTCGCTGCGGCCGGGTTCCTGCCCCTGCTTGCGGGGAAGGTTGCGCCGGCGGCCGTCCTGTTTCTCCTTCACGTTCCGTACTTCCGGTTTCTCCCGTCCGGCGCCGTGTCCGGCGCCAGTTCTCATTTCTCTGTGCCGGCGCCCTGGTCAGCCGCCCCGTCCTTCAGGAACAGGGGCACGACATCCTTGCCGGCAGCCTGGTATTCTTTCACGGTCGGCAGCAGACCGCAGCTCATCCTGCCTTCCGTGCAGATGCCGCGGGCCACACAGTTCGGGCCGGCCTTTTCAAACAGCACCGGTGCCGCTTTGCGGCACTCCGCCAGCATGCGCCACGCCAGCTCGCGGATTTCCCACTGGGCACGGGTGCAGCAGCGCAGGCTGAAAAAGTTCAACAGGGAACGCACATTGAACGTGCAGATGATCTTCGTCTCCGCCGCATTAGGCAGCACATAGCGCGCGTCCTCGGCGGGCACGCCGTATTGGTCGGCCAGGTCGTTGTACAGGTCCTGCAGGTTCTGCATGCAGACTTCATACTTGGCCTTCGCTTCCGGAACGGCTGCGATGGTCGGCGGCACCACGGTCTGGAAATGATGGGCCTTCACGTACCGCTGGGACTGCTGGGAGTACGAAGCGATCCGGTGCCGGACGAGCTGATGGGTCAGGACGCGGGATACGCCTTCAATGGCGAAGGTGAAGGTCACGTGCTCCACCGTGGACAGGTGTCCCATGCGGACCAGCATGCGGACCAGTTTGGCGCTTTCTTCCGGCGTCATCTTCTTTTCCAGGTCGTCCACGCCGGCTGCGGAATAGCAGAGACGGGCCGCCATGGCTACGCTTTTTTCCGGGTCCGGCGTGTGCCGTAACAACTTGACATACATAAAACTCTTCCTCTCCTCTGCTTCCTGGGGCCGGAGTCCGGTCCCGTTCATCTTTCCGTATTGCAGGCCTTGGGCTTGCGCATCGCTTCGGAAATGATGCGGAAAGACTGCTCCATATATTCCTGCAGGCGTTCGTCCCGGTCCGTCAGCAACAGCCAGCCGCACAAGGTCTCAAAGGCCGTGGCGGCCCGGTACTCACTGACCGTGGCACTCTTGGGCACCAGGGATTTGGCATTGCGGCCGCGGTGGGCGACGGCGCTTTCTTCCGGCGTCAGGGTGCCCTCCAGTTGCAGGAACGCCTTGGACTGCAGGACGGCGGAAACCATCTTCGCCGCAATCGTGTGAATCACCTGCACGTGGCTCGATACCGTCAGCAGACGGAGCCGCACGTAGAACGTGAACACACTGTCCCCGATCAGGGCCAGCACAATGGGGTTCATCTGGCCGGGATCCGGCAGGGGCCGTCCCTCTTCCGCACATAAGGCCAGGGCCTGTTTCTTCAATTCCGTAAACCGTTCGAACTTCACTGTCTCTTCCACTTCGGTCCCTGCGGGGTATCCTCGATGACCACGCCGGCTGCCGCCAGTTTGTCCCGGATGGCGTCCGCCTGGGCGTAGTTTTTAGCTTTCCGCGCTTCCTGGCGCAGCCCGATCAGGATTTCCATCAGCTTGCCTTCCAAGCCGGCAGCGCCGTTCCCTTCCGCTGTATGCTGTTCCAGGACACCAATGATGAAGGCGAATTCGTCAAAGGTCTTCTCCATCATGTCGAGGAGCTTGCCGTCAGGCCGCTCTTCGCCGCCATCCACCTTGGCCTTGTAGATGTTGATTTCCTTGGCCAGGGCGAACCAGTGGCTGATGGCCAGGGCCGTGTTGAAGTCGTCGCGCATGGCGTCCATAAAGGCCTCGCGCAGTTCCGCCACCTTCGGGCGCACCGTCAGGCTGTATTCCGACGGACCGCAGCTGATCACCCGGCCCAGGGCGTCCAGATTTTCCCGGGCCGTGCGCAGGCGCTGCAGGGCCGCCCCGGCCTCCTTCAGGCGCTGGTCGCTGAAGTCCAGGGGACTCCGGTAATGGGTGGAGACGATGAAGAATCGCAGCGTTTCCGCATCGAAATGTTCCAGGATGTCTTTGACCGTGAAGAAGTTGCCCAGGGATTTGGACATCTTCTCCTCGTTGACCGTGATGAACCCGTTGTGCATCCAGTAACGCACGAAGGGATGGAACCCCGTGGCGCCTTCGGACTGGGCGATCTCATTTTCGTGGTGCGGGAAGATCAGGTCGCTGCCGCCGCCGTGCAGGTCGAAGGTCCGGCCCAGATACTTCATGCTCATGGTCGAGCATTCGATGTGCCAGCCAGGACGGCCCTTGCCCCAGGGTGAATCCCACGCAGGTTCGCCCGGTTTCGCCGCCTTCCAGAGGGCGAAATCCATGGGGTTCCGCTTCCGCTCGTCCACGTCGACGCGGGCACCGGCCATCATGTCGCTCAGTTCGCGGCCCGACAGCATGCCGTAGCGCGGGAACTTTTCGACGCTGTAGTAGACATCGCCGCCGACCACATAGGCCAGGCCGTTGTCAATCAGTGCCCGGGCGGTCCGTATGATGTCGGGAATGTGCTCGGACACGCGCGGATAGACCTGCACGCGGCGCACGTTCAACTGATCCATGACTTCGAAATAGGATTTGATATAGCGGCCGCAGATGTCGCTCCACAGCACGCCTTCCGCATTGGCGGTGTTGATGATCTTGTCGTCCACGTCCGTAAAGTTCTGCACATGGGTCACGTCGTACCCTTCGTGTTCGAAGAAACGGTGGATGACATCCCACGTCACGAAAGGACGGGCGTTGCCGATATGGGGATGGTTATAGGGGGTGACGCCGCAGACGTAGATGCTGACCTTGCCCTCTTGCAGGGGGACGAAGGTCTCCTTTTTGCGGCTCATCGTGTTGTAGACTTTGATTTCTTTCGTACCCATAATGTGTGTACTCCTGTCTCCTTTGGATGTATCGTCCGGCAGGCCGCCAACGCAGCCGTCCTGCCTCAGAGCCGGATGCCGGCCTTGGCCAGGCTCTTCTCAATGCGTTTTTCCACGCGTTCCAGACCCATGAGGGGAATCATTTCCGCCAGTTCCGGACCATGCTGGTTGCCTGTCAGGGCGACGCGGACCGGCATATAGACCTGCTGGCCTTTCAGTTTGTTGCCCTTCTGCACCTTTTTGAAGCAGGCCTTGACCGAGTCGTGGTCCACGGCGGGCAGGGCTTCCAGTTCGGCCTTCAGGGACCGCAGGACCAGCGGCACCGTTTCCTCCTTCAGGACAGCCGCCGCTTCTTCATTTTCAAAATCGAAATCATCGGAGAAATACATGTCCACCTTTTCCGGAATCTGTGCGCCGTAGTCGACCTGCGTCTGGGCCGTCGCGATGACCTTCTTCAGCCATTCCAGCTGTTCCCCCGTTTCCTCCCCCGTCATGTAACCAGCCTGGATCATGAACGGCCGGGCCAATTCAAAGAATTTTTCCGGTGCCATGCGGCGGATATGCTGGCCGTTGATCCAGTCCAGCTTCTTGAAATCGAAAATGGCCGGATTCTTGGCCACGCGTTCCAGGGAGAACTCCTGGACGGCTTCTTCCATCGTGAAGATTTCCTTTTCCCCGGAAGGAGCCCAGCCCAGGAGGGCCAGGAAATTGTCCAGGCCTTCGGGAATGTAGCCCTTCCGGCGGTAGGCATCGACGGAAGTGGCGCCGTGCCGTTTGGACATCTTCGTGTGATCCGGGCCGAGGATCAGGGAGATATGGCCGAAGACCGGTTCCTCAAAACCCAGGGCTTCGTAGACAAGCAGCTGCCGCGGCGTGTTGGACAGGTGCTCCTCCGCGCGGATGACGTGGGTGATATGCATCAGGTGGTCGTCAATGACGACGGCATAGTTATAGGTCGGGATGCCGTCGGATTTGACGATGACGAAATCGCCGATGCCGTTTGAATCGAATTCGACATCGCCGCGTACCAGGTCGTGGACGATGATTTTCTCGTCCGCCGGCACTTTGAGACGGATGGAGGGTTTCCGGCCTTCCGCTTCGTACCGGGCGCGCTGTTCCGGCGTCAGGTTGCGGCACTTGCCCATGTAGCGGGGCATCTTGCCTTCCTGCAGCAGGGCCTGGCGTTCGGCTTCCAGCTCTTCCGGCGTGCAGTAGCAGTAGTATGCCTTGCCTTCGGCCAGCAGCCGGTCCGTGAATTTCCGGTAGATATCGAGGCGTTCCATCTGGTGGTACGGGCCGTAGGGGCCGCCGACGTCCACGCCTTCGTCCCAGTCCATACCCAGCCATTTCAGGGCCGCCTTGATGTTTTCTTCCGATTCGGGCGTCGAACGTTTGCGGTCCGTGTCTTCAATGCGGAGCACCATCTTGCCGCCGAGCTTGCGGGCCAGCAGCCAATTGAACAGGGCGCTCCGGGCGCCGCCGATGTGGAACGGGCCCGTCGGGCTCGGCGCGAAACGTACGCGAATTTCCTGTGTCATAAAAAGAATCCCTCCAAAAATTTTATTCAAATCATACATATGGTGATTGTCTTGCCTGTCATCCTTCGCGGCTCAAGATCTGACGAGGCTGGCGGCCGCTTCAGCGGCTATGCCTTCCCCGCGGCCCGTGAAACCCAGCTTTTCCGTCGTCGTGGCCTTCACATTCACGGCGTCGGGCGCCAGTCCCAGATCCTTGGCCAGCAGGGCCTTCATCTGCGGCAGGAAAGGCGCCAGTTTCGGCTGCTGGGCGATGATGGTCACATCGACGTTGTTCACCTGCCAGCCCTGCGCCCGGACCAGGCGCAGCGTTTCAGCCAGCAGCCCGCGGCTGTCGGCCCCCTTGAAACGGTCGTCCGTGTCGGGAAAATGTTTCCCGATGTCCCCCAGCGCCGCGGCACCAAAAAGCGCGTCCATGAGGGCGTGCAGTGCCACGTCGGCATCGCTGTGGCCCAACAGGCCTTTTGCATACGGCACGGTGACACCGCACAGGATCAGGGGGCGGCCCGCCGTGAGACAGTGCACGTCAAATCCGGTTCCCACGCGAAATTGCATCTTTCCAGCTCCTTTGTGCCAGGGCGGGAATCAGCGGGCGGACGGCTCCGCCCCTTCCCGGTCCTGCTTCTTCAATATCTCTTCCGCCAGAAGCAGATCTTCCGGCGTCGTTACCTTGATGTTTTCCTGCGACCCTTCGGCAAGGGCGACAGGATACCCCAGGGCCTCCACCAGGGAGGCGTCGTCCGTCACCGCCACGGGATGTCCTCCCCGCTCCTGGCCGGCCAGATGGCCGTAAGCCCGGCGCAGCAGGCTGATTTCAAAGATCTGCGGCGTCTGGGCGGCACGCAGCGTGGCCCGTGCAGGGGTTGCTGCAACGAATCCGTCCGGCCCGGCCACCTTGATGGTGTCCTTGACGGGTACAGCCGCGATGGCTGCACCGCAGCGTTCGGCCAGGGCCAGGGTCCGTTCGAAGACGGCCTTGCCGGCAAAGGGCCGGGCACCGTCGTGGACGGCCACATATCCTTCCGTGTCATGAATCAGGGCCAGGCCGTTGGCAACGGAATCCTGCCGTTCCTTCCCGCCGGCCGCCAGGACCAGTTCCAGGCCGGGATAGCAGGACTGGCGGTAACGCTCCAGCAGGACCCGCGTCTCCTCCTGCTCCGCCGCGCCCGTCACGACGACGGCTTTGCGCACCAGGCCCGTCCGGGCCAGCATCCGCAGACACAGCACCAGAAGCGGCAGGCCCCCGATTTCCACGAAGGCCTTGTTACGGCCCCGTCCCAGGCGTCGGCCGACGCCTGCGGCCGGTACGATTACGGTAAGGGAATGCATAAGGACCTCCTGTGGTTACGCGCTGGCCGCCGGCAGTTTGGCAAAAATCATGCGGCCGGCCGAAGTCTGGAAGACCGACGTCACAATGACGCGCACGGTCTTCCCGATGAAACGGCGCCCGTCTTCAACGACGATCATGGTGCCGTCCTGCAGGTAGGCTACGGCCTGCCCGTGCTCCTTGCCTTCGCGCAGCAGCGTGGCCGACAGTTCCTGCCCCGGCACGACGACGATCTTCAGGGCGTTGGCCAGGTCGTTCAGGTTCAGGACGGCAATGCCCTGGATTGTGGCGACCTTGTTCAGGTTGAAATCGTTCGTCACGATGGCGGACCCGGTGTCCTTGGCCATTTCCACCAGTTTGCTGTCGACGCCGCTGATGGCGTCGTAATCGGATGTTTCAATGATGATGATCTGGCGGTTTTCCTGCTGGAGTTTCTGAATCAGGTCCAGGCCGCGGCGGCCTTTCGCCCGTTTCAGGGAATCGGCCGAATCGGACAGCGCCTGCAGTTCGTCGAGGACGAAATGAGGCACAATCATGTAGCCTTCGAGGAAGCCCGTCTGCAGGACATCTTCAATGCGGCCGTCTATGATGACGCTCGTATCCAGCAGTTTATTGCGCGTATATTGCGGCATAGGGAACTCGTCCGTGCCCGCCAGGTCCGACAACAGTGGGTCCCCGTCGTCGTCTTTGCCGTAGCGGCTGCCCGCCATACGGGCCCGGTGTGAGCGGCGCCGGGTGATGAAGTCCAGAATGTCTTTACTCTTCCGCAAAGCCACCTGGGCGCCGACGAGGGCGAAAATGACGCTCAGCACGACGGGGATATAGGGGCCCACGATGGGCAGGTGCGAAAAAGGCGCGCCAATCAGATTGGCCAGGACCAGGCCGATGATGACGCCGATCAGCGTCACGGCGATATCCACGGACGGAGCCATGGAGAGCAGCCCCGCCACCCGTTCGGAAAAACGGATGATATACTTGATGAGGAACGGCGTGGTGACCCAGCCGAGCCAGCCGAACACGAGGATGCTGACAGCTCCGAAGAGGATATGGATCCAGGAATAGCCGAAAGGCCCGCCGGAGTGGATGTCATAGCCGATCAAGACAGATAATTCAGGTAAGGCGTTTTGCAAGAGTATGAGTCCGGTAATAGTGAACAGGATGGCTATGACCAGTGTCAGGATTTTACGCAGCATCTGTTCCACCTCCTTTCGTTGGGAAATAACTTGCACAATCTGAAGGAAGCCCACGGAAAGGAGGCCTTCCCGAAAAAGGGAAACACTCACCCATGGTATTTATAATTTTACTACAAAACGAGGGCAATGAACAGTGAAAATGTTGGGAAATCACAAGTTTTATAGAAAACGAAAAAACGGTTTTTCCCGCTAGGGGAAAAACCGTTATAACCCTGTTCACCCTTCTGCTCAGCTTACAAGGTTGAGGGATTTGTCAATCCACTTTTCCGCCGTTTCGAAGTCGCTCTTTTTGATGACCATGACTTCGCTCGCCAGAATCTGCCGGGCGTTACCGAGCAGTCTCCGTTCGCCTGTGGAAAGCCGTTTCTTGTCGTTCTGGCGGGACAGGATGCTGATCACTTCCGCCAGGTCCAGTACATTCCCGCTCTTCATTTTGTCGATATACAGCGTGAAGCGGCGGTTCCAGGTGATGCTCTTCATGTTGTTCTGGACGTCGGTCCGGAGCACCTTCTGCACAGCCCGCATGGTCTTCAGCGAACTGATGGGCCGCAGGCCCACCTTTTCCAGATTCTGGACAGGGATGCGCACCGTCATATGGCCGATGTACATAGTGAGGACGAGATATTTTGTGGGACACGAGTCAAAGACACGTTCTTCCACAGCCTGAACCACACCTGCTCCGTGCATCGGATACACAACCTTATCACCCACTACGAACATCTTACACCTCCCATTTCTAGTATTGAGCCGCGTTCACCGGCTCTCCGAATGATCCTAGAAAGAGGTGCGTCACAGGCCCTACTGGATTGACCCCGCGCGGTACCGCCGGTCCGTCCCGGCAACGGCGGCCATCCCCCGGAAGGCTGGAATCCTGTCCTTCGGCCGGCCCTTCACCGCAGCAGAAAAAAACAGCTGTAAAGGATTAAACCTTTACAGCTGCATTATATCACGAATCCCCGCAATCTACAACTATTTAAATTTTTAATTTTATCTCAACCATATTGTATTGTCAACTATAAATCAGATTTGAACGCACTAAAAGTCATTTCTTTCCGGAATGGCTTTTGGTCAGCGGCCAAAAATCGCCCGCAGGGCTTCTTCCGCCGTGCGTACCTGGACCACCTGGCCGGAAAACCCGGCCGGCAGCTGCAGTTTGCCGCGGGGCACGACGAACCGTTTGAAGCCCAGCTTGGCTGCATCCAGGATGCGCCGCTCCATAGCGGGCACACGGCGCACTTCGCCCGTCAGACCCACTTCGCCCAAGGTGAGGGTCCCGAACGGCACGGCCAGGTTCCGATAACTGGAGACCAGGGCCGCCAGCACGGGCAGGTCTGCCGCCGGTTCGGACACACGCATGCCGCCGACGACGTTCACATAGGCGTCGTACGTCCCGAAATCCATGCCCAGGCGCCGTTCCAGAATGGCGATGAGCATATTGACCCGGTTGTAGTCGAAGCCCACGGCAGTACGCCGTGGCAGACCGTAGGGCGTCCGGGCCGCCAGGGCCTGGAACTCCACCATGATGGGCCGGTTCCCTTCCAGGCAGCCGCCGATTACGGCACCGCTCACGGGTTCCTCCCGGTCCTCCAGGAACAGGCCGGCCGGGTTCGGCACTTCCTGCAGCCCCCCCTGCTCCATCGTAAAGATGCCGCACTCGTCCGTTGACCCGAAGCGGTTCTTCAGGGCGCGCAGCACACGGAAGGTGTAACTCTTGTCCCCTTCAAACTGGAGCACCGTATCCACCATGTGTTCCAAGATGCGGGGACCGGCAATGGTCCCGTCCTTCGTGACATGGCCGATGATGAGCACGGCTGTGCCGCCCGTCTTGGCGTATTTCAGCAGGCGGGCCGCGCATTCGCGCACCTGCCCCACGCTGCCTGCCGCCGTCTCAATCTCGCTGCAGTACATGGTCTGAATGGAATCGACGACGAGGAGGTCCGGTTTCTCCTGGTCCGCCTGGGCCAGGATTCCGCCGATTTCCGACGCCGTCATGATCAACAGGGAATCCGTGCAATGGCCAAGGCGGCTGGCCCGCATGGCCGTCTGCGCTTCCGACTCCTCGCCGGACACGTAGAGCACTTTGACACCTTTCTGGCTGAAACGCATGGCCGTGTCGAGCAAAATCGTCGACTTGCCGATACCCGGATCGCCGCTCAGCAGCACGAGGCTGCCGGGCACGATGCCGCCGCCCAGCACGCGGTCGAACTCCCCGATGCCCGTCACGAGGCGGGAAACAGGTTGGGCAGACACGCTGCGTATGGTCTTGGGTTTGCTGCCGGCAATGAAACTGACGAACCCTTTATCCTTCGTCCTCGTCCCGACTTCTTCCACCAGGGAGTTCCACGTGCCGCATTCGGGGCACTTTCCCAGCCAGGCCGATGTCACATAGCCGCAGTTCTGGCAGACATAATTGGTCTTCACCTTGGTCTTAGACATGGGCAGGCTCCTCAGCCACCGGCACCAGCGTGCCGGTCTCCTTCATTTTCGTGAAGACGAACTCCTCGCCGATGACGTCGACAAGGACTCTGTCTCCCCCTTCAAATGTTCCTTCCAGATACAGGTCCGCCAGCTTGTCCTCGATTTCGCGCTGCAGGGCGCGGCGCAGCGGACGCGCGCCGTAACGCATGTCCATGCCGACCTGGAGCAGCTTGTCCTTCGCCAGCGGCGTCACGGACAGCCGCAGTCCCGTCTCATCCAAACGGCCCTGAAGCTCTTCCAGCATCTTGTCCACGATGCGGGCCAGATCCTTTTTAGTGAGCGGGTCGAAGACCAGGATCTCGTCCAGGCGGTTCAGGAATTCCGGGCGGAAGATGCTGCGGATTCCCTCCAGGACCTTGTCCTTCTTGTTCGCCACATCCGCCTCGGCATGGGCCCCGAAGCCCAGGGTCTGCTTTTCACTCATCAGTTCCGCGCAGGCATTGCTCGTCATGATGAGCACCGTATTGCGGAAATCCACCGTCACGCCCTGTCCGTCGGTCAGGCGGCCGTCATCCATAATCTGCAGCAGCAGGTTGAAGATGTCCGGGTCAGCCTTCTCAATCTCATCCAGCAGGATGACGGAATAGGGGCGGTGCTTGACGGCACTCGTCAGCACGCCGCCTTCCTCGTAGCCCACATAACCCGGAGGCGCGCCGATAAGGCGGCTCGAGGTGTACTTGTCCATATATTCGCTCATGTCGATGCGGATCAGGGCCCGTTCGTCGCCGAACAGGTTCTCCGCCAGGGTTTTCGCCAGTTCCGTCTTGCCGACGCCTGTCGGGCCGAGGAACAGGAAGGTGCCGACCGGACGGTGCGGATCCTTCATGCCGGCACGGGCGCGGCGCACAGCCTGCGCCACGGCGTGGACCGCCTCGTTCTGGCCAACGATGCGGTCATGAAGCTGCTCCTCCAGCTTGACCAGGTTTTTCGAGTCTGCCGTCGTCAGTCGGGTCAGCGGAATGTTGGTCCACTGGGAAATGACCATGCGCACTACATCCTCGTCGACGACAGGGTCTCCCATTTCACCGGTAAAGTCCTTGACGCTGTGCATCCGCACGGAAGCACAGGCCTCGTCCATGATGTCGATGGCCTTGTCCGGCAGATTGCGGTCGGGCAGGTAGCGGTCCGACAACTTGACGGCCGCCTCCAGGGCCCCTTCGCGGATCTGCACATGGTGGTACGCCTCGTAACGCGGCGCCAGGTGCTTCAAAATCGCCAGGGACGCCTTCACGTCGGGCGCATCGACACGCACCGGCTGGAAGCGGCGTTCCAGGGCGGCGTCCTTTTCGATGCTCTTGCGGTAGTCTTCGATGGTCGTAGCCCCGATGACATGGAGCTCCCCCCGTGCCAGGGCTGGCTTGATGATGTTGCCGATGCTCATGTTGCCGTCCGTTCCGCCGTTCATCAGCATCTGGATTTCGTCGATGAAGAGGATGATGTTGGGACTGTGTTTCACGGCCTCAATGATGTTGCGCAGGCGTTCCTCCAGTTCGCCGCGGTATTTGGCCCCCGCCACCACGTAGCCGAGCTCCAGGGAAAAGATGACTTTCTCCTGCAGAAATTCCGGAACCTCCTTATGCACAATCCGCTGTGCCAGCCCTTCCGCCAGCGCTGTCTTGCCGACGCCGGCCTCGCCGATGATGACCGGGTTGTTCTTGGTCCGGCGGCACAAGATGCGCATCACGGTTTCCAGCTCGCGGTCCCGCCCCAGGACGGAATCCAGCTTGTCCTGCCTGGCCAGCTCGTTCAGGTTGCGGCCGAAGCCTTCCAGCAGCTTCAGGACCTTGCGTTCCTGCGAAGCCTGCTGTTCCTTCAGGGCCTGCGACTCAAACTGATTGCCCTCCGGCAGGGCCCGCGTGCGGATGAACTCCTCGTGCATCATGCCCTGGACGCGCTCCAGCGTAATGTGGAAGCGCGCCAGGACGCGGCCTGCCACGCTTTCCGGAACGGCCAGGATGCCGAGCAGCATATGCCCGGAACTTACCTTGTACAGGCCGTCCGCTTTCGTAAAGGATTCCGCGTATTCCAGCGCGGCCCGCATCTCTTTCGAGTAGGAAGGCGGCACTTTGCCGTCCTTGTCCTTGCGCGGCATCCACGTTTCCAGCTCACCCATGAGGGTGTACTTGTCCACGCCGCAATGGACCAGCAGATGGGATGCCTCGCTGTCGCCCACCTGCAGCATGGCCCAGAGCACGTGTTCCGTGCCCAGTTCGTCGCTGCCGCGCCGATGCGCCAGCCGCGACGCGTCCAGCAGGGTCCGGTTCAGGGCCGTCGTATACTTGCCCGCACCGCCTTCCCGCCCCGACGCTTCCTCGTCCGCAGCTCCCTGGAAGGGAATCATGGATCCGAACAGCTCCTCCAGGAAATTACGGGCTGTCTCCGCATCCTGATGCCCCGCCTGCATGCCCTGTGCCGCCACTTCCTTGGCACATTCGCTGCAGAGCCACTTACTTACTTTCTCTTTATTGATGACGGTGACGACGTTAACCGTCGCCTCCCGCCGATGACAACGTTCACATAACATAATGGGACCTCCTTCCGGATAGAGGGGCTCACTTCGCCTCGACCATCTTCTTTACGGCCTGACGCAGCACCTGCCGCTTGTCTTCCTCAGTGACGGCCAGGATACCCATAAGGTACTTCAGCAGCGCATGCTCCCGCGCCGTCAGCATACGGTTCTTCAGCCAGTAATCCAGCACTTCGTCGACCGTCGGTTCCGCCTCGGGTTCCTTTTCGTCCGGCAGAATCCGGACGATACGGATGAATCCGCCGCTGCCGCGCCGTGATTCCACCAGGTAGCCCTTATCGGGCGTAAACCGCGTGGACAGCACGTAGCTGATCTGCGAAGGTGCGCACGAAAGGCGGTCCGCCAGCTCGTTGCGCTGCACCATGACGGCATTCTGGCTCGCTGCCAGCATCTGGCCGATAATGAAACTCTCTATCGCATCTGCCATATTCTTCATAATGATACCTGCTTTCTTTCCACTCTCCCGGCAGACGGACCGGGCCCGGTTCCCCGTAAGGACCGGAAAGCTTTCCATCAAAGCGTAAAAGGGAAAGCTCTTTTCCTTATTATATTTGACTTTTTGACTTTACGCAAGAGGCAAGATGTAACGAATCTGCAAAACCGCAAAAGGACTCAAAAAAAAGGAGGAAAGTGTATGTTTCGCTACACTTTCCCCCAAAAGGGCATTTCCGCCGTTTTTGTATTTCACGGCTTCCTCATTTTGCCAGGTTTGCCTTCATGATACGCTTGTACGCTTCCACGCCGGGCTGGTCGAAGGCGTCTACGTCCGCCATTTCGCCTTCGTAAGCCACGCTGAACATGAGGAACATGAACAGCTGTCCCGCGTAGCGGGGTTCCAAGGCCGGCAGCACGTAACGCGCATTGAGGCGTCCGTCCCCGGTCAGGGCCATCTCGTTGGCCGTCAGGGCCGCCTTCAGCAGGGTATCCATCTTTTTGCCGGCATACAGGTCCAGCGCCTTCTCGTCCGGGAAGGGGTTCCGCACCGACAGATGAACAGCCGGTTCCTCCACCTCGAGGAACTGGATGACCTTGTCACGGCGGCCGTCCTGGTGCTGCTGCGTCATGGAATGCATGTCCGTCGTACCTGTCGCCACGACCGGCGTACGGCCGTAATAGACAGGTTCCCCCGCACGGTTGTTGCGCTTGCCCAGCGATTCAGCCAGCAGCTGCACGTACCAGGCGCCGAGGGACTGGAGTTGGTCGCCATACCCCATGAAGACCTCGATATGGGCCCCCTTCTTTTTTGAAGCCAGGTACTTCAGGGCTGCATTCACCAGGGCCGGATTCCCATCCGGTGCTGCGTGGAGGCAGCACTCCGCCATTTCCCGCGCCCCCTCGAGCAGGGCCCGGATATCGTACCCCAGCACGGCGCCCATCAGGAGGCCCGGATTGCTGAGGACGCAGTACCGCCCGCCGATGCCTTCCGGGATGGACAGGGCCGGCCAGCCGTTTTCCTGCGCCAGACGGTACAACAGGGACGATTCCGGATCCAGGCCTGTCACAGCCGTCACATCGACGCGGAACAATTCCGGATGCTGCTGCATGTAGACCAGCAGGGCGGAGAAACCGCTCAACGGCTCCATGGTCGTCCCCGACTTGGAAATCGGCACCAGCATGATGTGCAGCGGCCGTTTCACATGCCGGGCCTGACAGGTCAGCTGGGCCATGAGGCCCGCCGTCGCAACGCCGTCCACATTATTGCCGGCGAAGTAGATCTGCGGACGACCGTCGCGGGCTGCCTTCGGCAACTGATTCCAGTAGGGTTTGGCAGCCAGGTCGAAGAGGACCTTGTCGCCCAGGTACGACCCGCCGATACCGATGAACACGGCCGCATCCACGTTGTTGCGCCAGGCCTCGCCCATCTCTTCCAGGCGCCGGAGGGAGGCCTCGTCGTTCGGATTGCCTTCCTTCAGATAGGCCTGCCGCGGGAAGAAGACGTGTTCCGGTGTGCCATCCTTCGACAGGTGGGCCTTGGCAAAGCCCGTTTCAAAAATCTTCTGCAAAGCCACCGAAGCGTCGGCCATGACCGGCAGGAAATCCTCCAGCATCTTTTCCGTAACGCCGTCCCGCCCCATCATGTTGCGATAAATAAACGCAAGGCCGTCCTTTAAACCAACAGAACCGTCAAATGTCATAACTGCTCCCTCCTAACCATATTTTTCGTCAGGTTGCCCGATGACAAACGGCAGCCCTTGTCAACGCAGATTCTCGACGGAACCTGCGAAGGTCAGGCACCGGACCGTGGCGGCACCGCCCTCCGTCAGGACGGAAGCGGCCGCCTCCAGGGTCGCGCCGGTCGTAAAGATATCGTCCGTCAGCACGATGTCTTTCCCACCGGCGTCTTCCAATAAAGCCATGCTGTCTTCCAGGTTGCGCCGCCGTTCCTCCGGTCCCAGGCCGAACATGGGCTCCGTATGGCGCGTCCGGCACAGCAGGGGAAACCAGCGTCCGCCCGACCGTTCCGCCGCCGTCCGGAACAGGGCCGTCGGCAGGTCGAAGCCCCGCTCTTCCCGCCGTTTTGCGTCCGTCGGCACGCCGCACCAGGTCAGGCCGGCCATGCAAGTATCCCGTCCCGCGCCCAACAGGGAAGCCAGCCGTCCCTCCCGACACAGGATCTGCACCTCTTCCGCCAGATAGCGGATAAGGCGCCGGTCGCCTTCGAACTTGATTTTACGGAGAACGTCTTTGACGCCTTCGTCATACGTGAACAGGAACCAGCCCTGCCGGATGTTCCCCCGTCCGCCCCACTCCTTCAATTCGAGCTGGTAGCGGCGGCACACGGGGCAGAACAACCCCTCTTCGATTTCTGCGCCGCAGGTGTAACAGTGCCGTGGGAATAACAGGTCTTCTGCCTGGAACAGCAATTGCCGGATAAGGTTCAATCTGCCTCCTTTATAGAGATTCAACGGATTTCGCCGTTTTCCTGCAAGCGTTCCGCCAGCAGGGAATAACGCCGCTGCGTGCGGTCGTTGAGGACGGCGCGTTGCAGGGCCGCTTTGGACCCGACGAGAAGCACCTTGCGCTTCGCCCGCGTCACCGCCGTATAAAGCAGGTTCCGCTGCAGCATGATATAGTGGCTCGGCACAAGGGCAAGGATGACGGCGGGATATTCGCTGCCCTGGGACTTGTGCACGCTCATGGCGTAGGCCAGCTGCAGCTCCTCCGTCTCTCCCTCGGCGTACGTCACGTATTCCTGGTCCGGCCGGTAGGGATACCGGACCTGCACAGTCTTGCCGTACACATGGACAATCTGCCCCACGTCGCCGTTATAGACATCTTTTTCATAATTGTTGCGGATCTGCATGACCTTGTCGCCCTCCCGCAGCACGCCGTCGGGCCGGGCCAGTTCTTCCCGGCCGGGAGCAGGCGGATTGACCCGCTGCTGCAACAGGCGGTTCAGGTTCTGCACGCCGCACAAGCCGCGGTGCATGGGCGCCAGGACCTGCACGTCCTGCCAGCGTCCGTTGCCGGCAGCTTCCAGGTATTGCTGGGTGGTATACGCTGCCGCTTCCTCCTCGCCGTCAAACTCCACGAGGGAGAAGTCGCTGCCGGGGACGCAGTCGGGCATTTCGCCGTGGTTGATCTTATGGGCGCTGCGCACGATGGGGCTGAGGTCGGCCTGGCGGAATACTTCCGTCAGGCGTACGACGGGCATCCGCCGCGAGGCGATGATGTCCTTCAGCACGGATCCGGGGCCGACGGAAGGCAGCTGGTCCACGTCGCCGACCAGGATCAGGCGGCAGCCGGGCGGCGTCGCTTCCAGCAGATGATACATGAGGGAAATATCCAGCATGGAAGCCTCGTCCACGATGATGGCCTGGGTTTCCAGCCGCTCTTCGCTGTTCTTGCCGAAGAAGCCGGCCGCGTTGTATTCCAGCAGGCGGTGCACGGTGGAAGCCGCCTCGCCCGACGCTTCGGACAGGCGGCGGGCCGCCCGGCCCGTTGGCGCAGCCAGCAGCACGGTGCAGCCGGCGCGTTTCAGGACCGACAGGATGCCCTTGATGATCGTCGTCTTGCCGGTGCCGGGGCCGCCCGTCAGGGCGAGGACACCGAACTGCAGGGACGCGCGGATGGCCTCCTTCTGGGCCTGGGCCAGCTCGATGCCGGCTTCCGCTTCCCAGTCTTCCATAATCTTTTCCGTATCCACGCGGCCCAGGCTGTCCGCGTGGTCCCGCAGATAGAGCAGCTGCCGGGCCGTCTCCGTTTCACAGCGGTAAAGATAGCTGTCATAGACATAACAGGTGCCCCCCAGTTCCGCCGTATTGAGCACGTCCGCCTCCAGCAGGCGCTGGAAGACCGTTCCCACGGGACCCGGGTCGACCTGCAGAAGGCGGGCCGTCACCATGATTAGTTCCTCTTCGGGCAGGCACGTATGGCCGCTGGTGGAAGCCTGTGTCAGCGCATAATCGAGGCCGGCGCCGATGCGCTGTGCCGAATCCCGGGCGCTGCCCAGGGACAGGGCGAGCCGGTCCGCTGTCTTGAACCCGATGCCTTCGATATCATTCATGAGGGCGTAAGGGTTTTCCTTGATCTGGTCAATGGCGCGGGAGCCGTACGCCGCCGTGATGCGGGCCGCAAAGCTGCCGCTCAGCCCGTGGGTTTCCAAAAACAGCATCAGGCCCCGCATTTCCGAAAGTTCCGCATAGGACTTCCCGATGCCCTTTGCCTTGGCCTTGCCGATGCCCGGCACTTCTGCCAGGCGTTCCGGCGTGTCCGACAGAATGGTCAGGACATCTTTCCCGAACCGTTCCACAATGCGCGCCGCCATGGTTTTGCCAACGCCCTTGACGGCCCCGGAGGCCAGAAACCGCTCAATGCCCTGTTCCGTCGACGGTTCCACGCTGTGGTAGCTCTGGATGGAGAATTGCCGGCCGAAGCGGGCGTGCTGCACCCAGTTCCCTTCAGCCCGGATCATTTCACCGGAATACGGCGCCGGACCGCGATACACGGCAGTTACGGTGCCCAAGGCCGCGTTCTTCAGGCGGAATACGCAAAACCGGTTGTCGTCACTCTGGAAGACGACATTTTCCAAAGTGCCTTCCAAACGTTCCATAGAGCCACCTCGCTGACATTTCTTGATAATTTCATTATAACACAGGGGGCTTGATTTTTTGACACAAAAAGCACTCTTTGTTATAATGACTTTATCGTGAAAACAAAGGAGAAACAACCGTGAAATCGACAGGAATGCTGATTGCCATCGACATGTACAACTGCAAAGAGGAACACCTGGAAGACAGCAGGGTGTTGTCCGAATCCATCGTCGGACTGGCGGAAAAGCACGGCATGGCCCCGCACGACACGCAGATCTATCCGGAAAAGAACGCGTTGGATTACGCCCTGTTCATCGCCTGCTACGGCGGACATATCACGTTCCACGTCTATCCGGACCGCGGGTACGTGGGCGCCGACGTCTTCACCATCGACGAAGCGGCGGACCCGGACCGGTTCGCCCGGGCCATCACCAAATTCCTGGACCCGGACCGTCTGAAGGTCACGTACGTCGAACGCCAGGACTACGGCCGCCAGAAAGACATGAAGCCGCGGCACCGTACGCGTTCCAAGACCATCAACCGCATGCGCAAGGTCAACGAGAAATTCATGCAGTTCATGTTGCGGCCCCGTTCCATGTGACAGGGCCCCGGTTCACGGCAGATACAAAAACAGGGAGTACCTGATGTGACCCCAAAAAGTTAGACCTTAGTAACGAGATGGTTTTTACTGTCTCGTTACTTTTTTATGCTGCCTGCAAGGAAAGCCTATATTGAACAG
>ONEW01000005.1:0-675 GCA_900316935.1 uncultured Selenomonadales bacterium
TGTAATGTGATAAGACATATGTTACAGAAATAAAAAGAAAAAAGAGAGAGCATTTGTTACAATAAGTTTAGCCAAAACAAAAAAGTAACAAGGAGGCTCCCTCTATGACTCATAGTATAACCGAAGAAATGAGATTTCGCCAGAGGTTATGTGAATATGCCAAGAAATACGGAGTTACCAAGGCGGCGAGGAAATACCAGACAAACAGGCAGTTCACCTATCGGCAGCTGAGCCGGTATGACGGAACGGTTCAAAGCCTGGCACCGCGGTCGAGGCGTCCGCACAACAGTCCCAACGCTCACACCGAAAAAGAACTGGGATTAATTAAACGGATGCTGAAAAGGAACGGCATCTACGGATATGCAGAAGTCTACGTGCGATGCCGGGGGCGAGGTTATACACGAAGTTTTGGCAGCATGTGCCGCCAGATACGTAAGAACGGATACAGACGGCCGAGGATCAGTCGGAAGAGTTATGCCCGATATGAGCGGATGGACGGGAAATACCCTGGGGACAAGGTACAGATAGACCTCAAATATGTCCCGAACGAGTGCATCAAATTCCCATGCTATGGATACAGATACTACCAGATAACGGCGATAGACGAGTACAGCAGGAAACGGGTCCTTTCGGTCGTAAAGGAAAAGAGCACCTATGAGACGGTGAAGTTCCTGC
>ONEW01000005.1:719-80696 GCA_900316935.1 uncultured Selenomonadales bacterium
AGACGGGAAGATTCTGTACGGCCGCAGGGTCTTCACGAGTGAGAAAGAACTCAAGGAGCAAGTTGCCAAGCACGAAAAGCGCTATAACGGCACAGCTAAGACATCCCTCGCATTCAAAAGCCCGAACCAAGTTGTAACAGAGTATTTCTCAAATTCTGGTGTGTAACATATGTCTTGACAACCAAGACTTTTTTATACGGCCTGTATGGTGCCCATTGAAAAATCCCCCCTCGTCCGATACAATGAAAGTATCGCATCTGCTCAGAAAAGAGGTATCCCTATGGACGACCCTTCCAGAATCCGGAAAGACCCTGACACCGGACTGTACGTCAATATTCCTGCCCGCATCCGCGAAATCTTCCGGCGGAACCGGTTCTTCCGCTTCATGGACATCCGCCTGGATGATGTCTCGTGCGGCCATTGCCGGATCCACATGGATACGGTCCATGACCGCCACGCCAACCACCGCAACGTAGTCCACGGCGGCGTCATCACGGCCGTCTCGAACGCCGTGTTGGCCCTGACCGCCGTCACGGTGGGCCTGAGGGCGCGCACTCTGTCCTCCAACGTCGTCTTCATCCGCAACATCGACTTCGACAGCACCATCTACGCCGAAGGGTTTGTCGAAAACATCGGCACCAAGACCGTAACCGTATCGGCCCACGTTTCGGACCCCGCCGGCAGGCTGGTGGCCACGGTCGAAGCCACCCTGGAAATCCTTTGGGCCTTCGAAGGCATTCCTGAAATGTGGACCACGCCGGAATTCAACTGAACAAAACGACAAAATACCACCGGTCGGATCAAAATCCGACCGGTGGTATTTTACTGTCTCCCTATCCTTTTTCCGGCACGGCAGCAGGCGACACTATTTGTCTTCCCTGCCTTCCGCACCTTTTGCCTGCAGGCTGCCGAGCACTTCTTCCGTGTCCTGCCCCAGTTCCGGCGCCGGCCGGTACAAGGCACAGGGCGTGGCGGAAAACTTCGGCACAAAGCCCATCTGCCGGTATGTGCCGCCCCGTGGATCCCGGACCTCGAGCACCATTTCGTCCGCCTGGGTCTGCGCGAGGGCGACAGCCTCGTCATAGTTGAGGACCGGCTCCATGCAGCTGTCGTGCCCTTCCGTGGCCTGCGTCCATTCCGCCATGGTCTTTGTCCGGATGACCCGGGCGATTTCCTTCGTCAGGTCTGCATAATGGGCCTCGTCCTCCAGGGCAGGAATCAGGTCAGGCCGCCGCAGGACCGTACAGAACTCTTTCCAGAACTTTTCCTCCAGGCAGCCGACAGACATATACCGTCCATCTTTCGTTTCGTACACATTGTAATTGGGAAAACTGCCGCCCAGCCAGTTGTTGCCACGCATATTGACGAAGCCGTTCCCGAAATAGGTAGCACTCACGCCGGGCACCAGGGCGAGGCAGATGTCGAAGAGGTTGAGCTTGACCTGCTGCCCTGTCCCGGTCTCCCGTGCGTAGTGCAAGGCGGCCAGAATGGCCATGCCGGCCATGGCCGACGCCTGCATGTCGGCTACGAGGGCACCGGGAATGGCAGGCGGTCCGTCTTTCTCGCCGCTCATGGAGACCAGGCCCGCCAGACTCTGATACCCGATGTCATGATCCGCCCGGTGCGCAAAGGGGCCCGTCTCACCGAACCCGGCAATGGAACAGTACACAATTTTCGGGTTGACCCGGCGCGCGGCTTCGAAGTCGACGCCCAGTTTCTGCAGGACGCCGGGCCGGAAGCTTTCGACGACGATATCCGCCGTCTTCACTAGTTCCAGAAAGGCCTCTTTCTGCTGCGTGTCCTTCAAGTCGAGGGCCACGCTTCTTTTATTGCGGTTCACTTCCATGAACCAGCAGGACATGCTGCCGCGCCGTGGTTCGAAACCACGGGAATAATCCCCGCGCAACGGTTCCTCTATCTTGATCACATCGGCGCCCATGTCGGCCATCATGCGGGTGCAGAACGGGCCGGGCAGCAGGCGCGAAAGGTCAAGGACACGTACATCAGCCAACGGTCCCATAGGGAGTCCCTCCTTTTCCGTCATTTCTTCCGTTTCCATTTCCTCCGGTCTTCCGTCAGTCCCCCAGCGTTTCCGCCTCTTCTTTAAAAAAGCGGTAGAAGGTCTTGCCGACCGTGGACAACGGACGTCCTTTGACGATGCAGAGCGTTTTGCGCTGGAACATGCGCTCATCCACAATGGTTTTGCGGATCAGGCCTTCCGGCACTTCGTCCTCCAGTTCGGACGGCACGACGACAATGCCTGCATCGGCCTTGGCCCAGGCCATGGCGGACAGTTTCGTCGTGGAAATGCAGAGGATGCGCGGATGAATCTTCGAGTCGTAGCATACATTCATGAAATAGGTGCCCGTGCCGCGGGACAGGCAGATCGGCATGCCGTCCAGTTCCTCCAGGGCCATGTTCGGATTGCTGTCGTGCAAAAAGACGCTGTCTTTCTTGTAGAAGGCCATGAGGCGCTCGCGGCGGCTGTACAGCGTCTGGAAATGATAGGACTGCATCAGGGCGCCACCGTTCGTGACGCCGAATTCCGTTTTGCCGGAAAGAAGCTGTTCCGCCTGTTCCGTCATGGTACATTCATATAATTCGTAGTTCACGTCGGGATATTGTTTGGAGAACTTGCACAGGTAACGCGATACGAACCATATGGACATGGACGGGGAAAGGCTGACGCGCAGCGTCCCCGAAAAACCAGCCCGGCAGTCGGCGATTTCCTTGGCTGCCTCCGATTCCTCGTCCACCATGGCGCGGGCCTTTTTCAGGAGTACCCTGCCCGCGTCGGTCAGTTCCATGCTGTGCCCGCCACGCTTTACGTTGATGAGGGTCGTGTCGTAATAGCGCTGCATCTGCTTCAGCTGGTTGCTCAGCGCCGGCTGCGCGATGGACAGCTTTTTCGCTGCGGCGGAAATACTGCCCGCCTCCACAATGGCGATATAGTTGCGGTAATATTCCAGATCCATGCCAGACACCTCCGGTAGTCCTGTAGCCAGACAGATGGTTTGATATCAGGGAATTCGACAGGAACGCTCCGTTCTGCTGCGTTTCTTTCATTATAACCCATATGTTGGGGGAATGGTACCCATGGTATCAGTCATTTTTCTATTTTTACGCCAGTCTTATATTGTTTTTAAATATGTAATATAATTCTTTTCGATAATAAAATTATCTGTAAATTACAGTTTATGCATTTATTTCCAATATATCTTCCCGTATTGTTACAAAATTGCCATCCTGTCTGTTTGCTTATAGAATTTTTATATACGAGATGTGATTTTTTAATATTTTACGTTATACCCTTTTTGCACTATGCTAAAGGCGAAAGGAAAACCGGGCCCCGTCCGATACCTGGACAGATACAGTCCGTTTGAAACAGAAGCGGAAAAAGGAGGAATGGGAAATGTTGGATAGTGACAGATTACGGAACCCCGCATTGTTTGACAAGATTGTGAGCCCTGAAAAGGCACAGGAGCTGATCCAGGACGGTATGAACGTCGGATTCAGCGGATTCACCCCGTCCGGCTACCCGAAAAAGACCACCCTGGCCCTGGCCGATGCTATCCGGAACGGGAAGAAGTGCCGCATCGCCGTATGGACAGGTGCTTCCGTCGGACCGGAAATTGAGCAGGCCCTGGCCGAAGTCAACGGTATCGCCAGCCGCGCCCCTTATTACGCCGCTTCCAACAAGGCCCTCCGCAAAGGCATCAACGACGGCACGATACGGTATGTGGACGCCCACCTGAGCCACTTCGGGCCCCAGGTCGATTTCGGGTTCCTGGGCGATGTGGATGCAGCGGTCGTGGAAGCGGCCGCCATCACGGAAGATGGCGACCTGATCCTCGGCAGCGGCGTCGGCAATACTCCGGTTTTCGTGAAACACGCGAAGAAGATCATCATCGAGGTCAACACCTCGATTCCCCTGAGCCTGGAAGGCATGCACGACATCTACTTATGCAACAAACCGCCGTATCGGCGGGAAATCCCTATCTACCACGCGGCGGACCGCATCGGGTCCCCTTACGTGAAATGCGGGTTCGACCGGATTGACGCCATCGTGGAGTCGGACATCCCGGACCACGTCAGGGCCCTCACCCCTCCGGACGAGGACAGCCGGAAGATTGCCCGCAACCTGGTCGATTTCCTGAAGAACGAACAGAAGCACGGACGTATCCCCGAACAGATGCTTCCCATCCAGTCCGGCGTAGGCAGCATCGCGAACGCTGTCCTGGGCGGCCTGAAGGAATCGGATCTGGAAAACCTGAGCATGTATTCTGAAATCCTGCAGGATTCCGTATTCGACCTGATCAAGATGGGAAAGGTCACCGCTGCATCAGGCTGCGCCTTCACCCCGTCACCCCGGGTCTGGGAGATGTATAAAAAGGAACCGGAACTCTACAAGAAGGCCCTGGTCCTGCGGCCCCTGGACGTGAGCAACAACCCGGGCGTCATCCGGCGCCTCGGTGTCATCGCCCTCAACACGCCGATTGAGTTCGATATCTACGGACAAGCGAACTCGACGCACATCATGGGGGACAACATGATGAACGGCATCGGCGGCAGCGGCGACTACATGCGCAACGGGTACCTGACCTTCTTCTGTACCCCGTCGACAGCCAAGGGGGGGAAGATTTCCAAGGTCGTTCCCATGGTAACCCACGCGGACCACACGGAACATGACACGATGGTCTTCATCACCGAACAAGGCGTAGCGGATCTGCGGGGACTGAGCCCCGTAGAACGGGCCCGCTGCATCATCCGGAACTGCGCCCACCCTGATTACCGGGGGCAGCTCACGGAATACCTGGAACGCTCGATGCTGACCGGCGGACACGAACCGGTCGACCTGGCACACTGCTTCGACATGGAGCTGCACTTCCGCAAATACGGCACCATGAAGCTGGATGAACAGGCATAGACGACATAAAGATTTGGAAGGTATAAAGGAGGAAACATCATGGCAAACGTAACGTTTGAAAAAGGGTTACTGGATTATGAAGCGAAAGTAGCGAAATCGACGGCCCGGTTCCCGGAACGGCCCCATCTGCCGGAAAAGCGGCTCTATACCCCGCTGGATACAGCAGGTGCCGATTATATGGAAAAGAGCGGGTTCCCCGGCATGTACCCCTTCACCCGCGGCGTACAGCCCACCATGTACCGCGGCCGCCTGTGGACCATGCGTGCCTATGCCGGCTTCGCGACGGCCGAAGAAACGAACACCCGCTACAAATACCTGCTCCAGGCTGGCCAGACGGGTTTGTCCGTAGCCATGGACCTGCCCACCCAGATTGGCTTGGACTCCGATGCAGAACTGTCCCACGGGGAAGTCGGCAAGGTCGGTGTCGCCATCGACTCCCTGGCCGATATGGAACGCCTCTTCGAAGGCATCCCCCTGGACAAGGTTTCCACCTCCATGACGATCAACGGTCCGGCAGCGGTGCTGCTGGCCATGTATGTGGCCGTAGCGGAAAAACAGGGGGTCAGGCCCGAAGTACTGCGCGGCACCATCCAGAACGATATCCTGAAGGAATACATCGCCCGCGGCACGTACATCTTCCCGCCGCGTCCGTCCATGCGCCTCATTACAGATACATTCGCATACTGCTCCAGGAACATCCCCAAGTGGAACACCATCAGCGTCGGCGCCTACCATATCCGGGAAGCCGGTGCTTCCCCGGTACAGGAAATCGCCTTTGCATTTGCCAATGCCATGGCCTACATCGACGCTGCCATCAAGGCCGGCCAGAAAGTCGATGATTTCGCACCTGGCATCAGTTGGATCTTCACGGCCGGTCTCGACTTCTTCGCAGAAATCGCCAAATTCCGCGCTGCCCGCCGTCTGTGGGCCCGCATCATGAAGGAACGCTACGGCGCGACCGTGCCGAAGGCCATGATGCTCCGCGTCCATGTCCACACGGCTGGTTCCGTCCTGACGGCCCAGCAGCCGTTGTGCAATGTGCCGCGCATCACCTGGCAGGCAATGGCCGCCGTATTAGGCGGAATCCAGTCCATGGCCTGCTGCGCCTACGACGAAGCCCTGTCCCTGCCGACGGAAGAATCGGCCACCCTGGCCCTGCGCACGCAGCAGCTGCTGGCCTATGAAAGCGGCGTAGCCGACACCATCGACCCCTTGGCTGGTTCCTACTATGTGGAATCCCTGACCGACCGGATTGAAAAAGAAGCGACGGAATACCTTGCCAAGATTGATAAGATGGGCGGTGCCGTAGCGGCCATCGAACAAGGTTACATGCAGAAAGAGATGGCCCTGCACGCCTACGAATACCAGAAAGCCATTGAAACGGGCAGGCAGACCGTCATCGGCGTCAACAAATACATGGACAACAAGCCGGTCGAGCAGAACGAAGTCCTGAAGGCCGACCTGAGTGTTGGGGAACGCCAGGTCAAACGCGTCAACGAAATGAAGGCAAGACGCGACAACGACGCCGTCAAAGCCTCCCTGACCCGCCTGAAGGAAGCTTGCAAGGGCACGGATAACCTGATGCCGTACCTGATCGATGCCGTCAAGACCTACGCGACCCTCGGCGAAATCTGCGGCGTCATGCGCGAAGTCTTCGGCGAATACCGGCAGGATGGATCCACCCTGTTCGATCATGACCCGGACGGCAAGCGTCATGTCGGCCCCGCACCGAAACGGGACAAACAGAAGGAATCCTGATCCGCCTTCCTTCGCTACGGTTCATCCAAAGGAGCAACATCATGACAACGAGAAAACTGGCATCTTTCACATCCCATCTGACCTACAGCCGTTTGTCAGCCCACTCCCGCGAGATGGCGAAACGCTGCATGCTTGACTGGCTGGGCGTCGCCATCCGCGGGTCCCAGGAAAAGCCGGCCGCCATCATCCGCCAGGTCCTGAATGACCCCGGCCCGGGCGAAGCCACGGTCTTTTCCGGCGGCACCCTGAAGGACAATGTCCTCAATGCCGCATTCTGCAATGGGTCTGCCTCCCATTCCCTCGACTTTGACGACCTGCACAACCCGTCCATCATCCATCTGGCCTGCGTCGTCGTCCCCGGGGTCTTCTCCATCGCCGAGAAGGAGCATGCGTCAGGCAAGGAAATGATTGCCGCGGTCTGCGCCGGTTATGAAGCCGGTGCCCGTGTGGGGGAATCGGTCATTCCCGAATCGTACTTCTTCTGGCATACGACAGGCACGGCCGGCACCTTCGGGGCCGCCGCAGCCGCCGCCAACCTGCTCCACCTCGATACCGAAAAGACCGTGCAGTGTTACGGTTCAGCCGGCACCCAGGCCGCCGGCCTGTGGGAATTCCTGAAAGAAGGAGCCATGAGCAAATCCCTTCACGCCGGCAAGAGTTCCTATGCCGGCGTCCTCTCCGCGTACCTGGCACGGGCCGGCTTCACTGGCGCTTCCCGGATTCTGGAAGGGGAAAAGGGCTTCTGCCGCGCCATGGTCAAAGAACCGCACCTCGAAAAGCTGACGGAAGGCCTGGGCCTGGGACGCCTCAAGATTGATGACAACTCTTTCAAGCCCTACGCCTGCTGCAAGCATTCCCACGCCGCCCTGTACGCCATCCAGACCTTGCGCGCCGAAAACGGCCTGGTCCCGGATGACATCGACGGCATCGAGCTCCATGTCAACGATATCACGAATTACCTGATCAACAACGGGGCGCCTAAGAACCCCTACGGCTGTAAGTTCAGCATCCAGTACTGCTGCGCCGCCATGATGAAGGACGGTGCCGCCGGGATTGAACAGTTCGCGCCGAAGGCCATCAATGACCCTGTGACCCGCGCCCTCATGAAGAAGATTACCGTCGTCCCCGATGCGGAAATTGAAAAAGTCCATGTGGAAAACCCGGCCAAACTGGCTTCCAAAGTAATCATCCGCCTGAAAGACGGCCGCGTCCTGGAGCGCCAGGTCGACTTTCCGAAAGGCGATCCGGACAATCCGCTCTCGTGGGAGGAGGCCAAAGACAAATTCATGCACCTGGCCGTCCCGGTCTACGGGGAAGTCAAGAGCCGTAAGCTCTGCGAACTCATCCTCCATCTGGAAAAAGCCGAAGACTTCGCTGCCTGCCTGGCCGGATGCCTCAGCGACGAACCAGCCGCCAAGGCAAAAAAACGTCCTGCCGGTAAGACGGCACGCCGTACGACGGCCTGATAGTCAAGCAAGGCCCCGTAAAGTGTGTTATAATCGGACATAGACTAACCCAAGCCATACCATTCCGGGCGGCGGAACGCCGGGAATCACCCGGGAAGGATTACAGGAAACGAAGGTGGAACATATGTCCGTAGAACGCGCCAGAAAGTACCTTGCGAAATTTGGCCTGGAAGACCGCATCATCACATTCAGGACTTCCAGCGCCACCGTGGAACTGGCGGCCCAGGCCGCCGGAACAGAACCCTGCCGGATTGCCAAGTCCATGTCCTTCCAAAGCAAGGAAGGTCCCGTCCTGATCATCACGGCCGGTGACACAAAGATTGACAATGCCAAATTCAAGCATTTCTTCAGCGTCAAGCCGAAAATGCTGCCCTTCGAAGATGTCGAACCCCTCATAGGCCACGCAGTGGGAGGCGTGTGTCCGTTCGGCGTCAACCCGGGTGTCCGTGTATATCTGGACATTTCCATGAAACGGTTCGAAACCGTGTTTCCCGCAGCCGGAGAAGAAAATAATGCCATTGAACTGACCCCGGAAGAATTGGAAAAATACACGGAGAACGAGGGATGGGTCGATCTGTGCAAGGGCTGGCAGCCGCAGGAATGATGTTTGCAGCGCCCTGATTGCCGTGGGCTTGGCGATGACGGCAAGAATCCGCCTCTTTGCATTCCACGGCAATCACCATAAAGCTGACAAAAAGGCCCTGAAAATCCGCTCTGTCAACACAATCAGCTACGACAGGGACAGGATAAACAAACGGCTTGCACCTTCCTGGATGGAAGGGCAAGCCGTTTTCCTTTTTAACCTGTTCACCTGTGACGACGGTGGTGTCCTGCGCGGGGACCGCCGTGCCGGTCTCCATGGTGTCCGTCGTAATCATAGGCGTATTTGACGACTTCGCCGCTGACGGCGTCCACATCGACCTTGTATTTCACCGCGTCCTTGTAGAATCGGCATTCGTATTCCATTTTCCCGTGTTCCGTGTCCAGTTCCATCTTATGGAAAGTGACATCGGTAACGCGGAACCCGAACTGGCGGGCGGCAATCTCCTGGGCGCGCTGCCGGCCGATCAGGTTCGAGGGCGTCGCCTCTGTGTGGTGCTGTCTGTAGTTCAGCAGGTGGACGCTCTTTTCGCGGATGACGCCGGTGGCAGCGTCAATTTCGTATTGATAACGGTGCGTATCTGTGTGGAACTTGATTTCGTAGACCGTCGTGCCCTCTTCCGTATCGGTTTCCGATTTCGTATACGTGACGGACGAGGCCGGCACGCCGGCTTCGGCAACGGCATAGTCCCGGGCCTGGTCAATGCTCAGGGGCGCCGGGGCGGCACTTGCCATGCCACCGCCCAGACTCAGCAGCAGGGCCAGTGCACAGGCCGCCCGTGCCAGGGATCTTTTCGTCGTGGCAGTCATCTTTTTCGTTTCCATAATCCTTTCCCTCCATTTCTGTCATTCCGGTTTCGGGTGATCATTGCCTAGTCTGATTATGGCACGGTTTGATTAAGGGAACATTAAAATCCGCTCACAACGCCTTCTTCTTTTTCTTTCCGAAATTGATGAGCGGCGTAATCAACATGATGACGGCCGCGATGAGGAAGAACAGGCACAGGGGCCGCGTCACGAAGATGTTCAGGCTGCCGTCGCTCATAATCAGCGAACCGACGAAGTTCTGTTCCGCCATAGCCCCCAGGATGATGCCGATGATGAGGGAACTCATGGAGAATTCGAGCTTGTTGAGGAAATATCCGATCATTCCGCTGACGACCATGACGCAGACATCGTTCAGGGAATTGTTGTAGCTGTAAGTGCCGACGAAGGTCATGACCAGAATCAGGGGCAGCAGGACCACGTGGGGTACCTGGGTGACTTTGGCGAAGAGCCGGATCAGGGAATAGCCCATGAGGCACATGACGATGTTGGCGAAGAACAGGCCCAGGAAGATGGCGTACACATACGGTGCCTTGTCGACGAAAAGCATGGGACCGGGCTGGATGCCCTGCACCATGAGGGCCCCCATCATGATGGCCGTGGCTCCGTCGCCGGGAATGCCCAGCGTGAGCACGGGGATGAAGGCACCGCCGCTGACGGCGTTGTTGCCTGCTTCCGGTGCGGCCACGCCTTCGGGCACGCCGGTACCGAAGTCTTCACTATGGCTGCTCCAGCGCTTGGCCTGGTCATAAGCCACGAAACTGGCAATGTCGCCGCCCGTGCCGGGGATGCAGCCGATAAAGGTGCCGATGGCACTGCTCCGGATAAGGGTGACGAAGACGCGCTTCATATCGGCCAGGCGTGGCAGCGTGCGGTCAATGGCCAGGCGCGTGGTCTGCCGGACCTCATTCCAGTGGTCCTCGATGCTCTGCAGTACCTGGGCCAGGGCGAAGACACCAATCAGGATCGGAATGAAGCTGACGCCGCCCATCAGATAGTTTGTGCCGAAGGTGAAACGGATGGCGCCGCTCATGGCGTCGATGCCGATGGTCGCCAGGAAGAGTCCGGCCAAGCCGCCCATGACGCCTTTGATGACGTTGCCGCTGGACACGCTCGTAATGATGGAAAGGCCGAACACGGCCAGGGCGAAATATTCCGGCTTGGAGAACTGCAGGGCGACTTTTGCCAAAAGGGGCGCCATGATGATGAGGCATGCCGTGCTGAAGATTCCGCCGAACGTGCTGGCCATGGTCGAAATGCCCAGAGCCCGCCCTGGCTGGTGAAGCTTCGTGGCCATGGGATAGCCGTCGAGGGTCGTGGCCACGCTGGCCGGTGTGCCCGGCGTCTTCAGCAGGATGGCGCTGATGCTGCCGCCGTAAATGGCGCCGCAGTAAATGCCGAGCAGCATAAGGATGCCGGAGATGCCCTTGAAGGCGAAGGCCAGGGGCAGCAGCAGGGCCAGGCCCATGTTGACGCTCAGGCCCGGCATGGCGCCGAACAGGATGCCGATCCACACCCCGAAGACGAGGCAGCCCAGGCTGAACGGTTCGGCAACCATACCGAAAGCGGAAATGATATCGCTCATGAAGGCAGCCTCCTTATGCTAAAAAGATGGATACAGGGAACTGGGTGTTCAGTATCCAGCCGAACACGACGTAGACGAATACGAGGACTCCCGCCGTCGTCGCCACCATCCATTTGATGTTGCGGCACTTCAGGAGATACATCAGCGCAGGGACGAAGAGCACCATAGCCGGAAAGAAGCCCAGGAGCACGATGGCCGCGCAAAACAGGACCAGCAGCACCATGGCTTTGTAGACCGGCCGGTTCGCCTCTTCCGTCAGGGCGACCTGCTTCATCGCCAGGTCCTCGCGACGGGCCAGGGAAAAGGTAAAGAGGCCGACGGACGCCAGGGCCAGGCCGGCTCCCAGCAGGAACGGCCAGAATCCGGGACCGGGGCCCTGTTCAGTCATGGCCATGGGGAACGCGGCCGCACCGTACATCATACCCCCGGCGAGGAGCAGGAACACGGCGGCCACGACATAATTGCAGATCAGCATGGAAAACATGATGGAGACCCTTTCTTAAAAAAGTAAGGTGGCAGGCCGGACCTGCCACCTTGTTACTATACCATACTTGAAGTTTCCGTGCAGAAATTATTTTTTCAGGAACTTCGCGTACATGGCGTCGTCATCGGCCAGCATCTTGTCGGCAGCGTCGCCGATGATGGCAGTCGGGTCAATGCCCTGTTTCTTGAAGTAATCCTTGAATTCCTTGCTGTTGCAGACTTTTTCCGCAGCGTTGCGCAGTACATCGACCTTATCCTTCGGCGTTCCTTTCGGTGCCACCAGGGCAGCCCAGGCACGGATTGTCAGCGGATGGCCCAGTTCCTTGAAGGTCGGGACGTTCGGATAGAGTTCGCTGCGGGTATCGGCCATGACGGCGAGGATCTTCAGCTTGCCGGCGTCGACCTGGCTCTTGAACACGCTCGGGTCGGCCAGGGTCGCTTCAATGTGCTTGCCGGCCAGTGCTGCCGCGATGTCGGCACTTCCCTTCGGGTACGGTACGTGCTTGAACTGCACGCCGAATTCCTTTTCAAAGTTCAGGGCCGCAATATGCCAGATGGCGCCCGTGCCGGAGTTTCCCATCTGGATTTTGCCGGGGTTCGCCTTGGCATATTTCACGAACTCATCGAGGGTATTGTACGGAGCGTCTTTCGGGACGATGAGGGCCGCTGGTGCCGCAATAGGGGCGCAGATGGCGATATAGTCCTTGTTCGTGACCGTCGCCTTGCCCTGGTGCGGGAACATGGCCAGTTCCACGGTCACCATGCCCAGCGTATGGCCGTCCGGTTTGGCTTTTGCCAGGTCGACCATGCCGGTGATGCCGCCGCCGTCCGGTTTGTTGACCGGTACGAACTTGCTGCCCGGCAGTTCCTTCTGCAGGAACTGGATCAGGCCGCGGGCACTCGTGTCCGTGCCGCCGCCCGGCGCTTTCGGAATGATGACGGTGATGTCCCCGTCCGCCGGATACGCTGCCTTCTTCTGTCCGCCGCAGCCTGCCAGTGCCACAGTCAATAAGACCAGCATACAAAGTGCTAAGAGTTTCTTCATGGATCTGCTTCCTTTCTCCCTGTATTGGCATAAGCTCTTTTTGCGGAACGGAACCGCTTATGCCTCCCCCGTTTCCGTGCTTGCCAGATGCATTCATTTTACCATATCCGCCATACGGTTACCACCAATTTTTAGGGAATTTTGAACACTGTTGCATAAACAGTGTATACCAATCGGGGCGGTCAGCTGATGCGGAATTTCCGGCACCGGGCAATCTCCTTCCACGTAATGAAACACAACGCAATGCTTTCCCGGTTGTACGTATAGGAGCACCACAGGCCCTGGAAGGTATAGGCGAGGGACGGATAGCTGAACTCACCCTTGCCGGACTGCACGCGCAGGAATACTTCCCAGCCGCTGCCGTCCTCCCGTCCCAAGAACAGGGACAGGGGCGTGCGGGCCCCCCAGTTCCCTTTGACGGGGTTGCAGGCCAGGAACAGGCTGCCGCCGGGCGTACGGATCAGGTCGAAGCCGCTGTTGTTGTTGAACAGCGGCGTGGCCACGGGATCCGTCCAGGTACGGCCGTCGTCTTCGGACACGCTTTCAAACAGGTACCCTTCCGTACTGCGCATGTACATGTGCAGGCGGCCGTTCATTTCCTGCCAGATGACGGGCTGGATGATGCCGCGCCCGTTGAAGCTCTGCGGACTCAGGGGCGGCAGTTCGTCCGGCAGCGGCACCTGGGCATCGGCAGACACCTTTGCGGCGTTGCCCGTCAGCAGGTTGAGGCCGAGCATGGCGCTCTTCGTCCAGGTCTGCCCGTAGTCGTCGCTGAAATCACAGAACGACTGCCACTCGCCCCGTTCGACACTGCCGCCGGCGCAGATGCGGCCGGAGATCAGGATGATTGGCTTGGTCCGGACCGGGCCGCGGCCGCCGCCCGCATCCCCCGGAACCAGGGGGCGCGCTTCCCCCCAGTACAGGGTGTCCGTGCGGGCCACCATGACCTTCGTCTGCCAGTCGGCGATGCGGTCGCCCGTCTTATAGAACAGATACACATATTCGTGATACACAAGCAGGACCGGGTTCCAGCAGGCTTCCGGCTCACGGGTCAGGCAGACCGGCGCGTCCCAGTCGCAGCGCATGCCGCTTTCATCCTCTCCCGCTGCGGGCAAGGGGAGGCGCGCCCGTACGGCATGGCCTACGGAAAAGTAGATTTCCGTATCGGCCGCCCCCTCCCGGCTGCCGCCGAACCAGGCACACAGCAGGCGTCCGTCAGGCAGGGCCGCCAGGCAGCTGGCGTGGACCATACGGCCCGGTTCCGCTTTATAGATGAACTGCTTCAGCACGGCTACTCCTCCTCAGCGATTCTTTTTCCAGAAATCTTCCATAAAGTCAGCCAGGGTCTGGCAGCCCTCCACCGGCATGGCGTTGTAGATGGAGGCACGGATGCCGCCGACACTGCGGTGCCCTTTGAGACCGCCCATATTGTACTTCTTCGCCGCTTCCACAAAGGCTGCTTCCAGCTCCTTCGTAGGCAGATTGAAGGTGACGTTCATGAGGGACCGGCTGTCCCGGGCGGCCTTGCCCCGGTAAAATTCCGGATGGGCGTCCAGGGCATCATACACAAGTTCCGCCTTGGCCCGGTTGACCTTTTCCCTTTCCACCAGGCCGCCGTGTTCCTTAAGCCAGCGGACGACTTTGCCGACGATGTAGATGGCGAACACCGGCGGCGTGTTGTAGGTGGAATCCTTCTTCATGATGGTTTCGTAATTCATCATGACAGGGATCTTGTCGCTGCGGCCTTCCAGAAAGTCCTTTTTGGCGATGACCAGGACGGCGCCGGCCGGGCCGATGTTCTTCTGGACGCCGGCGTAAATCAGGGAGAACTTCTCCACCGGAAACGGGCGGGAGAGGATATCCGAGGACATGTCCGCAATCAGGGGCACGGAGCCCGTTTCGGGATAGACGGAATACTCCGTTCCTTCAATCGTGTTGTTGCCCGTAATATGCAGGTAGGCGCAGCGCTCCGGCAGGCGGATCTCGTCCGGCCGGGGCACGCGGTCATAGCCGCTTTCCTTGGAAGAGTAGACAACTGCTGTCTCCCCTACCTTTTCGGCTTCCGCCAGGGCCTTGTCCGAGAAGCTGCCCGTGACGGCGTAGGCGCCGACCGTGCCGGGGAGCAGGAAGTTCCAGGGCACGCAGCTGAACTGGAGCGTACCGCCGCCGGCCATGAAGCAGATGCCGTAGTCAGCGGGCAGGTGCAGCAGTTCCGCAATGTCCGCCTTGGTGTCGTCCAGCACAGCCTGGAATTCCTTGCTGCGGTGGCTGATTTCGAGGATGGACATGCCGCTGCCGCGGAAATCGAGCAGCTCCGCCTGCACTTCCTGTAAGACATCCAGCGGCAGGATTGCCGGTCCGGCATTGAAGTTATAGATGCGATTCATATTCAAGACTTCCTTTCCCGTCCATATTACAGCAGATGTACCACCAGACCGTCGCGCAGTTTCGGCTCGAACCACGTCGACTTGGGCGGCATGATTTTGCCTGCGTCCGCCACGGCCATGACTTCGTCCATGGAAGTCGGATACAGCGAAAAGGCTACAGCCCAGCCGTCATCGTCCACCCGGCTGACCAGTTCCTGGAGTCCGCGGATGCCGCCGACGAAATCGATGCGCTGGTCGGAGCGCGGATCCCCGATCTGCAGGACCGGTTCCAGCAGGTTTTTCTGCAGGATGGAGACATCGAGGGATCCAATCAGGTCCCCGCCGTCCAGGGAGTTTTCGCGGGCCGTCAGCAGGTACCACTGTCCTTCGAGATACATGCCGAAGGTGTGTTTCTGCCGCGGCTGGACCGGCTGGTCCTGCGGCACGACATCGAAATTTTCCCCCACCGCCTGCAGGAACTGTTCCGGTGTCCGGCCGGCCAGGTCCTTCACCAGGCGGTTGTAGTCGATGATGTGCATCATGCGGTCCGGAAAAATGACGGCCTGCACATATTCATATTCCGGCATTTCGTCAATCATGTAGACGCCCGTGTCAGTCCGCTCCCGTTCCTTCGCCACGCGGGCCGCGCCGGCACAGCGGTGGTGCCCGTCAGCGATGTAGAAGGCCGGGACCTGGCGGAAGAGGTACGTCAGCTCCCGCACCTCCAGCGGGTTGTCGATTACGTAGAGCATATTGCTCACGCCATCGCCGGCACGGAAATGATAGACCGGCTTATGGTTGCTCATCAGATGCAGCACGTAGGAGTCAATTTCCGGCCGGCCGCGGTACGTAAGGAACACAGGGCCCGTCTGGGCCTGCGTCGCCAGGATGTGGTTCACGCGGTCCTGCTCCTTTTCCGCCCGCGTCAATTCGTGCCGCTTGATGATGCCGGCGTTGTATTCCGCCACAGGCACGCAGGCCGTGATGCCGATCTGGATGTTGCCGTCCATCATCTGGCGGTAAATGTAATAACAAGGTGCCGGGTCCTGCTTCATCTGACCCTTCGCCACGTAGGCATCCAGGTTTTCCTTCGCTTTTTCATATACGGCTTCACTATAGGGATCCGTACCTTCTGGCAGGGTCGCCTCGGATTTGGTGACCGTCAGGAAGCTCAGGGGGTGTTTCTCGATTTCTTTGCGCGCCTCCTCCGTATTCATGACATCATACGGAAGGGAAGCGATTTCCGCCGCCAGCTCCGGAACGGGGCGCAGGCCGCGGAACGGTTGGATAGTGGCCATGGCTGATACCTCCTGTCTTAATATGGTCTGTCTATATCTTAACAAAACCGGACAAAAAAGGAAACAGCCTGTCGGGCAAGATGCCCCCCTCCGGCTTCCGCAAATTTCTCCGCGCCCCTTTCGTCCCTACCGTAAGCGCGTTATAATGGAACGGGCGGCCTCCGTGCGGTACCGCCTTATCTGCAAAGGAGGATTCCATGATTTTTCTTCATCAAAAGCAACGCATCCTGACCCTCGCCCTGGTGTTTTCCCTGCTGCTGGGGACCGGGTCCGTCCTCCTGTCCCTGCCGCAAAGCGCTGCCGCCGCTCCGGCTGCAAACACAGCAGCCGCGGCACCGGCACGGCGCGTCGTGACGCCGGGACACCCCTTCTCCATCCAGGACAAGGCAGAAAACTGCCACTCCGCCCTGGACGCCGCGGCCACAAAGGCCCTGAACACGGCCTTGGCCAGACGCATCGGCGGCTACGGCGATGCAGTGCCGGGTCTGTCGGTCCTCATATACCGGGACGGGAAGGAAGTCTACCGCAACAGCATGGGCAACGCCTTCCTGAGTCCCGGCAATGCCAAATGGAACCTGCCTGTCACCGCTGCCACACGGTTCCGCGTCGCGTCTTTGTCGAAAATCGTTACCGCCGTCGGCATCATGCAGCTGGCGGAACAGGGGAAGCTGGATCTGGACGGCGATGCCGGCTCCTATCTGGGGTTCCGGCTGCGCAATCCCCATTATCCGTCCACCGTCATCACACCGCGCATGCTCCTGTCCCACACGTCATCCCTGCGCGACAACGGGAACAACTACATTCCCGCTTCCGTCAGCCTGCGTTCCTTCTTCGCGTCAGGCCGGGGATTTGCCGGCGCAGGCCAGGCTCCCGGCGCCTATTTCAGCTACTGTAATTCGAACTACATCCTGCTCGGCACCATGCTGGAACGCCTTTCGGGCGAACGGTTCGACCGCTACATGACGAACCACGTGCTGGCGCCGCTGGAAATCCACGGCAGTTTCAACATGAACGACTTTTCCCCTGCCGACCTGGCGAAACTGGGCGCGAACTACCGCAAACCCAACGGTGTCCACCAACCCTACGTCGCCGCCGTCGACGGCCGTCCCATCCAGCTCCAGCCGCCAGCTCAGCGGATCAGCACCTACCAGATCGGCACCAATGCTGCCCTGTTCGGACCCCAGGGCAACCTGCGCGTATCCGCCGTGGAACTCTCCCACCTGCTGCAGATGCTCATGAACAATGGCACCTACAACGGGAAGCGGATCCTGCAACCTGCGTCCGTCGCCGCCATGACCACCCCCGTCTGGACGTACAACCCGGCCGTGCCGAACGGTACGATTGATGAAGACAACATCGAAAAATACGGCCTGGCGATGCAGTACATGGACGGCAAGGGGACGACGAAACCCGCCCCGGACAGGCCCGACTTCGACCTCGTCGGACACTTCGGCGAAGCCTACGGCTTCATCGGCGGTCTTTTCTGGCAGCCCGGCACGAAGAACGGCTTCGTGTTCCTCCAGAACGGCTGCGCTACACCGGAAGAAGACAATCCAGGCCGCTACAGCCGCAGTTACCGCTACGAGGAAGATATGCTGCAGCCCATTATCGAGAACGCCTTCCCTGCCGTGCCGTCCCGGAAGGGAAAATGATGTTGGCAGCCGCCCCCAAGCAAACGAAAATCTCCGGAACCGCTTCCGGAGATTTTTTATAACCTTGTGTTTTCCGGCTGCCCCTGTCAGCGGGCACGGCGGAATCGTCCGTACTGCACGGACAGGTAGAGCAGGGAGACCAGCGTTGCAACGGCGAGCATCCCCGGCGTCAGCATGGTGCCGCCGAACAAGGTCAGGATGCCGCAGGCGGCAGGCACGAGCACGATGTTGCAGGCACTGGCGATCCATGCGTCGCGCCAGGCGCAGCGGGCGCAACGGCGGCTCAGGCGCAGCAGGCGGGGAATGTTGCGCAAATCGTCGTCGAGCAGCACAATCTGGGACGCCTGCCAGGCCTCTTTGTCGCCGCTGCCGATGGTGATTCCCGTATCAGCGCAGGCCAGGGCCGGCGCGTCATAGGAGTCGTTTCCCACAGCGGCGATATCATCACCGCCGGCCTGGAAAGCCCGCACCAGGTCCGCCTTGTGCTCCGGCTTCAGCTCGGCTGCCACACGGTCTGCGCCGGACATTTTGCCCAGATACTGGGCAGCCCGCTTATTATCCCCGGTCATGACGGCTGTGCGGATATGCTGCTTCTTTAAAAGCTGCATGACATCCACCGCTTCGTCGCGCAGGATGTCCGAAAACCCGAAAACGGCGTAGAGCCGGCGCCCTACCGTCAAATACCAGACCGTCTTGCCTTCGCCGGTCAGGCGGTCTGCGTAAGTGTCAGCCTCAAGGGGCAGCAGGACGGTGCGGGATACATATTCCTTCGGTCCCAGGCGCACATGTTCATGAAAGCAGAGCGTCTCGAACCCGCCTTCCGGCGCCGCTTCCAGTTCCGAACAGGGCGGCAGGGCACATCCTTCCGCCGCTTCCCGGATGGCGGCAGCCTCCCGGCTTCCGCCGCGCTGCACCATGGCCGCGGCCAGACTCAGGAGTCCCGTTTCCGGCCCGTTGTGGAACGTGAAGATGTCCGTCAGTTTGACCTGGCCCTTCGTCAGGGTGCCTGTCTTGTCGAACACGACCATGGTCGTCCGGTAGAAATCCCCCAGGACGGCGCCGTCCCGCAGCAGGATCCTGCATGCCGCCACTTTTCCCGCCGCGGCAAAGGCCGGCAGCGAAGTGGCCAGGAAGAGGCCCGCCGGGCAGGCGACGATCAACAGGGAAGCCACAATCTGCCACAGGGGAAAGCCGTGGCGTCCCGTGAAGAAGAAGCTCAGGAAGGCGACAATGGACAGCAGGATGGCCCCGCTGAGCATGCCCAGGGCCGGACGGTCGCGGAAGGACGGCAGGGAGACTTTGCCCCACCGGTCCAGGGCGTTGGCGCCGAGGGCGGCCGTCAGACAGACGCCGCTGTATAAGAAGAACAAAGGCGGCAGCACTTCGTACGGAATGCCGCGCATCAGCTGCACGGCCGTGTAAAGGCCCATGAAGAGGGACGCCGCCGTACTCACCGTAAGCAGTACCTCCGGCGAGGGAATCCGCTGCAGGATATCCTTTTTGGCAAAGCCGTAGAACTCGCGGCCCGCTGCCACGATGGGCAGGAACAGGACCAGCTGCACCAGACCCCAGATATTGCAGCGGTCATAAGGGACCGGCAGGGTGAAGAACGGGACGGCAACGCCCCGGGCCAGCAGCAGACCGGCCACTTCCGTCCAGACCGCCGCCACGCACAAAGGGATCAGGAACCGCAGGGCCCGCTGGAAACGTCCCAGTTCGCCGATTCTGGCGCGGCTTTTTTTGCGGTCCCGCGGACGCGGCTTCGGCGCCGGCTGCGCTGTTCCGGGCTGCTCTTTAGCGGCCGGCGCCGCCGCGGGGGACATCGTTCCCTGTTTCGGTGAATCCGTCATATATATCCATCCAATCCATGTTATGAGACCGGCTGCAACGGCCGGGAAAATTTCCTGAAAAAAGGGCGGCTGCAGAACCCCGCCCATTTTAAGTGTATCAACAGGCTTTGCCCCTGTCAATTGAACAGGGTATAATGAAAGGGAAGAAATTTGGAAGGGAGGTCTTCTCTATGTCCATCGTCGGTGCCGTCATGGTTCCCCATCCGCCCCTTTTGATTCCCGAAGTGGGTCACGGCGAGGAACGGGGCATCCAGTCAACCATCGATGCCTATCGGGAGGCGATGCGGTTTATCGCGCACCTGAAACCGGATACCGTCATCATTTCGTCTCCGCACAGCATCCTGTATAGCGATTATTTCCATATTTCGCCCGGCCAAGGGGCCGAAGGTACCTTCGCCCCGTTCGGCGCACCGCAGGTCCGGATTTCCTGCGTCTATGACACGGAGTTCGTCAACGCCCTCGCAACCGGGGCAAAGCAGAGCGGTCTGCGGGCCGGCACGCTGGGAGACCGCCAGCCGGAACTGGATCATGCCACCATGATTCCCCTGTATTTCCTGTACCCCTGTTACAAAGACTTCAAGGTCGTGCGCGTGGGCCTTTCGGGCTATTCCCTGAAGCACCACTACGCCCTGGGCATGCTCGTCCGGAAGGCGGCCGATGTATTGCACCGGCGCGTGGCCTGGATTGCCAGCGGCGACCTCTCCCACAAACTCAAAAAAAGCGGTCCTTACGGATTCGACCCTGCGGGACCGCAATACGACGAACGCATCATGGCTGTCATGCGTCATGCCCGTTTCGACGAACTCTTCGCTTTTAAGGACTCCTTCCTGGAAGAGGCTGCCGAGTGCGGCCACCGGTCCTTTACGGAAATGGCCGGTGCCTTCGACGGTCTGGCGGTTGAAGCGCGGCAGCTTTCTTACGAAGGGCCCTTCGGCGTCGGCTACGGCGTCTGCACCTTCCAGCCGGCCGGCCCTGATCCATCGCGCCACTACCTGGACCGGTACGATGAAATCCGCGACCAGATGCGCAAGGAGCGCCTGGCCCGGGAAGATGCCTATGTCAAGCTGGCCCGTGCCACCATCGAACATTACGTGAAGACCGGGAACCTGCAGAAGCTGCCCCCGGACCTGCCGGAGGAGATGCTGGACCGGAAGGCCGGCGTCTTCGTCTCCCTCAAGGAAAACGGCGTCCTGCGCGGCTGCATCGGCACCATCGGCCCCATGTACGGAAGCGTGGCCGACGAAATCCGCCACAACGCCGTGGCGGCTTGCAGCCGGGATCCCCGTTTCACGCCTGTCCAGCCGCAGGAACTGCCGGACCTGGTCTACAGCGTCGACGTCCTCAGCCCCATGGAGCCGATCGACTCGCCGGCACAGCTCGATGTCAAACGGTACGGCGTCCTTGTGACGAAGGGCAGCCGCAGCGGCCTGCTCCTGCCGAACCTGGCCGGCATCGACACGGTGGAACAACAGCTCTCCATTGCCAAACAGAAAGCCGGTATCGGCGAAGAGGAAACGGGGTGCTCCCTGGAACGGTTCGAGGTCATCCGTCATGAATGAGGCACCTGTAGCGGAAGTCTTCGCCGCCGCCCGCCGGAGAAAGGACAGGTGATTCCATGCCGATCTGCGATCTTTGCCATCATCACTGCCATCTGGAAGAAGGTGCCACAGGGTTCTGCCGCGTCCGCACCGTCCGGGACGGCCGCAACCTTTGCGGCAATTACGGGTTTGTGACATCTCTTGCCCTGGATCCCGTTGAAAAGAAACCCCTCGCACGCTTCCATCCCGGCAGCACCATTTTGTCCTTCGGCAGCTACGGGTGCAATCTGCGCTGCCCCTTCTGCCAGAACTTTTCCATCTCCCAGCACGGGCGGGAGGATTTCCGCCCCGTCCTCGTGACGCCGGAACAACTTGCCGCCAAGGCCGTTGAGCTCAAACGGTTCGGCAACATCGGCCTGGCCTTCACGTACAACGAGCCGCTTTTGAGCTGGGAATTCATCCGCGACACCGGGCGGCTGATCCACGAGGAAGGCTTGTACAACGCCGTCGTGACGAACGGGAACTTCGACACACGCGTGGCCCGCGCCCTGGCTGCTACGGTCGATGCCTACAACATCGACCTGAAAGGCTTCACGGCGGAGTATTACCGGAAGCTCGGCGGCGACCTGGACATGGTCCGGGACTTCATCCGCGAAGCCTGCCGCACGGCCCACGTGGAACTGACGACGCTCGTCGTGCCCGGCGAAAACGATACGGACGAAGAGATGGACGCCCTGGCCGCCTGGGTCGCCTCCCTGTCCCCGGACATCCCCCTGCACGTGAGCAGATTCTTCCCGCGCTGGAACATGGTCGACCGCGACGAAACGCCGGCCTGGAAGGTCCACCACCTGGCCGGTGTGGCGCGCAAACACCTGCGTTACGTGTATACGGGCAACTGCTGAGGTGCGGGGCACCCCTTTGCAACCCGATAAGCATGCGAAAAGGACTGTCGGAACCCTTCCGGGTTCGGACAGCCCTTGTTTTTTTGGTTGAAGCCTTCCGCGGCACCCCGCCTCGTGACCGGCTCACTTAAAGGCCGTCTGGCGGAAGATGGACGCCACGCGCGTGTTCCATTTGAAGACGCCGTAGCGGTTGATGTTGAACAGGGTCTGGGGATGATGGGGATCGATGCTGGCGATGAAGGCGAAATCATAATATTTTTTGGCTTCCTTCATGACCTCGTCGTTGGCGAACCCGCAGGGATAGGCGATGCAGTAGACCTTGATCCCGAGCAGTTTCTGCAGTTCGTCCCGCGACGTCTTGAACTCATAGTCGAGCTGTTTGTCGCTCATACTGGTCAGTGGTTCATGATTCACCGTATGGGACCCGATCTTGAATCCCGCTGCCACCATTTCCTTCAGGTCGCTTACGGTCATGCGGTTCTCCGCGCCAATGGAATGGCTCACCACGAAGAAGGACGCCTTGGCGTGCTCTTCCTTCAAAATCGGGAAGGCGTAGGTGTAATTATCCTTGTAACCGTCGTCGAAGGCGATCAGCACGGGTTTCTCCGGCAGGGGTTTGTTGTGTTTCACATACTCCTCGATATCCTGCAGGTCGATGAAGTTGCAGCCCTGTTCGCGGAACTGGCGGATATGGCTGCGGAACTGGTCCGGCGGCACGTTAAAGATGTCCTTCGGCCGCGCCGGCGTCACTTCGTGGTAGCAAAGCGCCGTGATATGAGGCACTTCCTTCGTCTCATTGCCGATGGGGAGCGAACGGATCCGGTCGTCGAAATAGTCCGTCGCCAGGACGCCTCCGACCGCCGCAAGCACCACCAGCAGCAGGCATACGAGAATATTGCGTTTTTTGGTAGACAAGACGAACAAGACTCTTTCCTGGAACATGTATTAGCATAGCAAAAGCGTGTTTCTGGATTTCAGAAATGCCTTATTTGTATATAGTGCCATGCTTTCCTGTTATAGTATAACAGTTTTTGCCACGATGTAAACCGGTTGTTGCCGGAAATTCCCCTGCCGTCCCGCTTATTTTTTCACCTGCTTTTCCAGCACCCAGCCGTTCCGGTAGGCATAGAGCAGCAGTTCCAGTCCGTCTATCTGCTGCTGCAGGCGGCGGCCGTTGTCCGTGTCGGCAATCATGATCCGTTTCGGTTCCTGTTCGACCTGGGTCGTAATGGAGTCGATGTCGGCATTACTTGTCAGCACATGCTCGATGTCCTGGAAGGGATAGTGGGCCTTGATACGCAGTCCGTGGGAATTGAAGATGAGCGTGTAGCCTGCGATGCCCGTCGACTTCTGGTAGGCCTTGCAGAACCCCCCGTCGATGCAGATTTCCTTGCCCTCGGCGCGGACCGGCGTGTCGCCCTGGGCGACCTTGACCGGTGTGTGGCCGTTGATGATGTGGGCCTGTTCCGAATCCAAGCCGAATTCGCGGAGCACCTTGACGCAGATGTCCTTGCGCCGGTGCAGTTTATAATACGGGTCCTGCGGCTCGGGCCACGTGGACTCATCATCAATCACGCTGCGCTCGAAGGTCTTGATGGTACGGCCCGTGACCGGCGAATCAGGATGGATCCACAGGAAGAAGAAGAAGTCCTGGTCGTCCTGATTGCGGCGCACAAAGGCCTGGCGGGCCAGATGGTCCACCCAGTCCATGTAGGCCCGGCCCTTCAGGGTCCTGCCCCACAACGTCACGGGGCGGAAATTGCCTTCCTCGTCCAGCGGGACGCCGCCGTGGAACATGAGGTTGTTGTTCATGACGCGGTACAGCGACCCGTGGCTGAAGAAGAAGCGCATATGGCGCTGAAGCCGTTCGCTGTTGCGGAAATCGCGCTGCCACTCCTGCAGGATTTCCGCTTCCTCCGGCGACAGTTCGTACGGACGGGCCGGATTGCAGGTCGGAAAATCGACCGTATTCAGGGCATAGGTGCCCGACGGCAGGGCCGCCGTCCCCTTCACGGGATCGATCTTGTCGAACAGGAGGCGGTCCTCCATGTGCCACTCCGGATGGCGCAGCACAGCCTGCCCCTCCAGCTTGAAGAGCATCACGTTGATGGCCTTCACCAGCGGTTCCTTGCTCTCCGTATAGGTATAGTTCTTGTCGGCGAACATGGCGAAATGGCGCAGGCTGATGCCGTAGCCATTCTCCAGGATTTCCCAGTTATGGTAACGCACATTGTTGCGGATGACGTTGACGATGCAGGCCGCACTGCCGGCCGCCGCGCCCATCCAGAGGACATCATGGTTGCCCCACTGCAGGTCCATGGAATGGTGTTTCATCAATTCGTCCATGATTTTGTCCGCATGGGGGCCGCGGTCGTAAATGTCGCCGACGATGTGCAGGTGGTCCACGGCGAGCCGCTTGATCAGGTATGACAAGGCGTCCACGAACAGACGGAAGCTGCCCGTCTCCCAAATGGTGTCGAGGATGCGGGCGTGGTAGGCGTACTGGTTCTGGTCTTCGTCCGGCGCGGCATGCATCAATTCATCGATGACATACCGGAACCCTTCGGGCATGGCTTTACGCACTTTGGACCGGGTATACTTGGACGACAGCATCTTCGCCAGGCGCACCAGGCGGCGCAGCGTCGTTTTCCCCCACGTTTCCGACAGGGGCTTTTCCCGCTCCATCAGATCCATTTTTTCCTTCGGGTAATAAATCAGCGTCAGCAGGTCCTTCTGCTCCTTCTCCGACAGCGTGTTGCCGAAGAGCTGTTCCACCTTCTCGCGGATGACGCCGGAGCAATTGTTCAAAATATGCAGGAACGCGTCATACTCGCCGTGCAGGTCGCTCATGAAATGCTCCGTCCCCTTCGGCAGGTTGAGGATGGCCTGCAGGTTGATGATTTCCGTGAAGACCGCCGCCTGGTTGGGGAACTGGCGGGACAATACATCGAAATACTGCAGCTGTTCGTCCGTAAGCTTGCCTTGTTCCATGTGGTTCATCGTGGCGCACGCGGCGCCACTGCCTCCTTTCATTTGTTTCCGTATATGTTATTTGTAATTATTGTACACCAATCAGGCGGAGACTGCAATTTCAGAATCATCCATTCCGTTTTGCCACTGCCCGGACAACAAAAAACCTGCCCGCAGCAAGCGGACAGGTTTCGCAGTGCCTGCGGCACCCCTATCGTCATATTTTACTTTCCTGCTCCAGTTTCCGCATGTCGCACAGGCATTGGGAATCGCTGTTTTCCTGATAGAACTGCAGGAACTTGAAGGCTAACGGAGAAAGCGGCCGGTTCCGCACCTTGACGACTGATTTGTACAGGTCGGCCTGGACATCCAGCAATTTCTTGACGCGAAATTCCTCTCCCAGGTTTTCCCCGGCCTCTATGGGAGCAATGGCGACACCGGCATCGGCCATTGCCCATTGCAGCGTAGTATAGCGCGAAGTATTGATGCTGAGGATGAAAGGCACGAACCCCACGTCGTTACAGCTTTGTTTCAATATTTCGTGGCACCCCGTGGAAATACAGAGGGGTATCTTATGCAGATCCGCGAGCTGCATCCCCTTTCGTTCCGGATGCTTCAGCCACTTGGAATTTTTATTGAAAATGACGGCCAGATATTCATAACGACGGAACAGTTCCTCAAAATCATCTTCCGACTGCACAGGCGTACTCAGGACCCCGATTTCCGTAATGCCGTTCAGGAGCTGCTGGCTCTGTTCATAAAACCCGGTTTCATGAATTTCGAAACTGACATCCGGATAGAGGGCGCTGAATTTTTTCAGGATGCGGTGGATGAGCGGTGCCGAGCGGGAATTGGACACACTGAAACGCAAAATTCCGGCCGCTCCCTTGCGGGTTTCTAAGATTTCTTCCTTGGCAAGATCTTCCAGGGAACAGATATATTTGGCTTTCTGGTACAGGATGCGCCCCGCCTCCGTCAAAACAATCCGCCGGCTGCCCCGTTCCGTCAGAATCAGTTTGGCACCCATGAAGTTTTCCAGCATCTTCAATTGTTTGCTCAAGGCAGGCTGGGCGATATGTACGAATTCGGAAGCACCGGTGATGCTTCCGTTTTCAACGACAGCCAGAAAATTGCGATAATTGTCCAGATCCATTGCTTCTCCTCTCTACAAATGTTTGATACAGCATTCCTGCACTGCCCGGACAGGCAGGTCTTTGCAGAAACATTAATAGTATCTTATTCTTAATTATATAAATTATCATTAGGTATGTCAAACAAGCCAAATTATAGTCGTTCGGCATAACTAATAGAACGACTGGGAATATACGGGCTTCCGCAAACGCTGAAAACCCTGTACCAGAGCGGATTTCCCAATCGATGGTCCCCCGTTTCCGTGCGTTGCAATTTTTCTTGTCACCAAGCCCCCCGGTCGTTATAATGGAAAACAGGCAAGCATCATGATTGAGCCGGAATCATTTTACGGACAGAATTATCTTCCAGGAGGCAATTATGAGCGATGTAAAAATTTTTGACGAAAACCAGCTCTTCGATATGTATGACTATCTGCTGCAAAAAGAAAAGGAGCTGCAATCGGCCAAACTGAAATCTTCTCCGGAAGGCCTGAACCTCGGCCACGAAGAAGAACAATTGAAAATGCTGAAGGAACTCTTACGGTCGGAAATCAAGGACCTCATCAGCAAGGAAACCCTGACCGGCAAAGAATTGGGCAAACGGGAGAAGATCCTCAAATGAAGAGATTTTCCACCGTGTCCGTCCTGTAATTTCCCTATCCCGATGGAAACCATCGGGATTTTTTATTTTCATTTTTTATTTGAGAATATATTTCATTTATCATATATTCCTAATTATTCCTTTTGGACATATAAGTATTGCCAGACCGGTATTTTTTATTTGCCGGCCAGGAGGATATACTTGATTTGTCCGTAAAAATCCTCTCAATCCTGTCAAGCCTTGTCTCCTTCATCTGACAAACAGCAGGAACATTTCAACAGGAGGTCTGAATTTGGAAGAGGCAGTCATCATGGTTTATCACAAGAAAACAGCTGATTCCGCAGTTGCGCGTAAAGAGAAAATCCATTTGCTGAAGTATTTCCGGAGTCTTGATACGCACCGCTATTATCGAATTTTGGACAGCGCGCAAAACACGCCGTTCTATCTGGATCCTGCGAAAATGTTCACGATGCGCGAGCTTTCTGCCATCTCCCAATCCGAGATGCAGAAATTGAAAGAGGAAGGTAGTAAAAAGAAATGATTCAATGAATGAACCAATGGGAGGTTTTAAGAAAATGTCACCTGCAGTAAAATGCCTGTTGCTGCTCTTGGTAGTAGCCATTTTATTCATTACGGAAATCATCCCCCTGGCCGTAACCGCCATGGGAGCCTCCGTAGCATGCTGGATTCTCGGCCTGATTCCGGAAAAACAGATTTTCCTGGGACTGGCGGATTCCACCGTTGTCCTTTTTGCCGGTATGTTCGTCGTCGGTGCCGCCATGTTCCACACCGGCGTCGCCCAGAAAATCGGCGCCAAAGTCGTCCGCGTCTGCGGCACGAGTGAAAACCGGCTGATGCTTGGTTTGATGCTCGTTGCAGCCGTCATGTCCGCCTTCTTGTCGAACACCGGCACCACGGCGTGCCTGATTCCGGTCGTCATGAGTATCTGTGCGACCGCCAAAATCTCTCCGTCGCGCCAGTTGATGCCGCTGGCATTTGCCGCTGCGCTGGGCGGTACCTGCACACTGATCGGCACGCCGCCGAACATGCTGGCCAATGTCGCCCTGAAGGCCGCCGGCATGCCGGAGCTGCAATTCGGATTTTTTGAATACGCCTATATCGGCATTCCGATTACGGTCGCCGGTATCCTTTACATGATGCTGATTGGCAAACACCTGCTGCCGAACAATCTTGCCACCGATGTGGACGAGCTGGAATTTGCCGAAGATGACGCAGCCGCCATCTCCCACAAAGCAAGCCGTCAGATTATTTGCGGCATCATCCTGGTCGGCGTCATCGTCTGCATGGGTCTCGATGTGGTTCCCCTGCATATCGTTTCCGTCATCGGCGCCCTGCTGTGCGTCCTGACCGGCTGCCTGACTGAAAAGCAGGCCTATGATTCCATCGACTGGATTACGATTTTCCTGTTCGCCGGCATGATTCCTGTAGCGGAAGCCATGAATACGAGCGGGGCCGGCAAGCTGCTTGCCGCCGAAACCATCAAGTTCATGGGCGGCAGCCCCTCTCCCTACCTTGTGACGGCCGTCCTCTTCATTCTGGCCGCCGTGCTGACGCAGTTCATGTCCAACACGGCATCCAAAGCATTACTCTGCCCGGTCGGCATCGCACTGGCCCAGCAGCTGGGAGCTTCGCCCCGTGCCGTTTTGATGGCAATCCTGATTGCTTCGTCCTGCGCTTTCGCTTCGCCTGTAGGCACGCCGCCGAACACGTTGGTACTGGGCCCCGGCCATTACCGCTTCCTTGATTACATCAAATGCGGTTTCGGCCTGATTGTGGTATGCCTGATTGTTTCCATTATCGTCATTCCTATCGTCTGGCCTTTCTTCCCTGGAAAATAAGGAGTCGGTAACTTATTTCCCGGAGGAAGGTTCACCATACAACCGCGGATGCCTGGACACCATCCGCTGGACACCTTCTCCTTATATACTGCCGGCACGTTTGAGCATATCGCGCCGGCAAACGTAAACAAGACGCCCGTCTGGATATCATTACCAGGCGGGCGTCATCATCTGTCTGTGTCAGGACATATCTTAACCGGCCTGTTGATGCGGGTTAGCGCAATTTTTAATGCCGTAATTGCATATTTCATATGCCGCATGGATATTATACATTCCAGCATTTTAGGAATATAATCCAGTTAAGAAAGGTTCCTGATATACAGGCCTTTGAATACAACAAACTTCATTCCAATCCCCTCCACCTAATGATTCTGAAAGGAGCTATCATCATGGCAGAAAACAAGACCGTCGACATCTCTAAAATCATGGACCGCATTTCCTATCTGGAAACGGAAGACTTCAAGGGCAAACCGGAATTCAGCAAGGTTCATGTCCTGGACAAGCTGGAAAGATGCGCTGAAGAAAAGAACGCGCAGTACCGCAGCATCGCAAACCACCGCTTCAATAAGGTAAGCCGTTACCAGGGCGTTCCGATTCATCTGGGAGGCAGACGCGATTCCTGAGGCACAAGGCGTTAAGCCTTCCAGAAACAACGAACCTCCTCCTCTCCGGCTGCAGACGTGACCGCCACTGTGTCGCGTCAAGCCGGGCCCTGCCCACCGTGCGGGTTTCCTGTTCAGGGGACCGCACAGGGGGCAGGGCCTTATTTTTTTAATGTTCCCTTCATCAAATTCTGCTATACTTTAGGCACAAAAGTGGGATATCATAGGTACAAGATGCATTCATTCCAACGAATAGAGGTTCTGAATTATGAAAGTTCTGGTTGTGGAAGACGAAGAGACCTTGAACAAGGTCATCACGAAACGGCTGAAAAAGGAAAATTACAGCGTGGACAGCGCCTTGGACGGTCAGGACGCCCTGGAGCTGCTCGCCGTGGCGCAGTACGATGTTCTCGTCGTCGATGTCATGATGCCGAAGATCGACGGCTTCACCCTCGTCAAGCGCCTGCGCGCCAAGGGCGACGCGACGCCGGTCCTCTTCCTGACGGCGCGGGATTCCCTCGACGACAAGGTCACCGGCCTGGATGCCGGCGGGGACGACTACGTCGTCAAGCCCTTTGAGTTTCCGGAGCTGCTGGCGCGGCTGCGCGCCCTGCTGCGCCGCAACCACAAGGAGGCGTCGAACGTGATCGGCATCGCCGACCTGACCATGGACACGGCGACACGCCGCGTCTGCCGGGCCGGCCAGGATATCGAGCTGACCGCCAAGGAATACGCCATCCTGGAATGCCTGCTCCGCAACGCCGGCAGCGTCCTGTCCCGCGGCCAGATTCAGGAGCACGTATGGGATTTTTCCTACGAAGGGGCCTCCAATATGATCGACGTCTACATCAACAGCCTGCGCCGCAAGATCGACAAAGGCCACGATGTGAAACTCATCCAGACGGTCCGCGGCATGGGCTACACCATCCGCGAAGAAGAAGGACCGTCCGGAAATCACCAGAAATAAGGATCGGGAGTACAACATGTTGAAACAATGGTTCCGTAACATCCCCATCGCCGTGCGGGTCACTGCCTGGTACACCATCCTGCTGTGCCTGCTCTTCGTGCTGCTCGGCGGCGCCATGGTGAAGATGAACGACACCCTCCGCATCAGCCTTATGCAGGACACGGTGCACCACCAGCTGGGCAAGGCCGTCAAGACGCCCGACCGGTTCGACGCCTTCGACGACGGCGTCTACACCATCCTGTACGACAACGAAGGCAACGTCATCCGCGGCCAGCTGCCCCAGGGCATGCCTGACGCCGCCAAGCTTCCCTATAAAGGCGAGGGCCCGCGGGAATTCTCGGCGAACGGAAAGACATACCATTACGAGGACCGGCCCGTGGAACCCCGTTACCTGCCCCGGCGCATGGGTCCCGGCATGATGAACGGCAGGAATGGCATGGGCGGCATGGGCATGGGCCGTGGCATGGGTCCCATGGGACCCGGCATGATGGGCGGTATGCACGACGAACACCACGACGTGCCCGCTGCATCCGGCCAGTCCGGCCAGTCCAGCCCCTATGGTTCGGCCGGTAAAACCTACTGGATCCGCAGTGTCACGGCGGAAAGCGACTCGGCCAAGCAGGCAGCCCTGCTGGTCCGCAGCTTCCTGATCCTGATGCCGTTCTTCATCCTGCTGGCCGCTGTCGGCGGCTACCGCATCATCAAGCGCGGGTTCCGGCCCGTGGAGGTCATCAGCGCCACGGCACGCCAAATCGGCGAGGAACAGGACCTGTCCCGCCGCATCGAACTGGCTCCCGGCAAAGACGAGCTGCACCAGATGGCGGGCACCTTCAACACCATGCTGGACCGCCTCGAAGAATCCATGCAGCGGGAAAAGCAGTTCTCGTCCGATGTGTCCCACGAGCTGCGCACGCCCGTTTCCGCCATCATGGCGGAAAGCGAATATGCCGGCAGTTACGCCGAATCCCTCGACGAGGCAAAGGAAAGTTTCCGGACCATCCATGCCCAAAGCAAAAAAATGTCCGTCATGATCAACGAACTGTTGGAACTGACACGCATGGAAAAACCCGATGCCGTGCGCCTCGAACCGCTGGATCTGACACAGCTCCTGCGGGATACCCTGCAGGATTACCGCCTGCTGGCGAGCCAGCAGGATATCCGGCTGACAGCCGACCTGCCGGACCATGCGACTCCCATCCGAGGCCATGCCATCCTGCTCCAGCGGGCTGTCGGCAACCTGTTGGACAACGCCCTCAAATTCACGCGCAGCACCATTCTCCTTTCCCTGCAGGAAAAACAGGATTCCTACGTAATTTCCGTGCAGGATGACGGACAGGGAATGGCACCGGATGCCGTGAACAAAGTCTGGGAGCGCTTTTATCAGGCTGACGCTTCCCGCAACCGCAAGACGAACAAAGGCCTTGGCCTGGGCCTCTCCTTCGTCGCCCAGGTGTTGAAAATCCACCACGGCAAGTATCACGCCGCCTCCACCCCGGGCAAAGGCAGCACCTTCTCCCTGGAGCTGCCAAAAAGCTGACGCAGCAAAACCTTGAACAGAAAAACCAAACCGCAGACAACCGGTTTTACCGGTGCCTGCGGTTTTTGTATGTTTCTTTTGTTTACTTCATCTGTTCCTGAACAGACGCCTCTCCCGTTTAATATTCTTAAGGAAATGTTTAGGCTTCGTTTCTGCCTTCTTTCATATTTTTTGAGAAACTGAAAGCGAAGAAAGGGAGGTGTACTTTTTGCTGGGCGGTGCCCTGCTGGCCATCCTGAACCGGTTCAAGCAGCTGATGTCGGCCTGATGCAGAAAAACAAAAAATTTTCTCCGTATTAATTTTCGTTTAATCTTCCTCCCCTATGATACAGGTAAAGGCAAGGAAAAAAGAAACCAACCCTGCTGCTGAACCTGCTAATAAAAAGGAGGAACATAAAATGGATGAAAACCTGAATGAAAACAAAGAGACGCTCAATACCCCGGAAGAAGAAAAGGAAACCCGCTGGTCCCGGATCCGCCACGTCATTACGCCGAAACGGATGAAACAGGCCGGTGCCGCCGTCGTACTGCTGGCCGTACTGGGTGTCGGCGGAAGCGCCTACACGCATTACCAGCACGGCATCGCCCGCGCGCAGGCCATGGAAACCCGCAGCAACATCCTCTCCAACCTCGCCGCCAAGGAAAACATTCAGCTGATTTCGGCGGACCAGGCACGCCAGGTTGTGGCAGAAGCCCTGGGCACGGATGCCGCTTCCCTGAAGATCGACTCTGTCATGCTGGACACGCCGGGGTTCGGCCAGGACAAACGTTTCAAGAAGGATAAGGACAACGGCGGCCGCAAAGAGTTCCGGGAAAAAGCCGGAGCCCGTTTTGATAACGGCCGCCGGGAAGGCCGGCCGGTACAGTTCGCCAAGGAACGCCGCGGTGACGGCCCGCGGGCCATGGAATGGGAACGCGGCCGGGATAACGACAACGAAGAAGCTTACTGCGGCGGCTGGGGTCCCGGCTACGGCAGACGCGGTGACGGATACGGTCCGTGCGGCGGTCCCTGGGGCGATGGCTATCATCGCGGCTACGAAGGCCGGCGCTACCGTGACGACGACCGGCAGGAAGAAGCCGCCCCCATGCCCGGCAATTTGAAACAGGCACCGGAACAGGCCGGCCCGTCCGCCCAGGCACCCGGTTCCACCCAGGCGCCGGCTCCCAAACAAGGCCTTGCTTCCCCGGACGCTCCGAAAGGCGTCACGATGGCTGACCGCCAGAGCCTGGCCAACCGGCCCTTGTTCTACAAAGTACGCTGCAACACCGGCAATTCCGAGGCCTCGTTCCTCGTGGACGCCCGCAGCGGCAAAATCCTGAACACGGCCGTACGGCCGCAGAAATCCGCTCTGGCCAAACTCTTCTGACGCTTACGGCTGGAAGCAATTCCTTATGCACAAACAGAAAACAAACAGACACTGAGACATAAATCCCCCCTCTGAATCCTCTCCTCAAAAAGGCGCCCTGCCCGGCCTCGTTTCTCCCCCTGAGACCGGCGCAAGGCGCCTTTCCGTCTGCTTCCTTTTTACTTTTTCCCCGCCGTGTTCCCCTGCAGGTCCGTCACTTTTCCAGGTAAAGCACCTGGGGCGGATCGCCGCCATCCCCGCGGCGGCTGCCCTGCCGGTCGTAGCGTTCTTTGACCTCCGGCGTGGCCGGCAGCAGGCGGGCTACCATGGTTCCGTGAAACAGGAACAGCACTTCCACAAAGAACGTGTTGTCCACTTTATCGTAAACACGCCCGGCCGACCATGTCCCCCGCACGGTCGTCGACCAGGCATTGGCCAGGTAGCCGATTTTTCCAGAAGCCGGGGCCATTACGAAAATGGCCTCGCTATCCACCGGGTTGTCCGGTTCCTTCACGCAGCACAGCACGTCGCCGCAGAAAAAGTTCCCGTGGTCATAGTGCTTTGTCCCTGTCACCGTCACGTACACCGGCGCTTCCTGTTCTTCGTTTTTCCGTTCTTCCGTCCCGGACATCATAACCGTTTCCTCCTTCCGTTTTCTACATCATACAGCCTGGCCCGGACACATAATGTCGCATGCAAAATAAGCGGAGAAAATTTATTTTTCCGCTATTCGTGCTATACTATAAGAAGAGTTCCAAACAAGGAGGTATTTCAATTATGAAGAAAATCGCCATCATCCGCTGCCACGATGTCAGCATGCGCTGCGGCGCCACGGGCTGCCTGCGGGCGTTCAATGAAAAAGACAAGGCCTTTGCGCCGTACGGTGACGAAGAGCTGCGGCTCGTCAGCCTCATGACGTGCAACGGCTGCGGCCAGACCGTGGAAAACGATCCGGGCCTGAAAAAGAAGCTGGACCGCCTGATTGAAAAACAGGTCGATGTGGTTCATCTGAGCCACTGCACGAGCAAAAAGGACAAGGACAATCCCGACAACCGTCATACTTGTCCGTGGATCGTCAAAATCGCCGATTACCTGAAACAGAACGGCATCCAGGTCGTGGAAGGCACCCACTGAGGGCCTGTCCCGAACCACCGGAGGAGGGCTGCGCGGAATACAGTTGATACTGCATTCCGTGACAGTCCTTTTTTGTGTGCCCGAAACCGGCTGCGGAACAAAAAAATTTTGTATTCTGCCCTTCCATTGCTTAAAATTTATTCCTAAAAGTATTATAATATTAAAGGTATTATAATCTTATTGATATAGAATATCATTAATAGCCGGGCGGCATCCGGGCGGAGCCGTCGGGAAAGGAGATTTCCATGGAGCTGAAAATTATTTACATGACCAACCACGACCGGCGCTACGCCGCCATGCGCAAGGCATGCGGCGAGCTGCAGGAAGAGGGGCGGATATCCGACCTTTGCATCCCGGTCCTGGCAGAACGCTCCAGCGACTGGAATGCTTCGTGGGAACGCAAGTTCACCGGTGCGTCCCTGGTCATGATCCATTTTATGAAGAATGCCTCGAAGAGTCCATTCTGGAAGGCCTGCCGGAGCTTTTTGGAGGCTCACGGCATTCCGTACTTCCTGGATTCCGTCGAGGGAGACGCGGCAGAGCACAGTACTGCCATCGAAACCAGTGTCCTGCATCAGTTCCGCCTGTATTTCCTCTATGGCGGCAACACCAATTACCGGAACGTCTGGCTCTATGCCACGGCCCTCTGCGCCCCCGGGACGGCGCAGCCGGAAGCACCGAAGCCTTTTGCCTGGGCCGGCATTTACGACCCGGAGCAGGAAGAGCGCTACACCACTGACGCCGAAGCCTACCGGGCAGCGCACTGCGCCGCGGACAAACCGGTCGTGGGGCTGCTTTTCTACCGCGACGAATGGATCTGGGGCGATCTGTCGTACCAGGATGCCTTGATCCGGGCCCTGCAGGCACGGGGCTGCCAGGTCCTGCCTGTTTTTGCCAACAGTTTTCTCGATACATCGGCCGGGATGCCTTCCTTATCCGACGTGTTCGACCAATACTTTTTCCATAAGGGCAAACCGGTACCGGATGTCCTGATCAATACCATGAAATTTTCCCTCACGGGCAGCGGCCGCATGAACCCGGCGAAGCTCCAGGAGCTCGGCGTGCCCGTCCTGGATGCGTACACGCTGCTCGTCCCGGAGCAGGATTGGCGGAAGAACCCCGAAGGCCTCAATGCCGTCGAGGAGTCCATTGCCGTAGCCATGCCGGAACTGGACGGCGTGATTCACGGCGTTCCTGTCGCCGGCAGGGTGCGGGAAGCCGACGGGGCGGTCCACTTTACGCCCTTGCCCGAACGTATCGAACGGATGGCGGCCAAAGCGGCCAAGTGGGCCCGCCTGCACCGCCTGCCCAACAAAGACAAGAAAATCGCCCTGATTTTCCATAACTATCCTGCCAAAAACTCCAATATCGGCAGCGCCTCCGGCCTGGACACGATGGAGAGCGCCATCCGCCTCCTGCGGCGCATGAAGGAAACAGGCTACACGGTGGACTTCATCCCGCCCGACACGGAAGACCTTGTCCGCCTCATGACTTCCCACGCCACGAACGATATATCGTCCCTGACGGAAGAACAGGCCGAAGCCTGCCAGAAACTGAAAGCGTCGGATTACCGCGCCTTTTTCGAGAGCCTGGCGCCGGAAGCGCAGGCCAAAATGACGAAACAATGGGGCGAAGCACCGGGCGATGTCATGCTGTCCGAAGCCGGGGACATCCTCGTACCGGGGACCATGGACGGCAACCTGTTCCTGAGCGTACAGCCGTCGCGCCAGTACGGCATGGACCCTGCCAAAGCGTACCATGATCCGTATATTGCGCCGACCCACCAGTACCTGGCCTTCTATTACTGGCTGCGCGAAGTCTGGAAGGCCGACGCCGTCATCCATTTCGGCACCCACGGCAACCTGGAATGGCTGCCCGGCAAGAGCACGGGCCTGGACGAAGCCAGCTATCCCGACATTGCCCTGGGCGATTTACCGAACATCTACCCGTACCATATGACGATCACCGGCGAAGGCATGATTGCCAAGCGCCGCGCCGCAGCCTGCCTGATCGGCTATCTGCCGGCGCCCCTTACGGATGCCGGTGCCTACGACGAAATTGCGGAACTGGAAAAGACGCTGGACGAATATGTCCGGCTGAAAGAAGCGGGCAGCGACGTGTCCGACATGAATCAGTCCATCCTGGACCTGGTGCGGAAAGCCAAACTGGAGCAGGATGTCCCCTACGACGCTTCCCGGCCCTTTGAAGAGTATACGGCCTCGCTCCATGACTATATCGAGGAATTGAAAGACAGCGAAGTCCACGCCGGACTGCATATCCTGGGCCAGCCTCCCGAAGGGACCCTGCTCACGGACAGCATCCTGCAGCTGCTGCGCCTTTCCAACGGCGACGTGGATTCCATTTACGAATTGTGGGCTGCCAAATACGGCACCACGCCGGACTGGATTCAGAGCCACGCGGCGGAAATCATGCCCTGCGGGATGACCGGCGGCGCCCTGATGGACCAGATCCGCCGCGAAACGCGGAAAGTCATTGCCACCTTGCAGGAAGGCGGCTTTACGGAAGAAGCCCTCGCAACAGCCCTCGCCCTGCCGGAGCTGCAGGCGGCCGACCCCGTGTCCGCCCCGCTGCCGGATGGCTGGACCGCCAAAGCCGAAGCCTTGCTGCGCTTTGTGAACACCGAAGTATACCCGCGTCTGGCGCGTACGACCGAGGAAATGGACCACACGCTGGACGCCCTCTCCGGACGCTTCGTGCCGCCCGGACCTTCGGGTTCCCCCAACGCCGGCGGGGTCCGTCTCCTGCCGTCGGGGCGCAATTTCTACGGGGTCGATCCCCGCGCCCTGCCCTCGCCGACAGGCTGGAAACTGGGTGTCCGCCTGGCGGACAAGATGGTGGAAAAGTTCATCGCCACCCAGGGCCAGTATCCGGAAAACATCGGCATGGTCCTCTGGTCCGGCCCGAATATGCGCTCCTCCGGCCAGGACATCGCCGAATTCCTGTACCTGCTCGGCGTGCGTCCGGTCTGGCAGAAAGGCAGTCTCCATGTGCGCGGCCTGGAAATCATTCCCCTGTCGGAGCTGAAACGTCCCCGCATCGACGTGACAGGCCGTATCAGCGGCCTCTTCCGGGATACGCTGCCCCAGCTGGCCGAGCTGATGGACAAGGCCGTCCTGCTGGCAGCCTCGCAGGAAGAGGCACCGGAAGACAATTTCGTCCGCAAACATATCCAGGAAGACACACAGCTGCTGGAAGACAAAGGCGTGTCGGCAGACGACGCCTGGCGGAGCGCGGCCTACCGGATTTTCGGCAACGCACCCGGTACCTACGGCGCCGGCGTCAATACCGTCCTCGATTCCCACAACTGGGAAACCCAGGACGACCTGGCGAAGGTCTATGTCCGCTGGGGCGGCCATGTCTTCGGCGGCGGAACCCGCGGGGAATTCCATCCGGAACTGTTCCAGCGCCGTCTGGCCCAGCTGGACCTGACCATCAAAAACGAAGAAAACCATGAAAGCAACATTCTGAGTTCCGATGACTACAACGCATTTCACGGCGGCATGATTTCCGCCGTCAAGAGCCTGGGCGGCAAAACGCCGCAGTCCTACGTAGGCGACAGCAGCAACCGCTCGGCCGTCGGCGTCCGGACCGTGCAGGAGGAAATGCGCCGTGTCTTCCACGCGGAATCCATGAACCCGAAATATATCGAAGGCCTCATGAAACACGGCTACAAGGGTGCGACGGATCTGGCCAACCGCCTCTCCATCAGCTTCCAGTGGGATGCGACAAGCGATGTCATGGACGATTCCATGTACGAGCAGTACGCCCAGAAATACGCCCTGGATCCGAAGATGCAGCAATGGATGAAGAAAGTCAATCCCTGGGCACTGCAGAGCATTGCCGAAACACTGTTGGAGGCCGACCAGCGCCAGATGTGGAACGCCAATGACGAAACGAAAGACGAGCTGCAGCAATTGTATCTGTCCGTAGAAGGAGAATTGGAAGATGACGGCGATGACGACGAATAAACCGCCGCTGCAGGAAACAGGCCTGCCCCCTGTCCGCATGCTGGTCCTGACCCTGACGGGCCGCTGCAATTTCGCCTGCCGGTATTGCTACGCCGCCTCCGTGGCTGCCGAAGACATGGACGAGGACACGGCGGTGGCCGCCGTCCACCTGGCCGGACGCGGGAGAAAGCGTTTCCTGCTGCAGTTTTCCGGAGGAGAACCGCTGCTGTGCTTCCCCTTGATTCAGAAGCTGATCCGCGTCGTGGAAGAAAATCACTACGACGCCCAAATGCAGCTGCAGACCAACGGGTCCCTGCTTACTCCGGAAATCGGACGTTATCTGTTTGACCACCAGGTCGGCCTCGGCCTTTCCTGCGACGGGCGCCCCGCCCTCATGGACCGCATGCGCGCGGCCAGGGACGGCTCTTCTTCGTCCCGCCTGACGGCCGCCGCGGCGCGGAACCTGGCCGCCCAGGGTATCGGCACGGGGCTGACCTGCGTTGTGACGGCAGACTCCGTCGAAGAGCTGCCGGGCATTGCGGACATGGCCCACTTTTACGGGAATGTGCATCAGGTCGGCTTCGACATCCTGCGGGAACAAGGCCGGGGCGCCGGCATGAAGGCGCCGACGGCGGAAGCCATGACGCGGGCCCTGGAAAAGACCTATGCCCGCATGGAAGCACTGGAAAAGGCAACAGGCCGAAAGGTTCATTTTACGCAGGAAGACCGGGTGCGCCGGCTGGCGCAGACGGGACAGCACGACTTTCCCCAGTGTTACGCCATGCACGGCGAAGCGGCCTTCGTCGACGTTCACGGCGACATCTACGCCTGTTCGTCCCTGGTCGGGCGTCCGGAATACCGCCTCGGCAATGTACGGACCGGACGGGAGCCGGAAAAAGTACGGGCCGTGGCGCGGCGGATTCAGGAGGCCATGGCGGAGTGCCGCCACTGTCCTTACTTTCCCCTCTGCGGCGGCGGATGTTTTTCCCGCTGGCTCCGAAAGGACGGCGTTGTACGCCGGGTTGACGCAGAATGCGCCATGAAACAGTTCTTCATTAAAAAATATAAAGAGCATCACAAGGAGGAATTTTCCAAATGAAAAGACAAGGTACCTTTCCCTTCACGGCCATTATCGGCCAGGACACGATGAAAAAAGCCCTGGTGCTGAACGTCGTCAATCCGAAACTCGGCGGCGTCCTGATCCAGGGGGAAAAAGGAACCGCAAAATCGACGGCCGTCCGCGCCCTGGCAGATCTGCTGCCGCCGCGCAGATGCATCAAGGGCTGCCGGTTCCATTGCGACCCCGATGACAGAGCAAACTGGTGTGACGAATGCCAGGAAAAATACGCGACGGAAGAACCGCCGGTGGAACTGCTGCCCATGAAAGTGGTCGAACTGCCCGTCAGCGCCACGGAAGACCGCGTCGTCGGAACCCTGGACATCGAAACCGCCATCCGCGAAGGCAAACGTTCCTTCGAAACGGGTATTCTGGCTGACGCCAACCGCAACATCCTTTACGTAGATGAAATCAATCTGCTCGACGACCATGTGGTCGATGTCCTGCTCGACTCCGCCGCCATGGGCATCAACACGGTGGAACGCGAAGGCATTTCCTACTCCCATCCGGCGCGCTTCTCCCTGGTCGGCACCATGAACCCGGAAGAAGGGGACATCCGCCCGCAGCTTCTCGACCGCTTTGCCTTGTCCGTCAAGGTCGCCGGCGAACAGGATCCGGAACGGCGCGCGGAAATCATCAAACGCCGCCTCGCCTATGAAGCAGATCCGGAACCGTTCCTGGAAAGCTGGAAGGACGAACAGGCCAAGGAAGTCCGCCGCATCGAACGGGCCCGGAAACTGCTCTCCGAAGTGACCTGCTCCAACGATATGCTCCTGCTGGCCGCGAAAATTTCCATCACCCTGGGCGTCGACGGACACCGTGCCGACATCACCCTGATCAAGACGGCCGAAACCATCGCCGCCGTTGCCGGCCACACGGAAGTCACGAAAGAGGATATCCGGGAAGCCTCCAGACTGGCATTGCCGCACCGTATGAGACGCCGTCCGTTCGAAGAACAGAATCTGGACTGGACGGAAGTCGACGAGGTCATTGACGATGAAGCGTAATCTCTTCCCCTTTGCCGCTGTCTGTGGCATGGAAAAGCCCAAAGAAGCCATTCTCCTGACACTGGTCAATCCTTTTGCCGGCGGCCTGCTGCTGTCCGGTGAAAAAGGGACCGGCAAATCGACCCTCGTCCGCAGCGCCCGCGAACTGCTCGCCGACGCGCCGTGGATCGAAGTCCCCATCAGTATCACGGAAGACCGGCTCTTTGGTTCCATCGACACAGAAGAGGCGATCCGCAGCGGACACAAGAAACTCCTTCCCGGATTGATTGACGAGGCAGATCAGGGGCTGCTTTATATGGACGATGTGAATTTACTGCGCGACGACCTTCTCTCGGCGGTGCTGAACATTCGGGAAGCCGGCGGGTACCGGCTGGAGCGGGACGGCCTCTCGGAACAGCGGGATGCTTCCTTTACGGTCCTGGCCGTCATGAATCCCGACAGCGGCACCCTGCCGGCCTCTTCCCTGGACCGGTTCGGCCTGTTCGCCCAGACAGAAGCCGCGCAGGACGATGCGACCCGCCTGGAAATCATCCGCCGCGTCCTCGCCTTTGAAAAAGACGGCCTGGCCTTCCGGTTCCAATGGGCCGGAGAAACGGCGAAACTGCAGGCACAGGTGCAGCAGGCACGGCGCGTGCTGCCTACGGTCACCGTCTCCCCTGCCATGATGCAGCTGGCTGCCGTCTATACCTTGAAAGCCCACGTGGCCGGTCACCGGGCCGATATTTACCTGATTGAGGCGGCCCGGGCGGAAGCGGCCCTCGCCGGCCGTTCTTACGTGCTGCCCAAGGACCTGGAAAAGGCGGCGGAATTCGTGCTGCCCCACCGTATGCGGAAAGCCGAAGAACAGCCGCCCCAACCGGAGGAACAGCCGCAGGAAGAACCGCCGGAAAACCAGGAGCAGGACCGGCAGACTCCGGACAACCAGCAAGAGTCTCCCGACGACAATGACTTTGCCCGCCCGCCGCAGGAAGAACCGCCGCAAATCGACACGGAAGACCACGAAGGAAACGACAGCACGGATGCGGACCACTCCGGCATGGCGAACCCCCAGGGTGCCAGCCGGGAGCGCATCGACGCTGCCGACCTGCGCGTGCATATGCCGCCCATGTGGATCGAACCCGCCAAAACCCGTAAACCGAAAAAAGGCAGCGGCAAACGCAGCCTGACGATTACGGACCTGTCCCAGGGCCGCTACGTGCGGGCAGAAATTCCAAAAGCCAAAACCACGGACATCGCCTTCGACGCCACGCTGCGCGCTGCCGCACCCTACCAGAAAGCCCGGCCTTCCAACGGCTGTGCCGTCGTAATCCGCAAAGAGGACGTGCGCGGCAAGATCCGCGAAAAACGGACCGGCAACATTTTCCTCTTCGTCGTCGACGCCAGCGGCTCCATGGGGGCCCGCGAACGGATGAAGACCGTCAAGGGCGTCATCTTCAAAATCCTGCTCGACGCCTACCAGAAACGGGACCGCGTCGGCATGATCGCGTTCCGGAAAAACCGGGCCGAAGTCCTGCTGCCGGTTACGCGCAGTGTCGACTTTGCCCAGAAAAAGCTGGCCGCCATGCCGACAGGCGGCAAAACGCCCCTGGCCAAAGGCCTGCTCAAAACGGAAGATCTGCTCGACATGCTCTACCGCCAGGACCCGAACCAGGATCCCGTCGTCATTTTGATTACGGACGGACGGGCCACGCGTCCTTTGAACAAGGATACCGACCCGGTCCGTGACGCGATGGAGGAAGCGAAACGCATCGGCCGCCGGAAACTGCCCGTGGCGGTCATCGACACGGAATCGGGCTTCGTAAAGCTCGGCCTCGCGAAAAAGATGGCGAAGGCCATGGGCGCCTCCTACTACCGCGTCGACAAAATTTCCGAAGACCAGCTCCTCCACATCTGGAGGACCACGGCCGGCGAATAAGAAAAAAGGCAAAAATTATATCCTCTTTGCCGGGTTTGACCCGGTAAGGAGGATTTTTTTCGTGCGCTATCCGGTTGCTGGAACTATCTTCCTTCCCCTTTCCGGTACAGCCGGAAATAAGGCCCGTGCCGGGCCAGCAGGTTTTCGTGTGTACCCTCTTCGACAATCCGGCCGTTTTCCAGCACAATGATGCGGTCGGCATTCCGGATGGTGGACAGGCGGTGGGCAATGACAATCATCGTACGGTCTTCGGACAAGCGCTCCAGAGACGCCTGTATTTCCGTTTCCGTCTCATTGTCCAGGGACGAGGTCGCTTCGTCCAGCACCACGATAGGAGGATTTTTCAAGAACACGCGGGCAATGGCGATACGCTGCCGCTGCCCGCCGGATAGGCGCACGCCCCGTTCCCCGATTTCCGTATCCAGGCCCCGGGGCAGCCGGTCAATGAATGCCAGCGCCGATGCCTCTTCCGCCGCACTGCGAATTTCCATCTCCGTTGCCCCGGGCCGCCCGAATTCGATGTTGTGGCGCACCGAATCCGAAAAAAGGAACACATCCTGCTGAACCAACCCTATCTGGGAACGCAGCGAATCCCGCCGGTACAGGCGGATATCTTTCCCGTCCAGCAGGATCCGCCCTTTCTGCGGCTCGTAAAACCGCAGCAGCAGGCTGGCAATCGTCGTTTTACCGGCTCCCGTCGCTCCCACGATGGCCACGGTCTCCCCGGCCCGGACAGAAAAGGACAGGTCCTGTAAGATGTCCCGGCCCGGTATGTAGGCAAATGTCACACGGTCGAAAACAATATCGCCCCTGGCCTTGCCGCGCATCCGGACGGCAGCGTAATCCTGTTCCTCCGGCAGTTGAATGATTTCGTAAAACCGCCGGAACCCGGCCATGCCCCGCTGGTACATTTCGGTAAAGACCGTGAGACGCAGCAGCGGCCGCATAAACAGGTTGACATAGAGCAGAAAAGCGACGAAATCGCTCACGCCGATTTCCCCGTCGGAAACCATGACGCCGCCAAGGGCCAGGACCGCCAAATTCGCAAAGTTCGTAAAAAAGTTGATGCTCGCGGAAAAATAGCCAAGAATTTTGAACGAAGCCTGACGCGTCGCCATTACTTCCGCGTTTTTCCGCATAATTCGGGTCAAATCCAGTTTTTCATTGGAAAAGGCTTTCGTCAGCCGGATGCCGCTCAGGCTTTCCGTCGCCTGGGCCGTCAACTCCCCGTTCTTGACACGGCTGGCAGAAAAAGCCCGTTTCATGCGGTGATTCACCACAACGGTATGCACCGTCTTAAAGACCAGCAGAAAGGCAACCAGCAGCCCGAGTTTCAGGTTCATGCGGAACAGAATGACGATGGTGCCTGCCATCGTGATAAGGCAGACAATGACATCGTTCGGCCCCTTAAAGGTGAGTTCGCTGACTTCCGCCAAATCTGCGGTAAACCGTGATAACAGCTGCCCCACTTTGTTGTTGTCAAAAAAGGAGACTGGCATGGCCTCGAGGTGGGAAAACAGCTCCTGCCGCATGTCGCGTTCCACGCGGATGCTCATGATATGCCCGTAGTAGTTGATGGCAAACAGCAACCCGCTGTTCACCACGTAGAGCGCGAACAGCAGGGCGGACCAGCGCAGAATGGCACGTACATGGTGCGCCGGCAGTTCCGTGTTCAGAATATAGCGGACCACGGAAGGAAATATCAGGTCCAGTCCCGATGTCACGATGGATCCCGTCACGACAAATAGGACGATTTTCCAATAAGGACGGTAATAACTTAGAAATTTTCGGAGCATCTTCATATCATACAAGTTCCTTCCGGCATTTCGCCATTCTATAATTCACCGGTTCCGCACGACCCGGATGATTTTCTCCTGGGTCAGGCCTTTCAACGTATAATAGGCCGCCCCCATGGCGGCGGCCAGTTCCCGGGCGATTCCCAGTTTGACGAAATCCTGTTCCGTGTCAATGACGACGGACGGGATACGGGCCTGTCTGATTTTTGCGCCCAGTGCCAGGGCTTCTGCCACTGGATCACCGTCTTTTCCGGCGCGGTTCGTCCGGCCGTCCGTCACCAGGATCAGGACAGCATCGAGATGCTTGTCCTTGCGCCGCTCCAGCTCCAGCGTCATCAGGGCTTTTTCCAGTGCCTGCGGCAAGGGCGTCCTGCCGCCTGTCGGCAGTGTTTCCAGGCACTTTTTCGCCAATTCGATACTGCGCGTGACGGGCAGCAGCAGGTCCGCCTTGTCCCGGCGAAAGGCAATCATTCCGACCCGGTCCCGTTTCTGGTACGCCTCTTCCAGTAACTGGAAAATGGCGCCCTTGACGGCCGTCATCCGTTCCCTGGCGCCCATGGAGCCGCTGGCATCGACATCGAAAAGAAAGGTTGTCCCGATGCGCTTTTCCCGTACTTTCTGCCGGATATCCTCCACATAAATGGATAGCGCCTTCCCGTCTTTTTTCCTGAAACGCTGATACGGGGCGGCCGCGCGCAATGTCGCATCGAAGGCGATATCATCGGTTTTACCGGAAACAAGGGCCGCGCGCACGTACCGTCCCTGTTTCAGATCCGTACGGGTTAGGCTGCGTTTTCCGCTGCCCCGGCGGATCAGATGGTCCGCCCAGGCTTCCAGCTCCAGAGCAGGCATGGGAAAATTCCGGCCAATCCCGCTGATTCGTTCTTCCGGTGCCATTCCGTCACCTTCCGACGGGGGCTGTGGTGTTTCAGAGGTACCATTCGTTTGCTCCTCGCCATTTTCCGCACCTTCCGGAGATTCCGCCATCCCCGGCGTGTCCGCGCCGTCATGCGGCTGCTCCTCGCCCGGGGAATCCGGACTTTCGTCCTCCTCTTGCGGCTGCTCCTGTTCCTTCCCGTTTTCCTCTTCTGCCGAAGTCTCATTTTCCGGAGGCGGTTCTTCCGACTCCCGGGGAACTTTAGGAGGCAGCTGGCGCATCCGGTGCGGCAAAACGAAGACAGCAGCCTCCTCCACATCCTTCGGCAGCACATAGTTCCGCCCGGCCAGTGCGGCCAGGGAACGTGCCGCCTCAAGCAGGTACAGATCCGCCCGGTGGCCCGCACACAACGCCCGCCCGCACATTTCAGCCGACAGGGCCATCATCGTTTCGCTGACCTGTACCGACGGCAGCAGCGCCCGCGCCTGCTGCACCTGCCGCCGCAATGTCTCCGTGGCCCCGGCATACGCGGCGCGGAACGCCGCCTTGTCCTGCTCATACGCCAGGCAGCGGTGCATGATTTCAACCCGCCCGCTCCGTTCCGTTACGTTCTGCACATCCACATACAGGCCGAAACGGTCCAATATATGCTGCGGCAGGGTCCCTTCTTCCGGATTCATCGTTGCCAGCAGGACGAAGTCCGTTGCATGGGTATATGAAAATCCGTCGCGTTCCACATGGTTACAGCCGTTCAGGCGCGCATCGAGCACGCTTGTCAGGAGTTCCTGGCGCAGCAGGTTCGCCTCGTCGATATAGAGTATATTCCCGTCACAGCGGGCCAGCAGGCCCGGTTCAAAACGGCGTTTGCCCTCCTGCACGGCATATTCCAGATCGATTGTCCCGAAGAGCATGTCTTCCGTCACATTCAAAGGCACATTGACCAGCCGGCAGGGAGCGGCCAGTTCGGCTGCACCACGGACGAGGGTCGTCTTCGCCGTTCCCTTGCATCCGCTGACGAGCAGTCCGCCGGCTTCCGGGTTCACCAGGGCAATCAAAACGGCCCGTTTCGCCTCATCCTGTCCGACTATGGCCGCAAAAGGATACCCATTCCAATGTTCCATGTCCCACTCCTTACGCCAGGATTTCCGTCACTTTGTCCCAATCCAGCGTTCCTTCTTCAAACGGACGGCGGCGCATGCGGTGCGGCAGGGCCAGTTTCGCCGCCTTCAGCAGGTCTTCCTGGTCCACCCGCGTATGCCCGCGGAACGCCGCATTCGTCAAGGCGGTCTTGATGACCGTAATGTCCGCTCTGTGCCCGTCCACGCCCAACGCCAGGGACAAGTCGGCCACCTTGCCCAGGTACTCGTCGTCAATCGCCACCCGGGGTAAAAGCTCTTTGGCCGCCAGGATACGGTCCGCCAGTTCCTTCTGCGTCCCGCTGTACCGTGCCAGGAAGGCATCGGGATCGCTTTCGTAGGCAAGCCGCCGCTTGATGACCTCGATGCGGTTGTCCCGCTCATGTTCGCCCGTCACAGTCACGGACAGGCCGAAACGGTCCAGCAGCTGCGGCCGGATATCGCCCTCTTCGGGATTCATGGTGCCCACCAGCACGAAGCGCGCCGGATGGGAATAGGAAACACCTTCGCGTTCCACCGTGTTGACGCCCATGGCGGCAGCGTCGAGTAAGATGTCGACTACATGGTCATCCAGCAAATTGACTTCATCCACATAAAGGATGTTCCGGTTCGCATCGGCAAGAATGCCGGCTTCGAACTTTTTCTGCCCGTGCCGGATGGCGTACTCTATGTCCAGCGTACCCGCAACGCGGTCCTCCGTCGCATTGACAGGCAGTTCCACCACGCGCATCTTCCGTTGTTCCACCGGCAGGGAACCTTCTTTTTCCTGTTTCGCGCGGCAATCGTCGCACCAGTCATTCGGATTTTCAGGATTGCAGTGGAACCGGCAGCCATGTACGCATTCCATGGCCGGCAGCAGTTCCGCCAGGGCACGGACCGCCGTCGACTTGGCCGTTCCTTTCTCCCCTTTGATCAGCACCCCGCCAAGAAGCGGGTTGATGACGTTCAAAATCAACGACAACTTCATTTCTTCCTGCCCTACGATGGCAGTAAAAGGATACTGGGCAACCCGTTCCACTTCTATACCTCCTCCATGAATGCGAGAACGACATCATTCCGCCGTTCCTTCAGACAAATCAAGCCGTTTCCTGACAATACCCGTAAAGAGGCGGCACCAGGCGTCCGTCATCGCTTCCGGGCAAACATCGGCCAGAGCCGGAGCCGTCACGCCGTACCGCTCCGCCAGGGACAGAAGGATACGTTCCGCCGGTCCCAGTACATCTTCCCTTGTCAAAAGTCCCCACAGAAACTGGTCAAGCAGATGGATGTAAAGGGAAGTTTCGGTGAGCAGGGCGGACTCCCGGGCCAGCGGTTCCGCGACTTCCAGGAAATCCGGTTTCAGGACCGCAGCAGGCGGCTCCTCCTGAAACAGCTGCCAGACCCGCATGGGAGTGACGCCGAACCGTTGCAGGCGGCGGAAAGCGTCGTGTTGTCTAGCCGGGTTCAGGTCCGACTGCTTTGAAAGGGCCCGTTTGACCGCCTTCAGGACGACGCGTCCGATGAGTTCCCCCATCTTGGAATGTTTGCCGGCTCCTTCCAGGTATAACGGGGAATCGGCATTTGCCACAATCATGGTCTGGTCCGTACCGGAACCCGTAGCAAGTCCCGTCGAATAATGACTGCCCGCCATAAGTTCCTGGATGGCCGCCGTTTTCGCCTCCGTGCAGGTTACCAGGGCGCGGGCCAGTGTGCCCGGCGGCATATCGGTATCCAGCACGAGGATGATGTTGATGGTCCCGGGCCGGCCCGGTTTTTCCCGGGGTTCGTAATAATCCGCCGGATCGCCTGCCCGTCCGCCGTTGGTTTCGATGCCGCCGGTGACAATGGCCGTAACGGTCAATTCCTTGAACGACAGGGTTTCGATGGCTGCATTCTCCATATCGGCGGCAGTCCCCATGCCCGTCACCTTGTCGGGATCCAGGCCGATCCGGCGGGAAATGAGGCGCATGTGCTCCGTATAGGTGTCGGCCAGCATTTCGCACGGCATACCGGGAGCGGTTTTGGCGTCATGGTTGTAGACCGCCGTATAGTCTTCATGATACCCGCCGTTATAGACCGACGTGCTCAACACTTTCCGACGTCCCTTGAAAAAGACGACGATGCTCTTGTCGTACCGGTAGACAGGATCTCCCGTCGACAGTTCGTACAGTTTCACTTGCATTCCTCCTTCAGTCACGGTAATCCGCCCTTTCTTCCAAATCACCCTCCAGGTCGAGGCACAAATCCCGCAATTCCTTCAATGTTTCGTCTTTTGCATTCCACATGCCGCGCTGCTGCGCTTCGAGCAGCTCTTCGGCAATCCGGTGCAGCGCCCAGGGATTGACATCCTTCATCCATTCTTGGACCTTGCGGTCGAAGGCATATTTCTCTGCATATTTTTCATACATCCAGTCTTCCATGACCTCGCTCGTCGCATCCCACTGGAAGCTGTGAGCCACGTAGTTCGCCAGGTCGGCGGCTCCCTTATATCCGTGTTTCATCATTCCGGCAATGAATTTGGGATTCACGGCCTCGCTCCGGAAGAGCCGCTTAGTCTGTTCCTGGACGCTGTACATCGCAACCCTGCTGCGGTCCGTGCTGTCACCGCAATACGATCTGGGTGCTTTGCCGCTGATACTGCGCACGGCAGCAATCATACCGCCGTGATACGCATTGTAGTCGTCGCTGGACAACATGTTTGTCTCGTGGTTGTCTTCGTTCTTGATGGTCAGATCCAGACTGCCCAGACGTTTCCGGAACTGCTGCGGCAGGAACTGTCCTTTTGCCTTGCCGCCGTACGCGTAAGCTCCCCAGCGCACATAAACATCGGCCAGGTCATCCACGGTTTCCCAGTTTTTCGCTTCCAGCAGGGCGGCCACGCCGGCACCGTACGTTCCCTGTTCGTCGCCAAAGATACGGAACGCCGCCTGCCGCCAGGCTTCCTCTTTCGGCAAACCTTCCTTCTCCAGCTCTGCGCTGTCCTCCAGAATATGTTTGCGGACGTAGTTCTGCTCTACATCTTCGTCCAGGCTGCCGGCCAGAAGGACCGCCTTGTCCAGCCATTCCGACGGAGCCGGCATGGTGTCCCGGAACAAACCGCTGATGCGGGCCGTCACGTCAATGCGCGGACGTTTGAGTTCCGCCAAAGGAATCGGCTCCAGGCCGCAGACCCGCATACTGCCGCTCTGCCAGACCGGTTTGATGCCCAGCAGATACAGGAATTCGGCAATGCACTGTCCGTGGCTGCGCATATTGGCCCCGGACCAGAGAATGATGCCCACATTTTCCGGATAGCGCCCTTCTTCCGCAATAAAGCGCCGGATTGCCTGATCCCCCAGTTCCTTGCCCAGTTTCCACGCCGCCGGCGTCGGCAGGGCGCGGGGATCGATGCCGTAGAAATTCCTGCCCGTGGGCAGCAGATCCGCCCCGCCGCTGGACGGTGCGCCGGACGGACCGGGCTCAATGTAGCGTCCTTCGAACGCGTCCAGCATATTCGTCAATTCATCCGTCGTACGCATCAGGTTCGGGTATACGCTCCGGCACACGTAAGTGCACACGGCACGCAGCTTTTCCCGGAACGCCTCGCCGCCGTGCTGCACCCACGCCTCTTCCAGCACCTTGCTGCAGCCTTCCTCCGAGAAATGCGATGCAGCCAGCGTTTCCAGAATCTGCCGTCCCTGATCCGCAATCCGGTCTATCAGGGCCCCGTACGTAATCTGCAAAGGCTTGTACACATGGCTGCTGTTTTCAGCCAGCTGGTAATAGTCGAATCCGTAATACGAGGCCAGTGCCTGGTTCAGGCTCGGCACGCTGCCGTTATCCAGCCGGGTAAGGAGCAGCAGGGTTTCCCGCAGCTCTTCCCCTTCCGGCGGCTGTCCGAGAATGTGGAGACCCGTATGGACCTGCATGTTCTTCAGGTCCGTAATATAGTTGTGTAGCGCCGCCACGTAATCCCCGAACGGTTTGCTTTCGTCGCGGGGGACTTCGTCCGTCAGATTCGCCTGCGCCGCCTTTTCCTTCACCATGGCTTCGAGGGCCGGCAGATTTTCCGGCTGGGTCCGTTGGAAATGGACATACTCGTCCATCACCTTTTCCAATTCCTCCAGCTCATCGTACACGCCCGCCTGGGTCTGCGGTGCCGGCAGATGCTCAATGAGGCACGCGCTGCCGCGCCGTTTCGCCTGGATTCCTTCCCCCGTGATGGAAATCAGGTACGGGTAAATGTCGGGCAGGTCCCCCAGCGCCAGATCGGGATAACAGGAAGGCCCCAGACCCGCATTCTTGCCCGGCAGCCATTCCAGAGAGCCGTGCGTCCCGATATGGGCGACGGCATCCGCCTGCCACACATCGCGCACCCAGTGATAGAACGCCAGATAATGATGCGTCGGTGCCACAAAGAGGTCGTGGTAGATCTTTTCCGGATCTTCCCCGAATCCGCGGGGCGGCTGTACCGTAATGAACACATTGCCGTCCATAGTACCCGGCACCAGCAGGTTTCCGTCGTACTCCATCACCGTTCCCGGTGCCTGTCCCCAGTCCTTTTCCATCTGTTTCCGCACGGGCGTTTCGAAGGACGCGAAGAAGTCCCGGTAATCCCGTCCGGAAACTTTACGGGCCTCGGCAATCTGCTGTTCCGTCAGCAGCGAGCGGTCATTCGTCGCATGCGCCGTGAGCAGGCCGATGAACTCCTTGCCGTCCTGCGGGATGAAGTCCACCTTGTAGCCCCGTTCCTGCAGAGCGGCGAGCACCCGGCGCACACTTTCGATGGTGTCGAGCGCCACGGCGCTTCCGATGTTCGAGTTCTTCGGCGGATAGTTGTGGAAGACGATGGCGATCTTCTTTTCCCCGTTTTTCTTGCGCCGCAGCCGGGCCCATTTTCCCGCCTTCCGGATCATGCGCGTCACCCGTTCGTCTATGGGGAGATACCGGATATCCCCGTTCGGCAGCTGACGGCGGTATCCCACAGGCACGCCGTGCACCACGCCGTCAAATTCCGGCAGGGCGGCACTGATGGACACTTCCATGGCATTCATGCCTTCGAAACTGTCGCGCCACTCCTCATAGGGCGTCATAATGGTGTAAGCCGCCAGAACGGGCACGCCTTGTTCCCGTAAAAACGGAACCGTCAAGGAACCGCTGCTTGTCAGGGAAAACTTCAGCGTGTTCAGCAGCACATCGATGACGGGCAGCCCGTCCCGCTGAAAATACCGGCGGAACACTTCCTTCAGGCTGGGCATGCCGGCCTCTTCCGAAGGCATGCCGTTCGAAAAGACGCAGATGACATTCAGTCCCTGTTTTTCCGCTTCGCGGATCAAGGCCGTCTGATAGGCCAGGTCTTTCCACACCCACTCGTCACGGTAAAACAGAATGCCGACAGTCGGGCGTCCGGCCACACAATGCGCTGCTTCGTAGGCCTCCAGTTCCGTAAACGGTTCGGCGTCATCCGGATGGAAAATGCCACACCAAAGCAGCTGCCGTGCCGGTATAACGTGTGTCGTATCCCCGTTCAGCAAGCCATCGGCGTACTGCCACAAATGACGGTAGTTTTCCTGTCCCCCGTACAGGAAATAGTGCCGGATGTCCTGTACCGCTTTTCCGCGAAGGAATTGAAAAAGTTCCGGCTGATCCGCCCCGGCCGCGTCAATGTAATAGGGAACCTTGTATTGTTTCAACCAGGCCAGCAGCTGATTCAGAAAGGGCGTGTCGAGTCCCGTCCCCATCCATTTCACCAGAACCAGCCCGCACCCGCGCAACTCCAGCGGCCACGTCGCATCCCAAGCCGTATTGTCCGTAATCCAGCGGCAGACAGCCGGACTATGCATATTTCCCGGTTCGCTCTGCAATGCAGCAAGAGTATCCTGCATCATCGCCATCCGGCGGACGACATTCGTCATAAACAAAATCTTGCTCACGGTCTTCACTCCATTCGCTATATTGAACCGCAGGTTCCGTCCTGCCGCAGTATGCCCTGTATGTAGGCATTCCAAATCCTTTGCGCCATATGCCGGGCTCCCTGCAGGCCGCAGAACGGCACCGATACCAGGAGTGCCTCATCCTTGACGGGGAAGGCAATGTTGCAGACAGCGATACGATTCCGCCGCCGGTCCGTCAGGGCGCTCTCATTACTACTGCCCAGCAGCAGGGCATTGTCCAGATACCGGAACATCTGTGCCGCCCGTGCATCGTCCCGGCCGGCAATCAGTTCGGTATCGGCCTGGCTGCTGTGAAGGCCGTACAAAGTGACGTCATTTTGACACTGAACGACCAGTTTCCCTGTATCCAGCCATTCCATACGGACGGTGTCGGCCAGACAGACTGCTGTCGTCCCGGGTGCGGAAACAACGACTGACTCGAACCACGGAGAACCCCAGTTCAGGCTCAGTTCATTGGACCAGTCCGTCAGCCAGGCCAGGGTTTCGCGGGCTTCCCGCAGTGGTTCGTCCATGGTGCACGGTAATGCGTTGCGGATTTTCTGTAGCCAGGCCAGCGTCCCTTCGATGCCGTACGGCGCACCGGCGCACAGATACGGTGTCCCGAAGCGGTCTTGCAGAGCCCTTGCCAGGGGCATCCCCAGTTCGGCATGAATCACCACGTTCAATTCTGCCCGGGACAGTTCCTTCAGCGATGCAGCACCGCTTCCGCAGCCCGGTACGGCATTGACCTGATAGCCGCAGTCGGCAAGCAGGCGGAGGATTTCCTTTGCGTCAGCCTGCCCGTTATAGTAAAAGGGTGTCAGGCCAAGCACATTGATGCAGCCGCGGCGGACCGGCAGTTTTTCGAGATGGCTTTGTTCCAGCAGGGCCAGCGATGCTTTAGCGTACCCTTCGGCAAAACCGCCGCCCAGGCCGCCTGAATCCATGGTTACGACGGGAAAGGGCAGTGCCGCTTTCTGGATGATGCCCTGTAAATCGTCGCCAATCAGGCTCATGGAACAGCTGTTTTCCACCAGCAGCAGATCCGGATGGAAGCCATCCTGCTGCATCTGCCTCAGCGTTTCCAGCAGGAACTTTTCGGCACCGAACACAACGGCATTGTTATCCGGCTGGGACACGGACATCCGCTGCGGCATGGCCATGTCGGCATGTTCCAGATAGCGGAGGGCATAATAATAACACCACACGGGCCCGTTCACGAGCACCCCCGCACCGGGAATCCCCCCGAAGAAGGCGGCAGCCCCGGTCAGGCCGCAGGTATCATTGCGGCTGCATATATCATTCCAGACGAAATCAGACATAGCGCATTCCCCCGTGTTTCTGACGGCTGCACAAAGCGCGGTAAACGGCTTCCATCATGGCGATGGCGGCCGTAGTCCCCGCCTGCGGCAGCATGGGCAGGAAAATCTGATGCAGGTCCTCCCCCTGCAGTTCATGGGTCGTCAAGACCACTTCGGCGCTGCGGACCAGCTCCGCGCCGGATTTTTGATCCACGATAGGCAGACCGGTGCAAGTGCGGACGGCTTTCTCCATTTTCTCCCGTTCCGCCGGCGTGTATCCGTCCAGCAGGATGACGGCCGGTATCCGCAGCTGGAGCTGCCGGACGATTTCCCAGATAGAATCGGGCCGGAAATAACGGAGCCAGCGCCCGATACACAAAGCCGCCCGTTTTCCCCGTGTCACGGGCAGATAACGGATGACGGCCTCGTCCAGGCGGTCCTGCTCTTCCGCTATCAGGGCTTCCGCGGCCTTTTCCCGGTGGAAGAGCCGCCCGACGGCCGCAATCCAGCGCATGGTCTGCGCCGTACCAATGGGGTACAGTCCCGGCACGGTTCCCATCTGATACGTTTCGTGCAGAAAGGCAGCCATTTCCTGTAGTCCGTCCATCGGCTTGCGGTTTCCGCCCAGCACCACAACGGCCTCGGCGCGGGACAGGCGCGGCCATTCATGAAAGGGCATGAATCCTGGGAACTGGCCGATGATCCGGATGCCCATCTTTTCCAACAGCCGTTCCACCTCTTTGGCATAGCTGCCCCACGGACCTCCGCTGTCCCCCAGCAGCAGCACCGTATCCCGCTCTTTGCGGCAGGGTCGGAAGAAGCGTCTCATCAGCTTGGTTGCCGTCTCGATATACCCATCGTAATATTCGCCATCCAGAAAGCCGAACGTGCTCACCGTTACGACAGGGATGCCATACTGTTTTTCCGTTTCCGCCGCTGCGCTTTCTACATCGTCCCCAATCACACCGGACACGCAGGAATTGGCAATGACGATGCACTCGGGATGATAGTTCTTCACAGCATAGGAAAGGCACTGCTGCAGCCGTTCCACCCCGCCGAAGATGGATTCCCGTTCCCCCAGCTGGTCCGAAATCAGCGGTACCGGTTTGTGCGATCCGTCCCGCCCTTCGGCCAGATTCGAATAGCAGCTGTTCACGTCCATCGTCCGGGCGATATGGGCACAGGCGCGGGGACTGTGGAACACTGCGACGACTCCGTCGCAGTAGGTGACGGCCCGCCATACGCCCGTCATGCTGCAGCTGCAGCTCCGGGCTTTCCCGATGAAACGTTTCATTTTAAGGGACATTGGGGAATCACCACTCTTTCAACTTCTTCTTTTTATGATATAATTACTAAATAGCACAAATTCACATCAATATTAATGATAAACCATATAACAGGTATATCGTCAAGCAGATTGGGGCATATTCATGAGGGAAACAACAGATAACTTTTTCACCATCGGAGAGCTGGCCGATATGTTCGGTATCTCAAAACAGACCCTGCAGTACTACGACCGCATCGGCCTGCTTTCTCCGGAATTTATCAGTGAAAACGGATACCGCCATTATTCCATACACCAGTATCTGGAACTGGATGTCATTACGCGGCTGCGGAAGCTGCACATGTCCATTCCCCATATCCGGGCTTATCTGGAACAACGGAACGAGTCCTCGCTGGAACAGATACTGCTGGACAAAGAACAGGAATGCCGGGCTGTTATCGCCGAAAATGAACAGCTTCTGCGCAAGCTGCAGTTCATTCAGGAGTCCCTGAAGGAGTGCCGGCATGAAATATGCGGAACCATCACGCTCCGCCATTATCCGGAGCATTTCCTTTCCGTCACGGATATTCCCGAAACGGAAGATGGCAAAGGACGCATCATGTTTTACGCCGAACACGCCCTGGGTACGACAAGTGCCAATCCGCCCCTGGGCCGTACGACCGGCTGGATCGTCCGCAGCGGGGAATTCCTGCATGCGCGGCAGGTACCCGTGACAAGGGCCTATTTTTCCTTTTTGCCTGAACCTAAAGACAAGGAAGCACCGCCTTCCTCTGTCACGGCAGCAAAAAAGCGCTCCCGCAGACAGGGCGCCGCCCTGCCGGAATCCCGGCGGGCGATTTTCCCCGCAGGCCTGTATCTGAGCCTGAACTTTCAAGGCGTCTTTTTTACACGGTATGCCGACCTGGCCGCATCCATCAGGGATTTTCTCGTCCAACATCACTTGCAGGAGGCCGGTGACCTGTATGTACTGCCCCTCAAAAATCACTGGCTTACCCGGAATACAGCGGCATACGTCACCAAACTCCTGCTGCCCGTCCAACACATTGCGCCCTGACGCAGCCTGTCCCGGATGAACAAAAAACCGATTCTCCAAACAAGGGAGAATCGGTTTTTCAGTTTCAGACGCGGCTGCCCCGTATTCATACGGAAGGCGCTCACTCCTTATGTCCGCAATGTCCGGATGTTTCCCCATTCATGATCTTTTTGAAAATGGTATGGGCCTCGTCAGCAGACTTGCCGTTCTGCAGCGCTTTCTGCATGTGGAGCATGGCCGTGCGGTACTTGGCATGGGCTTCGTCCTTCGGAATCGAATCGATATCGGACGGATCGAACTCCATGACTTTTTGGAAGACCGCATGGATTTCTTCCGTGGATTTACCCGCTTTTTTTGCCGCTTCCACATGTTTCATGGCGCTTTCGTAACGCAGTTTGCCGTGAGGATCGGTCGGTACCTGGAATTCCGGATGTTTACTGGTACAGGTCATCGCTAACACCTCCTTACGATTGCTGTGTTCAGTTTAAACCATATAGCTGGTATACGGTCAAGGCATAAAAAAAATCCGGAACCGAAGTTCCGGATTTTTTGTTGTTTCTGTATTCGGCACCAATCAGCGCTTGCTGTACTGGGAAGCCTTGCGGGCTTTCTTCAAGCCGTATTTGCGACGTTCCTTTTCGCGCGGGTCGCGGGTCATGAGGCCGGCCTTCTTCAGAACCGGACGGAATTCCTCGTCAACCTTTACGAGGGCACGGCTGATGCCGTGACGGATGGCACCGGCCTGGCCGGAGATGCCGCCGCCGATGACGTTGACCAGCACATCGTACTTGTCCTTGGTCTTGGTCAGTTCCAGAGGCTGGTTGACAACCAGTTTCAGGGTTTCCAGACCAAAATAATCGTTCATTTCACGGCCGTTGATGATGACTTTGCCTTCACCCGGTACCAGGCGGACACGGGCAACGGAAGATTTGCGACGGCCGGTCGCACTGTAAACTACTTCTGCCATAATCTTATCTCCTCCTGATTACCGTACGTTGATTTCCAAAACTTCAGGCTTCTGTGCCGCATGCGGATGATCCGGGCCGGCATATACATGAAGTTTGCTGTAAATCTGGTCGCCCAGACGGTTCTTCGGAATCATGCCGCGGACAGCCATTTCAACCATTCTGACAGGGTTGTTGGCCAGCATATCCTTGGCTACGACATAACGGTCGCCGCCCAGATAGCCGGTGTGATGGAAGTAAACCTTCTGCGTCAGCTTTTTGCCGGTCAGAACTACTTTGTCAGCATTGACGATGATCACATTGTCGCCGGTGTCCACATGCGGGGTGAAGGTCGGTTTGTTCTTGCCGCGCAGGACTTTGGCAACTTCTGCGGCCAGACGGCCCAGAGTTTTATCGGTCGCGTCCACAACGTACCATTTACGTTCAACAGTGGACGGATTTGCCATGAAAGATTTCATACTCAATGTCCCTCCCAGGATTGATTCGGTTTAAGTTACTGATTCCATTGCGCATCTGCATTGAAGCGGTGCAAATGCCTCAAAACGTGAAGTGATGATGAGTGTTGCACTTTTGCATCGGGGCTAATCGAATTCAAAGCGCAAAATCACGTAAATATATTTTACTCACTTTGCCGCTGGTTGTCAACCGGAAAACCTCTTTACAGCGGAGAATTTTCGTATTCTTTCCAACCGACGGCCTGAAGCAGCAGCTGCTTCCGCCGTTCCCTATCCTTTCCCGGCCGGGTGGAAATTTCCAGATTCCCGTTGACAGGATTCCGCACAATGGCTACATCGGCCTCGTAGGCGCGGCTCAGCAACGGCTCCGTCAAAACCTGTTCCGGCACGCCGTCCGCCAGCATGCGGTTTTCACCCAGAAGCCAGATGCGGCTGCAATACCGGGCAGCCATGTTCAATTCGTGGACGACCATGAGGACCGACTTGCCCAGCTGGGCCAGCTCCCGGGCGAACCGGAAGATTTCTTCATTATATACCATATCGAGGCCTGTCGTCGGCTCGTCGAGAAACAATACCGGCGTCCGCTGGGCCAATACCTTGGCCAGCAGAATGCGTTGTTTCTGTCCGCCAGACACCTGGTTCAGCGGCCGGCCGGCCAGTTCTTCCGTCCCGGTATAGCGCATGCAGGCAAGGGCAATGTCCCTGTCCCGGTCCGATTCGCCCTCCCACCAGCGCAGATAGGGATAGCGCCCGGCCAGGACCACCTCCAGGCCTGTATAGGAAAACGGGACTTCCATATGCTGATCCAGGTAGGCCACAATCCGGGCCATTTCCTGTTCCGTATAGCCGGACAGCTCCCGCCCGTCATACAGGATATCCCCTCCGAGGCGCGGCAAAAACCCGCGGATGGTTTTCAAGAGGGTACTTTTGCCGGCCCCGTTCCGGCCGACAATGCCGATGAACTCGCCAGCGTGCACCGCCGCGTCCATTCCCTGCAGGACCCGGGTTCTGCCATACCCGGCCGCGAGATTACGCAGTGTAATTGTTCTTTCTTCCACGTTGACAATCTCCCCTCTTTGACACTTCTTCCGTTTCGGGAAACGGGATTACCTCAAACTGCCGGGATACCACCATCCCATTGCCCTCGTTCCAGTCAAATAACAGGACCGCCGGCTTTCCCTGGTACAGCAGACGGGCGCTTCCGCCGCTGATGACGGCGCTTTGTGCCTGCGTCAGGTCCATGCGCGGGCTGACCCCCGTCTGGTTGCAGACGAAAACCGGCAGGCCTGTCGCTGCCGAGCAACGTTCCCAGGCAGGCAGCGGATTGCCGCACAGACGGGTCGCCGTCCAGGCTGCCAAGTCCGTCAGCACCCGCGCACCCTGTTGCTGCAGACGGCGGGCATATTCCACGTACCAGGCGTCGGCGCAGACGAGAAGGCCCGCAGGGACCGTCCCGCAGGTCACGGGGACCAGGGTGTCACCGCTTCCCCGTGCAGCCCAGGCTTCGGCGCCGAAATGATGGGTCGTCATCTTCCGGTGTCGTCCGCAGAGCCGGCCGTCGGGGCCGAAGACCAGGCAGGAATTGTAATTTTGCTGCCGCTGCGGATCCCGTTCCCCGCACCCCAAAAACAGGTACATCCGGCCCGCGCGGACAATATCCAGCAGCCGTCGGAGCTCCGGTGCAGGCTGCGGCACCATAACCTGATTCTGTCCCAGATAGAGGAAATGATACCCCTGTACAGCCATTTCCGGCGTCAAGACCCATTGCGCTCCCTGCTGCGCTGCCATCCGTATGGCCTGTTCCAGCTGGCACAGATTGACCGTCTGGGGTCCGCAGATCACATTCAGGTGACACAAGGCGACTCTCATGCTGTTCCTCCTTTGCCGAAGCGGTCCGGATAAAGGGCCCGGGCCAGATCTTCCACGGCATCCACAATGTACTGGGACAAAGACAGGACGTGGGCCGCAGGAATCTTTACGACCGCCTTGTCCCGGACGGCCTTCGTTTCCTTGTAAGCCGGGTTGGCCAGCAGTTCCCGTGCCATCATGTCCGGATCGTGGTTCCCGTCATAGTTCCAGGCGGGAACCATGAAGACATCGGGATTGAGGTGAACCAGAACCTCCTGCGGCAGAACACCCGGTTTGTCATATACCAGACCTTCCGTCACATCAATGCCGCCGGCTTTCCGGCAGATGTCCTGAAACGAGGACTTCGGCATATAATAAAAACCGCCGGAACCGTAATACGCGATGCGTTTCCGCTTTGACTCCGGCAGCGGCCCCACCTGCCGCTGTACCGTCTGCAGACGCTGCTCCATGGATTGGATAAGGCGTTCTGCCTTCTCCCGCTCCTGTACGACCGTGCCGAGCGCCCGGACGGTGTCTTCCACTTCGCGGATATTCACGGCCGTATGGTAAATATACAACGGAATGCCCATCTCCCGGAAGGTTTTGATCATTTCCGGCTTCCCGTAATCCGCCGCCACAATCAGGTCCGGATTTAGTGCGAGCAGCGCTTCCGGTGTAACAGTACGGACGCGCCCTGCAACAGGTTTTGCCAGCTCCGTCACGTTCGAAATGCCCGGATCGTCAGCCAGATAAGTGACAGCGGCAACCCGGGAAGCAGGGACAAGGGCCAGCAGGATCTCATCAGTACTGATGGACGTGGAAACAATCCGCTGCGGCGGGCCGGGCAGGTGCAGCACCGTCCCTGTCGCATCGGTTACCGTATAAGCCGCGTGTTCCGCCGCCGGACGGTTTCCGGTACTGTTGCCGCAGCCTGCAGCAAGAATCAGCCAGCAAAGACAGAGCACGGCCGGCAGCAGGAGACTGCGCTTCGCCGAACCCGGAATCAGGCGGGCCCTTTGCAGAGGAAGAAGTGCACGGCGGACGCTATTCAGGAAAAACAAGACTCTGTTCATTTCACATCATCCTTCACGAACCGTTTCTCCGGTCACAAGGAATCCTGCCGCCGCATCCGCCGCAGCAGGAACAGGAAATAGGGTGTGCCGATTAAAGCCGTCATGACACCGACGCGGAGTTCAGCCGGCGGCATCACGACGCGGCCCAGCACATCGCACAACACCAGGAAGGAGGCGCCACCCAGGGCGCTGGCCGGCAGCAGGATCCGGTGGTCCGGTCCGACGAGAAGGCGCATCATATGGGGCATTACCAGGCCCACGAAGCCGATATTGCCGCTGACACAGACGGAATTAGCCGTCGTCAGGGACGCCAGCAGAAGCAGGCCCATCCGCAGCGGAAGGACCCGCATTCCCACAGCCCGTGCTTCCTGTTCTCCCAAAGCGAGGATATTCAACTGCCGCGCCAGAAGAATCATGACCAGCGACCCGGCCAGGACCGGCCCGGCCGCCATATACACGTGTTCCCAGCGGCGGTAATCCAGGCCGCCGACGATCCAAAACAGGTATTCCTGTACTTTCTGCTCATTCATAAACGTCAGCAGCCCCGATGTCACGGCACCAAGAAACATGCCGACGGCCACGCCGGCCAGAAGCAGGGTCATGACAGGAACCTTGCCGCGCCGCAGCGCCAGAAAGATGGTCAGGCCCACAGCCAGAAGGCTTCCGCCGAAGGCAAAGGCCGGCATCACGAAAATACCGGCCGTCGACAAACCGAGGGCGATGCACAAGACTGCTCCGGCCGAAGCACCGGCTGATACGCCGATTATTCCCGGATCCGCCAAAGGGTTCGCAAAGACCCCCTGCATCACGGCGCCGGAAATTCCCAGCGCCGCCCCGACAAGCAGTCCGACCAGGGTACGGGGCATACGGATTTGCCAAATCACGGCCTCCTGAACCGCTGTTACCGAAGAAGGCAGCGTCACAGGAAGCCCAATGCGACGGGCGGTAATGGCCAGTACATCCGGGACGGGGACGGCAATCTGGCCGATGGTCAGGGACAATGATGCCACCACAAGCAACACGGCTAGAAAAAAGAGGACTGCCGCCATCCGCCTGGCTTTCCAATTCATTGTTTCCCCTCCTGTTCAAACAATTCCGGATACACGGCCCGGGCAAAGGCCTCCACTGCCCAGGGCATATATTGCGAGGCAACATAGCGGTACCGGTCTGCTACAAAAAGCAGGCGATGCTGCTGCACGGCCTTGACAGTCCGGTACGCTGGATCCGCGGCTATCCTCGCCGCATAGGCCTCGCTGTCCTGTTTCTTGTCATAATTCCACGTGGGCAGCAGGAAGACATCGGGATTGACAGCCACCACCTGCTCCTTGGACAATACCTGCCCTCTTACGCTGAGGCCGCCCAGAACCGCACCATTGCGGATATGGGCCAGCTGCATCATATGGTCGATCAGTCCGCCGCGGTACCCCATGGCGCCGGTGAAACTGAAAGCGACAGCCGTCCGCTCCCGATTCTTCGGAAGCTTTGCCAGGCGCTGTTCCAGCGCCTTCATATCCCGGTCCATACGGTCCGTCACAGCCTTTCCCTGCTCCGGTTCGCCTACGGCGGCGGCCACTCCTGCGACCTTGGCCTTCATTTCATCGTACGTGTCCGGCGAACCGGCAAGGTAGACGGGAATCCCCATTTCTTCCAATGTTTTTACCAGTTCCGGAGCCGTCGCCACCGAAGCGACAATCAAATCGGGGTGGTGCCGTAAAATCTCTTCCGTGCTGTGCGTCTGTAATTTTCCGATGCGTGCCGCCTCATCCTTTGTGATAAAGGTAATGCCCGGGTCCCCGGCCCAGCGGCTGAAAGCAGCAATCCGTTTCCCGCCGGCTACAGCCAACAGGATTTCGTCGGTTCCGTATGTAAGGGATACAATGTGCCGCGGTTTGCCGGAAAGACGGACCGTCCGGCCCCGGGCGTCCGTGACAGTATAACCGGCACTCCCGGGAGAGGCCGTGCCTTTCCCCCCTCCCTGTCCGCAGGCAGCCATCACCAGGGAAAGCAGCACGACCAGAACGGCCGCAAGCAGCGTCCATCTCTTGTACATCATCGAATCGCCACCAGTTTATAACACGCATTCCTAAATAGGTTTGTATCGCAATCATAATAACAATACACCATATACTTGGTATATCGTCAAGTTTTTTGAAGGAAAGCAAGGCAGAAAAAACCGGTTCCCTGACGGCGCATTGCGTCCGGAAACCGGATGGTCCATCTCCGTCAGGCCTTGTCACCCCGACCCAGGGGACTGCCCCACAAGCTTTGCTGCTGCCGCGACAACTTGTGTTCCCATTCCGGGAAAGACTGCATGACAAATTCGTGAGTCAAAAAACGGGGATTGATTGTCTCCACCAGGCGGCGTACCGCCTCTGTTTGGAAGGGTTCGTGGCGGTCCACACCGGTAATGTAGCGATAGCACGCCAGCCAGTCGAAACCGCCCTCCTCCTGCTGCGGCGGATGACGCTGTACCGCAGCGGCGTACTCTCCCGACAGGGACCGGTGCAGATGCATGCCGTACACGCGCTGCCGCAGTTCACCCAGTCCGGCGTACCGGCGCAGCACGTAATCCACGGCTTCCTCCTCGTTCCGGAGAGACCAGTCCGTGGACATCAGGTGTCCGGAATCCATCATAAAACCCGTCTTTTCATGCGGGGTATCCTCCAGCAGCCGGGCTGCCAGATCGGGCCGGCAAAAGTTCAAGCCGGGCCACCACAGGTTTTCATACAGCAGCAGGCAGTCGTCGGGCAAAGCCGATACAATCTCCCGGCTCACCTCAATCTGGGCCGCAATCACTTCGTCATCGCCATAGCGATGCTTCCGCGTATAAATCTCCTGCATCCGGGCGTTGGCCACATGATAGACGACATATTTCGCCCTCAGGGCGCCGGCAGCACGCATATTCTCCCGCTGTTTTTCCAGCCATTCGTCCCGGCTGCGTCCAAAAGTCTGCAGGACTGTCTCCTTGTCGCCAAAAGACGCCAGTACCGCCTCATTGTCCCCTTTCCAAAAATCAACCCAATTGGGGAAAAAATGCAGATGAACACCCTGAAGCAGGGACACAGGAAAAAAGTCCCGGTCCAGCTCCGGTCCCAGGAACAGTTCATATCCGTCCAAGTGATGCCGTTTCAAAAAATTCGGCAGTGTTTTGGAGCTTCCCTGCAGGACATTTCCCATATCCCAGGAATAATTGGATATATTGACCGATTCAAGCAATTTCATGAATTCCTTTCTAAAAAACGCCCCGGAGCGGAATGGTTCCGGGGCGTCTGCACGAAGGCAGGACAACATCCTGTTTGCGAACAGGCAGGGAACCTTGGCATGCGTCAGAACTTGTACTGCATGCCGAGTGTTATGGTCCGGCCGGGCTGGGAGTACCAGGATCCCGGAACGCCGTTCCAAATGACGTCGGTGTGCTCTGCCCACAGTTTATCGAAGATATTATCCACTTTCAAATAGAATTTCATCTGCTTCGTCGGCGCGTAATCCATACTCAGATTATAGACGCCGTATTTGTTGGACGGCCAGCCGCGTACGTCGGAGTTGGCCGGGTTGGTACGGCGGATGAAGTAGAAGCCGTCCAAGGCCGCACCAAACTTGTCCTTGTTATAGCCGATGAGGAACGTCGCCATATCCTTCGGATAGTACCCGAGGGAGAAGGTATCGCCGGCGCCCTCGTTGGCAAACAGGTGGGCCCAGCCAAGGCGGAAGTTCCAATTGTCATTGATCTGTTTCGTGTACTGCGCGTTCCAGCCTCTGCTGATACCGTTCTGGAAGTTCTGGTACTGTCCGGCCGAGGAATAGCCGATGCTGCGATCGCTTTTCGTTTCGAACCAGTTGACGGTCAGCAAATCATCCTCCCCAAACTTGCGGGTATACCCGATTGTCGTCGTACGGCCTTCTGCCGGGCGCAAATCCGCATTGCCGTACTTTTCGTCGTACAGCTGGTACAGGCTCGGCAAGATGTAGAAGTCGCTTCGTCCGGCATAGAAAGTGTCTTTGTTCGTCAAATCGAAGGAAAGCTTATAGCTCTTCGACGTATGGGAATCGATACTCGGCGAACTGCTGTCTCCATTCGGCTTATCGTGCCGCACGCCGCCGGACAGGGTAACCGCCGGGGAAAGTTTCCAATCGTCCTGGATATAGTAGGAATAGTTCTTCATGGAACGGTCGCCGTAAATCGTGTTTCCATCCTCATCGAAGCCCATCGCATGTTGTCCGTCCACACTCCGTGCCTTGGAATAATCGACACCGAAGACCAGGGTATTGCGCGAATCAGTGAATTCAACCTGATCGCTGAGGAAATCGTAGTTCATGTTGCTGCCGACGGAATACGGTGCGGAAACAGTGCCTTTCGAATCGCCTTCGCCCAACGGTTTCCCGTAATGGGTTTCCAGCCGGTTATTTCGGTAAGTCAGCTTGTTTTTCCAGTGTTTGTCAAACTTCCAGTCATCCGTCAAGGACCACATGCGGGATTTATACCGTCCGTTGTATGGCCCGATATAGATCAGGTCCTGGCCGTTGTACTTGGAATCCATCCAATCATACTGGAAGGTAACCGTATGGTCCGGCGTCAGGTCATAGGCCAGTTTGACGCCATCGCTCTTCGTATCTGTATGACCAGGCCAGCGGCGGCCGTCCCCGTCTTTGTAGTCGCCCCGTTTATCCGCATTGTAGTAGGCATTATAAGAGAATTTTCCTTTACGGCCCTGGGTGTTCACGTGGTATACCTGTTTGCCGAAACTGCCGCGGGCGACATCGACGACTGTGGATGTCTGGTTGATTTTGCGGGTAATGATATTGATGACACCGCCTTTGGCACCGCTGCCGTAAACAGTGCCGGCAGCCCCGCGCAGCACTTCGATCCGTTCGATATTATCCATGTTGTTCAGCAGGAAGGAATAAATGTATCCCGAGCTGCCTACATCCTGGAAATCCGTCACGCGCACGCCATCCACCAGGATGACGATGTCCTTACTGCCATTCAGGCGGATACCGGACAGGTTGCCGTTCATGCCGTTCTGCCCGTAGTTGAGGAACTGTACGCCAGGTACGGTGCGAAGGGCTTCTTCGACGGTAGTCATATGCATCTGTTCAATTTCCTTGCGGCCCACCACGCTGATGTCCGCATGGGCATCCGCCAAAGATTTTTCCGTACGGCTTGCCGTCACCACAATCGGTGTCAGGTCATAGCCCGCCTCGTCCAGGCCTGTTTCTGCATAGCCGCTGTCTTCCACAGCCGCATCGGCCATGGCTTTTGCCTTCGCAGCTTTGCCGCCGCGATAGACAGGACGGGATGCTTCTGCAGGAACCATTTCCGGTGTTGCCAGCAGGTTGGCCGTCACAGCCGTATCGCCGGCCGGTGCTGCAGCGGATGTTGCCGTCGCAGAGGTACCCGGCGTCCCGCCAGCTGCAGCTGCCTGCGTCTCCTTTTTCGTTGAAATATCACTGTAACCATCCGCTGATTCCATAGCTTGCAATTCCGCCACTTTCGCCGGATTGGCCGGAGCCGTGGAGAAATTGAATTTAAGACCGCCGTTAATCTTCCAGTTTTCCCTGTAGTCGCCGGTAAAGCTCTTCGTGACATCGGCATAGACCTGTGTCGCCTTGCTCAGGTTCCAGCGTCCGCCAAGGGTCATTTCCGCCCAGGTATCTTCCAGGTCGAAGCTCGTCTTCTTCGGGGTTCCGTCGGCGGCGCTGTATTTGCCGTCAATATCGCCGGCAAACTCATGGGACAGGCTGGCACGGCCGAACAATGTGCCGCTGCCGGTCTTAAGTCCTGCTTCCACACCGAGGCGGCCGACTACACTGTCAATGGCATCCTGGTTTACATGGAGCGTTCCCAAAGCCGGACTTGTCGCTGTAAAGTTCTTGCCCTCCAGGCGCGCAAAAGTCAGCTGGGCCTGTGGTTCCACATAGCGCTTTTCATCGCCCATCCGTTTTCCGTATTGGGCCGTGGCGCTCCATCCGGTCGTTTTATAGGTGCCGCTCAGTTTCTGGCCGATTTCATTGTAGACATCGAACTCATTTTCCAAATGGCCCGCTTTGGCCGCCAGGTCAAGATAGCTGCCGTCCTTGAATTCCCGGATGCCATAGACGCCGATGCTATAGGTCGTATCGTCACCACGGCCATTGCCTTTGTAAGTCGATTCTCCATCGCGGTAGTCCACGGCAATGCCTGTATGCCAGCTGCCGTTCTGCTTTTCAAAACCTACCTGCGCCGCTTTGTAGCTGTTCTGGATGTTCGTATTGACTTCGTCATAGGTGTATTTGCCGCCGTATGTCTTTGCCCAAACGCCGTCAGCCTCGCCATCTTCACGGATCAGTTTCGTGCGGCTGAAAGGTTCGCTGGCAATGCTTCTCCACGACAGGACCGACGAAGTGATTGCCTCGCGGACGCCTTTCATCATAGGCGTTTCATATTCGCCGGTTTCAATCTGCTGACCGTCAATACGGCGGATCGAGTGCGGCGTGTACTGGCCCTGACCGTAATTGTCCGGCAGAACCTCGCCGACATTGACGGATTCGCCGCGGCCCGTATCATCGGCAAAATTGACGGTGCCTGTACGCAGGGTCCGGGACGAAGCAGTGAGGCCCGAAGCAATGGATGCCTGTGCTGTCAGGTTCCGTTCACCCGACGCGTAGTTGCTGTATGTTAGTTTCCCCGCCAACGCCGTCAGTACTTTTTTCACCGCATCGGCATTATCCGCATCAATGTTGCCGTTATCCGTAATCAGGGAGGCAGCGGATTTTTCTGCAGCATGGGTGATGATGGTGTCTCCTGCCGCATAATCTGCCGGTGCCGTGCCGCTTCCCGAGTGGGCGTAATAGATTTTGGTGCGGCCGCTGTAATTGTCGATGGTCAGGGGGCGGCTGTCGTTCTGGAAAATATGGCCCGCCGATGCATCATTCATGCCGCCGGAAAGGTTCGTAATGTGCGACCCTGTGAATTCCGAATCCGTGCCGTTGGCACCGGCCTCGTTCGTCCAGGTGCCTCCGTTGGACAAATCCAGATTTACGGTGGCATCTTTATTCAACACGGTGCCCATAAAGGAAGAATCACCGTTGCTGAGCGCCAAGGCTATGACAGAATCCTTCTTTTCCCCTTTCTGTGCATAAATGTCGCCTTTCACCACAACGGGGACAGTGGCATCTTTGGCCACAGCCGTTCCGTCTGTCGAATCTGTATTGATTGTCACTTTGCCGCCGTATGTGCGGATGGCATAGTTGTCCGACTTAATGGTGCCGCCGCCGATGGAAGCGTTTCCGTCAATCGTAAAGATGCCTTTTGCCTTACCTTCGGTATGTACATCCACGTTCCCGGAAATCGTCAGTTCGGCACTGCCGCTGTTGCGGTTGACGAAGATGGCACTACCGTCGCCGTCGCAGCCATCGAGCACCGTCTTGACAGTGCCGCTGTTGTTGATGATGAGTTTCGCATTCCCGGAACCATCGTCCCATGCGCCGCCGGTCTTGCCGCCCTCGACGGCAATGGCCCCCGTAGGCAGGAAGGAGTTCTTCACTGTTGTGTTTAAATCGGCTACATCATCAATGGTCAGCGTGCCGCTCGTCACGTAAATGCCGTGGGCATTGCGGAAATTTTTCGGATTCGTGTTGTCATACGTGATATCCAGATTGTGGCCGCCCATTGCGACAGTAGTGCTCCAGTCGCCGCTCTTCATGATGACGCCGCTGTTCTGGTTGCCGCCATGGCTCACGTCTTCGTAAGTGCCATGCACCTGGACCGTATTGGAATCCGTGCGGCTGACGAGCATGGACGTATCCTTATTGAAGGTATAGGTGTTGTCCGTTCCGGAGCCGCCGCTCCTGATTCCCTGATTGTCCCAATACGTGCGCTGTGCGCTGCCATAGGCCGGTGATTCGGCAATCTGCATGATATAAGGCGAAGAGGCATCGCCCGGCGCGCGCCGGATTGGACTGTGACGGACGGGGCTGGTTCTGCTGGAAGAAGCATAGCTGCCCTGCCCGCTGGTTTCGTTAAAGGCGATATTGCCGGTCTTGACCCGGCTCGACGAAGCGGTCAGACCCGAAGCAATGGCTACGGTGCCGGACAGGTTCCGTTCCCCTGTTGCGTAGGCATTGTAATACAGTTTGCCTGCCAGGGCATTCAGGACTTTTGCCACCGTCGTGTCATCGTCCGTCGAAATGTTGCTGTTATCCGTAATCAGGGTTACTCCGGATCCGGAGGCAGCCTTATTGATGACCGTATCTCCGGCGGCATATTTATCCGTCGTGGTGCCATCGTCCGTATGGGCATAGAAAACGTTCGTAAAGCCGCTGTAATTGTCGATGGTCAGCTTGTTCGCATCGTTCTGGAAAATATTCCCTGCCGTGGCAGCGCTTGATCCGCCCGTCAGGTCGGTCACATGGCTGCCGGCAAAATCCGGAGCAGCCTTTCCATAAATTTCATTCGTCCAGGAAGCCCCGTTCTGCAGCCATAAATCAGCGTAACCTTTCTCGTTTTCCGCCGAAGCCGTTTCATTATTGAAATTATTGTATACCACGCCGTGGAAAGCCGAATCTTCCGTGTTCAGTCCCACAGCGATCCGCGTTGCTTTTTCCCCGCTGCTGCTGCGGGCGCCGGCCACGCCATTGCCGATACCTATGTTGCCGCTGATGACGGCCTTGCCGCTGCCGGCCGCCGTGCCGTCTTCTTTCATATTGAAATGGATTTGTCCATAGTCAGCAGCCAATGCATAAACAACCTTCGAAGATTCCTTGTTCGTGGTCACCGTACCGCCGTCGCGGACCGTTGCCGTGGAATCTACCGATTTTGCGGCAATGCCCGTTCCGTTTGCCATTGTGATGTCGGCAGCGCCGTTTACGGTTACTGCACCTTTTTCAAAAGAACTCGAAGTTTTGGTGGAATAAAGGCCGTAACTGCTGGCAGCATTGCCCTTCGCCACTTTGACCGTCAGGTCTCCGTTCACGGCCACATTTCCGCTTTGGCTTCGCACGCCGATGGCGGCACTGCTGCCACCGTCAACGGTCAGGTCCGCCTTTTTGGCAGTAATCGTTACGCTTTTCCCGCTCCCGGCATCAATGCCATAGGCAGAGCTGTAACTGCCGGCCTTTACATCAAAAGTCAGATTTTTCCCTGCAGCACTGATGGTGACATTATTTTTCGCGTTCACGCCGTACCCATTGCTAAAACCAGCAGGATGCACCGTGATGGCGCTGTCTTTCGTGAATCTGTAGGTGCCGTCGTCCTGCAGCACGTTAGCGTCTTTATAAACCGTATCCGTATCAGCCTTCCCTGTAATGGTGTTGCTGAAGGCCGTTTCCGTCTGTTCCGGCGCCGGCGTGCCGTGGGGATACGTGCCCTGTCCATTGCTGTCCATGAACTCGATATCGCCGGTCTTTAAATAACTGGCCGAAGCGGTCAGGCCCGAAGCAATCGCCACGGTACCGGACAGATTGCGTTCACCCGTTGCATAGGCATTGTAGTACAGTTTGCCTGCCAAAGCATTCAGGACATCGCCCACCATATCATCGTCGGACGTGGTGATGCCGCTGTTATCTGTAATCAGGGTTACGCCGGATCCGGCGGCGGCCTTTTTGATGATTGTGTCCCCGGCGGCATATTTGTCCGTCGTGGTACCGTCGTCCGTATGGGCGTAGAATATGTTCGTATAGCCGCTGTAATTGTCAATGGTCAGATTGTTCGCGTCGTTCTGGAAAATGTTGCCTGCCGCAGCAGTGTTCGTGCCGCCGGCCAGACCGGCCACATGGCTGCCGTTAAAGGCTTCCCCAGTCCAGGGATGTTTGTTTGTTGCGCCATAGGCTTCGTTTGTCCAGGAGGCGCCGTTTTGCAGCCAGACATTCAGGGCGCCTGTGAAGGTCTTGCCGCCCGAAGAAATGCCTGCGTCTCCGAAGGCGTTGTAGGCAACGCCCTGCCAGGTACTGTCATTCGTCGACAACCCGAGATTAATGACAGATGCCGTATTCGGTTCATTGGCATTGACGGCCCCTGCTTCGGCTGCAATATTGCCCGCCAGGCTGACCTTGTGGGTGCCGGCACCGGTGACCGTGCCGCCGGCATCCTTTTCGACGTTCATGTCGATGGTGCCGCTTTGTGACAGCAGGGAATACTGGACATGGCTGTCATTTTTTTCGATGGAAATCGTGCCGCCCTGTAAGGAAATGGTGGAATTATCACCATTTACAAAGGCGCCCGTTCCCTGAACGTTCAGATCCACGTCGCCATTGACAACGATATGGCCGCCCCCGTTGCCATTGTTGGCATAGGAAGAACCTGCGTAAAGCCCGCTGACTTCGTAGAAGCTGCGGCTCGATTCGCCATTTGTGATTCCGTAACCGCCGTCTTCCCCTTTCATGGAAAGGTTGCCGTTAAACGTGACCTTGCCGCCGCCGTTGGTATACACGCCGAGAGTATAGCTTCTGTCGCCGGCAGCCGTAATGTTGGTATCGCCGTTGATTTCCACGGCGTACGCGTCGCCCATTTGATCCGGAGCCGTGCTGTTTCCGGACACATGGATGCCTTCCGGACGGTTGCTGCCCTTGGCGTTCAGATTGAGTTGCCCTGCATTGATTACCAGTTTTTTACTTCCGGGCTGAACGGTGGAATTTGAAGCGGCTGTCGTATTCAGCGTCAGCGTATGGCCCGGGGCGCTGACTGTTACCACCGCAGGGGCTTCTTCGGCCAGTTTGATGGCCGCATCGTCTGCGTCTATCACCGTATCCCGTGTAAAGACGTACTGCCCGTCGCCGGTTATATTGCCGGCATTCTCATATACCGTATCGACAGAACGGACGCCGGTAATGGTATTGGATTGCGTATCCGGCGTGCTCGGCTGGTCCGGATTATCCGGATTGGACGGATTCACAGGATTTTCTGGGTTGTCCGTACTGTCCGATCCGTCGCCGATAAACCACATATCGCCGATATAGATGCCTTTGCTGGACTTGGTCAGGCCCGAAGCCACCTGCACTTTGGCTTTCAGTTTCTTTTCCGCCGGTTTCATATACCAAAGTTTATTGGCAAGGGCAGACATGGTACGCTCTACGGACGGAATGTCTTCCGTATTGATACCGGCACTGTCCGTAAAAATCGTGATTTGGGAACCATCGGCCGCATCAAGGATCTTCGTATCACCGGCAGCATAATCGTTGTCATAACTGGTTCCGTCGCCGCTGTGGGCATAGACCAGCTTCATGCTGCCGCTGTACTGGTCGATCGTCAGCTGGTTGGCATCTTTCTGCACGATGTAACCGGCATGATCCATATCGGAACCGCCGGTCACTTTGGTGCGGCTGCCTGTAAAACCGTCTTTTACCTTGCCATAGGCTTCGTTGTTCCAGACGGCGCCATTAGACAAATACAACGTTGTGTCGGCATTTTCAAGGCCCTGTTCACGGTATTCGTTCAAAATGATACCGGTCAGTTCGGACGCATCCGTAGACAGCCCCAGGTCGATTTTGGCCGGATCCGTTTCCGCATTCGGGCTGGTGCCGTAATTCTTATTCAACAGGCCCAGGTTGCCTTTGATGGTGACATCGTTGCTGCCGGCTCCTGTTGCATTGCCTTCGTCGTCTGTATTGACGTTCATGCGGACCGTAGCCGCTTCACTCACCAATGCGTACTGGTCGGCATCGCTGTTTTTAGCAATAACGACTTTACCGCCGCCCGTTACCGAAACGGACGCACCGCTGTTAGCCTGGATACCGGTTCCCTTGACGGCCAGATCCACATTGCCGTTCACGGTCACGTCGGATTTTCCAAATCCCGCATAAATGCCGTTTGCGTGATAATGTGCCAAATCACCTGTCGGATTCAGCGACGTTGTAACACCGTCACCGCCATCGGCGCCTTTCATGGTGACATCCCCGTCTACAACGACTTTGCCACCCTCCAGGACATACATGCCCATGACGTTCCCGTCACCGGTGACATGGACGTTCAAATCGCCTTTGACATCCAGTTCATTTGCCGCACTCCACCCCATGGTTCCGACGGAAATTCCGGAAGCCAGGGTTCCCGGACTTCCGCTGCCGTCCATGGAGACATTCACCGTCTCTGCTTCCAGCGAAACGGAATGGCCGCCCGTTACTTTTACAGTGGCAGGAATCGGGCTATTCCCCTGCGCGTTCGATGTAAAGGACAGTTCGCCCTGCTTGGTAACGGCCTTGAAATCGGCCTGAGCATCTACGGCAGCACCACCATGCCGTTTAGTGACAGTTACGTCCACGCCTTTGCCGAAGTCATAAGTGCCATTACTGAAATAAGCGTCATATTGTGTTCCTGTTACACCGGTCAGCGTATCCGTAAAATCAAGGTTCGGCTTCACAACTTCCGTACCGGAGCCGGAAAAACCGCCTTTGCCAGTCTGATTATTGAAGCTGATGTCGCCTACGTACATAGCAGAGGCAGAGCTGGTCAGTCCGGAAGCAATCCGGACTTTGCCGGTCAGGTTCCTTTCACCGGTAGTATAAGCGCTGTAGGTTAATTTTTGCGCCAAAGCGTTCAGCACCTTTGATTTTTGCGAATCATCGCTCATAGAAATACCGGAGCTGTCCGTAACCATTGAGACCTGCGAACCGGCGGCCGCATTCTTGATTGTCACGTCGCCAGCGGTATAATTGCCGGCATCTGTTCCATTGCCCGAATGGGCATAGACAATATTTGTCACGCCACTATAATTGGCAATTTCCAATTTGGCACTGTCATTCTGGTAAATCCAGCCTGCGTTATCTTCATTGGTTCCGCCCGTCAGTCTGTTTACATATGACACGCCATTATACTTTCCGTAGTGATCTTTACTGGGAGAAGGCATATTGACGACCTGCATACCGTCCGTTCTGGAACGGCTGTGGTGATTCCACACCGCTCCGTTTTGCAGCCACACATTGGTTTCACCGCTGCGGGCCTTGCCTGCATTGTCAATAACGCCCTCCCATTTGGAATTTTCCGTTGTCAGACCGATGTTGGTCCGGCCATTCTGATAATAGAACGGGTCGCCGCCATTCGCTCCGCCAGGGTTCCGGATGGTGAAGATATTGCCGAGCAGAACCACATCGTGATTCGAAGGACCGGCCTGCGTAGCGTTCACATTGATGGTGCCGCCATAGTTGGCCAGGGCATAGTAAGTCTCGTTTGAATCGACAGGCGTTTCGATGCGCACATTGCCGTTTAATGTAACCGTGTCTTCGTCATAAGGATGCGGCCTCGTGTAATAGGCGTCAGTAGAAATACCTGTTCCTTTCCATGCAAGATCCAAATCCCCGTTGATAGTGATTGTGCTGCCGTCCTGTTCCGCCAGTCGGATAGCGGCCGGCGCCCAGCGCGCGCCCGTATAGTTGGGAGCACCGAAAGACGGGTTGGCATCGTAATTGCCATGAATATTATTCGTCCAGCCTGCCCAGGGATTGGATGGATTGTCCTTGCGCATCTTCACATTTCCATTGATGGTCAGATGGGTTTCCGCACCTTCGCCGGTACCGCCGCGGGAAGCACTGATTCCCGACGCGATATAATCGCCTGTAGCGCTCAGATTCAGATTGCTGTTGATGGTGACGTTCCCGCCGTCTTCGACGGCAATGGCGCGGCCGCCGTTGATATCGTTATTGATGCTGTTTGTGCCAGTCAGATAAAGAGTACCCCCGGCATTGTTGATAATGACGGTCGTTGATGCGTATGTATTGGGATCGCTGCCCAGATAGGCTGCCGGTTCACGTTCCGAAGTAAAGGTTTGGTTTGTCCCGCCAAAATCATAGGTGATTACGTTGCCTGATTGACTCACAGTACCTTCCGTCAACCACGATGCATCATCGGTGCTGCCGGTCAGTCCCTGATTGTACGATGCCGCCCAGGCATTTCCGCCAATCAAGGTTGCCAAAATTGCTGCTGAGGCGCAGCGGTACAGCCAGGTTTTCCGTTTACGTTTCATCTTTTTTCTCACCTTTCCTGGTAATTTAAAAAGCAGAAAAGACATGGCACAGCCGGCTTCCTACGAAATACAGCCGTCCACGAAGCTTTTCTGCTCAACTGACAGTCACTTGTCTGCTTCCAAACAGGCGGCACTCCGACTCGGTTCATCATGGTTCTTTTCCCTTGTGAGGGGCTTACAAAAGGGCCACTCCCCATACGGTTGCAGGACAGCTCCGGATTCCCACCGGATTCCCCGCACACAGTCTTACGACTTCTGTTTGTCACTTTTTGATTTTCAGCACAGGCCGGAAGGCACACTCCCCCCTGCCCTTATCAAAAGAAATTTTAAACCGTACGACCGTCATACGGTCAAGAAAAATATTTCACATTTCTGCCATAGGGAAGACAAAACCGTTCCCGGAGGGGCAGTTTCCTGCCCCTTTGATCCGGGAACGGTTCGTTACACTATTCTTTTGGTTCCTACTTCCGCAGTCTTTGCCGTTTTCTCCGGCCGTACTCAGAAAGAGAACCGCAGGCCTGCGTCCACGCGCCACTTGTTTTCCAGTTCGGCGCCGAAGTTCCGCGTATACGTCCCATACAGGTACGTATTCTTGTTCAGCTGCGCCGTGCCGCCCAGTTCCAGTTCGTACCACGTGTCGCCCAGGTCGATGTGCGTGCTCTTCGTCGGTTCGTTCTCTGCGCTGAACGTCGTGTCCACATCGCCGCCGAATTCATGCGCCAGCGCCAGTTTGGCGAAGTAGTTGCCCTTCTCCAGTTCCTGGCCGATGCCGAATCCGATCCGCCCGATTGCGCTGTTGAACGCATCCTGGCTGATGTGCATCTTCTTGTTCCCCGCAAAGTCGCTCGTCGCATCATAGTCTTTGCTGTCCAGGCGCCCGATCGTCAGTTCCACGCTCGGATCGAAGTAGAACCCGTTGTCCTGCGTGAACCGTTTGCCGTATTCCGCGCTCAAGGACAGGCCCCACGTCTTGTAGTCCCCATCCAGCTTGTGGCCCAGTTCGCCGCGTACCGTATAGTCGTCCTTCACGTGGGAACCGCGGGCGATGATGTCCAGGTACTGTCCGTCCTGCTTCAGCAGGGATCCGTAGAACGACAGCGTCGTCAGTTCACCGTCACCATGACCGTCACTCAGCGAATCGCTGGATTTGCCATGGTCCAGTGCCGCGCCGACCGTCCAGTCCCCGACCTTCCGGTCGTAACCGACCTGGTAGATGTTGTACCGCGAATCCAGCTTCGTGTTCTGGCCGTCCATCAAGTTCTTGCCGCCCAGGTAACGGGCCCAGATGCCGTTTTCTTCCTTGCTCAGCCGCAGGTCGCCCATACGCCGCTGCAGGTCGTTGTTGTTGCTGCGCCACAGTGCGATTGCTCCCAGCATCGCTTCCTTCGCGCCCTTCATCAGTTTCGTCTCGTAATCGCCGTATTCAATCGGCGTATCGTTCGTTTCCGGCGTGTAGTTGTACTGCCCCACGCCGTTACTGTCGAAGCTCAGTGCTTCCGCCCGCAGGTTGGCGCTGCCTGCCGTCAGGCCTTCAGCAATCTTCAGGCTGCCCGTCAGGTTCTGCGGGTTGTTCCCGTAGCCGCTGTACGTCAGCTTGTGCGCCATCTGGTTCAGCGTCTCGCTCACCTTGTTCTTGTCGGCCGCTTTCCCGGAGCCCGGGTTCAGGCCCGTGTTGTCCGTAATCAGGTTGATCTTGGAACCACTGTCCGCCGTCCCGATTTCCACGCTGCCGCCGATGATCTGCGTCGGATTGGATGCGTCGTGCCCGTAGACCACATTTGTGGTGCCGCTGTAATGGTTGATCGTCGTCTTGCCCGAGCCGGCGTCCGCCTTATCCAGCGTGCCGCCGTTGCCCGTCAGGCTGCCGACCGTACTGTCGCCCGTCGGTTTCCACGTGCCGCTCAGGTTCACGTCCGTGCCGGCGTTCGTGCTCGCGCCGTTCCAGGTACCGTTATCCGCAATCGTCACGTTTGCCGTGCCGCTGCCGGCCGAGTCACCCTTCCAGGTGCCGCCGTTGCCGACCTGCACGTTCGTCGTGCCGTCCGCATCCGACTTGTCGTCGCCGGTCCAGGAGGCTCCGTTGCCCACGTTCACGTTCGCTGTGCCGCCGCCGGTTACATCGCCTTCCAAGCCGGAACCGTTACCACGGAAGTTACCCGTTACCGTCGCTCCTGCACCCGTATCCACGCCGCCTTCCAGCTTCGTCGTGTTCGATTCGTTGTTCCCGTTCAGCTTCACTTCCGTGCCGTCGCCCGTCGCCTTCACGCCGCCTTTCATCGTGCCGCCGGTCAGGTCCACCTTCGCGCCGCTGCCCGCCTCGACGGCATGGCCCGTTGCGTTGATGTCCAGCGGTTGTCCGATGGTGACACTGCCGCCGTTATCCGCCTTCACGCCGGTCTGCGCGTTCTGCACGCTGCCGCCGTTCTTCAGGTTTACGGCCGAGCCGGCGCCATCCGCCTTCACGCCCGTGCCGTTCGGCGCCGTGATGTTTACTTTGTTGTCCACATTCACGGTCTTCCCGTCGCTGGCGTTGATGCCCGTGCCGCCGTCCTGTGCGTTCAGGTTCAGCGTTTCGCCTTTCAGCGTCAGGTCCTTGTTCGTCCCGTCTACGACACTCGGCTTATCGCCGTTCACCGTCGCCGGGTTCTTCGTGAACTTGTACTCGTCATCGCCCGGTTTGTAGATGCCCGCATCGTGGTAGGCTTTCTCCGAATCCTCCGAACCGTCGATGCTCTTGTCCATCGGATCCGTCACCTGGCTGTCCGGATAAGCAAGGTCATATTTGTAATAGCCCTGACCTTCCTGTTTCGTACCCGTCGCCGGAGTCGAGAACGTGATGTCCTCCAGGCGTTTCGATACGCTCGACGCCGTCAGGCCTTCCGCGATTTCCACCTTGCCGGTCAGATGGCCGTCGCTGTAATTGGTGTACCACAGTTTGTTCGCCAGCTTGTCCAGCGTGTCGTTGACCAGGTTCTTGTCCGTGTACAGGCTCGAATCCAGGTTCAGGCCATCGCTATCCGTCCGGAGCGTAATGGCCGAGCCTTCCGCTGCGTTCGTAATCTTGAAGTCGCCGCCGATGACGGATGCCGCTTTGTTTCCGTAGAAGGCTGCCTTTTCACGCGCCGTGTCGTCCACGATTTCGTGTTTGTAGATGACCGTCGTGTTGCCGCTGTAGCTGTTCACGCTGATCGGATTCGTATCGTTCTGGTAGATGACACCCGCATGATCCGCGTCGCTGCCGCCGGTCAGCTTAGCCAGCTGGCTGCCCGTCCATGCCGCGCTCGACACGGTCGTGGTCGTGCCATGGGACTGCTTTTCATTGGTCCATGCAGCGCCGTTCTGCAGGTACAGGTTGAATTCGCCAATATCGTGCATGGTATTGCCGCCAGATCCGTAATCCGAATTATATTGATCGTAGACAGCGGCACCGGTCCAGAAGGAGTCTCCATTAGTCAGGGCCACATTCAATTTGCCTGCGTCGCTCCAGTCAATTAGTTCGCCGCCACTATATTCAATGACTTTCTTGCCATATTGACCGGTAACGAACATGTCGCCCGTAATCTTCGCAGTATTCGCCCCGGCGGCACCATTGTCCATATTGATGTTGATGGTGCCTTTGTCGACGCGGACTGCATAATAATTCTTTTGTGAATCTTTTTCTGCCGTAATGGTGCCACCGCCAACCGAAATTTCCGTATCCTTTCCGACGGTTTTCAGGGAAGAACCTTTGACACCCTTAATATCGACAAGGCCGGTTACGTTGACTTTCGAGTTGTCGCCCGTAACAGCAATGCCGGAAGCATTGATGCCGTCACCGCGTTCCCGAACGCCATATACCTTGTCAATGGTCAGATTGCCGGAAACCGAAACACTGCTGTTTTGGCTGCTGACAGAAATACCGGCAGCCGAATCGCCGACTGTGGATATGTCTTTTATTTCCACAGGGCCATCCATGGAAAGTTCTGCATATCTTCCTTTTACCAGAATACCGTTCGCAGCTCTTGTATCCGAATTGCTGGCATGTATGGACACTTTCTTTCCTTCGGAACCATTGACCTTGATGTCGGCATTATCCGTTACATAAATTGCGGAAGCAACATTAGACTGGCTGGCTGCATTGAGATTCAGGTTATGGCCATTCAGGTCGACGACCATGGGGTTCGATTTGGTATAGGAACTGTCACCGGCAAACATCGTGGAAACGTACTTGTAAGACCCGTCCGTTACCGTCACATTCGTCGCTTTGACATTCACATCGCCATTTGCTTCCGCCTGGCGTGTTACGTTGATGTCTTCCGTTTCTTTGATAGGCCCTGTCTTATACGATACCGGCTCTTCTTCCAGCGTATAAGCATAATAGCCCTGACCGTCGGTTTTTGTACCTGTCGACGTAGTTGAGAAGGAAATGGTGCCAACCTTCTTAACCGCGCTGGAAGCCGTCAAGCCTTCGGCAATCTTCACAGTGCCCGACAGATTGCCACTCGCATGATTTGTAAAGAACAGTTTGTTGGCCAGCTTGTCCAGGACATCGCTGACGAGGTTCTTGTCTGTGTAAACTGTCGAATCCGTATCCACGCCGTTCGCATCCGTCAACAGCGTAATCGCTGAACCGGCTGCAGCACTTGTGACCTTGAAGTCGCCGCCCGTCACAGACGCAGCTTTATCACCATAGAGCGCATGGTTCGTCCGCGCCGTGTCGTCCACGATGGAATGCTTGTAGATGACGGTCGTGTTGCCACTGTAGTTGTCCACCGTAACCGGCTTGCTGTCGTTCTGGAAGATGACGCCTGCGTGATCCGCGTCGCTGCCGCCGGTAAGCTTCGAAATGCGGCTACCGTTGAAAACGCTTTCCTTGACCGTCTGCTGGTTGTCCCAGGTACCGCCGTTGGCTAGATACAGGTTCATACTGCCGTTGCCGTAATCCGATTTATCGACATAACCAGTCCACTTGGAGTCCGCTGTGCCAAGGCCGATATTCAATACCGCGTCAGAATCGTAAATCTTGCCCTGAATCTTGACATCCTTATCGGAAGCTCCGTTCTTGGCCGCATTCATACCGATGTACAGCGTACCTTTCGCGCCATTGATTGCCTCAAAGGAACCGGAATCATCCGTTTTGTCTATCGGCGTCAGGATGGTGGTCTTCCCCTGCAGGTCGATGATGTTTTTCTTGCTGCCACGCATGTCAATGCCCGTGCCTTTGACGGCCATATCCGTATCACCGGTGACGGTCACAGATCCGCCTGTCCGATCGTACATGTAGATGCCTTTGGCATCGTATTTCTTGGTGCCATAACCGCCCTTCTGCGCTGTAGATACGCCGTACCCGTCTCCTTCGCCCTTCATGGTCAGATTGCCGTTGATGCTCAGCTTGCTGCCGTCATTGTACATGTTGATGCCGACTGCGCTGCCGTCTGCTTTTTGCGTGGCTTTGACAGATACATTTCCGTTGATGGTCACATCGCCGCCAGCGTGGACATAGAGGCCCTCGGCATCGCCCTTATCCGCCGTCGCTTCCACGTTCAGCTGGTCCGCTGTAACAGTGACTTTCTTGTTGGAATAAAGACCGATGGCCTGCACGCTGACCGCTGTGCTGTCCGCTTTCAGCGTCAGTTGATGTCCCCTCGCGTCGAGAGTGATGTCGTTGCCGTTCGCAATGACAGCGCCTACGGCCTTATTGTAGCCCAAGTCTTCCGTCGTCACGTCCGAATCCACAGCCGCCACGGTGTAGTCGCTCGTGAATTTATAGGTGCCGTCTTCCTGGCGGATGCCTTCCTTCACATATTTTTTATCCTTGTCCGCCAAGCCGTAGATAGTATTGCCCAGTTGTTCCACCAACGGTGTGTAGGCGTAGTAGCCCTGGCCTTCCTGGTTCGTACCCGTCGTCGCAGTCGAGAAGCTGATAGCCCCCGTTTTCTTTGCTGCACTCGACGCCGTCAGG
>ONEW01000004.1 GCA_900316935.1 uncultured Selenomonadales bacterium
TCCCGTAGCGCTTTCGTTTTTTCTTTTATTAATTATACCATTCTCAATCGGTTTTGTCAGTCTAGAAGCATGAATCACAGACGGCATTTTGAAGTTTCTCGCCTTCTCCATCCACCCTGTCCTGCCGGCTTTCCATTCTTCCCGGCCTTTGACGCCCAGGATTTTCTCCTGGGCGCTGATGGACTGGGTCTTTAGCCAGGCACGGCCGTTTTCTTCCACGTTGTCGGACCGTTTCCGCCCTTCCAGCTCGCGCCTGTACACCGGAGCATAATGGCACAGGCAATGGGGATGAGCCGGGTTCACCGGCGCCGCATCCTTTGGGAAGATTCCCTTCCCCAGGCCGTACAGGTCCGCTTCAGCGTACATGTCGCAGATGTCTTCCGCCGGGTGACGGCTGCCTAGTTTCCACTGGTACGCCACCACGTCCTCATCTTCCCCGTACCGGGCAATGAAGGCATCATATCTTGCCCTGGCGGCTTCCGTCCGGGCAATCCGCTCGGCCACGTACCGGCTTTTCTCCTGTATGGCGTTCTGAAGGGCCCGCTGGGCGGCTTTTTGGCTGCCATGCCCCAGCTTGTCCATGAGCTCCCAAAGGGAAGTCCGAAAGTGGTTGTATGTTACACGGTCATCGGCCAATCCATCTGCCTGGGCCTTTACTTTGCGGATTGCTTTCAGCACCGACAGCTGGTCGGCCGGCGTCATGCTCTCCCGGCTTGACCGGGCCCACCGGGTCAGTTCATCCAGGTACCGGGGAAGCTCCTGCGTACCGGTCATATGCCCATAGCCGTAGCCGTCATACAATGCCTGGGCCGTCTTCCGGACGGTGCTGTTCCGCCGAATCTGGTTCTGAACGGTTTCCACGATAGACTGCCGCATTTCCCGGCTGGCACCATGCAGTTTCTGGGACAGCGTCATGCCGGACCCGTCCCAGGGAGTGGACAAGGCCTTCAGCAGTTCCGCCGAAGAAAGCGCGCCGGCCAGTTCGGCTCCCAGGGCATCCTGGGCCGTGGAAACGATGGCCTGAGAAACATTCGCGTCCAGCCAGTCCGCGACATCGTACTCCTGAAACGCCTGCTGCACGGCCTGGGTGACGGTCATTCCGCCATCCATCAGTTGCTGGATCCGTTCCACGATGGCTTTTCCCTTTTGGCCATACGCCTGGGAAAAGGCTCTCAATTGCCGCTGCAGTTCGTCCATAGGTTACTCCTTGTCAGGCTCCATCCCTTCTTCGCCCGGAGCCACGTCGAACCCGGCCGGCCGTTTCCCCGCCGGCGGTTCGCTGTATTCCGATTCCAGGCCATCCTCTCCAATGCTGCCGACAATCTCGTCAAATCGTTCTGCAGAAAGATCCGGAAGGTACGAACCCATCACCTGCTTGGCGACTTCAACCCGCAGTTCCGGAGACAGGTCCATGTCCAGGACTGCCTGGGCATTCTTCAGCTCCGTCGAGATATCCGTGACGCCGAAGTCGGACGAGTAGGTCGCCGTATAGTCGATGTCGAGACTCATCCAGCGGGCCACCTTCAGAACCATCTTCCGTTCCGTCATGGAGCAGCGCATGGCGAACTCGCTCAAACGCTGGTTCGTCCGTTCGAACTCCCACTGGCGGGCAATGCCGGACGATTCCTGGCGCGTGCCGGTTACGAAGCTCAAACCGGCCATGCGGTACATCTCCTCAATCAGCATCTTGATTTGCGACTGGAGCATCTGTGCCGAATCCGACGGAGGAGAAATAAAGCCCGGCTGGAACTTCACCGTGTCGCCGTCATAGCACAACGCGTTGTTGCTGCCGATGACGAGGTCCGTCGCTTCCTTGCTGGGAAACGTCAGGACCGGGAACGTCTGGTTCCGCAGGATTTCCGTCAGCCAGGAGCAGTGATTGTACAGAGATTTCGCGATGCCTGCAACGGGATAAAGCTCCGGCGTCGGGTTGATTTCGCCGCTCTTGACCTTCTGGGACGGGAAGAACACAACCGGAACTTCACCAAGGTTATGCTCACCCGCCGAGACCTGCACTCCGTTCTCCAGGATCGACCAATGCTGCTCGTCAAAGTAGACGGTCCGCTCCAGCTGTTCCCCGCGGGTGGATGCCACGGCCATATCCCGGAACTTGATGGAGAGCACGCGCCCGTTCTTGTCGATGGTGCAGGATTCCACACGGTCCGGATCCAGCGTGTACGCATAGGGGAATTTCCGTTCCTGCAGTGCCTGTCCCATCGTCGGCGGAAGGTCCATGCTCTGGAAGTTCTCCACAACGAGGAAGACGGCACCGTACAGTTTTGCCGATAAGGCCGCCTGCTTCATGAAGGCGTCCATGTCGGTGCCGGTACCGTCGACATCCTTCACGAAGGCCTCGATGATGGTGGAAGCGCTTCCTTTCCAGTCGCGCAGAGGGCTTCGCTTGAACACCGGGTCCACCAGAGCGTTGACGATAGACGCAAAGTAGTTCATGTAGTAAGCGATATGCTGGCGGTCCTGGTAGTTCTCCAGGACTTCGCGTTTATGCTTAATCAGATAGCCGCCCTTAAATCCTCCATCACCGTAATACGCATCCCGCATCAGGCGGTACACGTTACCTTCGCAGGCTTCAAACTGTTTTTCGCTCATGTCTTCATCCTCAATATCCTCAATAATCAAAACGCCCGGTGCGGATCTGCGTCCGTACGGGCATCACGTCGCTACATCCATAACGCGCAGCGTCGATGTCGTGGTTGTTTTTATCGGGATAGGCGCTCAAATACTGCCCGTCCCGGTTGCGCTCATATTCGTATGTCACAAACTCGCGGTACGCGTTCGGACACCTCTTCTTGTCGATGTAGATATGGTTCCTAGACTGGAGCCACCGGATTCCGTGACTTCGCCCAGGTATTCGTGCCTGTAAGACATCTCGTTCCGGAGCTTCAGCTTTTCCGCGTCGTCCACACCGAAAAACAGGATCTTCTGCCCCGTCCGGTCCAGGATAATCTCCATGAGAGACTTCTTGAAGGTGAATTTCGCACAGAGTCCCAAGGCCTCAATGCCCATTCCACCTGCTGGTAGACGGAGTTCTTCAGCGTATTGCCGACCTTGCGCAGTACCACCGCATGGATGTCCGGATGGGCGATCATAAGCTTGGAAATCTGTAGGGGGAGGAAGGAGGACTTCGTGCTGCCGCGGCCGCCCTTCAGTCAGTAGTGCGTGTGCAGATGCCGCCGGATATCAGCACTCAGTCCGTCAAAGGCCGGGATAATCAGGTCGGAATCGTTCGGGTAAGGTCTTTCCAGAATCTTAAAGCCCGCCGTTTCCGGCCGGAGGCAAGACCACCTTTTTCCGGATTTCTCTCAGTTCGCTCTCTGTTAGTTTGCCAAACGGCTTCAGGTTTTCATCATTCATCGGCTCCCATCATCCTTGCTTTTGGGGCAACAAAAAAGCAGGGTCATTTCTGACTCTGCTTTTAGCTGTTTCCATATTTTATTGGGTTATACAACGACAAAAGGACGCTTTCTCGTCCTTTTGCCCTTCCACCAGGATTTGGACCCGGACTGCGTTTTCGACAGTTTTCCAGTTTTCGACGAAAGATGGCGACGGCCTATACAATGGCTTTCATGGCTTTCGCGCGTACTATTAGGCTTACGCCTCTCACCCACACTGAAAGCCACGCCGTCTTCTTTCACATGTGCTACCCGGCTTAACACTATGGTCGTAAGACTCCGGTTCTTCCGTTCGCCCTAAGGTAATTATCCCGCGCCCGCTGAGCCCTGGCAAGGATTTTCCGGTCCGATTACTTTATTTCTCTTATTATTGTCATTGTATTGTCGTTGTGGAATGTTAGCCTGACCAGCTTGTTCCCGCCTACTGTTGCATCAATTCTGCCTTTGGTTCTTGTCTCCATCAAAGTTTCTGACTGTCTGCTCGTCTTAGCCACGAACTTTATGTTTCCAAACGTGAAGTAGCTCTTATATTGCGTCCCATACCGATTGCCCTTTACACTCATCCCACTGCCCGCGCCTCTACCGCCCATCGCCCTTGCCGCTTTTCATCTTTTCCGTCACGGCATTATCAAAATATAATGCCCTGCAAGGGAAATGATAGCCTATATCACCGCCATAGACAACAACGGGTTTCGGGGTTACTCGGCGTATAGCTTCATTCATTCCAGCCTTCCAGATTTTTGTCGCTTCCTTATCACGCTTGACACCAATGGTGGAGACGGAAACCACACCACCCGGCTCTCTACCTCAAGACCGAATTAAAGACCGTAGAAAAGGAAATTTCGCAGTTACAGCTGGTCCCTGAAATCAAAGTAACCATCGACGAATTACAAAACTGCTGGCATGATTTTTTGATCGCCCTAAAACAAAAAACGGACCTCACGTTGGTGAAGTCCGTTTTAGAAAGAACAACATCCGTCGTCGTCAGGCCTGATGAGCTGATTATAACAATAGATGTTGCCAGTGTGCTGGTGCCGGGGACCGGAATCGAACCGGTACGGGTATCACTACCCGAGGGATTTTAAGTCCCTTGCGTCTGCCAGTTCCGCCACCTCGGCATATAAAAATGGAGGCGACACCCGGAATCGAACCGGGGATAAAGGTTTTGCAGACCTCTGCCTTACCTCTTGGCTATGTCGCCGCCTGAAAAAAGGACCGGCCCGAAAGTCGGACCTTTTGTTGTCATGGAGCGGAAAACGAGGCTCGAACTCGCGACCCCCACCTTGGCAAGGTGGTGCTCTACCACTGAGCTATTTCCGCAAAATGGTGCCTCAGAACAGAATCGAACTGTTGACACAAGGATTTTCAGTCCTTTGCTCTACCAACTGAGCTACCGAGGCATAAATGGCGACCCGGACGAGACTCGAACTCGTGACCTCCGCCGTGACAGGGCGGCATTCTAACCAACTGAACCACCGGGCCGTTATATCAGCATTAATAGTATACAGAAAATGATTTGCAAAGTCAAGCTTTTTCAATCCGCCCCAAAGCCAGTTTCCCGAGGTATCCCTCCAGCTTTTCCGATAACAGTCCTTCGAGCTGCTGCAGACTTTTGGCGTCAAAATCGTGAATCGTGCCAGGGAAGCTTTCCTGCTTGATTTCCGCGAAAAACTCGTTGCGGACGCGGTTGTAGAGGAACACGAGCTCGTTGGCATGGGCAAAGTCCGCGTAATCCAGGAAAATTGTGGAGTTGTTGATGAACTCCAGCGGGTTTTCCGGCGTGATGAACAACTCGAAATCCCCGATCTTTCTGGGCAGCGTCTTCCAGTACTCCCACTGCAGGATGCCCTTTTTCGCCAGCATGGGCGTGCAGTTCGGCCGGAAGGCCGGCGAAATCTCCTCCAGGAGGCGCGGCAGCACCGCGGGGATGACCCGTTCGAATTCCTCCCGGTCCCTCGTGATGTAGCGCACGTCACGGAACCGTTCGAGTCCCACGTTCTTGACGGACAGATAGTCGAAGGTCTCCTTGGTGTAAATCAGGTCCAGGCTGCGGTGTTCTGCTTCCATGACATAGGAGCAGAGGGTCAGCACGTGCCCGTCGATTCTGCCGCCGTCCACATACCGGAAGCCTTTCAGCTCCCGCGGGAGATTCTGCAAAAAGTCCCATTGGGGACGCCGTTCCACAATTGTCTTGAAATCTTCTTTGTCTGCCATGTCGGATCCTTTCTGCGCCCTGCCCTCCGGCAGGAACGGATACGTTATGATTTTACCACGGGCCGGCGGCCCTTGTAAAGGAAGGCGGAGGCGGCGCGCCATGGGGTCCGCCGAAGCGGAACGGGACTTCCGCGCCAAGCAGGCAAAAAAAAGAACCGCAGGTGCCGATACCTGCGGTTCTGTAGTTTCTGGCAGGGGCAGAAGGAATCGAACCCTCAACCAACGGTTTTGGAGACCGCTACTCTACCAATTGAGCTATACCCCTGTGGAGCGGAAAACGAGGCTCGAACTCGCGACCCCCACCTTGGCAAGGTGGTGCTCTACCACTGAGCTATTTCCGCATTGGCGACCCGGACGAGACTCGAACTCGTGACCTCCGCCGTGACAGGGCGGCATTCTAACCAACTGAACCACCGGGCCGTTGCAGATACTTCGTAGAGATATCTGACAGTAAGGAATTATACCATATCGTCCGGTTTTGGGCAAGCGGTTTTTTCCCCGTTTGGCACCGCGTCCTTATTTTTTCTGCAAAGGATTGTTTTTGCCGGTGCTGCCGCGTTTGGTCAGCGCAACGCCTTGTTTGCAGAGCGGGCAGTCTTCGGGTTTATAGGTCGGCACGTTCAGGTGCAGCAGGGCTTCCGTGCGCACACCGAAGTCGACTTTGCCGCCGCTGCGGTCAACCAGCAGGCCGACGCCAACCACGTTGCCGCCATGGGCACGCACGACCTCCATGACTTCGCGGACGCTGCCTCCCGTGGTCACAATGTCTTCGACAACCAGGACGCGGCAACCTTCCGGAATCTGGAAGCCCCGTTTCAGGGTCATTTTGCCGTTCTCCCGTTCCGTGAAGATGGCACGGGTACCCAGGGCCTTGCCCGTTTCATGGGCCAGCAGGATGCCGCCGGTCGTCGGGCCGACAACGAGTTCGATGTGATCTCCGGCATACCGTTCGGCGATTTCCTGACACAGCCTTTCCGTGTATTCCGGGTGCTGCAATACGTTGAACTTTTCCACGTACATAGGGCTGTGCAGACCGCTCGTCAGCAGAAAATGGCCGTGCAGCACGGCTTTCGTCTCTTCCAGCATATGCAATACGTCTTGTTCGCTTAACAAAGCAGGTTCCTCCTTATCAGTCGATATCCTTGATTTCCTGTACAATGGCTTCCGCCGCGGCACGGCGGTCAACCGCCTTCATGATGGGACGGCCGACGACGATATGGGTCGATCCGTTGGCGAAAGCCTGGGCCGGTGTGGTGACACGGCTCTGATCATCCAGGGCCGATCCCTGGGGACGCACGCCGGGGGTGACGATCAAGAAGTCCGGACCGCAGGCTGCGCGGATTTCCGCTGCTTCGCGGGGCGACGCCACGACGCCGTCCAGACCGGATTCCTTGGCCAGTTTGGCCAGGGCCAGCACCTGTTCGGCGATGGTGTTGTTGTAGTTCAGCTCGCTGAACTGTTCTTCGTCCATGCTGGTCAGGATGGTGACTGCCAGCAGTTTCGGCTTGACGATGCCCAGTTCCTCGGCCTTGTCCTTAACGGCCCGGGAGGCCATCGTCATCATTTTACGGCCGCCGACGGCATGGATGTTCATCATGTCCACGCCCTGCATCGTTTCTACGCGCAGCGCGCTGGCCACCGTGTTGGGAATATCCTGCAGCTTCAGGTCCAGGAAGATCTTTTTGCCGTGACTCTTCAGGAAACGGATGATGTCGTTTCCAGCCGCATAGTACAGTTCCATGCCGACCTTGTAATACCCCACGGCGTCGCCGATCTGCTCCACCGCCTGTTTGGCCAGTTCCGCCGTTGGAAAATCCAACGCCGCAATCAATCTCGGATCGCTCTGTGTCATTTCGGTCTTGTTCTCCTTCTGTAAATCCCTTATGCTTTGGAGCCGGGCCTTTCTGCCGTTTACGCGTTCGGCAGGGCCAAGCCGATCATGTCTTTCAGTTTCTTGATGTTGTGCCGGTCCATATATTCCAGGATTCCCTGGCAGATGGTTTCGGCAATGGCCGGGTTGATGAAATTCTCCGTTCCGACGGCGATGGCGCTGGCGCCGGCCAGGAAGAATTCGATGGCGTCGTCGGCGCAGGTGATGCCGCCCATGCCGATGATGGGCACCTGTACAGCCCGGGCCGTTTCATAGACCATACGCACCGCAACGGGACGCACGGCGGGGCCGGACAGCCCGCCGGTCACGTTGCCCAGGACGGGCCGCTGGCGATGGATGTCGATCTTCATGCCCAGGAGCGTGTTGATGAGAGACAGGGCATCCGTGCCGGCGTCTTCCGCCGCTTTCGCCATGTCCGTGATGCTCGTCACGTTCGGGGACAGCTTCGTGATGACCACCTTGTCCGTCTGTTTCCGGACCTGCTTCACCACCCGGGCCAGGCTCCTGGCGTCCGTGCCGAAGACCATGCCGCCGTCCCTGACGTTCGGGCAGGACACATTGATCTCGATGGCGTCGACGCCGTCCACGTCAAGTTTCGCAGCCAGCTCCCCGTATTCCTCCGGCGAAGAGGCGGCGATGTTCACGATGACGGGTACGTCGTAGTGCCGCAGCTGCGGCAGGGTTTCCTTCAGGAATACGTCGCTGCCGGGGTTTTCCAGGCCGACACAGTTCAGGATGCCCGACGGTGTCTCGACGATACGCTGGCCCTTATTGCCGGCACGCGGGGCCAGGGTCGTGCCCTTGACCGTAATGGCGCCGACTTTTTCCAGATCCAGGAAATCCGTAAATTCCAGGCCGAATCCGAAGGTTCCGGAAGCCGTCGTGACAGGGGTCTTCATCTTCAGGCCCGCTATGTCCGTCGCAAGGCGGTTATGATACAGCCATCTCACCATTCCGCCACCTCCTGTGCCCAAAAGACGGGGCCGTCCTTACATACCTTGATGCGTCTGCCCACGCCCTGGCAGGAGCAGGAAAGGCAGGCGCCGAGTCCGCAGCCCATGTATTTTTCCAGGGACACCTGGCAGGGAATCTTCCGGGCCAGCACGTCGGCGGACACGGCCTTCATCATCGGGGCCGGCCCGCAGACATAGACGATGTCGTATTGTTCAGCCTGCAACATCTCCGGCAGCAGGGCCATGACCGTGCCTTTCGCACCGAGGGTGCCGTCGTCCGTCGTAAGGCCGATTTTCCCGGCCTTGCCGGCGAACAGGTCCTTCCAGAACAGTTCCGTTTCCGTCCGGCCACCCATGAGGACATCGGGCTTGATACCGCGGGCGCAGAAATCGTCTGCCAGATACAGGAGTGGTGCCAGGCCCGTGCCGCCGCCCACGAAAAGCGGTTTTTGGGCGGACCGTTCGAAACCGCGGCCCAGCGGCCCCACGAGGCTCAGCACGTCGCCCGTGCAGGCTTCGGCCAGCACGTGGGTCGCTTCGCCCAGGATGCGGTAAATGAGGGTGAGGACGCCGTTTTCCCGGTCGACGCCGGCCACGCCCAGGGGCCGCCGCAGGAGCGGCGCCGTGTGCCGTGTGACCTGGACGTTCACGAACTGCCCCGGCAGGGCCTCGGCGGCGATGTCCGGCGCAATCAGGTCCATTTCCTTCGTAGTGGCATTGAGGATGCGCTGCCCTACGACTTTTGCATCAGTCAAATGCTTCGTCAATGCGGTCCCTCCCTTATTAAAAGTCCTTGTAGGACAAATCCTGCAGCGCGACGACGCTGACAATACGGCGGTGGCGCATGGCGGCCATGACGCGCGACAGGGCTTTCGCCGTGTCAAGGGACGTCAGGCAGGGAATGGCATGTTCCACCGTGCTGCGGCGGATCAGGAAGCCGTCCCGTTCCACATCGACATTACCGCCGCGGTCCGTCGTGTTGATGACCATGGCGATGCGGCCGTTCTTGATGTCATCCAGCAGGTTCGGCGACCCTTCGCTGACTTTGACGGCCTTTTCCACTTCGATGCCGTGCCCGTTCAGGTAGTCCGCCGTGCCGCCCGTGGCCAGCAATTCGTAGCCCAGGTCCTTGAATTGGGACGCGATATCGAGGATTTCCGGTTTGTCCCGGTCCGCCACGGTAATCAGGATCGCGCCTTCGTGCGGTACATTGATGCCGCTGGCGATGCACGCCTTGTAGAGGGCCCGGGAGAATTGGTAATCGACGGCCATGACTTCGCCCGTGGACTTCATTTCCGGTCCCAGGGTGATGTCGACGTTGCTCATCTTGTTGAAGGAGAACACCGGCGCCTTGCAGGCCCAGTAATCCGGGAAGAACTGCAGGCCCGGCTTATAGCCCTGCTCCCGGATGGAAACGCCCATGGCGCACTTCGTTGCCACGTCGACCATGGGGATGGTCGTGACCTTGCTCAGGAATGGCACCGTCCGGGACGAACGCGGGTTGACTTCGATGACATACACATTGCTGTCGCGGACGATGTACTGCACGTTGATCATACCCTTGACTTCCAGTTCCAGGGCCATCTTCACCGTATAGTCGATGACGGTGTCGATGACATGTTCCGACAGGGTGCGCGGCGGATAAACGGCGATGGAGTCGCCCGAATGGACGCCGGCGCGCTCGATGTGCTCCATGATGCCCGGCATGAGGACTTCCTTGCCGTCGCAGATGGCGTCCACTTCGACTTCCGTACCCATCAGGTAATGGTCGACGAGGACCGGATGGTCGCTCGAGGCCTGCACGGCCGTCTCCATGTAGTGCCGCAGTTCGCTGTCGCTGTAGACGATCTCCATGGCGCGCCCACCCAGCACATAGGAGGGACGGACCATGACGGGGTATCCCACGTCGCGGGCCGCGGCCAGGGCGCCGTCCAGATCCGTGACACTGTGGCCGCGGGGCCGGCTGATATTGCATTTCGTCAGGACTTCGTCAAAGCGTTCGCGGTCCTCGGCCCGGTCGATGCTGTCGACGCTGGAACCAAGGATGCGGACCCCCGCCTCGTGCAGCGGGCCTGCCAGGTTGATGGCTGTCTGGCCGCCGAACTGGACGATGACGCCTTCCGGCTGCTCTTTATCCAGGACATTCAGGACATCTTCCACGGTCAGAGGTTCAAAATACAGCTTATCCGACGTATCGAAGTCCGTCGATACGGTTTCGGGGTTGTTGTTGATGATGATGGTTTCATAGCCGAGCTCCTTCAGGGCCCATACGGAATGGACCGTGCAGTAGTCGAACTCGACGCCCTGGCCGATGCGGATGGGGCCGGAACCGAGGATGCAGACCTTCTTGCGGCCGCTCACAGCGACTTCATCTTCCGCCGCATAGGTAGAATAATAGTACGGCGTGGCCGCCTCGAATTCAGCGGCGCAGGTGTCGACCATCTTGTAGGTGGGGACGATGCCCCATGCCTTGCGCTGCCGGCGGATTTCCTGCCAGGTCTTGCCGGCATAGCCTGCGATGACTTCATCGGCAAAGCCCATCTTCTTGGCTTTGCGCAGCAGTTCTTGCGTCAAAGGTTCCTGCTGGAGCACCTTCTCCATATCCACGATGTTCTGGATTTTCTTCAGGAACCACTGGTTGATCTTGGTAACGGCGTGGATTTCCTCAATGGTGCCGCCACGGCGCATGTATTCAGCGATGGCGAAGAGGCGTTCGTCGTCCTGGTGGCCGACACGTTCCCGGATTTCGTCCGTCCGAAGGGCCGTCAGCTTTGGCAACTGCAGGTGCCGGCAGCCGATTTCCAGGCAGCGGGCGGCCTTCAGCAGGCCGGCCTCGAAGTTGCGCTCAATGGCCATGACTTCGCCCGTGGCCTTCATCTGCGTGCCCAGGGTACGGTCGGCGGTAACGAATTTGTCGAAAGGCCAGCGGGGGAACTTGACCACCAGGTAGTCCAGGGTCGGTTCGAAGCAGGCCGTGGTCTTCTTCGTCACGGCATTCTGGATTTCATCCAGCGTGTAACCTGCCGCAATCTTGGCGGCCACTTTGGCGATGGGATAGCCCGTCGCTTTGGAAGCCAGGGCGGACGAACGGCTGACACGGGGATTGACTTCGATGACATAGTAGTTGTCCGAATCGGGATCCAGGCCCAGCTGGACGTTGCAGGCGCCGCGCACGCCCAGTTCGCGCACGATGTCGATGGACGCCTGGCGCAGCATCTGGACTTCCCTGTCGCTCAGCGTCTGGCACGGTGCCACGACGACGGAGTCGCCCGTGTGGATGCCGACGGGGTCGACGTTTTCCATATTGCAGACCGTGATGCAGTTGTCGTCCGCATCACGGAGTACTTCGTATTCGATTTCCTTCCAGCCGGCGATGGACCGTTCAATCAGGGCCTGCCCGATGAGGCTGTACGTAAGGCCCTTGTTGACGATGTCGTCCAGCTCCTCGTCATTATGGGCGATGCCGCCGCCCGTACCGCCCAGCGTGTAAGCAGGACGCACAATCAGGGGATAGCCCACCTGGTGGGCGAACTCCTTCGCCGCCAGGACCGTTTCGACGATGGTGCTTTCGGGAATGGGCTGGTGGATCTTCTGCATGGCCTCCTTGAAAAGCTCGCGGTCTTCCGCCCGTTTGATGGTCTCAATCTGGGTGCCCAGCAATTTGACGTTGTAATTCCGCAGGATGCCCTTCTCTTCCAGCTCCATGGCGAGGTTCAGACCGACCTGCCCGCCCAGGGTGGCCAGCATGGCGTCAGGATGTTCCTTGCGGATGACGCTCTCCAGGAATTCCACGTTCAGCGGTTCCACATAGACGCGGTCCGCAATGTGCGTGTCAGTCATGATGGTCGCCGGGTTGCTGTTGACCAGCACGACCTTGAGGCCTTCCTCGCGCAGGGAACGGCAGGCCTGGGTACCGGAATAGTCGAACTCCGCCGCCTGTCCGATGATGATGGGGCCGGAACCGATGACCAGGACTTTTTTGACATTCTCCAGTTTCGGCATTATCTCCTACCTCCCATCATGTTAATGAAGCGCTGGAACAGGTACTCGTGCCCGCCCGGCCCGGGACATGCCTCCGGGTGGTACTGGACGGTGAACGTGGGGGAATCCTTGTAGATCAGGCCTTCGATGGTGTTGTCGTTCAGCGACACGTTGCTGATGACGACGTTGTCATCGAGGGACTTCTCGTCCACAGCGTACCCGTGGTTCTGGGACGAAATGCAGATCTTGTGTTCCACAATGTCCCGCACGGGGTGGTTGATGCCGCGGTGGCCGAACTTCATCTTATACGTATCGTAGCCGCTCGCCAGGGCCATGAGCTGATGGCCGAGACAGATGCCGAAAATGGGCCGCAGCCCGACGAGTTTCCGGATGGTTTCAATGACTTCGGGCAGATCCTTCGGATCGCCGGGGCCGTTGCTCAGGAAGATGCCTTCCGGGCCATCCCGCAAAATTTCCTCGGCTGGTGTAAAGGCCGGATAGACCGTCAGATGACATCCGAAACTGACGAGGTAGTTCAGGATGTTGCGCTTGATGCCGAAGTCCATCACGGCGACATGGTACCCGCCTTCGCCCATGGTGTATTTCCCCTTCGTCGTCACCTGCTTCACCTGGTCGTGTTCGTCCGGCGTGGCCAGCAGCTTCTGCACCTCGCCGTCCGGCATGTCCGCCGGCACGACGACGCCCTTCAGGACACCGTGGTTGCGGATGCGGCGCGTGATGGCGCGGGTATCCACGCCCGCCAGCAGGGGGACGTCCTCCTTTTCCAGGAAATCAAGGAGCGTACCTTCACTGCGCCAGTTGACGGGATAATCGCAGATGTCGGACACGACATAGCCCTGGAAGAAGCAGCGCGGGCCCTGGTTGAAACAGGGGTTGGTGCCGTAGTTGCCCACCAACGGGTAAGTCATGACCACAATCTGGCCGCAGTAGGACGGGTCGGTCAGCGTTTCCTGGTAGCCGCTCATGCCCGTGGTGAAGACGACTTCCCCCACGGCAGTGCGGCCTGCATACAAGTCGCCCTCGAAGACGCTGCCGTCGACCAGGACGAGTTTACCTTTTACTTTTTGCATACTACACCATCTTCCATCACAATCTGGCCGGCCACAATCGTGGCGACCGCCTTGCCTTTGCAATGCTTGCCTTTATAGGGCGTCGCCTTGCCCTTCGTATAGAACTTGTCCGGGTCCACGGTCCATTCCTTTTCCGTGTCGAGGATTGTGAGATCCGCCGGGGCGCCTTCCTTCAGGGTCCCGCCGGGCAGGCCGAAAAGGGCTGCCGGGCTGCAGCTCATCTTGTCCACGATTTCGGACAGCGTGAAAAGGCCCGTATGATACAAGTCCGTCAGCACGACGCCTACAGAGGTTTCGAGGCCGCAGAAGCCGTTGGGGGCCTTGGTGAACTCAACATCTTTATGGTGCGGGGCGTGGGGCGCGTGGTCCGTCACGATGATGTCCAGCGTGCCGTCCTTGAGGCCTCCGCGAACCGCGTCGACGTGGTCCTGGCTGCGCAGGGGCGGCGATACGCGGGTCGCCGTGTCGAAGCTGCGGCAGGCCTCGTCGGTCAGGGTCAGGTGATGCACCGTCGCCTCCGCCGTTACAGGCCAGCCCTTGGCTTTGGCCTGGCGGATGATGTCCACGGCGCCTTTGGAGGCCACATGGGCGATATGGATGTGCGTGCCCGTATACCCTGCCACGATGCAGTCGCGGGCCACGGCGATGTCCTCGGCGATGGACGGGATGCCCTTGACGCCGAGCTGGGCAGAAACGGCCCCTTCGTGCATGTAGCCGTCGTTGTTGAATTCCTGGTCGATGCTGTGCGAGATGATCGGTTTGCCGAAGCTCTGCACATATTTGGCGGCGTTCAGGAAGAGGCGGTTGCCCTGCACGTATTTGCCATCATCCGAGAAGGCGATGGCGCCGGCCCTGGCCATGTCGCCGATTTCCGCCAGGGACTTGCCTTCCTCATCCATGGTGATGGCGCCGATGACCTGCACATTCACATAGCCGTATTCCCGGGCGCGTTCCCTGATGCCCGACACAATAATCGAGCTATGGATGGCCGGTTTCGTGTTCGGCATGCAGGCCACGGTCGTAATGCCGCCGGCCGCTGCCGCCATGGTGCCCGTCTCCAGGTTTTCCTTGGCTTCCACGCCAGGCTCGCGCAGATGCACGTGCATGTCGATGAAACCCGGGGCCACGACCTTGCCCGCAGCGTCATAGGTGCGGTCCGCGGAGACATTCAGCTTTTTGCCTGCCTTGGCAATCTTGCCGTCTTCCAGCAGGAGGTCCATCACTTCGTCGAGATTCTGGGACGGGTCCACGACCCGCCCGTTCTTAATCAACAGCTTCAATTCGGTTACCTCCAGTCAATGTCAGGAATTCCAGCGCCATGCGGACAGCGACGCCGTTCTGCACTTCGTTGCGGATGAGGGCGTTTTCGTGGTAGCCCATCTGGAAGGAGATTTCCGTTCCGCGGTTCATGGGACCGGGATGCAGTACGACCGCACCGGGGTTCGCCAGTTTATACCGGGCCTCGTTGAGGCCGAACTCCCTTGCATATTCGCGCATGGACGGAAACAGGCCGCTGTTCTGCCGTTCCAGCTGGATGCGCAGCACGTCGATGACGTCGGCGCCTTCCAGGGCGTCTTCCACGCGGGCATGATAGGTGACGCCCAGGGCTTCCACGTCCCAGGGCATCAGGGTACGCGGCCCCGCCACGTGGATATCGGCGCCGAACTTTTTCCAGCAGGCGATGTTGCTGCGGGCCACACGGCTGAAGAGGACGTCACCGAGGATGACCATCTTTTTGCCCTTCAGGTCCTTGATGCCGTGTTCCCGCAGGGTGAACAGGTCCAGCAGGCCCTGGGACGGATGGGCGTGGGCCCCGTCGCCGGCATTGATGATGACCGGTCCGGCGACCTGTGCCGCATAGCAGGCGGCACCTTCGCAGGGGCTGCGCATGATGATGCCGTCGCAGCCCATGTTCTCCAAAGTCAGGATGGTGTCGCGCAGGCATTCGCCCTTCACGACGCTGGAGTTGCCCGTCGTGATGTTGATGACATCGGCGCCCAGGTATTTTGCCGCCGTTTCAAAGGACGTGCGCGTACGCGTGCTGGGCTCGTAGAACAGCGTGATGATCAGCTTGCCTCGCAGGGCAGGCACCTTCTTGATATCACGCTTCATGATCCGCTTCATTTCCATGGCCGTGTTCTCGACCAGGTTGATTTCATCGACACTGAGGCTTTCCAGGTCGAGGATGTCCCTGCCGCCCAGGGACACATTCGCTTTTGCCATGCTGTCTCCTCCTTATGTTCTACATTGTATCACTATTTCAAGCAATTGTGATATTTATGCACAAAAATAAACCTTCCTGACCCGTTTGGATGCAAGAAGGCTTATGGATTGCCACTCAGTCTAAGTCACCTTACAGCCTCACAGGACCGTTTTAAAGGTAAAGCTGTTCAGTTTGGTATATTATAGCACGTTGCCCCTGAATGCACAACCCCATTCCGCATACTTTCAGGCGAGGCTGTTCAAAAGCGCGGCGTAGGCCGTTCCGGTCACTTTCCGCGGCGTAAGGACCGCGTCCAGTTCCGGCCACTGCCGTTGGGCGCGGCGCGGTTGGGACAGGCCCCAGAAGTGTATAAGCAATTGCATAAATATGCGGATTTGTTCCTGCCGCGCCGGCCTGCCCTCCGCCGAGGCGAGCCAGGCCCTGTTCCAGGCCGTGTAGACCTGCCATTCGTCCTGCATGGTGACGCGGGCCGTAGTGGCTGCCATATCCCGGAAGGCAGCAAAGAGCGCCGTCAGGTTGCGCAGGCAGGTTTCGGACGGTGTTGCCGCCCCGAGGACGGGACGCACGTTCTTCCGCTCCCACAGAAGGGCTGCCCCGAACAGAGGCCTGTACAGCTGGAAGGCTTTTTCGCAGCCGTCCCCGTGGGAAATCATCTGGACCTGGAAGGCAGCGTCAGCCAGCAGGGCCTTCTGCATGGGGAAATCGTGGCTCCGCCAGGCCATGCGGCAGAGCCCCTCCTCCAAAAGACGTGTTTCCGGAAGCCAGCCGCGGTGGGCGATCTGTGCGACCGTCCTGCTCCACTCGCGGGCGAACTGGCTGCGGGCTGCCGGGCCCTCTTCCCCGTCCCTCCAGAGCCGGACAGCCAGACGGATCACGATGCCCAGGGCCGGCAGCTGGCGCCGGTCCGCCGCCACGAACAACATGTCGAGCAGCAAGGCCGCGTACCCGTTCCCTGCTTCGGGATGCCGGGTGCGGGCATACTCGCGCAGCTGGCCCAGCAGTGTCAGGAAGACGTCGTTGCAGCGTTTCCGGGCCGCCATATCGAGCACGCTCTGCAGGGCTGCGAAGACTTTGCGCCGCACCGGCCGGTCCTCTTCCGTGCTGCCCGTCAGATAAAGACCCGACACGAGCACATTGCCCAGGAGCAGGCCCGCTGCAGGCAGGCCCTGCCGGAACGAGAGGCAGCCTAAAAGAGCGGCGTCCCCGTATAAGGCAGGACGCTGCTCTTTATGCTGCTGCACAGCCGTTTTGTAAAGTTGGGCCGTCCGGCAGGCCAGGCCGTCGTCCCGGATTTCCATGCAGTAATACATGGCATCCTTCAGCCGTTCCGCCAGACCCGGGCCGGCATGCGGTGCGACGACCGCCTTTTCCAGGGCGATAAAGTCCGGCTTCGGCGTTTCCGTTACCGCTACTGTTTCCATTTCCATGGCTCTGCCGCTCACTTTACGTTGATGCTGCCATCATAGACGATGCCCGCCGACGTATCGAGGGTGACCGTCTGGCCGTCCTTGAGGATTTCCGTCGCCTTGGCGGCACCGATGATGACGGGAATGCTGTAATTGATCCCCAGAATCGCCGTCGGGGACGTGAAACCGCCCTCTTCCGCGATGATGGCACCGGCCTGGGCCGCGTAACCGGCATCCTCGTCGTTGAGGACGTCGACCACGAGGATCATGCCGGGCTGGAGCTTCTTCAGGAAATCCTGGCTCGTGCGGCAGATACACACACGGCCGGAATAGCTCCGTTTGCCGATGCCCGAACCGGACAACAGCTTCTTCCCTAAATTGATGACCTTGATCATATTCGTACTCCCCGGTTTGCCGATAGGGATGCCTGCCGTCAGGACGATGGAATCTCCTTCGGCAATGCAATGGGCCGCCAGGGCCGCTTTGACGGACAGGTCCATCATTTCATCCGTATTGGAGGAATACGGCCCCACAATGGGTTCCACGCCCCAGAACAGCTGCAGGGACCGGCAGACGGCCGGGTCCTGCGTCACAGCGATGACGGGGACGCGGGAACGGTATTTGGAGATATTGCGGGCCGTAAAGCCCGACGAGGTGACGGTAAGGATGGCATCCGCCTCGATTTCGCGGGCAATCTGCACCGTTGCGTGGGCGATGGCGTCCGTACTGTATGTGCGGCCGTGCTTTGCCGTCATCTCGGACAGCTTGGCGTAATCTAGGGCCGCTTCCGTCGTCTTGGCGATTTCCGCCATAGTGCGGACCGCTTCCAGCGGATAATGGCCGCTGGCCGTTTCGCCGCTCAGCATAATGGCGTCCGTTCCGTCAAAAATGGAATTGGCCACATCGCTGGCTTCGGCACGGGTACAGCGGGCGCTGTTCGTCATGCTCTCCAGCATCTGCGTCGCCGTCACGACCGGTTTGCCTGCGGCGTTGCACAAATGGATGATCTTCTTCTGCCACAAGGGCACCAGTTCGGCCTGGATTTCGACGCCCAAGTCGCCGCGGGCCACCATGATGCCGTCGCTGGCCTTGATGATGTCTTCGATGTGTTCCAGCCCGGCGTGATTCTCTATCTTGGAGATGATGCCCATATGGTACCCGTGCTGTTCCAGCAGGCGCCGGATGGCGAAGACGTTGTCGGCATTCTGCACGAAGGAGGCCGCCACGTAGTCCATCCCGTTTTCCGCTGCGAACAGGATATCGTCTTCATCCTGTCCGGACAGGAAGGGCATCTTCAGTTCCACTCCGGGACAGGCGACGCGCTTGCGGTCCGAAATTTCGCCGCCGCTGCGTACCACCGTGCAGATACGGGGTCCTTCAATCTTCGTGACTTCGAGAATGAGCATCCCGTCGGCCAGCAAAATCCGGTTGCCCGGCCGGACTTCTTCCGGCAGGCCTCCGTAATTGACGGAGGCCACGGCCGCCGTCCCCTTGACGGGCTCCGTCGTCAGGACGAACTCCTTCCCGTTTTCCAGCACGGCACGGCCGCCCTCGAACAGGCCCAGGCGCATTTCCGGGCCTTTGGTATCGCAAATCGTGGCTACGGGTTTGCCGGCCTTTCCCGCCGCGGAACGGACCATTGCCAGCCGCTGCTTGTGACTGGCATGGTCGCCGTGCGAAAAATTGAAGCGGGCCAGGTCCATACCGGCCCGGATCATGTCCAGCAGCAGGCCGGGATCGTCCGTGGACGGTCCCATCGTGCAGATGATCTTCGTCTTCTTCATCCTTCACCATAGCCTTTCCATACTTTCTGTACTGTTCCGGCCGTCAGCCACGGAATCCGTGCTCGGCCAACACTTCATAGGCATCCTCGGCTTCCGAAACAGGAATCAGGATCTCGTAGGACCCCACCTTCTTCGCCGAGCCGCCAGGCACCCTAGTCCGGCATAGAAAACCATTGGCGGCCAGGAGCGCCTGCAATTCATTCGCCCGATCCGAAGTCTGCGCAATGTATAACACTTTCCACACTGGCGGATACCTCTCGCTTACTTCTTCAGGTCCTTCAGTTTTTCCACGAGGAGTGGTACAATCTTGCGGGCATCGCCCACAACGCCGATATGGGAGAACTGGAAGATGGGCGCGTCGGCATCCTTGTTGACGGCGATGATGAGGCCCGAGTCCTTCATGCCCGACGTATGCTGCATGGCGCCGGAAATGCCGAAGGCGAAGTAGACGTCCGGCTTGACAGTCTTGCCGGACTGGCCGACCTGGGAAGCGTGGTCAACCCACTTTTCATCGACAGCGGCACGGGAACCGGCCACAGCGCCCTTTTCGAAGAGGGCTGCCAGATCTTCCAGGGCCTTGAAGTTTTCTACACTGCCCATGCCGCGGCCGCCGGCCACAATGACTTCGGCGTCCTCAATCTTCAGTTTGCCTTCCGTGGATAAGGCTTCCTTCTGCAGGAGCTCCACCCGCGGCGTCACCTTGTGCTCCACCTCGAAGGCCTTCACTGCGCCCTGGCGCGATGTATCCTCCGGCAGGGGTTTGAAAATCTTCGGACGGATGGAACCCATCTGCGGACGGTGTTCGTTGCAGACGATGGTACCATACAGGTTGCCGCCCATGGCGGGACGGGTCCATTTCACGAGGCCGCCGGCATCGATGTCCAGCCCCGTGCAGTCGGCGCACAGGCCTGTCTGCAGGCGGGCAGCCACGCGGGGCGCAAAATCACGTCCGTCGATGGTGGCGCAGAACATGACCGTGCCCGGTCTGTATTCCTTAATCAGGGCACAGAGGGCGTTTGTATAGACTTCCACATCGTATTCCTTATATTCAGGTCCCAGGATGGTGTAGACCGTATCAGCCCCGCGCGCAATGCACCGGGCGGACAGTCCGTCGTCCTTTTCTCCGATCAGGACCACGTCGGCCGTGGTGCCGGCCTGTTCCGCCAGTTCCCGGGCCTTGCCCAGCAATTCGAACGTCACGCCCAGGAGCTTGCCTTCTTCCAACTGGGCAACCACCCAGACAGCTTTTTCATTTGCCATTTCGTTTATCCTCCTTCGGAAGTGTGATGGCGCCAGCCAGACATTCCCGCACGCAGGCTCCGCATGCGAGGCAGCGCGCCGGATCGGCCCAGGCTTTGCCGGAAAGCACGCGGATTGCCCCCGTCGGGCAGATTGCTTCGCATTCCTGGCAGCCGTCACACCGGTCCTTATCAACTTCGACAGCCATGACAGGCCCTTATTTCTTGATGACTCCGGCAGCGGCCAGCTTTTCGATCAGTTTATCCACCGCTGCTTCCGGCTCATCTTCCTGGATGATTTCCGTATTGATTTTCGCGACTTCCGGAGTAAAGACCTTGATGACGCGGGTCGGGGAAGCTTTCAGACCTACCGTCGCCGTGTCGAGGCCCAGGTCGGCGGCAGACTTTTCGGGAATGACGGCCTTACGGGCCTTCATCTTGCCACGGATGCTGGCAAACCGCAGGTCCTTTTCGGCGCGGGTCATGGTGACCAGGAGCGGTGCCGGGCAGGACAGGGTTTCCGCCCAGTTTTCCGTTTCGCGGTCCACCAGGAACTTACCGTCCTTGAAATCGACCTTCAGGGCCGACGTAATCTGCGGAATCCCCAGGTGTTCCGCCACTTCCGGCCCAACCTGCGCGGTGCATCCGTCCGATGCTTCGCGGCCGCACAGTACCAGGTCGAATCCGCCGCAGCTCTTGACGAGGGCGGCAATGGCACGCGATGTAGCCAGCGTGTCGGACCCGGCAACGGCACGGTCCGTCAGCAGGACCGCTTCGTCGGCACCTTTGGCGATGGCTTCCTTCAGGATTTCCTTTGCCTGCGGCGGACCCATGGTGACGACGGTCACCCTGGCACCGTATTTATCTTTCAGAACAAGGGCCGTTTCCAGCGCTTCCGCATCGTACGGGTTCAGAATGTTTTCCACCCCGTCGCGGATCAGCGTGTGCGTTTCCGGGTTCAGCTTGATCTGCGCGGTATCCGGAACTTGCTTGACACAAACGATAATGTTCATTGACTTTTTCCTCCTGCGTCAATTTTAGATTACTTTTTAGTATACCATGGAACGGCCTGTCAAGCAACGACAGGCCGGAACCGGTCGGGGTTCTAGACATTGCGGACACGGAATGCGCCGTCCCCCAGCAGTATTCCCACTTCGCGCTGCAGGTCGTCCGACCCGTCGACATAATAGCCCGGGTCGAGGCGGATGCGCTGCCGGGAACCCATGAGCTTGAGGAAGACCATATGGTTCCCGTGGTGCTGCCGCAGGAGCCTGACGAGACTGTCGAGGACCGGCTTCGCTTCCCGGTCCGCCGGTACGACCAGTTCGAGGACCGCGCCGGGCGGTACCGCCAGCGGCCCTGTCCCGGGGGTGGCTCCTGTATGGCCGCCGTCTGCCAGGGCGGAAGGGGCGCCGTATCCGGAGGCCGTTTCCTGCGCCGGCATACCGGGCGGCGTATCGTACCCGGCCTGGGCATATCCACCATACCCGCCGTTTGTCCGGCCGTTGCCCGACCGGCCCAGGGGAGGCGCCGCCTGCCCTTCCTGCAGCGGCACAATCTGCGACGCAATGACTTTTTCTTCGCGTTCGTCGATGCTGAAACGTCCTTCCACGCCGATGACGCTGTCTTCCGCCACCAGACGGGAAAACTGGTTGTAGGCCTTGGGAAAGACGAGGACGGACACGCGCCCCGAAAAGTCTTCCAGCGTGAGGATGGCCATATTGTCGCCCTTCTTCGTCAGGCGGATGTTGCACTCCGACACGATGCCGGCCACCTTCAGGAAGTCGCCGTCACGGACCTGGCTGTTCTCCTCCGTCAGGGTGTAGATGGGCGTGAAGGACTCCAGGGCCTTGCGGTATCCGTCCAGGGGATGGCCCGTCATGTAGAAGCCGGCGAGTTCCTTTTCGTCTTTCAGCATGAGGGACCGGGACATTTCCTCCAGATACGGCAGGACGATGGTGTTCACTTCGGAAAATTCGTCGCCGCCGAAGAGGCTGAACTGGCCGGACAGGGAATCCTTCTGCTGTTTCTGCCCCAGTTCCAGGGCCTGCTTGCAGACGGCCAGCAGCTGCGAGCGATGGGCCCCCAGGGAATCCATGGCACCGCACTTGATGAGGTTTTCCAGGAGACGCGTGTTGAGCTGCCGGTAATTGACACGTTTGCAGAAATCCAGGATGTCCTTGAAGCGGCCGCCTTCTTCCCGGGCCCGCACGATGTCCTCGACCGCGCCTTCGCCAACGCTCTTGATGCCGTTCAGGCCGAAACGGATGGCCCCTTTTTCCACGGAGAACCCGGAGCGGCTGGCATTGATGTCGGGCGGCAGGATGCGGATGCCCCGGTCGCGGCACACCGTGATGTACCAGCTCATCTTGTCGGGGTCGCTGATGACGCTCGTCAGGAGGGCCGCAAAGAATTCCGCGGGCCAGTGGGCCTTCAGGTAGGCCGTCTGATAGGCGACAAGGCCGTAGGCCACGGAATGGGATTTGTTGAAGCCGTACCCGGCGAACTTGAGCAGGATCTCGAAGATTTCCTCGCTCTTGGCAGGCGGCACGTTATGCAGTTTCTGTGCGCCTTCGATGAAGCGCATCTTCATGGAAATCAGGTCCTTGACCTTCTTTTTGCCCATGGCGCGGCGCAGGATGTCTGCTTCGCCCAGCGTAAAGCCGGCCAGGATGGAGGCCGTCTGCATGACCTGTTCCTGGTACAGGACCACTCCGTATGTATCGGCCAGGATCGGGTCCAGCAGCGGATGGATGGATTCCACGGCATGGTGGAGCCGGCGGCCTTCGATGAATTTTTCCGCCATACCCGCGTCCAAAGGACCCGGGCGGTACAGGGCCACGAGGGGGACCAGGTCCTTCATGGTCTGGGGCGCCAGGCGCACAACCAGACGGGTCATGCCTGCACTTTCCAGCTGGAATACGCCCTGGGTGTCGCCGGCGCAGAGCATGTCGCTCACCGCCTTGTCTTCCAGAGGGATGTTGTCCAGATCCACGGTTTCGCCCGTCGATTCCTTGATGAAGCGCACGGCGTCGGCCATGACGGTCAGGGTCCGCAGGCCCAGGAAGTCCATCTTCAGGAGGCCCAGTTCCTCGACCTGATTCTTGTCATACTGCGTTGTGATCATACGGTCCTGGCTGATGCCTTCGCCCTGGACGCCTTCGTCCAGCTGCAGCGGCACCAGGTCGATCAACGGTTTCGGCGCAATGACGACGCCCGCCGCGTGGGTACCCGTGTTGCGGGGCAGGCCCTCGACACTCTTGGCAATGTCGATCAGGTGATGGACCCCTTCGTCTGTTTCGTACAGGGTCTGCAGTTCGCGGCTTGAGGCCAGGGCGTCCTTCAGGGTGATGCCCAGCGTGCGCGGCACCGCTTTGGCCACGCGGTCCACTTCAGCCAGGGGCAGCCCCAGGGCCCGTCCGGCATCGCGTACGGCCGCACGGGCCTGCAGCGTACCGAAGGTGACGATGAGGGATACATGGTCCGGCCCGTATTTGCGAATCACGTAATCCAGCACTTCGCCGCGCCGCTTGTAACAAAAGTCCGTATCGATATCAGGCATGCTGACGCGTTCCGGATTCAGGAAACGTTCAAAGAGCAGGTCGTATTTCAACGGATCGATATTCGTGATGTGCAGCAGGTAGGCCACGATGCTGCCGGCGGCACTGCCGCGGCCCGGGCCGACGGGAATCGGGTCCGGGCGGCCGCTGCCGTCCTTATGGCTGCGGCAGTAGCGGATGAAGTCCCAGACAATCAGGAAGTAGGCGGCATACCCCATGGTCCGGATGATGCCCAGCTCGTAGCCGAGGCGCTGTTCCACCTTGTCCTGCAGGGCCTGGCGCTCCGCCGGATCGGTCAGGGCGGCCAGGTCGGCACCGTACCGGTGCGGGATTTCGGCCGTACATATGTCGCGCACGCAGGCATCGGCATCGCCGCGGTATTTTTCCGGAATGGGGAATTCCGGCAGGAGCAGTTTGCCGAAGGCGAAGTCCACGTGGCACCGTTCCGCGATGGCGTGGGTATTGCGCAGGGCTTCTTCGTCGTCCGGGAACAGTTCCTGCATCTCCTCGTAACTCTTGCAGTAGTACCAGTCGTTGTTGAACTTCATGCGGTCCGGATCGGTGACGGTCTTATTCGTCTGGATGCACAGGAGTACGTCCTGGGCGCTGGCGTCCTCGCGGCGCACGTAATGCAGGTCATTGGTCACAACCAGCTTCAACCCGAACTCCGCTGCCAGTTTGTGCAGGCCGCGGTTCACCCTGGCCTCCTCGGGCAGATTGTGGTTCTGCATTTCCAGGAACAGGTGCTCCTTGTCGAAAATGTCCAGGTATTCCCGCACAGCCGCGCGGGCCCGCTCCTCGTTCCCACTCAGGATGGCCTGGGGAATTTCCCCCTGGACACAGGCCGTCAGGCAGATGATGCCTTCGTGATACTGGCGCAGGATATCCTTGTCGATGCGGGGTTTGCGGTAGAACCCGTCGATGTAGCCCAACGAGACCAGATGGGAAAGGTTGCGGTATCCCTCATTGTTCTCGGCCAGCAAAATCAAATGGTAGCGGGGCTGCTTGTCGATGCGGTCGAAGCGGCTGCCCGGCGTCAGATAGACTTCGCAGCCGATGATGACGCGGATACCGGGTTTTCCCTGCTTTTCCGCCTCCTTCGACAGTTTCTGCGCCGTCTGATACAGGTCCACGGCCCCGTACATGTTGCCGTGGTCCGTAATGGCAATGCTGTCCATGCCCAGCTCCATGGCACGCCGGAGCAGCTCCTCCGGTTTGGAGGCGCCGTCAAGCAGGCTGTATTGGGTATGGACGTGTAAATGGGTAAAGGGGACTCCCATGATGAATGCTCCAATCTTCACTTTGCCGCGGCGAGACGCATGATTTCCAGCGTCCAGCGCGCTGCGTCATACAGGTCCTGTAAGGCCAGCCGTTCCTGTACCGTATGGATCCGGTCCATACCGGTCGCCAACAGGAGCGACGGCAGGCCCATGCCGCACAGGAAGTTGGCGTCGCTGCAGCCGCCCGTGAACTGGCACGAAACGGGGAACCCCAGGTTGCGGGCCGCCTGCGCGGCCAGCTGCACGCCGGGATGGTCCTCCGGCAGGCTGACGGCCGGAGCCAGTGTTTCCTGTACAGCAGTCAGGGTGCCGCCGCCGGCTTCCACGATACGGCGGAAGCGCTCCGTCAGGTCTGTATAAAAGGCGTCCAGGCGTTCTTCGTCATCGCAGCGCATGTCAACCATAAACCGGCACTCGTCAGGCACGATGTTCGGCGCCAGGCCACCCTGAATCATATCCGGGCTGGCTGTCAGCCGCGCGTCAATGCGGCCCCAGTCCGGCATCGCAGCCAGGGCACGGGCTGCCAGCATGACGGCATTGACGCCCTTTTCGGGCTCCGCGCCCGCGTGGGCCGTTTTGCCGTGCACGGTGTACGTGACGTCCATCGCTTTGGGCGATGCGTTGAAGATGGCGCCGGGATGGCCGCCGCTGTCCAGGCAGTACCCCAGGTCGGCCGCCAGCCATTCCCGCTTCAGGTTGCGCACGCCGTAGCTGCCCGTTTCCTCGCCGATAGTGAAGCAGACGGTGATGTCCCCATGGGGCACACCGCTTTCACGCAGCACCGCCAGGGCTTCGAGCACGGCAGCCACGCCGGACTTGTCGTCCCCGCCGAGGGTCGTCGTTCCATCGGAGTACAGATATCCGCCTTTTTCGACCACCTTCGTGCCCGTCGTCGGGGCTACGGAATCCATATGGGCTTCAAAGAAGAGCCGGGTTGCACCGGCGACGGTGCCCGGCAGGAAAGCCCAGACATTCCCCGTCGTGCCCCCGCACTTTGTCCCGGCATCGTCCACTTGCACATCGATGCCCAGGGCCTGCAGTTTGCGGACCAGGAGGCCCGCTTCCTCTTTCTCGTCCAGACTCGGGCACGGAACCCGGACCAATTCAATGAAGGTTTTCTTCAACCGTTTTTCCTGAATATCCATCTATGGTACCTCGTTTCCGGGAGCGGAAACACTCCCCATATTGTACAAAGTCTGTATATTATATGTTAACACAAACGAAGACTTTTTGCGATTTCCTGTGGCGAAAGGGAAAAATTATGGTATTATAAAAATTATGGTATTATAGTAAAGACTTTCGCAGAAAGTGCCTGCCCCAACGGGCAGCATCCACCAAGTTCAAGGAGGATTTTCGGATGAAACGCAGTGAAAAATTCCGCCGTGCCAATCACGAAGCCAAGGTAACCTGCTTCGCCACGCTGGCGGTCATCGTATTTTGGATCCTGGCCGGATTCGGGCTTTCCGGCCTGGACATCAGCCTGTTCGACACGCCTATCTGGATACTCGGCGGCTGCATCGGCACCTGGCTGTTCGCCGTCGTCGTCGCGTTCTGGCTGGCGGAACATGTGATCCAGGACGTCGACCTGCAGGAAGAGGATGCGGCGCGTGTCCGGACCGCTGCCCGGAAAGGAGGGGCCCGCTAATGGATTTCTCCCATCTCGTGAGCCTTTTCCCGGTCTTCCTGTTCCTGCTCATCCTGCTGTACATCAGTTACCGTGTGCAGCGGACTTCGGAAGAAGCCCGGTCGAAGGACTTCGCCAAGGACTACTTCATCGGTGGCCGCGCCCTGGGCGGCTTCGTGCTGGCCATGACGACCGTCGCCACCTATTCCAGCGTCAGCACCTTCGTCGGCGGACCCGGTGTGGCCTGGCAGATAGGCTACGGCTGGCTCTATATGGCCATCGTGCAGGTTGTCGTCGTGTTCCTCGTCATGGGGGTCTTCGGCAAGAAGATCTCCCTCGTTGCCCGTGACATTGACGCCGTAACGGTCATCGACATCTTACGCGCCCGCTACAAATCGGACAGCCTTTGCAACCTGGCGGCCGTCTTCATCGTCGCCTTCTTCTGCGCCACCATGGTCGCCCAGTTCGTCGGCGCAGCCAAGCTGTTCGAAGCCGTAACGGGATACAGCTATGTGACGGGCCTGACCTTGTTCGGCATCATCGTCATCATCTACACCACCATCGGCGGGTTCAAGGGCGTCGCCATCACGGACGCCATCTGCGCCATCGCCATGATTGTGGGCATGAGCATCCTGTTCTACTGCATGCTCGACAAAGCCGGCGGCTACGGAGCCATCATGAACCACATCCGCACCAGCGATCCGGCCATGCTTGAACCCCTGTCACGGGGCAAAATGCCCATTTCCCTGTACATCAGCCAGTGGCTGCTGGTCGGCGTCTGCACGCTGGCCCTGCCCCAGTCCATCGTCCGCAGCATCAGCTACAAGGACACCCGTTCCCTGCGCAATGCCATCCTCATCGGCACCATCGTCATCGGCGCCATGACCCTCATTGCGACCTGGGTCGGCGTCCTGAGCAAGGGCATCCTGACAAACCCGTCCCTGGCCGCATACGGCGGCAGCGTGGACAACATTACGCCGCGCACCATCGTCAGCGTCATGAGTCCCTTCTGGGCGGGCGTCACCATCATCGGGCCGATTGCGGCAACCATTTCGACCGTGTCGTCCCTGCTGCTCACGTCGTCGTCGTCCATCATCAAGGACATCTACATGCGGGCCCTCGAAAAGAATGGCAAGACCCTGAGCAACAAAGGCATCCAGAAATTCAGCATGGCCGCCACCATCCTGTTGGGGTTCGGCATCTACTTCATCGCCATCGCCCCGCCGTCGGTCATCTGGAAAATCAACATGTTCGCCTTCGGCGGTCTGGAAACGGCCTTCTTCTGGGTCATGATCTTCGGCCTTTTCTGGCATAAGGCAAACGGCACGGGAGCCCTGTGGGCCATGTTTGGCGGCGTCGTCGCCTACTGCACCACCATGGCGCTCCATATCCGCCTCTTCTCGCTGCACCAGATTGTCATCGGCATCGGCGCATCGCTGATCTTCTTCTTCATCGGCAACGCCATCGGCCGCGAACCGGACGACGAGGTAAAGAAGCTGTTCTTCCCGGACAAATTCGGCGACGATTGAGGCCCCTTTCCGGAAAGCGGAACGGCCCCCTTATCCCGGCCTCACACAAAGGTGAGGCCGGGATAAGGGGGCCGTCTTTTTTATGCCTTCCTGACGACGGACATGCGTTCCATGGATGCCGTTGCCGTCCCGGGCCTGACGGATATGGTCAGAACTTCTTATACAGGATGCGGCATGCATTCAGAACGCAAATGACGGAAACACCCGTATCTGCGAAAACGGCCGCCCACATGTTGGCGTAGCCGAAAATGCCGGCCGCCATGATGACGATTTTCACGACCAGGGCAAAAACGACATTCTGCCAGGCTGTGGAACCCACGGTTTTGGCAATCTTGATGGCCTTGGGAATGGCGCCCATCTCGGAGTTCATGAAAACGACATCCGCCGCTTCCATAGCGGCGTCCGCACCACTGCCCATAGCGGCACCTACATCGGCGCCGGCCAGTACCGGGGCGTCGTTGATGCCATCGCCGACAAACAGGACGGCGCCGTATTTGCTGCGAAGCATGTTCATCTCGTTCAATTTGTCCTGCGGCAGCAATCCGGCGCGGACTTCCTGAATACCGACCTCGCGGGCTACGGCCTCCGCCTCTTTCGGGGCATCACCGGTCAGCATGACCGTCACCAGTCCCTCCGAGCGCAGGGCCTCGATGCTGTCACGGGCATCGGGCTTCACGGTGTCACGAATGACCATGGCGCCGAGGAAACGGCCGTTTTTCGCTACATAGACTTCGCTGCCCACAGCGCTGCCTGCCAGCGGGTGTGCTTCCACTCCGTACCGGCGCATCAGCTTCAGGTTGCCGGCCAGGATACGGTCCTTGCCGTAATGGACGGTCAGGCCTTCGCCGGCCGTCTCCTCAAAGCAATCCGGTCGTTCCGCCGGCAGCCCCTTGGCTTCAGCCGCATGGACGATGCTCACGGCGATGGGATGGGTCGATACGGTTTCCGCACCTGCCGCCGTCTGCAGCAGTTCCTCCGCAGAAACCCCTTCGGCCGGCACAATCTCATGGAGGACGAAATTTCCCTGGGTGACCGTCCCGGTCTTGTCCATTACGACGGCCGCCACGTTCTTCAGCATTTCCAGGGAACTGCCGCCTTTGAAAAGGATGCCCAGACGGGAACCGGCGCCGATACCGGCAAAGAAGGACAGGGGCACGCTCAGGACGAGGGCGCAGGGACAGCTGATGACCAGGAAGGTCAGGGCCGTGTAGATCCAGTACTGCCAGTTCCCGGTCACAAGGGACGGGATGACGGCTACGGCCATCGCCGCAACCACGACGATGGGCGTGTAGACGCGGGCAAAGCGGGTAATGAACTTATCGATGTGCGGTTTGTTGGCCGCCGCGTTTTCCACGGAATCCAGGATCTTCGTCACCATGGACTCCTGCAATTCCTTTTCGACGCGGAATTTCAGCATGCCCGTCGTATTGACGCAGCCTGACAGGACTTCGTCGCCATACCGTTTGCGGACCGGCACCGGTTCCCCTGTCACAGGCGACGTGTCAACCAGGCTTTCGCCCTCGACGACGACACCATCCAGGGGGATACGGTCTCCGGCGCGGACGAGCAGGATATCGCCGGCACCGGCTTCCGCAGCAGGAATCACTCTGACCTCGTCGCCAATCAGGAGATTGACCACCTCGGGGCGCATATCGACGGCCGCCATGATCTGCCTGCGGCTGCGTTCCGCCGCCTTGTCCTGGAAATATTCCCCGATGCGGTAAAAAAGGATGACGCCGACGGCTTCTTCCCAGGCCTGGATGGCGAAAGCACCCAGCGTAGCCACGGTCATGAGGAAGTTCTCGTCGAAAAATTCGCCTTTCAGGCCGTTCCGCAGGGCCGTCAGAACGATATGCCAGCCCAGGACGATGTAGGAAAGGACCAGCAGATATGGTTTATAGGCTTCCGGTGCCAGACCGAGCCATTCGACGGCCACAAAAAGCAGACCGCCGGCAAGGATCTCCGCCCATTCCCGTTTATCCCCGGACAGGCCGTGTCCGTGAGCGCTCCCCTTTTCGTTCTTTGCTGCAGGAGAAGCGGCTTGCCGGGTTGCGATGGTCACGCCTTTTTCCACGGCATCCGCTGCCGACTGCATCTTTTCCTGCAGGCCCTCATAAGATTCCGCTTTGACCCGCAGAAGGCCTGTAGCGTACGTCAGGACAGCCTCATCGATTTCCGGCATGTCATTGATGGCATCTTCCACTTTCTGTGCGCATACGGCACAATCCAGTCCTTTGACGGCATAGGTACGGAAGGCGGCCGGGCCTTCTTTCACAACCCCGTGGTTTTTTTTGACTCGGCTCTTCGGAATGACACGGACTTCCGAATCGACAGACATGCAGATTTCCTGCAGGATGGGGAGCAGCTTGTCCGGATTTTTGGCAGACAGACGGAGCTGTTTCGCCGGATAGCTTACCGTTGCATAGGTTACACCGGGAAGCCGTTTGATCTTATGTTCCATGCGGGCGGCACAATTGGCACAATCAAGGTTTTCCAGGATGTAGACGCATTTGAAGTCGTCCGCGTCGGGCATGCGGCACTTGCAGTGTGCCAGGCTTTCGCCGCAGATATCGCAATATTCCTCATTCCGGCAGCACTGTTCACAATGACAGTCTGCCCCGTGGCCGGGTTTATGGTGGGAAACCACGACCGTATGGGTGTATGAAGCATTGTGATGGGGTACCTCGACAGGAGGATGTTCGTGATGATGGCCGACCAAGTCTTCTTCCCCGTGGTTATGGCCGCAGCCGCAGCCATGGGCGTGGTCTTTTCCACCCAGGCCGGGATGTGTATGGGCAGGGACATGGCCTTTGCCATGGGAATGACCGGGCTCTGCCACAGTCCCTGCCAGTTCCTCCGCATCAGCTTCCGCTCCGTGCACACCCTGTTTTCCGTGATGCCGGAAACTGCGGACAGAACCATCCTCATTGCTGCTGCGGATTTCTTCCAAGTCTTGTAATTCTTTTTCCATCTTGTTCACCAGTCCTTGCGCCATCGCTCTGAAGGGATCCATTCGCAGGCGAAGCCCCTTCTGACATATGATTAATTGTTCATATGTTTATGTTAGCACAAATTCCCTTTTTTGTCAATCCTCCCGGCCCGTTCAGCCGGTCCTGACAAAAAAATCCGGCCCGAACAACAGGAACGGTTCGGGCCGGTCTGAATTCCTACTTCACCATGTGGCAGGCCACCCAGTGACCTGGTTCCACTTTTTTCAGTTTTGGCTTTTCCTGGTGGCAGATTTCCTGGCATAAAGGACAGCGCCCCTGGAACGGACAGCCTTGCGGCAAATCCACAGGACTGGGGACGTCGCCTGCCAGGGCCTTGATTTTCTCCCCCTTGTGGTAATCCACCTTGAACACGGCATCCATGAGGGCCTGGCTGTACGGGTGCCTGCAATGGAAAGCGATACGGCCTGCTTCAAGCCATTCCATGACATTCCCCAGATACATGATGGCGACCTGGTGACACATCAGATCCACCAGCCCGAGGTCATGGGCGATAAAAAGGTAGGAAACCTGCTTTTCCTTCTGGAGTTTCACCAGCAGTTCGCAAATATTTTTCTGGACCGATACGTCGAGGGCCGATGTGGCTTCGTCGCAAACGATGATGTCCGGTTCCAGGGACAGGGCCCTGGCGATACCCAGGCGCTGCCGCTGCCCGCCGGACATGCTGTGGGGATACCGGTCCTTGAATTCCGCCGGCAGCTCCACCATTTCCAACAGTTCCGCGGCTTTGGCGTCGACATCCTCCTTTTTCAGCAGGCCGAAGTTACGCAACGGTTCCGTCACGATATCCTTGACGCGCATTTTCGGATTGAAGGCTGCCGTCGGATCTTGGAACACCATCTGGATTTTGCGGCGTACCTGTCGTTCTTCCTCGCCCCTGCATTGCAGGATGTCCTTGCCGTCAAAGAGGACTTGGCCCTCCGTGGCCGGATGGATCTGAAGAATCGTACGGACCAGGGTGCTTTTGCCGCATCCCGATTCGCCGATGACGCCCAGGGTCTGCCCTTGATAAACATTCAGGGTGACATGGTCGCAGGCCGTCAGTTCCTTGCCGTTGTCCAACTCGAATTTCTTGGTCAGGTTCCTGATCTGCATGACGACCGGTGCCTTCCCGGCAAAGGATTCTTGTGCCATTTCATTCATAATAACACGTCCCTCCTATTACCGGTACGGAATCGAGCAGCAGCTTCGTATACTCGTGCCGGGGATGGCCGATCACCTGTTCCCGCGGCCCTGCTTCCACAACGTGCCCGTCCTGCATGACCATGATTTTGTTGGCAATATAGGACGCCACGCCTAAATTATGGGTAACGATGATGACCGCTGCGTTATAGTCATTACGGACATCGACAATCTGCCGGATGATCTGGGCCTGTGTCGTCACATCCAGTGCACTGGTCGGCTCGTCGGCCAGGAGCAGTTTGGGACTGAAGATCATGGCCATGGCGATACCGACGCGCTGGCGCTGCCCGCCGGAAAGCTCAAAAGGATACTCCTCCATAATGCGTTCCGGGTTCGGCAGCTGCATCGCTTTCAGCATATCGGCCGCCATCCGCCATGCCTCCCCCTTGCCTGTGCCCGGTTCATGGGTCACGATATAGTCCACGAACTGCGAGCCAATGGAGCGGATAGGATTGATCATGTTCCCGCTGTCCTGGAAAATCATGGACATTTCCTGCCCGCACAACTTCCGCCAGTCTTCCCGGGCATTTTGCAGCAGGCTCTTCCCTTCGAAAAGGATGTCCCCGCCGCTGACGCGGCCCGTGCCGGGCAAACAGCCCATGATGGCACGGATGACCGTCGTCTTGCCACTGCCGCTTTCGCCGACAATGGCCAGGATTTCGCCTCTGTCCAAAGCCAGGTCCACATCGTGCACGGTCCGGTGGGAGCCATAGCTGATTGCGAGACTTTTAACATCTAACAGCATCATCATACCTTCTTTATCAGGAAGAGTGGTTCATTTTGCCGGAGCAAAGTCCTTTGTCAGCCAGTAATAGTCGCAAGGCTGGATGTTGGCATTGGCCACACCCTTCCTGCTGACCATGTTGGTCTGGGGATAGCCGAAGACGACGGTCGCGGCATCCTGCAGAATGATTTTCTGCATTTCGATGACGAGTCCGCGGCGCTTGGCCGGATCGAATTCCATGGCCAGTTTGTCGGACAGGGCATCGTAGGCAGGGTTGCTGTAGCCGGAACCGTTCTGCGGGTTGCTGCCATTGACGTTGGTCTTCCAATACATGTTCAGGAAGACTTCGGGGTCACCGGCCTGTTCAGACAGGATATTGGAAATCAGCAGGTCATACTGGCCCTTGATGCCGATACCGTCCAGAACATTATAATCGACGTTCTTGATATTGACCTTGATGCCGGCCTTCTTGGCATCCGCCTGGGTTGCTTCCGCAAACAGCGGCAGTTCGGCACGGCCGGAATAAATGACGAATTCCAGCTCCAGGTTTTTGCCGTTCTTGTCGACATACCCGTCGCCGTCCGTATCTTTCCAACCAGCTTCTGCCAGCAGCTTCCTGGCGCTTTCCACATTGTACTTGTCAGGATTCATCTTCTGCAGATTATCGAAGTCATAATCCACGGAAGGAGGCATTAAGGGTCCGCCGGCTGTGAACGTGCCTTTCAGCAGAGTCTTGCAATAGGTTTCCCGGTCCAGGGCACGGATCAATGCCTGCCGCACGCGCTTGTCGCCCAGGGGTTTGTCTTTGCGCTGGTTCATGCGGGCCAGGACGTCGCGGATGGAAGCGATGGAACTGACGTTGAATTTATCCTTGTCTTGGAATAAGGCCATGTCGCCGGACGCGATGTTGACGGCTACGTCGATCTCTCCTTTCTGGAGGGCCATGGCACGCGTGTTCGGGTCGTCAATGGTGTTGATATCCGCCGTCTTGAAGGGAACTTTGCCATCCCAGTATTTTTCGTTGGCAACCAGTTCGGTCTTCGCTTTGGTAAAGGATTTGACGACATACGGTCCCGTGCAGACCGGTCCCTGCTTGGCGAAATCCCGTTTCCCATCTTCGCTGACATCAACGATGATGAACAGGGGATCGCCCAGCACACCGGGCAGGGTGGCCATCGGTTTCGTCGTCTTGATGGCCAGTTCCTGGCCGTTCGCCGTAATGCTGTCATACTGGAACATGGCCTTTGCCCGGGGGGATTTCTTAAACGTCCGCTCGATGGATTGTTTTACCGCATCGGCCGTAACCTTGTTGCCGTTGGAGAAGGTGATGTCGCGGATTTTGAAAGTCCAGGTCAGCTTATCGTCGGAGACCTTCCAGCTTTCCGCAATCCAGGGCTGGGTCTTCATCTTGGCATCAAACTTCGTCAGGCATTCGCCGACGCCGTAACGCATCACCTGCCAGCCGAAGTAGTTGTCCGTCGGCTCCAGCGTGTCCGCGAAGTTCGTGACGCCGATTTTCAGCTTGTCCGCGCTGACGGCTCCCCCCTTGTTCCCGCTTCCGCCGCATCCGGCCATAGCCAGGGCCATAAGGGCTACCAGCGCTGCTGCTGTACCTTTTTTCCAAGTCTTCATGAGTTGATCGCATCCTTTCGCTATTACTGTGATTGTATGTATAATATAAAAGGGAACTCTGTGTCAGTTATCCTGACGCGGATCCAGCACGTCGCGGAGGGAATCGCCCCAGAGGTTGAACACCACGACGGTCACGAAAATGGCGAGGCCCGGGAATATCATGAGCCACGGAGCCGTCTGGATCTGCTGCCGCCCTTCACTCAGCATAAGGCCCCATTCCGGAGCCGGCGGCTGGCTGCCGAACCCCAGGAAGGACAGTCCGGCCAGTTCCATCAGCATGGCGCCGATATCGGCAGCTGCCGTGATGACCATCAGGGGCAGGATGTTCGGCACGATGTGCGTCCAGAGGATATGCGGCGGCGTGCCACCGTTGACGACGGCCGCTTCCACAAAATCGCGGCGTTTGATTTTCAGGACCATGCTGCGGGCCAGACGGGCATATTTGGTCCAGGTGACGATGGTCATGGCAATCATGGCGTTCACGAGGCTGCCGCCCATGACACCGGCAATCGCAATGGCCAGGATGATGCCCGGGAAGGAGATCATCATATCGGCAATACGCATGATGACCGTGTCCACAATGCCTCCAAAATACCCGGCCAGCACGCCCAGGGTCGTACCGATGACGAAGATGATGGCTACCAGCAGAAGGACACTGCCAAGGGAATAGCTCGCACCGTAGAGGATACGGCTCAGCACATCGCGGCCCAGTTTATCCGTCCCGCACAGATGCTGCAGGGACGGTTCCATGTTGGCATTGCGCATAACCGCTTCCAGCGGATTGTACGGTGCAATCACCGGCGCCGCAATGGCAATCAGGATCAGGAGAAGGACCAGGCTCGTCGTAATCCGGAATGCCTTGTTTTCCTTAAAACCACGGAGAATGTTTTCCATACTCACCGACCTGCCTTTCTCAACCGGGGATCCAAGTGGACGTAGGACAGGTCGACAACCAGGTTGATGACCATATACATAAGGGCTATCCACAGGACAATGGCCTGGACGGTCTGGAAATCACGATAGATGATGGCCTGGACGACGGTATAACCCAACCCAGGCCAGGAAAAGACGATTTCCACGACGGCGGCACCCCCAAGCAGGCTGCCAAAGGCAAGGCCGAAGAGGGTGATCAGCGGCAGGAGCGCGTTGGGAAGGACTTCCTTCCAGAGGATGTAGCTGTCCTTCATTCCCCGCGCCCGCGCGCCGACCACGTAATCCTGGTTCAATTCTTCCAGTACGGTGGCGCGGACCTGGCGTGTATACTTCGAGGTCATGACGATTCCGAGGGTGAGCATCGGCAAAATCAGGTTTTCCACGGTCACGGACCCGCCTACAATGGGGAAGAACCCTAACTGTAAAGCGAAAATCCACAGCAGCACGAGGCCCATCCAGAAGTTCGGCACGGACACGCCGGCAAAGGTCAGGCCACGGACCAGGTAGTCAAACCATGTATTCTGCTTCACGGCCGTATAGATGCCGAGGGGGATGGCAAAGACCAGCATGAAGACGGACGATGCCACGGCCAGAATGACCGTGGCCGGAAGTGTTTCCAGCAACGCGTCCAGGACAGGTTTCTTCATCATGTAGGAAAACCCGAAGTTGCCCTGGAGCACGCGGCCGAGCCAGCCCGTATACTGAAACAGGAACGGCTGGTCCAAACCCAGTTCATGGCGCAGGGCGTCGATTTCCACCTGGCTGACGACAATGTCCTCATTCCCGGCAATCATTTGCCGTACAGGGTCACCAGGAGCCAGCATGACCAGGCAGAAGGTGATGAAACTGATTCCCAACAGTACCAGGACCATCTGCAATATTCGGTAAAGGACCTCTTTTCGACTCACAATTCTTCATCTCCTGTTTTAAAATGAATAATGTATAGGAGGCGGCACAAGTCCGCCGGAACCCTTACTCTTTCCCGGCTGCCGGCACGGTCTCCTCGAAGCGCCGCCCCAGATAGCGGCACATAAAGCCGAGAAAAGCCGACTGGGAAAGCATAAAAACCAGATAGGCAACCCAAAGTCCGTCATTTCCGAAACGGGGTGCCAGAAAAAAGCTGGAAACAAAAAACGCAAAAGCGGCAAAGGCCATCATGTTACGGATCGGTGCCGTCCAGGTAATGCCGCAGAAGACGCCGTACAACGTCAGTCCCACAAAGCCGCAGAGCGGATAGAGCAGGACCCAGATTTCGTACCGCGCCGCAACCGCGCGGACAGCGTCAATATCGGTGAACAGGCCGATGAGGGTTCCCCTCCCCAGCCAATAGCCCGCCATAAGGAGGAGCGCGCAGACGGCGCTCCATTTGAAGGATGTCCGGATATCCTGTTCCAGGTAGGACAGGTTGCCGGATCCCATGGCTTTTCCAGCGAAAACGGAGGCCCCGTTGGCAATGCCGTCAATCAGGAAGCTCATGATGTCCTTGATCTGCAGCAACACCGCATTGGCAGCCAGTACGATGGTACCCAGGGAAACCCCGACGGCTGCCACCATGTTGTTGACCGCCATCAGGCAGGCCGTGCGGATCATGAGGTTGGCGTTGACCTGGATCATGGAAACAAAGTTGTGCCAATCCAGAATCTCCTTCCAGGGCAGCTTCCTGTATCCGAACCGCCCGCAGATGTGGATCAGGAAGACGCTCAACGCCCCGCCGTAAATCTGGCAGAGCAGCGTCGCCCAGGCAACACCCCTGACTCCCCAATCGAGGCCATAAACGAAAGCCACGCTGAGGACCATGTTCAGGATGTTCATGGACATCTGCATGAACACGGAAGCACGGATCCTGGCCTGCCCCATCAGCCAGCCCAGGGCGACGTAATTCAGCAAAACCAGGGGCGCACCCCAGATCAGGATATCGAAATAGATGCGGCAGAGGACTGCCACATCCTGGGCAGGCCGCATGAATCCCAAATAAAAAGAGAGGATCGGCCTTTGCAGCAGAATACAGGCAAAGCCAACCAAAAGGGCTATGACAAGGGGTTTGAAAAAGGCCAGCATGCCGAGCCTTGTGCTGGCGGCGCCATACGCCTGGGCCGCATAGCCCGTCGTACTGACCCGCAGGAATCCAAAGAGCCAGTAGACAGTGTTGAACAAGATGGCTCCCAGGGAGACCGCCGCAATGTATTTCGGATCCGGCATATACCCCATTACCGCTGTATTCACGGCACCCATGAGGGGCTGCGTCAATGTGGACAACATGAAGGGAACCGTCAGTTTGAGGAACTCCCTGTCCGTCAAAGGTTCTTTCAAAAAACGTTACCGTTCCTTTCCCCGTTGGTGGATGAATTCATTTGTCAGAAAACACTAGGAAAGCGCTATGATTTCATACATTTTTCACGTTTTAAATTTATTTTATCAAAAACGATTACTAATTGCAATGATTACTTGTAAGAATATTACATCATATGTTATATTTACTATGAAGAATGCAATTCAAATAAATTAAAGAAGCAGAGGTATATATGTCGGAAACTTTCACAGTCTGCGGACTCACCATCCAACGGGGGCACAAGCTGCGTTCCTTCCTCCCCATTCCCGGAACGGACGTGCAAATCCCCTTCACCATCATCAACGGCACCGAAGACGGTCCTGTCCTGCTGGTTACGGCAGGCATCCACGGAGGGGAATACCCCGGCATCGCGGCTGCCATGGAAATAGGGAAGGATGTGGAACCGGAACACGTCCACGGCTGCCTGATCCTGTTCCATCCGGTCAACATCCAGGGCTTCTGGGCCCGGCGGGAATTCATCGTGCCGGAGGATGGCAAGAACCTGAACCGGGTCTTTCCCGGCAGCCCTGACGGCACGCTGGCAGACAAGACCGCCTACCTGTTGAGCAGCCAGTTCTTCCCCCTGGCCGACTTTTATGTGGATATGCATAGCGGCGATATCCATGAAAGCCTGCATCCCTACGTGTACTATCCCGGCCAGCCGACGGAAGCGGTCGAAAAGGCGTCCCGCAAAATGGCCCGTGTCCTCAATATGGAATACATGGTGCGTTCCCTCGCCAAAGGGGGCGCCTACAATTACGCAGCCAGCACGGGGCTTCCTTCCATCCTGATTGAACGGGGCGGCGCCGGCCTCTGCCTGCGGGAGGATATTGATGCCTACAAAGACGACCTGCGCAACATTATGCGCCGGCTCAGGATGTTCGACCTTCCCGTCAAGCCCCGGCGGTATTCTCCCCGTGACATTACGGACATGATTTATCTGGAAGCCCTGGAAACGGGCTGCTGGATACACCACATCCACAGTGGCGATTTTGTGGAAGAAGGACAAATATTGGGAAAAGTTACCAATGTTTTCGGAGAAACGCTGACAACGTATTATGCGGAACAGACCGGAGTCATCCTCTATGTCTGCCCTGCACTTGCCGCTCCGAAAGGGACCGTCCTTGCCGCATACGGAAACGTGGTTTCCGAAGAAGACGAGGACTGAGTTCCCAAACAACCTGTACAGAAACCGGATGAGGCGGGCATCCCCGCATACACAAAAATCCCCGTGGACGGGCCGGAAGAGATGTTTTCTTCCAGCATCCACGGGGATGCCGTTTGTCCGGCAAAGGACGGGGCGGGGGGGGGGACCATTGGAACCGGCAGCGACGCCGCTGTCCAGTCAGCCCGTTACGGCCTGGACCTGCATTTTGCAAATTGTTCACTTATGGTGCAAAAAGCAAAATGATACAATGAAACTGTATTTGCCTGTTTTTCCCGATGCCGGATACCTGACAAGCATCAACCTGCAGGCTTTTTGTGTTTCTTATAAAAAGGATGTGTCTCTATGGACAAACGTCAACCGATCCTCCTTGTGGCAGCTTGTACTGCCGTTTTTTACTCTGCCCCGTTTTTTACGGCAGCTGCACAAGCTGGCGAAGCATCCGTAACCGCCCCCCTCATCCCTGCCACCGGCACGGCATCTGCCGAAACGGCAACACTGCCGGCAGGCAGCCCCACTTCTTCCCTGGCGCCGCACAGAGGCAATCCCGTTGCTGCATCCCTGCTCAACACAGGGATTGCGGCCTACAGGACGGGCCAGTACGGGACTGCCCTGCAAGCCTTCCGTGCGGCGGACCGGCGGGGTCATTCCAAGGCGCCGCGTTACCTGGGCCTGTGTTACGAATATGGTCTGGGTGTCTCCCGCAGCCTGCAGGAAGCCGCCACCTGGTATCAGAAGGCCGCCGGCAACGGCGATGTGACAGGCACCTTCCTTTTGGGACTGCTCTATGAATCCGGCCGCGGCGTCCCGCAGAATTACGCCAAGGCCTTCGACCTGTTCAAACGCTCCAGCTACCGCCGTGATCATGTGTCGGCTCCTTCCCAGGCAGCACTGGGCCGCATGTATGAAAAAGGCGAGGGGCGCCCGGCGGACCTGCAGGAGGCCCGCCGCTGGTATACGCTGGCGGCAGCTGCAGGCAATGGCGATGCCAAGGCCGCCCTGGCACGCCTCAACGGCAAGGCCCGCCTGCTTACACAGAAACTTTCCGCCGGCGAGGCATCCGACTTACACGAGGGTGTCACCCGCATCGACACTTCTTCCGTCTGGAAACCCGTGGACTGGATTGACTTTTCCGCCCGGCATAACGTGTTGATCCAAAACCCTGACGGCTCCACCTCACCCATGGATGCCCCTTGGTTCAGCGCCGTGAAAATCGCCCCGGACACCTGGCAGATCCGTTCCGATGGCGATTACTGCTATCTGGTGGCCGGCAGTGAATACGGCATCATGATTGACAGCGGCTACGAAGCCGGCAACCTGCGCGCCTTTGCCTCGGCTTTGATTGAAAAACCCGTTCCCTACGTCATCAACACCCACTACCATTTTGACCACACGGCCAACAACGCCTATTTCGACGCCGCCTTCATGACGCCGGCCAGCGTGCCCTATGCCACTGTGCCCTACGCCAGTTTTGCCGGTCTCCGCGTGCCCCGCGACTACCCCGTTGTGACCGTGTCGGACGGATACCACCTGAACCCCGGTGACCGGAATCTGGAAATCGTGGTCATTCCCCATCCCAACCATGCCCTGGGCGGACTGGCCGTCCTTGACCGCAAGGCCCGCATCCTGTTCGCCGGCGACGAATTCCTCATGGCCGACCGGGCTTCGTTGAACATCTCCCTCCCCGATTTTGCGGAAAACATGGCTCATTTGAAAGCCTATGAACAGGACTTCGATGTCCTGTACACGGGCCCGGGAAAAATGGAGAAGGATGCCTTTGAAGCCTGGGCTGCCGCGGCCGCCTACGGGACCTCCCCGGCTTGCCATCCGGAAAAGGCCCTTTCCCTGTCAGGCCGAAAGCCCCAGGTTTTGGTACGCGACGCAGCCGGCCATCTCGTATATACGCGCGGCCGCGTCCGTCCCGGCGACGCCACGGTCAACGCCCCGGAAACAGTTCCTGACGGGGACCGGTATACCTACACGTACAACGGCTTCACCGTCGACTTTGTGCCGGAAGGATAAAGAACATCACGCCCGCAAGGGCCAGCGCGCCCTGCGGAGTGATGTAACCAGAAGAGGCGGAGAACCTTTCCGGGTCCTCCGCCTTGAGGAATTGGCGCACCTGACAGTGGCGCGCATGAGGGTGGTATGTCATATGTGCTGAACATGCCCGGCAGGACACTCCTGTCAGGGGCATGGAATAGCCGAAGAGAGACTGCAGGTTGTGAACCTATGCCGCCGTGCAGGCGGAAAGGCGTTTACGGAACAAGGGGTAGCCGATTCCCAGGAACAGCACCGTCAAAAGGGCCAGCGCCACAAGACAGATTCCGTAGCTGGGAGAACCCCCTCCCAGCAGCAGTTCCCGGACCGTACTGGAGCACCAGCGCAGGGGAAACAGTACCGATAAATATTGGGTGAACAACGGCATGGCCGCTGACGGCCACGTGTACCCGGACAACAGAAACGCCGGAACAGGGTACATGATGATGCCGCGGGCAAAGGCCAGTTCCGTCGGGAAAAAGCAGCAGAAGCAGATTCCGAAGGAAACCGCCGCAAGGGCAAAGAAGGCGGCCAAAACCACAAAGCACCACAAGGGTGCCTTGACCGGGATATCCCAGATCACATGGGCCAGGATCAGCAGGATACCAAAGGCCGCAAATGCGCAAAACCAGTAAAACAGCACCTTGGTTGCCAGGATGGCGGCCGAACCGTAACGACAGGTCCGGCCTTTTTCATATTCCGAGGCCGTAGCGGCGCCGACGCTGAACAGCAGTCCCTGTTGGAACGCAACCAGTGCCAATCCGATGACAAAGAAGTACAGATAGCCCTGCGTGCTGTTATTCAAAATGCGCAGGCTCAGGGTCACCGGCGCCAGGCGTATACGCAGCATACCTTCGTTCATGCCCGTGGCCAGGGCCGTGCGGGAGACCGCCACCTGCCGGGAATAATGGGAGATGATGTTGGAGGCCGAAGCACTGGCCACATTGGTCAGGATGATGTTCGACCCGTTCGTCAGAAAAAGGACCGTGCCTCCCGTTCCAGCCAGGGTGTCTTTGGCAAAGTTCTTCGGGATATGGATAGCGGAACAGGCCTCCTTTTCCCGGATCAGGGCCCGCATTTCCTCTTCCGAATCCACGTAGCCGATGATGCGGAAAGCATCGCTGTAGCCGAAATCACGGGAAATTTCGCGGCTCATGCGGGAATTGTCTTCATCGTAGATGACGAGCGGCACGCTTTTGACAATGTTTGGCATATAGAGTGCGCCGAACATCAGGATATAGATGACTGCCGCACCAAAGACAAACGTCATGCGCCGGGAATCACGCCGGAAATCCACGAGTTCACGGCGCAGTAGGGTGCGCAGCACGGCAAGGGCGCGGGTGATGTTGCGGACCGTCATAAGGCAGCACCTTCTTTCCGGATACGACGAACAATGCGGAAGACACTGACAGCACCAATGACAAGCCCGGCACAGACAAGGACCAGGCTGTCTTTGTACAGCTGGGGGGCATAGCCGGCCAGCAGGATGTCACGCAGGCAGTCACCGACCCACGTCATGGGCAGAAGCAGGGAGATGGCCCCGCCGATGTCGTTCATGCAGAATGTCGGCCACGAAAGTCCACTGAAAAGGACGCCGGGCATGATGTAGATCATGGGGTCCTGCATGGCTTCCACCACGGATGCGGCGCCGGACCCGAAAAAGGTCAGAACGCACAGGAGGAAGAACAGAAAACAGGTCATCAGGAACAGGCAGTCCCACAAGGATCCACGCATAGGCAACCCGTACACGATGATGCAGACGCCGAGGGACAGGCAGAAGGAACACAGGGCGATGGCTTCGAACGGAAGGACGGCGCCCAGAAGACGTTGAAACACCTCCCGGTGGCCGACGCCGGCAGCATTGAGCAACTTCCGTTTCCGGATGAATACGACGATGCCCGGCGTGAAAGCGAGGTTGTTGACCACGTTACGGGAGTAGATGGTTCCAAACAGGAACGCATAGAGCAGTGGCAGGAACAGGATGATGAGGGCCGGAGGGAAACGCCCGTTCCACAGCGCATGCCATTGGAAACAGATGATGTCACGCCATTTCATGCCGGTTCACTTCCTGTAATCCGGAACCGCATCCCCGGCCGGATCCGGGTGTCGTTGATCTGGATCTTTACATTAAAAGTGATGATATCCGTATCCTTCCCCCGTTCACTCGTCGCCCGCTGCGTGGCAAAGTCGGCCTTTCTGCTGATATCGGTGATTTCACCGGTCACCTTCGTCTTGTCATCGCGGCCCGTAAGGGTGACCTTATCGTGCAGATGGTAGCCGGACAGCTCCGTTTCCGGCACCTTGATATCGACCCAGTTGTCCGTCGGATCCTGCACCGCAACGAGTGGGGTACCGGTGGAAATCATGGACCCTTCTTCCACATACTTTTCCGTAATGATGCCGTCGAAAGGCGCCCGGATAATGGTTTCATCGAGATTGACCTCTATCTGGCGCAGGGCAGCCTCGGCCTGTTCCTTGCGGCGCAGCAGAGCCGTCTCATTGGCCTTGTCGACATCGGTCTGCAGAAGACCGGACTCAGCCTGGGAAACTGCCTGCGTCGTCTGGTTATAGGCCGCTACGGCCTGGTCGTAGGCGGATTTTTCCTGGTCATAGGTCTGGCGGGAAATGGCACCGGCGGTCAACAGTCCCTGGTACCGGTTGAAAGTGAGGCGGGCCAGTTCCATGTTGGCCGCCGCCTTATCCCGATTGGCATGGGCTTGCCCCAGGGCTGGTCGGATGCGTACTGTGTGCCGCACCCTGCAGACAGGGGCATCGTAAAGACGACGGCCAACAACAGGGCAATCCCTTTTTTCCACTGCTTCCGAATTTGCATATCCCATCCTCCATTCCTCTTATATGCTGCAAATACGATATTTGTTTAACATGTTCAACTAAAAAACCTGAAAAAAGGAACCGTTCGTCCGGTTCCTTTGTTTTTGTCCAAGAAAAAGTACGCTTCACCCTTCAAACAGGGTAATCCCGCAGTTCGTGCCCGATAGAGATCCACAGCTGCTTTTGGGCGTCAATCTGCTTCATGGTGTATTCAATCAGTGTGGACCCGATACCCATGATTTCCAGAACCCAGCGTACGCATTCATGGAAATCCGTTTCATGGTCCGTCATCCGCTGGAAATAGAAGGCGGAAACACAGCTGCCCATCATCCCCTTGATCAAAAGGGCCTGCCGGCGGCGGGCCTCCTTGCCCTTTTCCCAAGGCGTGCCGCGGAAAATGCAGTCAGCCATGTCGGCATACTGTTCCACCATATGTTCAAAAATCTGGGGAGAGGAATAGGCTGTGGCATAGTTGTCACGGATGACAGGGTTTTCTTCTACAGCGCAGAGTTCGACGGCACAGACGGCCGCGTACTGGAAGACTGGTGATTCCTCACCGCAGTGTTCGCGGATCTTGACGATGCAGTTCTGCGTCAGAGAAAGGATCAGGGCCTGAAACACATCTTCCTTATTTTTATACAGGTAATAAATGCTGCCCGTCAAAACGCCAGATTGTTCCACAATCTGGCGGATGGTAGTCCGCCTGTATCCCTGGACACCGAAAAGGTACTTGGCCGTGTTCAGGATCTTATGCCGCACGCGCTCGACGTGTTCCTGGTCGTATCTTCCTTTCGTCATTTCTTCACCTTTCCTGTTCTTGCAATTTATCTTTTATTGAACTTGTTCAATTAAATAATAGCATTCTCCCCTTCCCCTGTCAAGAAAAAACCGCCGCCCTGTCAGGCAGCGGTCCATAAAGCCACCGGGCTGGCTCACAGAGCCAGGAAATTGCGGATGATCTGCGGTCCTTCGGGCGTCATGATGGATTCCGGATGGAACTGGAGTCCGTAAACCGGATAGTCCTTATGTTCCACAGCCATGATTTCCCCGTCGTCCGTGACAGCCGTCACCCTGAGGCAGTCCGGCATGGTTTCCGGTACGGCGGCCAGGGAATGGTAGCGTGCGACCCGGATTGTTTCGGGCAGGCCCTTGAAAAGCGGGCTCGACAAGTCCAGCCGCACAGGGGACTGTTTGCCGTGCATAAGCCGTCTGGCATGGTCGACGACAGCGCCGAAAACCTGGCAGATGCCCTGGTGTCCCAGACAGACGCCCAGTACGGGAATCTGCGGGCCCAGACAGGCCGTTACATCCATGCAGACACCGGCATCCTTCGGGTAGCCGGGACCGGGCGACAAAATGATTTTTTCGGGCTGCAGGGCGGCAATTTCCTCCACGGTCAGCGCGTCATTGCGGATGACGCGGATATCGGGATTGATGGCGCCGACAGCCTGGTACAGGTTATAGGAAAAGCTGTCGTAATTGTCGATGAGCAGAATCATTTGTCCAAGCCCTCCTGTGCGGTCTGTAAGGCCAGAATGACGGCTTTCGCCTTGTTCAGGCATTCCTGGAACTCCTTTTCCGGCACGCTGTCGGCAACGATGCCCGCCCCGCTGCGGACGAAGACCTTGCCATTCTTCTTGAAGCAGAGGCGGATGGCGATGCAGGCGTCCAGGTTGCCCGAGCAGTCGATGTAGCCGACGGCACCGCCGTAAATGCCGCGCTTGTTGTTTTCCAGTTCGTTGATGATCTGGCAGGCACGGATTTTGGGCGCACCGGACAAGGTGCCGGCAGGCAGGATGGAATCCATAGCGTCGACGGCATCCAGGTCGTCGCGCAGGGTGCCGCGTACGGTGGAGCCCAGGTGCATGACATGGGAATACTTTTGCACGACCATGTATTTTTCCACAGCTACGCTGCCGAACTTGCTGACTTTGCCGATGTCGTTGCGGCCCAGGTCGACAAGCATATTGTGTTCGGCCCGTTCCTTTTCATCCGCCAGCAGTTCCTCTTCCAGAGCGTCGTCCTCTTCGGGCGTGGCGCCGCGGCGGCGCGTACCAGCCAGGGGGAAGGTGTGCAGTGTGCCGTTCTCCAGTTTCACCAGTGTTTCCGGAGAAGCCCCGGCCATCTCTATGTCGTCGCTGGAAAAATAGAACATGTAGGGCGACGGGTTGAGCGTACGGAGAACGCGGTACGTATCGAGCAGGCTGCCTTCATAATCCGCTTCGAGACGGTTCGACAGGACGACCTGGAAGATGTCCCCGTCATAAATGTACTGTTTCGCCTTTTCCACCATGCGGCAATATTCTTCCTTATTGAAAAGAGGCCGCAGTTCCGACGTCATGCGGCCCGGATTGGCCGGACATTGGGCGCCATGTTCCAACAGGTCCTTCATCTGGCGCAGGGTCAGGCAGGCCCGGTTGTATTCTGTTTCCAGGTTTTCGCAGCGGACCTGGCAGATGAAGAGGATCTTTTGGCGCAGATTGTCGAAAGCGATGACCTTGTCGAAGAGCATGAGGTCGATGTCCTTGAACCCTTCCGTATCGACAGCGTCCAGGTTCAGGGACGGTTCCGCGTACTTGATATAGTCGTAGGCCCAGTAGCCCACAAGGCCGCCCGTAAAGGTGGGCAGGTAGTCCAGCTGGGGACTCTTGTTATCCGCCGCAACCTGGCGGATCACTTCACCGGGATGGTTGACCTGCATCCGCACGGAAGAACCGCTCGTGACAGTCATCGTGCCATCCACACAGGTCAGTTCCAGCTTGGGGTCGTAGCCCAGGAAGGTGTAGCGGCCCCACTGTTTGCTGTCTTCCACCGATTCCAAAAGGAACACGTGGCTGCTGACGTTCTTCAGTTTGCGCAGCAGTTCGATGGGCGTGATGCAGTCGGCATACATTTCGCAGCTCACGGGGACGGTCTTATACCCCTGGGCGGCGAACTGTTTCGCCTCTGCCAGGGAGGGACGGATTTCCATGATTTTCCTCCTCAGTCATCACAATGATGGACGGCGTCCGCCAGCGTCTTCACGTAGGCCGCCACCGGTTCCACGCAGTCACGGCCGTACTTTCCGCAAAGTTTGACGATGGCACTGCCGACAATGGCGCCGTCGCTCTGGCGGGCCATTTCCGCCGCCTGTTCCGGCGTGGAGATCCCGAAGCCCACTGCTGCCGGCGTATCCGTGACGGCACGGATCTTTTTATAGATGGAAGCGATGTCCGTCGTGATTTCCGAACGCACACCTGTCACACCCAGGCTGGACACGATATAGATGTATCCTTTGGCGTCCTTGGCGAGCATCTGGATGCGGTCGTCCGACGTGGGGGCGATCATGACGATGCGGTCCACGCCGTATTTGCGGCACGCCCCTTCCAGTTCCTCCCGTTCCTCATAGGGGACATCGGGCACAATGGTGCCATCCACGCCCGTTTCGGCGCAGCGGCGGTAGAATTTTTCCGTTCCGTAATGGAAGATGGGATTCGCATAGGTCAGGAAGACCAGGGGGATGTCCGTTTCCTTGCGCACTTCGGCAACCATATCAAAGACCTTGTCCGTCGTACAGCCGTTGGACAGGGCCCGCAGGTCCGCCGCCTGGATGACGGGACCTTCGGCCATGGGGTCGCTGAAGGGGATGCCCAGTTCCACCAGGCTCGCCCCCGCCTTTTCCAGAGCCAGGATCAGCTTCTTCGTCGTTTCCAGGTCCGGGTCGCCCGCCGTAATGAAGGGAGCGAATACTTTTTTACCTTGCAATGCTGCCGCCAACTTACTCATGTAAATCCCTCCCCAAATATCTGGCGATGGCCGCCACGTCCTTATCACCCCGGCCGGACAGGTTGATGACGAGTATCTGGTCCTTGCGCATGGCCGGCGCCAGCTTCATGGCATAGGCCACAGCGTGGGCGCTCTCAATGGCCGGGATGATGCCTTCCGTACGGGACAGGTAACAGAAGGCGTCCACGGCCTCCTGGTCCGTTGCCGCCACGTATTCAGCACGGCCGATGTCGTGCAGGTACGCATGTTCCGGTCCGATACCGGGATAATCCAGGCCGGCGGAAATGGAATAGACCGGCGCAATCTGGCCGTACCGGTCCTGCAGGAAGAGGGACTTCATGCCGTGGAAGATGCCTTCCGTGCCGCAGGCGATGGTGGCCGCCGTTTCCGGCGTGTCGACGCCGCGGCCGGCTGCTTCGACGCCGATGAGTTTCACATCTTTGTCGGGAATGAAGTCATAGAAGAGGCCCATGGCATTGGAGCCGCCGCCGACGCAGGCCAGGACGGCATCGGGCAGGCGCCCTTCCCTTTCCAGCAGCTGGGCTTTGACTTCTTCACCGATGACCTTCTGGAAGTCGCGCACCATTTCGGGATACGGATGCGGTCCCATGACGGAACCGAGTACGTAGTATGTGTCTTCGACGCGGGCCGTCCAGACGCGCAGCGCCTCATTGACGGCGTCCTTCAGTGTGCCTGTCCCCGTCGTAACCGGCACGACCTTGGCGCCCAGCAGTTCCATGCGGAACACGTTCAGGGCCTGGCGTTCCGTATCCTCGACGCCCATGTAGACCGTGCAGTCCATGCCCATGAGGGCTGCCACCGTCGCCGTAGCGACGCCGTGCTGGCCTGCGCCCGTTTCGGCGATGACGTGCTTCTTGCCCATGCGTTTGGCCAGGAGGCACTGGCCGAGGACATTGTTGATCTTGTGCGCCCCTGTGTGGTTCAGGTCTTCGCGCTTCAAATAAATCTTCGCCCCGCCAAGGTCTTTCGTCATCTTTTCCGCATAATACAGCATGGACGGCCGGTTCGCATAGTCCCGGTAGAGTTGGCGCAGTTCCGCCAGAAAGTCCGGATCGTCCTTGTATTTTTCATATGCTGCTTCCAGTTCTTTGACGGCGGTCATCAACGTTTCCGGAATATACTGCCCGCCATGGATTCCATATCTTCCCTTGCTCATAATTTCAACCCTCTCACTGTCTCTATGAATTTTCGGATTTTCCCTTCGTCTTTCTGCCCGTCCGTCTCGACGCCGCCGGATACGTCGACGCCGTACAGCCGGTCACGCAGATGCGGCAGTGCCAGCACCTTGCGGATGCTCTCCTCCACGTTGTCCCCCGTCAGTCCGCCGGCCAGGAAGAACGGCTTGTCGATGCGCAGGTCCTGCAGGAGGGCCGCCTCGATCTGCCGGCCCGTACCGCCGTACACGCCCGGCTGGAACACGTCGAGCAGGATGTAGTCCGCATACGGGGTGCAACGGGCCAGTTCCGCGGCGCTGTCTGCGCGGAGGCGGACAGCCTTGACAAGCGGGGCCCGCGTCTGCTGCCGCAGGCTCTGCAGATACTGTTCATCTTCATCCCCGTGCAGCTGGATACCGTCGATGATGCCCTCGTTGGCGAGGGCCGCCACCTTGTCCGCAGGAGAGTTCACGAAAACCCCCAGGACGGGAATGTCCGCCGCCAGCCGGGCCTTCAGGACCCGGGCCGTTTCCCGGTCCACCCGGCGCGGACTCTTGGCGAACACGAACCCGGCATAGTCCGGACGGTACCGGTTGACGGCGTCCGTGTCGGCTGCCCGCCGGAGGCCGCATATCTTAATGTGCAGATGCATATGCTTCACGCCTCCCGGAAGGACTGCAGCGTCGCGCCGATGTCGCGGCTCCGCATGAGTGTTTCGCCGATGAGGGCGGCCTGTACACCAGCCTCTTTCAGGCGCCGGATATCCGCTGGTGTGCGGATGCCGCTTTCAGCCACGCAGATACGGTCTTCCGGTATTTCGCCCCGCAGGCGCAGGCAGGTTTCAAAGTCCACCGTGAAGTCCTGCAGGTTCCGGTTGTTCACGCCGATGAGGACGGCGCCCGTCTGCAGAGCCGTCTCCACCTCGTCCGCATCATGGGTTTCCACGAGGGCGTCCAGGCCGACGCTTTCCGCAATCTGCCGGTATTCTTCCAACTGGGAAGGGGTCAGGATGGCGGCGATGAGGAGGACGGCCGCGGCACCCAGGGTGCGGGCCTCGTAAATCTGGTAGGGATCCACGGTGAAATCCTTGCGAAGGACCGGGATACCGGCTTGGGCGGCGATTTCCTGCAGATACTTGTCCTTGCCGAGAAAATGGCGCGGTTCCGTCAGACAGCTGATGGCTGCCGCGCCGCCTTCTTCATAAGCCCGGGCAATCTTCCTGTACGGAAAGTCCGGGGCGATGAGCCCTTTGGACGGCGATGCCTTTTTACATTCGCAAATCAGGCTCAGGCCGGTCCGGGACAGGGCCGCGGCAAATCCTTCCGCCGCCCGGTTCCGTTTTTCCTGCCGCGCCTCCAGCGTTTCCGCGTCCCGCCGGATAGTTTCGGCGCTGACCTGCTGCTGCCGTTCCCGGACCCGTTCACGGGCCTCCTCAGCCAATACATCCAATATCATGTCGCCACTTCCTGTCTTGTTCGTGTATTCCTTACCGTCCCTGCTGGCTGTATGCCGCGAATGCGTCCAATTTTGCTTTAGCTTTACCGTTGTCGATCAGTTCGGCTGCCAGGCGGATGCCGTCAGCCATATTGTCAGCCTTGCCGCTCAGGTAGAGCCCGGCGCCGGCGTTCAGCAGGACGGCATTGCGTTTCGTACCCCGTTCCCTGCCCTTCAGGATATCCAGTGTGATCTGGGCGTTGTCGGCAGGGTCCCCGCCGGCCAGTTCGGACTTTTTCCCCAGTTCCAGGCCGAAATCGCGGGGGTCCAGGGTGTATTCCGTAATGTTGCCGTCCTCCAGTTCCGCCACGCTCGTCGTGGAAGAAGCGGAAATTTCATCGAGCACGTCGTCGCCGAAGACCACAAGGCCCCGTTTCAGGCCGCGCATTTGCAGCACTTCCGCAATGGGACGGACCAGGTCTTTACTGTAGACGCCGATGATGGCCATGGACGGATTGGCCGGGTTGGTCAAAGGTCCGAGGATGTTGAATACCGTGCGGATCCCCAGGGCCTTGCGCACCGGTGCGACATAGCGCATAGCCGAATGATAAACCGGTGCGAAGAGGAAGGCGATGCCGATGTCGTTTTCCATCTTTTCCGTGAAGGTCGGTGTGTTATCAATCTTGACGCCCAACCGCTCCAGCACATCGGCGGCACCGCTCTTGCTCGAAACGCCCCGGTTACCATGCTTGGCCACGTGCGTGCCGGCGGCCGCGATGACGAACATGCTCGTCGTGGAAATGTTGAAGGTATAGGCCTTGTCACCGCCCGTACCGACGATTTCCAGCACATCGCCCTGCGGATGGATCTGCACGGCGGCTTCCGTCATCCCTTCAGCGCTGGCCGTGATTTCCTCGACGGTCTCCCCCTTCATGGACAGGGCCGTCAGGTAGGCCCCGACTTCGACAGGGTCCGCCTTGCCGCTCATGATTTCCCGCATATCGGCCAGGGCTTCTTCCCGGCTCAGGTTTTCCTTGACTGCTAATTTCGCGATGGATTCCTTTAACATGATTCTCTCTCCTTCTCTGCCCTCCGGGCGTCTTGCGCGGTACGGCACCTGCCGTACCCGGTCGTGTTGTTTCTGTTGGCAGTTGCGGGGCTTGGATCCGGACAGACAATCAAAAAGCCTGTCCTTGCGTTCAGCAAGGACAGGCTCACATTCATCACCTGCGGTACCACCTTGATTCGCGGAAACTCCGCGCCCTTTGCAGGATGCCAACACATCCCTCGCCCTTAACGCAGGCGCTGCGTTGTGCGATACTCTCTTGCGATTTCGGCACACCCTCAACGGTCCATTTACCAACCAGCATCTCTACCCGGCTTTCAGCTCCCCGGACTCTCTGCAAGCGCTTATGATGGCTTGATCTCCGTCTCTTCGGTTTTGTAGTGCTATTCACTTTTGTCCTGAGGATACCACCGCGTCCGGCAGCCGTCAACAAAAAATCGCAAAACAGCGCCGGAAATTTCATGTTGTATATAAAAGTGTAAACATGATTACAAACTGTCTTTATTTTACAGGCAATTCAGTATTTTATAGGGCAAATAGAAAAGGCGGTCAGGTCATTTTTTCCTGATCGCCTTTAATTCTTGAAATCCTGTCTCATCATATGCTCCTGCAGAATACGGCGGCCTGGGCCGCCACACGGGTGAAGCGGATTGGGTTGCCAGTCATTGCTTCCACGTTATTCCAAGGGAAGGATTTCGATTTCGGATAAGAATGCCACGATGCGTTCCAACATGTCGATGCACCTCCTGTTCTGTCAGCCCGGCGGAATCCCGAGGGTCCCTTTCCCTGCTGCATCTTGAGTATACCACGTGTTACCTTTTTTGTCCAGTATGGACTTATTTTGTCCCACTTGAGTTTTTAAAAAATACGGAACCCGCCATACAAGCGGGATTCCGTATATTTTTCACCGGGCTTTCCCCAAGACTTCACGGTTTGTTCAAAAAAATTCGGGACTTTTTTTGCCATGCGGGACTTTTTGTCCGAATTCATTTCCGCACAACGGCTTCGTCCGCCAGGGACCCGTCGGGGAAATAGGCGCGGAACCGCAGTTCCTGTGTACCGGCCTCCAGGACCAGATAGTTGTCCGTTTCCGGCTGGGGCAGGACTTTTGTGTCGAGGGCATGATCCTTCCACAAATCCGGATAACGGACATTGCCGGCCAGGCCGGCCATGATATACAGCGGGCCTTCCGCGTCGCGGCGGAAGTTGCGGATGTGGCCGCGGTTGCGGTACGAATGGAGGTGTCCGCTCAGTACGGCGTCGACTCCGTACTGGTCAAAGAGGGGCATGAAGAGGCGCCCTTCGTCGGAAAAGCCCTCGGGACGCGGCGTCGTGCGGTGCTTGAAGGAATACTGGAGTCCGTCCTTGTGCATGAGGACGACCTTCCACTTTTTCCGGGTCTGTTCCATGTCTTGCCTGAACCAGGCCACCTCGTCCTTTTCCAGATCCGGCTCGAAATCCTTCAATTCGCGGAACTGCGTGTTCAGGACCGTGAAGTGGACATCGCCGTAATCAAAAGAATAAAACTGGTTGCCGTACTTTGCCGCCAGTCCGTCCGGCAGGGGCGGCAGCTGGAACAGGCGCAGGTAGGCTTCGGGCATGCGCACCTTCCAGTCCAGGGTGTACGTTTCGTGGTTCCCCATGACCGGGGCCGCCGGAATGGCCGTCACCATGGGCTCGATGCGGATGAACCATTCCCGCCACTGGAAGGCCTGCTGGCCGTTGTCCACCAGGTCGCCCAGGTTGAGGAAGAACCCGGCGTCGCCATGGCGCTGCCACGCACCCATGGCCACCTTCTGCCAGTCGCTGTAATCGCTGGACTGGGAATCCGTAAAGATCAGGGCCTTGAACGTGTCCCCGGCGCTGCCGTCCGGGGCAGTCCGGAGCTGATGCCAGGGGCCGCGGTTGTCACCGAAGCCCAGGCGGTACTGATAGGTCGTGCCCGCCTTGAGTCCGTTCAGGGTTGCCGTATGGATCCAGCTCGTCTGGCTGTCTTCCGTAAATTCCTCATTGCGGCGCGTGCCTTGGGCGAATAAGTCCCCCGCTGGGTTTCCATCAGGTCCGAGGACACGGTATTCCACGAAGGACCCTTTCTCTTCCCCTTCGGACTGCCACATGATGGTACGGGACGTCGTACTGTCACGCGTAATCACCTGGCGGAGATTGAACACCTCCCGTTGGGAAAAGGCTACGAAGTTCTTCAATTCCATCACGCGGACGGGGGTGGCACCGTTGAGGGCCGCCGGGGCGGACGCCTTGTCCTGTGCGGCCGTTCCGCCGTTTCCGCTGCCGCAGCCGGCCGCCAGGGCCAGGCAGGCGGCGAGCAGGATGACGACCGGCCAAAGCCGTAATTCTCTATATCTGTTCACTCGTTGTTCCTTTCCATTCTCTGTTCCTGTTTTTCCGTTGCCTCCCCGCGCGCGTCCCCCTTCTTCTGCGGGTCTGCCGCCATGCCGCGGTGGATGATGTGCTCGCCGAAGCGGTCCTTGAGGCGGTCCAGGGCCTGGTTGCGGCGCTGCAGGCGCCGGTCCTCTTCAAAATCCAGGGTGGGCGCTTCATCCGGATGGCGCAGCTCGCTGACGCTCACGCCGAGGAGGCGGACACCGGGCTTCAGGTTCACTTTGCGCAACAGGGTATCGGCCATACGGAAGATGTCCTCGTCCCATTCGACAGGCCTGTCCGAAGAGAGGCTGCGCGTGATGGTCCGGAAATCAGCGTATTTGACCTTCAGAGTCACCGTCCGTCCGGCCAGTTTTTCCCGGCGGAGACGCCACCCCGTCTGGCCGGCCAGGTCGAGGACCATGTCGCGGCAGGCTTCGTACCCGTACAAGTCCGTTTCGAAGGTCGTCTCCTTGCCGATGGATTTGGCTGCTTCGTCGGGCCGTACGGGCCGGTCGTCCAAGCCGCGGGCCAGCAGCTGCGCCCGTTCGGCGTTGATGCCGAAGACCTGGCGCAGGACGCCCAGGTCCGTTTCCGCCAGCTGCCCGATGGTGGTGATGCCGAACTGTTCCAGTTTACGGGCCGCCTGCCGGCCGATGCCGAAGATTTTGCCGACCGGCAGGGGGGCCAGCAGCGCCGGAGCTTCCTGGGCCGTGATACGGACGAACCCGTGCGGCTTGTCCATATCCGAGGCCAGTTTGGCCAGGAACTTGTTCGGTGCCAGCCCGATGGAACAGCTCAACTGCAGTTCCCGGGCAATACGGTCCTGGACACCGTGGGCAATGCGTTCCGCGCCGCCGAGTTTCTCCATGCCTGTCAGGTCGAGGAAGGCCTCATCCACGGAAAGCTGTTCCACCAGGGGGGAAGTTTCATGGAATATCCCCATTACCTGGCCCGACACCTCGATGTAACGGTGCATACGCACAGGCAGGTAGACACCGTCAGGGCAGAGACGGTGCGCCTCGAAAAGGGGCATGGCGGAATGTACGCCGTAACGGCGTGCTTCGTAGGAGCAGGTCGACACGACGCCCCGGGCCGAGCTGCCGCCCACGATGACGGGCCGGCCCTTGAGCAACGGATTGTCCCGCTGTTCCACAGACGCGTAAAACGCGTCCATATCGACATGCATGATCCAACGTACCATCTGCTTCCCTCCTTGTGGGTTCCGCATGCCTTTATTTTACATCTTATTGTACCCGGGTTCCATAGAAAATTGCCAATACCTGCTGCCTATCCGGAAGCATGCCTGGCGTGTATCGCAAACGCCGCCCGGGGCCGCAGAAAATTCCCAAAAAAATCACAAAACAATTGAGTAAACCGGGCTTTTTTGGTAAAATATGAAAAGGAGTAAATATTCCATTCCCTACGCAGAAAGCGCGGCCTTGGAACAATTAAAAGGAGTGTGTTTGGAATGAATGGTAAAACGAAAGCGGTATGCGCGGCTTCCCTGGCAAGCCTGATGCTGCTGGCAATCGCCGGCTGCGGCGGTGGCGGCGGTGACAAGAAAGCCGACAGCGGCAAGAAGCTGACCATGTACTGGGGTGCTTTGGAAGACTTCATGGTGGCGGACATCAACGCGTTCCAAAAGGAAACGGGCATCAAGGTCGAAGGTGTCCGCATGTCCTCGGGTGAAACCATCGGCCGTATCAAGGCGGAAAAGGCCAACCCGAAGGCTTCCCTGTGGTTCGGCGGCCCGGCTGACGGCCAGATCCAGGCCAAGGCTGACGGCCTGCTGGAAAAGTATGTTTCCCCGAACGCTGCCAAGATTCCGGACCAGTTCAAGGATAAAGACGGTTACTGGACCGGCGTCTACGTCGGCTACCTGGGCTTTGCCTCCAACACCAAGCTCCTGAAGGAAAAGGGTGTCGAAGCCCCGAAATCCTGGGCTGATCTGCTGAAACCGGAATTCAAGGGCCAGATCGTCACGGCCAACCCCGGGTCCTCCGGTACGGCCTACACCATGCTCGCCACACTGGTACAGCTGAAAGGCGAAAAGGACGGCCTCGCCTACATGAAGGCCCTGCATAAACAGATCAAGAACTACCAGAAGTCCGGTACGGCTCCTGCCCGCCTGGCAGGCCAGGGCGAATGCATGGTCGGCATCTCCTTCCTGCATGACGCCATCAAATACCGGGAAGAAGGCATGAAGGACCTCGTCCTGACGGCTCCGGCCGAAGGCACGGGTTACGAAGTCGGCGCCGTTTCCCTGATCAAGGGCGGGCCGGACCAGGATGCTGCCAAGAAGTTCATCGACTGGGCCCTCACCGCCAAAGCGCAGGAAATCGGCCAGACCGTAGGTTCCTACCAGTTCCTGACGAACCCCGAAGCCAAGCCGCCGAAGCAGGCCGCGGAAATCAAGGATACGAAGCTGATCAAGTACAACTTCGAATGGGCCGGCGCACACCGGAACGAACTGGTTGAAAAATGGAACAAAGCCATTAAGGACTGATAGGGGCTCCGCGGAGACGGCGGAACCCGTACAGTCCCCCTGCATCAAAAAAGGCCGTTTACCGTTGGTAAGCGGCCTTTTGCCACGCAAGGCCGTTATTTGAAAAATCTGCTTATTTTTTCATACAAGGAGTAACAAAAAGAAATGCCGGAAAAAAAGTATTCCATGTGGTCCTTGAAGTGGGATGAATTCCATAAGATCCTGCGGGACCCTGTCCTCCTTTCCACCATCATCCTCGTGACCATCGCGCTGATCATCTTCATCGTCTGGCCCCTGTACGACGTGCTGGCGGAAAGCTTCATCTCCACCGGGGGCGGCTTCACCCTTGAATATTACCGGGAGGCCCTGAGCCATCAGGAGAACATCGACGTCCTCGTAAACACCATCTTCCTGGGACTCTTCGTCAGCTTCTTCGCCACCCTCATCGGCTTCATTTTCGCGTACGTCGATGCGTATCTGAAGATTCCCTTTAAGAAGCTCTTCAAACTCATCGCCATCCTGCCAATCATTTCCCCGCCCTTCGCGCTGGCCATGTCCTTCATCATGCTTTTCGGCCAGCAGGGCTTCGTCAGCAAAGTGCTGCTCGGCATCCAGAACGCCAACGTCTACGGGTTCCGCGGACTGGCGGTCGTCCAGATCCTGACCTTCTTTCCCGTGGCCTACATGGTCCTGGCCGGCCTCATGCAGCAGATCGACCCGTCCATGGAAGAAGCGGCCCGCAACCTGGGCGCTTCCCGCTGGCAGACCTTCCGCACAGTCCTGCTGCCGCTGCTGAAGCCGGGCATCGCCAACAGCTTCCTCCTGGTCTTCATCCAGACGGTCGCTGACTTCGGTAACCCCATGGTCATCGGCGGCAACTTCAACACCCTGGCAGCGCAGGTCTACCTGCAGGCCATGGGCAACTACAACCTGAAGGTCGGCACGGCCCTCGCCACCATCCTGTTGTCCCTTTCCATCCTCATGTTCGTGCTGCAGAAGTACTGGCTGGGCAACAAGTCCTACGTCACCCTGACCGGCAAGCCGTCCCGTATCCGCGCCATGGTCACCGACAAAACGATCATCGCGGCCATCGGCATCCCCTGCCTGCTGATCTCCCTGTTCATCCTCGTACTCTACGCCCTCATTCCGGTGGGCAGCTTCGTCAACCTGTGGGGCATCGACTACACGTTCACGCTGCGGCATTACCAGTATATCTGGAACCTGGGCGCCAAACCTATCTTCGACACGACGGAACTCTCGCTCATCGCTATGCCGATTACGGGCGTGCTGGGCATGATCATCGCCTACCTGATCGTCCGCAAACGGTTCTTCGGCCGCGGTCTCATCGAGTTCGTCTCCCTGCTGTCCCTGGCCATTCCCGGCACGGTCATCGGCATGGGCTATGTCCTGGCCTACAATGAACCGCCTCTGGTCCTGACGGGTACGGGCATCATCATCGTCCTGTCCTTCGTCTTCCGCAGCATGCCCGTCGGCATCCGTGCCGGTGTCGCGTCGCTGCAGCAGATCGACCCGGCCATCGAGGAAGCTGCCTACGACCTGGGCGCGGGCAGTTTCAAAGTCTTCCGTTCCGTCACCATCCCGCTGATCCGGTCGGCTTTCTTCAGCGGCCTTGTCTACAGCTTCGTACGCAGCATGACCGCCGTCAGCGCGGTAATCTTCCTCGTCAGCGCCAACGTGAACCTGCTGACCGTGGCCATCATGAGCCAGGTCGACGTGGGCCGTCTGGGCGTTGCGGCTGCCTATTCCACCGTACTGATCGCCATCGTGCTGATCGTCGTCAGCATCCTGCTGGCCATTCTGAGCCGCATGGGTGTGAATATCAAGAGTGTCCAGGGTTAAGGAGGACGGAGAATAAATGGCTAAAGAATCTGCAAGTGTAAGGATAGAACATCTGAAGAAGGTATATCCCGGCATCGACGGCAAGCCCGTGGAGGCCGTCAAGGAAGTCGACCTGCATATCGAACCGGGTCAGTTCATCACCCTGCTCGGCCCCTCGGGCTGCGGCAAAACGACCATCCTGCGCATGGTCGCCGGATTTGAGATTCCGACGGCCGGCGACATCTACATCGGCGATACCCGCGTCAACAGCCTGACGCCGGATAAGCGCGACACGGCCATGGTGTTCCAGAGCTACGCCCTGTTCCCGCATCTGAACCTGTTCGACAACGTCGCCTACGGCCTGAAGATCAAGAAACTGCCGAAGGCCGAAATCAAGCAGAAAGTCGACTCCATCATGGCCATGGTCGGCCTGGAAGGCTTCGGCAACCGCGCCCCCAACCAGCTGTCCGGCGGCCAGCAGCAACGTGTGGCCCTGGCCCGCGCCCTGGTCATGGAACCGTCGGTCCTGCTCTTTGACGAACCCTTGTCCAACCTCGACGCCAAGCTGCGCGTCTACATGCGCAACGAAATCCACAAGATCCAGCGCAAGGTCGGCATCACGAGCATCTACGTCACCCACGACCAGTCCGAAGCCATGAGCCTTTCGGACCGCGTCATCATCATGAACTCCGGTCACGTGGAGCAGATCGGCACGCCGCTTGAAGTGTACACCACGCCGGCTTCCGAATTCGTGGCCGACTTCATCGGCATCGCCAACATCCTGCCCTGCAAGGTCACGGAAAACACCGGCCGGAACGTCACCATCGACGTGCTGGGCGTACCCTGCACGAAAAAGGCAGAAGGCTCCCGCCTGCAGCCAGGCGGGGAAGTCAAGATCGTGGCACGTCCCGAATCCCTGTCCCTGGGACGCACGGGCGACATTCCCTGCAAGGTCGTCTCGTCCATCTTCATGGGCGAATCCCAGGACTATGTGGTCAATGCCTGCGGCAAGGACCTGAAGGTCAAGGTATACAACCCCCTGATCCACGAAACCTACCATGAAGGCGAAGACATCTTCCTGTCCCTGCAGAAGGATTCCCTCCATATGATCCCGAAGAAAGACTGATCCGCTGTAACGAAGTCCCGCAGGCAGAAAAGGGGGTGGCACCATGGCGAAGCGCATCGGGCAGGGTCTTCTGCTGCCGGTCCTGGGACTGGCGGCGTGGTATGCCGTGGCCCGGCTGCAGCTTTTCAGTCCCTACCTGCTTCCCGGTCCCGGCGCGGTCTGGGAAGCCCTGGGCGAACTATGGCGCGGCGGCACCCTGGTACATCACCTGGCCATCAGCCTGGAACGTGTCTTTGCCGGCTTCCTGCTTGCGGCCGTCACGGCGATTCCCCTGGGTATCGTCTGCGGCCGCAGCCGCCTCTTCTACACGTACTGCTGGTTCCTGCTGGAATTCTTCCGCCACGTGCCGCCCCTGGCCGCCATTCCGCTCATCATCCTGTGGGCCGGCATCGGCGAACTGTCAAAGCTCGTCATCATTTTCTGGGCCTGCTTCTTCCCCCTTTTCCTGAACACCATCAGCGGAATCCGCGGGTGTGACCCGAAATGGGTCGAAGTAGGCCGTTCCCTTGATTTCACGGAAGGGCAGATCATCCGCCATATCCAGCTGCCGGCGGCTCTGGACTCCATCGTCACGGGCCTGCAGCTCTCCCTGGGCTACAGCTGGCGCGCCCTCATCGGCGCCGAACTCGTCGCCGCCTCGGCGGGCATCGGGTACCTCATCCTCGACGCGGAAGAGATGTCCCGCCCCGACATCGTCATCGTGGGCATCTTATGCATCGGTGTCGTCGGCACCCTGCTGGATTGGACCTTCCTGCTCCTGGTGAAACATTTCCTGCCCTGGCGCGGCACAAAGGAGGCCCTCCATGATCCGGCTCACTGACCTGGGCAAGACCTACGGCCCCAAAACCGCCCTGGCCCCTGTTTCCGTAACCTTTGCGGAACACAGCTTCACGTGCATCGTCGGCAAAAGCGGCTGCGGCAAAACGACGCTGCTGCGCCTTCTGTCGGGTCTGGAGGAAAAGACGGCAGGCTCCGTGGAAGGCCTGCCCCGGCGCATTGCCCCGGTGTTTCAGGAACCGCGCCTCATGCCCTGGCTGACCGTGGCCCAGAACATCGCCTTCGCGGCGCGCCACGATCCTTCCCTCTGGGACGGCGATGTACCGGACGGCTCTTCGGCAAAATCCGTCGAAGCCCAGCCGAAAGTACGGACCCTGCTGCGAAAGCTCGGCCTGGAACACGACGGCTGCCTCTATCCGGCGCAATTGTCCGGCGGCATGGCCCAGCGCGTGTCCCTGGGACGCACGCTGTTCTACGACCCTGACCTGATCCTCATGGACGAACCGTTCAGCGCCCTCGATTACTTTACCCGGCGGAACCTGCAGCACATGCTGCTCCAGCTTTTCGACACGGAAAAGAAGACCATCCTCTTCGTCACCCACGATGTGGAAGAAGCCCTGCTGCTGGGCGACCGCATCCTTGTCCTTGACGGGACGGGGATCAAGGCTGACAGGGTCCTTTGCCTGCCCCGGCCCCGCAAAGCGACGGATCCGGCCTTCCAGACCCTCCGGCAGGAAATGCTGGAAATCCTGTCCGCCGGCGAAGAGTGATCAGGCGGTCCTCCGCCCTGCAACATTCCGAAAGGAGCTTATCATGAAAAAGATTTTTGCCTTACTCCTGAGTCTCGTCACGCTCTGTGCCCTGATGCTGGCCGCCGGCTGCGGCGGCAGCGAAAAGAAGGCGGAAGCCCCCAAGGCGCAGCCCGTCAAAGAATTGCGCGTGACATACGTCAAATCCCCCCTCAACATCCCCAGCATCGTCGACAAGTTCAACCAGACGACCGTCAAGGGCTTTGAGAAGGATGGCACAAAGGTCTCCTTCCCGGTCATCACGAGCGGCGCCAAACAGACGGAAGCGCTGGCGGCCGGCAGCCTGGACATCGCCAGCTGCCTGGGCGGTACGAGCGCCATCCTGGCCGCTTCAAACGGCGTCGATGTGAAAGTCGTCGGCATCTACAGCCGGGCCCCGAAAGCCTTCAACATCATGGTCAGGGATCCGGCCATCAAGACGGCCGCCGACCTGAAAGGCAAGCGCGTCGTCGGCCCCAAGGGCACCATCCTGCACCAGATCCTGGCGGCGGCCCTGGCCAAGGAAAAACTTACGTTGAATGATGTCCAGTTCCGCTCCCTCGGCATTCCCGCCTCGGTCAACGCCCTCCTGTCCGGGGAAGCCGATGCGGCCCTCGTGGCCGGAGCGGATGTCCTGCGCGCCCAGCGTGCCGGTGCCCGCGTCCTCGCCAACGGCGAAGGCCTCGTGGACGCCACCATCGTCATCGGTGTCAGCGGCAAATTCCTGAAGGAACATCCCGACGTGGTCCAAAAATATCTGGCCCTCCATCAGGAAAACCTGAAATTCATGAAGGACCAGCAGGCAAAGGCCTACGAGTTCACGGCCAAGGAGACGGGCCTCGAATCGGACGACGTCAAGCTCATGGCTCCGTGGTATGATTTTTCGACGGCCATTACAGACAAGGACATCAAGGACCTGGAAGCGACCCAGGAATTCCTGATGGCCAACGGCATGCAGAAAAAGAAGATTGATATCAAGAGCATGCTTGCCGAAATGAAATAACAGGCCCGAAATTCAAAACGCTGTCCCCGTGCATTGCATGGGGACAGCGTTTTTTACGTTCAACGTTGTTGTTTAATCCTTTTCCTGCTTCAGTTCCGGGATTTTCCCAGGCTTTCGAGAATGACGCGGGCCGTCCGTTCGACACGGCGCGACAGGTTCTCCCGGATACACTGGCCCGAACGCAGCAGGCCGGCCACCAGGTCGACAGCCGTGGAAACGGTTCCTTTGCTGTATTCGTAGCCGCCAACAAAGGAGACTTTGCGGAAATCCGGACGCCAGCGTTTGTCCAGGGCCGGCGCATGCCCGGCCGCCAGATAGGCGTCGGCCTCGGCCTCCAGGCGGTCCCCGTCGGCATCGATGGCGCTGAAGGTGTTGAGCAGGTCGTAATTGACGAGATCGATGAGTTTCCGTGCCGAATTGTTGTTCAGCCAGAAATCAATCTTCCCGGTCCGGACAAGGATCAGGCTACGTTCCTTCCAGGCTCCGATCTTGCGGCGCACATTGGCCCGGTAGATGGCAGGCACCCGTTTGCGGATATCGTCGGCCAGGCTGTATGACGCTGCCGTCAGTATTTCGGAACGGCCCGAGCGGGTAATGGGATCCCCCGCCAGAGTCTGCCCTGCCACGGATACGGCAGGAATCACGGGGGTCTCGGCACCGCCCGGCACGGCCTGCGCCAGCTTTTCCTTCAGATAGGCCTGCATGCCTTCAATCTTTTCCTTTTTGCGGAATCCGTCTTCGGCGTTGGTCAGGACGACAATGACTTTGCTGCCCATCTTCAGGAGGGGCGCGATGACCTCATCGACTTCCACGTCCTCAATGCGGGCCGAATTAGCGGAAAAGCAGTAATAGATGGCGTGGAACCATTCGTTCATGCGGGGCGACGTATTGCGCTTCCCGGCCAGAGCCAGGACCTCTTTGCGCCACTCCGGCAGGGAGTCGGCCTCCAGGCCCCAGGAGTCAAAAATATGATAGATGACGCCTTCGCGGACGAAGGTGGTTTCATGAATGCCCTTGCCCGTTTTCGGCAGGCCCGCCCCAACCGGCAGTTCCAAGCCGTACAGGTAGTTCAGGAGCGATGTCTTGCCCGCGCCGGTCTTGCCGAGGGCGAGGATGTTGCGCACCAGATCCCCTTCGCGCCGGGGCTGCGGGATTGTCTTGATGCCCGCTTCAGTCCCTCTTCCCGGTTCCGCGGAACCGCGGCGGTTCCACGCTGCCTTGCGGGCCCAGCTGTTGTTCCTCATACGATTATTCTCCGAATATTGCCCTGAATTTGCGTCCGCGGCGGAACGATACATCGTCCGCGCCTTAGTCGGACTTGCGTTTCATATACTTGTCGACGAGTTTCATAAGCACATCGACAGCAAAGGCCGACGTGAAGTCGACCTTATCCCCTCCAGCCAGCTTGGTCGCAGCCTTGTAGCAGACTTCGTTGACGGCACGGCCGAAGGCGTAGGTGAAACTCGTCGCGACGCCGCTGTTGATGACGGCTGACGCCATGGTGCCGGCGCCGGGGATGATCTTCAGCAGCGACCGGGAGAAGACGCGTCCCGTGTTGGCGATGACGACGTTGACGAAGATGTCCTTGATCTTGTCCGTGCCGCGGTCGATGCCCCAGAAATTGAAGAGGTGCGTGGCCATGGTCGTCTGGATGGCGACAAGGACGGCCGAATCGGTCATGGGCAGCGGGCAGACGACGGCACCGGCCGCCGCGATGACGTAGCGGTGGACCAGTTTGTCTGCCTGCATCCGCTTAATGCGCAGTTCCTTGCCCAGAGCCTGGGCGAGGGCCATCTGCATACCGCTTTCCAGGTTGTCCATGGACCAGTCGAGCAACTCGTCCCATTCCAGGGACTGTTCCGGCACACGCGGGTCGATGGAGACGGCGAAGGCCGGCATGTCCGGCAGTTTTTTCGTGATGGTGTCGCGCATCTCCTTCAGCTCCACGACCGTCGCCGTGTCGATCTGCGTAAGGACGATGCAGACTCTGGCCAGGCCCTGCAGCGACGCGATGATGTCCAAATCCATGGGGGTCACGCGTTTGTTGGCTGCGGAAATGCAGTACCAGACCAGATGGATGTGTTTTTTGACATCCTTCGACTCATCGGCTTCTTTCACGTAGCCGACGACTTCCTTGTAGAACTGCTGCGCCTTTTCGTCGCCGATTTCGTAGCCCCGCGTATCGTAAAGCACCACGTCGGCCTGTTCCGGCTCGTAGCGGGTCACATGTTCCGTAACGGGCTTGCCGCTGCCTTCCGCGGCGACTTCCATGCCGAACAGGTGATTGATCAGGCTCGATTTGCCGGCGCCGGTCGCGCCGGCCACCAGGATGCCCGGTTTTTTGACGGTCTTGCGGATACGGTTCAGCACCTTGTCATAATCGAAATACTGCAGTTTGTCTATCAGGTTCAGAACGGCTTCCTGTTTCACTTTATCCGTAATCATCATTCCACCCCACCAGCGGTACTGGCGGCCTTTACGCGGCGGCCGCGGCCGGTTGCGGCGGAAAATGCCGCCACTTCCATAAATTCATTATAACACGGTTCGGGGGTTTCGTTCATCTTCTGACCAGGGAACTCCAGGCGGTTGCGTCATGACGTCATTTTGATGCTCAGAGGGAAAAGGTTCCGAAGACCAGGAAGAAGACCAGGATGCCGTTGAGCACGGAAAACAGTCCGGCGAGACGTACGGAAACGGAACGGGACCGCACCAGGAGCAGAAGTCCGGCCAGCGCCTGGGCTGCCGCACAGGCCAGGTAATCCCGCCCCATGGTGAAAGGCAGGGTCCCGTCGAGGACCACATAACATACCGCGGCGGCCAGGGCGGCCGCCAGGGACACAGGGTTCGCATGGAACGCCGGCGTCCTGCGGATGTCCTGTTCCCGCCGGACCTGGATCAGGAACAGCAGGAACGGTTCCAGGAAGACGAGCACCAGGGCAGCGCCCATCCAGGGGAAAATATCCAGGGATGCCAGGTCCTGCGGTGCACGGAAGAACACACAGTTCCAGAACAGGCATACCACTTGGAAGACGTAGGCGTACAGCATCTTTTGGGGTGTCACGGCGCGGGTCTGCGCTAAAACCGCCACCATCCATAAAATCAAGAGATATTCCATTGCAACTCCTCATTCAAGCATTCCGCCCCCTGGCGGATTTTTGGGACAGCCGGTCTCACTGGGCCAGGATGGACAGGAACAGCAGCACCGGCGCAGCTGTCAGCAGGATGCGGCGGGCGTATAGCCGGAAATGTCCCAGGACGGCCAGGGCCACGGCGAGCAGGACGGCCGTCACAAGGGCCCGCGGCCCTGAGGGCAGCGGCACAGGGAAAAAGAGTTCCGCACACAGCATGAGAAGAACTACGGTCCGCAGCAGGCGGGCCAGGGCTCCCCAGAAGGTCATGGCGTCTGCCCGGGTGCCCGTAAAGTAACGCAGGGCGCCCTCCCCTTCTGCCGCCAGCAGGCTGAAAAAGCCGAGGACGGCCAGTTCCGTGTCCCCCGTCAGGTAAGTGCCGCGAAACTGGAACGCCGCGTCGGGCAGCATGGTTGACATGGCGTGGAAGCCACGGCACGCGATGGAGAGGAACAGGGCCGCGCAGAACAGGCCTGCTTCAAACAGCCCCTGCTTCTGCGGCACACCGCTGCCGCCATCCCCCTCCCCGTACAGGGCGGCTGTCAGGGCAGCCATGCCCAGCAGGGCCGTCAGCAGGGTGAAATCACCGAAGGTGATTTTCGCTCCCAGGAAACCCGGCAGCATGGACGCCGCCAAAAAGACGCAGACGAATTCCGCCGTCGGTCCGAGGGACAGGTCATGGAAGCGTGCCGCCCCCAGCCGTCCGTACAGGAACAGCAGGCCGTCAGCCGGTCCGGAGCGGCCGATCCGGGCCAGACGGAACACGATGCCCAGAAGGAGCGGTGCCGCCAGGGTCAGAGCCAGGGCCTGCACCAGGCCGACGCCAATATTGATCATCAGGAACTTCATGATGCAGCCCCCCTTCTGCCGGACACAGCATCCAGGACGGCCAGCAGCACGAAAAAGAGCAGGGCCAGGATGAGGGGGCTGTAGATGGCGTAACGTCCCGTACCGCCCCAGATGAGCCCCATATAGTCTCCCACAGGGAAGGGCAGCCGGGCACTCAGCAGCACCTGTTCCGCCTGTGCCACCAGCAGGATCGGGAACAGACCCAGGACAAAGTTCAGTACGGGGGCAAGGGCTTCGGCCAGGCGGAACCGGGATTCCCCGCGCGCCGCCCCGGCCGACACGGATCGGTAATACATACCGCAGGCACCGAGCCGCAGCCCCCAAGTCAGCCCGAGGAGTGCGAACACCACGGCCAGGAGCGGTTTCACCCAGGCCGCGGCTTCCGCCATGGGCAGGCTCAGTGTCCCCTGGCAGAGCTGCCAGAGGCCTGCGAAGCCCAAGGTCATGGGTACCCCGGCCACGCAGAACAGGGCCAGGCGGTACCCCGTCCGGGAGGTCGCGATGACGACACCGCTCAGGGCGAAGACCAGCTGGGCCAGGAAGAGGGCCGCAGCGGAAAAACAGACGAAGGGCAGGGCGGCGTTGGGATACTGGAGCAGCAGGCAGCCAAGGCCTGCCGCGGTCACCGCGTAGCCGGCCTCCTGCAGGGCCGCGGAGCCGCTGAACCCTTTATCGTCGCCGCGGCAGCCTGCCTGCCAGAGGAACCGTGCCGCCAGCAGCGTTTCCAGCAGCCCGCAGGCCGTCAGGGCCAGGCTGCCCCGGAAGGTGAAGGCCCAGCCCGTCAGGAACAAAAGACAGGCGCCCACCAGAAGCACGATGGGCGCCGCATAAAACCGTTTCATCAAAGCAAATCTCCAATGCGCCCGTATACGCGGAGCGCGTTCTGATAATAAAATTCTTCCCAATGCTTCTCCGGCACAATGCGGCCGAGATTGCGGATATTGTCGGGAATGTTGATCAGGGGCCAGTCACTGCCGTAGAGGATGCGGTCCCAGATGCCCTGGTACTCCAGCCACATGCGGATGTACTTCTGGAAGGCTTCCAGGGACTGCTCCCGGGCCGGCGTAAGATGGTATTCCCAAAGGCCGGAAAAATCGATGGCGACGTTTTCGTTCTTCGCCGCCACCTCGATGGCATCGGGAATCCAGGGATTGCCGACATGGCAGATGACGAACTGTACGTCCGGATGGCGGCTGGCGGCTTCGTCCACCGTCAACGGGTGGGCGTAGCGCAAGCGGCCATGGTGGTTCGCCGTCTCGCCGGAATGCATGGCCACAGGCACATGGAAGGCCTTCGCCAGTTCGAAAAGCGGTTCGTGCCGCTCGTCATGCAGGTAGACGTTCTCATAGCCCATGTAGAACTTGATGCCCAGGCAATGGGGGTCGCGCTCCAGGTACCATTCGAATTCCCGGGCCGTCTTTTCCGCGTTTTCCGGCGTGATCTGCTCGCTTTCCACGCCCAGGCAGTACCCCACGTTGGGCGCCTGGTTGTACGGTTCGCAGGAAAAAGGCCGCCCCGCAGAGCCCAGGTCAATCAGCCGCGGCGGCACGCCGCCGAAACGGGCCGGTGCGTCGTAGCTGTTCCCCATGGCCACGGAGAAGACGATGTTGTTTTCTTCGCAGATCTGTTGCCAGCCCGCGCGGGAATTTTCATGTCCCGACAGGGCTGCCAGCTGGTCAAACCCTTCGACCTTGAAATAATGCATATGCGCGTCTATTATCTTCATGTGCGCCTCTGTCAATCACAAACTGATTTTTATTTATTTGCGCAGCTGTGCCTTATAGGTCTCCTGCACATTGTTCACAACGGTCTTCATGATGGCGTCGATTTCCGCATCGGTCAGCGTGCGGTCGTCGGCCCGGAAAGTCAGGTTGAAGGCGACGGACTTGCTGCCCTTGCCAACCTGCCTGCCCGTGTATACGTCGAAGACACGGACCTGCCGCAGCAGGCCGCCCGCATTGGCGCGGATGACGCCTTCCAGTTCCTTCATGGACACCGTATCCGGCACGACGACGGCGATATCGCGGCTCATGCCGGGGAACTTGGCCAGGTGCGTGTACTGCGGCACCGTCCCGGCGGCTTTCACCAGCGGGGCCAGTTCCATCTCCAGCACATAAGTCTCTTCCCCGACGTTGAAGTTGGCGGCTGCCGTCGGATGCAGGCAGCCGAAACAGCCGATGACCTTGCCGTCCACACGGACTGCGCAGCTCTTGCCGGGATGCATGTAGGGTTCCGTGCAGGGTACCAGTCCGTACCCCGTCAGGTGTACCGATTCCAGCAGGCCTTCCACAACGCCCTTCATATCGAAAAAGTCGACGTCGTCCTTGCCGTTCGTCCAGTTCAGGTCGTAACGGCGCCCCGTCATAACGGCCCCGATCATCTGCCGTTCTTCCGGATGTTCCGTCAGCGGCAGGCTCTTGGGCAGGTAGACGCGGCCCGTTTCAAAGATCTTGACGCTTTCCGCCTGGCGCGCCAGGTTATAGGCCGCCGTGGCCAGCATGCCCGGCAGCATGGTCGTGCGCATGGTGCTGAATTCATCACTGATGGGGTTCATCAGGCGGATGACCTTGCGGCGCACGTCGTCGGACGGCAGCATCATCTTATCCATGAAGGACGGATGGATGAAGGTGTAGTTCTGGACTTCGTCCAGGCCGGCCGACGCCAGGTAATCCTGCACGCCGTCCTTAACCGTCTCCATGGGGTCTTCCCGGCCTTCCTTCATGGCCAGCATCGGGTTATGGGATTCGATTTTATCGTAAGAATGCAGGCGGGCGATTTCTTCGGAAATATCTGCGTCGCAGGTCACGTCGCTGCGCCAGGAAGGCACGGTGACCTTCAGGCTGCCGTCCGCCTCTTCTTCCACTTCGAATTCCAGGCTCCGCAAGATGGAAACCATTTCCGCGACGGGAATTTCCACGCCGATGCGGGTGTTCATGGCGGCCGGCGAAATGGACAGCACCGTCGGCACGAACGGTACGGGACAGGATTCACAGATACCTTTGACGCTCTTGCAGGCGCCCATTTCTTCCAACAGGTGGACGGCGCGATCCAGGGCATACCACGTATGGCCCGTGTCGACGCCGCGTTCGAAGCGCATGGAGGCTTCGCTGCGCAGGCCCAGCGCCTTGGAGGTATGGCGGATGGAGGGGCCGTTGAAGGTAGCCGCTTCCAGGATGACGGTCTGCGTCTTGTCCGTGACCTCCGTCTGCAGGCCGCCCATGACGCCGCCCAATCCGACGGCTTTTTCCGTGTCGGCGATGACGATCATGTCGGGCGTCAGGTCCCGTTCCTTCCCGTCCAGGGTAGTGAGCTTTTCCCCGGCCTTGGCGCGGCGGACGATGAGGGTATGGTCTTTCAGCGTATCATAATCATAAGCGTGCATGGGCTGGCCCAGCTCCATCATGACATAGTTCGTCACGTCGACGACGTTGTTGATGGGGCGGATGCTGACTGCACGCAGTTCATTCTGCATCCATTCCGGCGAAGGCATGATCTTGATGTCTGTGATGATGCGGTTCGCAAAGCGGCTGCACAAGTCAGGCGCTTCAATCCCGTTCTTCATCATGCCGGCGATGTCGCGGCCGTCGTTTTCTTTGACGGCCATGTCGGGCAGCTGCATCTTCTTCCCTAATACGGCCGCTGCCTCGCGGGCAACGCCGGTCATGCAGAAGCAGTCCTGCTTGTTGGCCGTCAGGTCGATGTCCAGCACCGTATCGGTAAGGCCCAGCACTTCGCGGATATCTTTGCCGACCGGCGTATCCGGCGGCAGGATGAGGATGCCTTCGCGCTGTTCCGGCAGGAGCAGTTTGGAGTCAATGCCCAGTTCCTGGGCGCTGCAGAGCATGCCGTAGGAATCGAGGCCCGCCATTTTCACGGGATTCAGCTTCATGCCGTTGGGCAGGGTGGCACCGACGGTTGCCACAGGTACCATATCGCCCAGTTTGACATTCTGGGCGCCAGTCTGGATCTGGACGATTTCGCCGGAACCATAGTCCATCTGGCAGACCCACAGATGATCCGATTTCGGATTCCGCCCGATGGCTGTCACTTTGCCGGTCAGGACACCGGAAATCCCCGCTCCCAGATGGATGACGCTTTCCACTTCGAGGCCGACGTGGGTCAGTTTATCGGCCAGTTCTTCGGGAGTGATGTCGAAATCGACATATTTCTTCAACCATTCTATCGATACTAACATTTTCCAATCCTCCCTTATCTGAACTGACGGATGAAACGCAGGTCGTTCTCAAAGAACAGGCGCAGGTCATCGATGCCGTATTTCAGCATAGCGATGCGTTCGATGCCCATGCCGAAGGCATATCCATTCATAATGGAGGGGTCGTAGCCGCTCATCTTCAGCACGTTCGGGTGCACTTCACCGGCACCGAGGATTTCCAACCAACCCGAATGTTTGCAGACGTTGCAGCCCTTGCCGCCGCAGATGACGCAGGAAATATCGACTTCGCACGAAGGTTCCGTGAAAGGGAAATAGCTCGGACGCAGACGGATCTTGACATCGTCGCCGAACATTTCGCGGCAGAACAGTTCCAGCGTACCCTTCAGGTCAGCCAGGCTGATGTCGCGGTCCACTACGAGGCCTTCGACCTGGTGGAACATGGGCGAATGGGTGGCGTCGTAGTCATTGCGGTACACAGCGCCGGGGGAAATCATGCGGATCGGCGTATTCGGCTCATGGGCCTGCATGGTGCGGGCCTGGACACCGGATGTCTGCGTCCGCAGCAGGTAATTGTCCGTAATGTAGAACGTGTCCTGCATATCGCGGGCCGGATGATCCTTGGGCAGGTTCAGGGCCTCAAAATTGAAGTAGTCGTTGTCGATTTCCGGCCCTTCGATGACGTCGAAGCCCATGTGTATGAAGATGCGCTTGATCTCGCGGGCCGTCAGTGTCAGCGGATGCAGATGGCCACAGGCCGGTTTGCGGCCTGGCAGGGTGATGTCCACCTTTTCGTTTGCGATTTTGGCCTTCAGGGCTTCCTCTTTCAGGATTTCCGCCCGGTCCCTGATGGTCTGTTCCAGCGTCTGTTTGACCTGGTTCACCACTTCGCCGATCTTCGGCCGGTCCGCTGCCGGCACTTTGCCCATGCCGCGCAGAATTTCCGTCATCGGGCCCTTGCGGCCCAGATATTTGACTTTCAGGTCCTGCAGTTCCTGGGAGTCTTTTGCTGCCTGCAGGTCCTGCAGCGCCTTTTCGCGCAGTTCGAGCAGCATGTCCTTCATACCCATGACATTACCTCCTAAAATAGCAAAAAACTTTCGTCCCTGCCAAGGGGCGAAAGCAATATTCCGCGGTACCACCCTAATTTGTACTCTTCCGCTTTAACGCAGCGTTACGCCCGGCCTACTGCTCTTTCAGCCGGAACACTCCCGGGTGAACTTCACGGTTGCCGCACTGTCCGCATCCCACCGTCCGCAGACTCTCTGAAAAGCGTCCTCACCGCTACTCTCCCGTTCCTTGTGCCACTTTACTTGCTTCAGGGACGTATTCAGTTAACTTAGATATTATAGCACCCTTTTGCCGAAACAGCAAGAAGGCCGGCCTTTCGGCCGGCCTTCCCGAAACTTTTTTGGATGGATTTCACAATTTGTTCCGCTTTTGTTTTATTCGAACAGTTCATTCAGTGCTTCCACATACGTAGGATGAGGGCGGATGACCTTGCCCATATCCGCCAGGGTGAGACCGTTGGCAATAGCCACAGTGAATTCGTCAATCATGTCGGAGGCCCGGTCACACAGGATCTGCGCGCCCAGGACCCTCCCCGAATCCGCATCGGCGACCACCTTGACGAACCCCCGGCCCGAACCGGACATGAGGGTCCGGGGATTGGTGTTCAGGGCGGCCTTCTTCACGACCACCTGGCGCCCGGCCTTGCGGGCCCCGTCGGCATCCAGGCCGACAGTGGCCACTTCGGGATCCGTAAAGACGCAGGCCGGCACCAGGGACAGGTCTTTTACCGGCGGGAGGCCGCAGATGGCGCGGACACATCCGGTTCCTTCCGCCATAGCCTTATGGGCAAGCTGTACCCCGGTGGCGCAGTCGCCGACGGCATACAGTCCGGGCACGCTGGTCCGGCACGCCGCGCCGGTCACGGCGGCGCCACGCTCCGTCTTCAGTTCAAAGCCCAGTTCCGGCAGCACGGCACGCCGGCCCGTGGCAATCAGGACAAGGTCGCCGCGGCACGCCGCTTCCTTGCCGTTTTCCGTATAGGTGACGACGGCCTTGCCTTCCTCTTCCGCAATCTTCCGCACGGCCGCGCCGGCATGGCAGGCCACCCCGCAGCGCCGCAGATTCAGGGCCACGCTCTGGGACAGTTCACGATCCATGTTCGCCAGAATCCGGGGCAAGGCCTCGAGTACGGTCACCTTGCGGCCGGCTTTGACGCAGGCTGTGGCAAATTCCAGGCCGATGGCGCCGCCGCCGATGATGATGACTTCCGCCGGCAGGGTGGCGAACCCTGCAAGGAACTTGTCTGAATCAACAGCCACGGCCAGATCCGCCCCTTCAATGGGTGGAATGGACGGCCGGGAACCCGTCGCCAGGATGATGTGGTCCGCTGTGAAGCGCGTGCCATCGGAACAGACGACCATACCCGGTTCCGGCACGGATGCGCGGGCACGCACCAAGGGCACTTTGCACTGCTGCAGCATGCCTTCGGCCCCGGTGCGGAGCATGGTGACGATCTGATCCGCCTTGTCCCGGGCCGCCGCCGTATCCAGGCCCGCGCCGAGACTGCGCAGCAGGGCCTTCGTGGGAATGCAGCCGCGGTTGAGGCACGTGCCGCCAATCTGGCTATCTTCCACCAGGACGACGGAGAGTCCGTTGTGCAAGGCCTCCTTCACGGCGTTCATGCCGCCGGGACCGCCGCCGAGGACGGCTATCTGATAATGTTCCATCAATGGTTGCTCCTTTCCCGGTCAGTCCTGCGTACAGGCCAGACCGGCCATATCTTTTGCAAAGGCGTCCCCGCCGGCCCTCCTGGCCGCTTCAACCAGACGTCCAGGCAGGCAGGGCTCGCCGATCAGGGCCGCGGCAAAAGCGTGGGGAATGCTGCTGTCCAGCATATCCGTCACGGCCCTGGCGTCGCGGATAAGGCCCTGCTGCACCACCAGGTGCAGTTCGAAGTGCCCCCAGGGGAAGGAACCTTTCCAGGTCTGCGTCGCCGGAATCCGGCGGCCGTATATCCAGTCGTCGGACCGGAGCAGGGCCGCACAGGCCTCCACCCGTTCCCGGTCCGGCAGGCGCCCCGTTTCCGCCGGTCCGTACTCTGCCTCAAAGGCCTCTTGCAGGGCGGCACTCAAACGCGGGATGGTGACGCCCGGCACCAGGTCGGCCAGATTGACGACACGGGACCGCACGGAAGAAACGGCATGCTTCTTCAGCTTTTCCGGAGACACCGTCAGGTATTCCCCAAGGCGGGACATGTTGCAATGGACAAGAAGGGTGCCATGCTGGCAGTGGCCGCCGGGAACCTGGTAGTAGGCATTGCCCGAGAATTTGCAGCCCGCTGCCTCCAAATCATTCCGTCCCGTGCGGACGGCGTCGATGCCGACTTTGCGGCAGGCCCGCAGCACCACGTCGGTCTGGCGGTCCACGTCGTAGTCCGCGTCATGGCAGCAGAACGAGAAGTTCACATTGCCCAGATCGTGCCACACGGCACCGCCGCCGGAAAAGCGGCGCATGAGGAAGATGCCCTCGGCCCGCATGCTGTCCACCTTGCATTCGGCACGGCAGTCCTGGTTGAGACCGATTACGACCGTATCCGTGTTGCTCCATAGAAAGAGGGCCGGTGCGCCAGGCTGTGCCTGTTCCGTCAAAATCCGTTCCGTCGCCAGGTTCCAATAGGGGTTATGGCTTGTGCTCTCCAGAAAGAGGGGGCGGTTCATGATTCCCCTCCGCCGAAATCATACTTCAGGACCAGGTGACGGGCCGCCAGTACCTCGTCCGGCCGCCCGATGGGCGACGTATACGGTGCGCCGTGCAGCCCGGACCCGTCTTTTTCCGCCGCGTCATACAGTTGGCAGAGGGCGTCGATACAGTAGTCCAGCGTCTCCCGTCCCTCTGTTTCCGTCGGTTCTATCATGAGCGCTTCGTGTACAATAAGCGGGAAATACATGGTCGGCGGATGGATGCCGAAATCGATGAGCCCTTTGGCGATGTCCATGGCGGTCACGCCCAGGGCATGTTTTTCATGTTCCAGGGTCAGGACGAACTCATGCATGCACGTGTGGTCATAGGCCATCTGATAGCGTTTCGCCAGTTTGACGCGCATATAGTTGGCATTGAGGACGGCGTTTTCCGAAGCTTCGGGAATGCCTTCCTTCCCCAGTTCGAGGATATAGGCGTAAGCCCGTACCAGGACGAGGAAATTGCCCCAGAAGGACCGCACGGCACCGATGGAATGGACCGGCACAGCAAAATGCACGCCCTCCGGGCCAGCTTCCACCACGGGGGCCGGCAGGAACTGCCGCAGGAACTCCTTGCAGCCGACAGGACCGGAACCTGGGCCGCCGCCGCCGTGCGGCGTGGAAAAGGTCTTGTGCAGGTTCAGGTGCATGCAGTCGAAGCCCATGTCGCCGGGACGCACGATGCCGGCAACGGCGTTCAGGTTGGCACCGTCGTAGTAGCACAGCCCGCCTGCCTCATGGACGATCTTCGTAATTTCCAGGATGTTATGGTCGAAAATACCAACCGTGTTCGGGTTCGTAAGCATAAGGCCCGCCGTATCGGGGCCGCAGGCCGCTTTCAGGGCCTCCAGGTCGATGCAGCCGTTAGCATCGGACTTGATGTTGACCACATCGTAGCCCGCCATGTGGGCCGAAGCCGGGTTGGTCCCGTGAGCCGAATCGGGTACGATGATCTTCGTCCGCGCCGTATCGCCCCGTGACGTGTGCCAGGCCTTGATCAGGAGCAGGCCGGTGAATTCGCCGTGGGCGCCAGCCGAAGGCTGGAGGGTCATGGCGTCCATACCGGTGATGGCGCAGAGGCTCTCCTGCAGGGCCTGCATAAGCTCCAGCGCACCCGGTACCGTCGCCTCGGGCTGCAGGGGATGCAGATTGGTGAAGCCTGGCAGGGCTGCCGCTTCGTCGTTGATTTTAGGGTTGTATTTCATGGTGCAGGAGCCCAGCGGATAAAATCCGTCATTGACACCTGTCGTCTGTTTGGCCAGTTCCGTATAATGCCGGCTGATGCCTGTTTCAGACATTTCCGGCAGGTGCGGCGGAGCTTTCCTGAGGTCCGCCTGGAGCGTATATGCGGGGACATCGCAGGGCGGCAGCAGCGTCAGTTTCCGCCCCGGACGGGATAATTCAAAAATCAGCTTCATCAGCGCCCACCTCCCTGTACAGTGCGGACGATGGCCGCGGCCTTGTCCATATCTTCCTTCGCGCACAGCTCCGTGCAGCACCACAGGATTTCGTCGCCCGCCAGGGGCAGTCCGCCGAGGATGCCTTCGGCATCGAGGGCCGCCAGAATCTTGTCCGCGTCACCGCCTTTTGTGACGAACTCATGAAAGAACTCACCGGCGTACTTGCGCGCCAGGCCGGCCTTCTCCAGCTCCGCCTGCAAGTAGTGCGCCTTGGCGGTGCACTGGCTTGCGACCTCCTTCAGTCCGTCCGGTCCGACGGCGCTCAGGTAGGCCGATACCATAAGGGTGCACAGGGACTGGTTCGTGCAGATGTTGGACGACGCCTTCTCACGGCGGATATGCTGTTCCCGGGCCTGCAGCGTCAGAACGAAAGCCCGGTGTCCCGCCGCGTCGTGGGTCTGCCCGACGATGCGGCCCGGCAGTTTGCGCATCATGGCCTGCGTCGCCGCCATATAGCCCACGTACGGGCCGCCGAACGACAGGGGCAGGCCGAGGGGCTGTCCCTCGCCGACCGCCACGTCGGCGCCGCATTCTCCGGGCGCAGCCAGCAGGGCCAGGGCGGTCGGGTTGCAATTCATGACGAATTTCGCGCCCGCCCCATGGGCGATGCTGCCCAGGGCCGCCGCCGGTTCAATCAGGCCGAAATAATTGGGCTGCTGCATGATGAAGCACGCCGTTGTGTCTGTCAACGCCTGCTGCAGGGCTTCGGCATCCGTGAGGCCGTCCCGGGCGGGCACCACGGTGACTTCGCGGCCGCTGCCGAAGCAGTACGTGCGCACCACTTCCAGAACCTGAGGTGCGACGGTGGCCGAGACGAGTACCTTCGTCCGCTTCCGGTCAATGCACATGGGAATGGCTTCCGCCGTCGCCGTGGCGCCGTCATACACTGACGCATTGGCCACAGGCAGGGCTGTCAGTTCGCAGATCATGGTCTGGAACTCGAAAATGGACTGCAGCACGCCCTGGCTGATTTCCGGCTGATAGGGCGTATAGGCCGTGATGAATTCCTCTTTTGCGGCCACGTTCCTGACAATGGCAGGAATATAGTGATTGTACGCGCCGGCGCCGCGGAAGATGGTGCCGTAGACCTTGTTCCGGCCTGCCAGACGCCCCAGCTCCTTCCGGACCGCCAGTTCACTCTTTCCGGAAGGGATGGCCGGTCCGTCCGGCAGCAGTACGCCGGGCGGCACATCGGCATAGAGTTCCGCAAAACTGCCGTACCCCGCTTCCCGGAGCATGGCTTCCCGCTCGGCGCGGGTGTTCGGAATATAGGATCCCATGATTACTGCTCCTTTGCCTTCTCCTCTTCCACGAAAGCTTCATACGCTGCCGCGTCGAGCAGCTCGTCCGTATCGGTCACATCGCTGACCTTGATGAACCAGGCCTCGTCCGGATCGCTGTTGACCCGTTCCGGATGATCCAGCAAGGTTTCGTTGATGGCCGCCACCGTACCCGTCACGGGACTGATGATGTCCGAAACGGCTTTGACGGATTCCACGTCGCCCAGCGGTTCCCCCGCCGTGACGGAATCCCCTTCCATGGGCAGATTGACGAAAACCAGGGCACCCAGCTGTTCCTGGGCGTAGTCCGTGATACCGACGGCGGCCGTACCGCCCTCCGTCTTTACCCATTCATGCGTCTTCGTGTACTTCCGGTCTGTTGCATATGCCATGATGTTTCCTCCTTATCTTCCTTCATTTCTTCCTTGTGTAAAACGGCAGAGGCTCTGTCTCGACTGCCACGCGGCGGCCGCGCACATCGACTTCCAGCGGCGTTCCCGCCGCGGCATGGTCCCGGTCCACCAGAGCCATGGCGATGGGGCGTTTCACATAGGGGCAGTACGTCCCCGACGTGGTATGTCCTACAAGCTTTCCCGCGGCCCAGACATCCATGTGCTCCCGCACGATGCCGCGGCCCGTCACTTTCAGGCCCACGCGCACCCGTTGCGGTTCGCCCGCCGCCACCAGGGCCGCCTTGCCGATAAAGTCGGGCTTCGTCAGTTTCACGAACCGGTCCAGGCCTGCCTCCAGCGGCGTAATGTCATCGGACATCTCCTGTCCGTACAGGGGCATGGCGGCTTCCATGCGCAGCGTATCCCGGGCGCCCAGGCCGCAGGGCTGGATGCCGTACGGACGGCCCGTCTCCAGGAGCAGGTTCCAGACCTTTTCCGCGTCCGGCACGGCGAAATACAGCTCAAACCCGTCTTCGCCCGTATACCCTGTGCGCGAAACAACCGTATCCGTCCCCTGCAGGTCCACATGGAACTTCGCCGTATAGGGCTTCTTCGGGATTGCTTCGTCCGGCAGCAGCCTGCGCAGCACATCCTCCGCCTTCGGCCCCTGCAGGGCCAGCTGGATGTACTGGTCCGACACGTCCGCCAACCGGCAGTCCCCGTGGACGTGGGCCTGCATCCAGGCATAATCCTTGTCCTTCGTCGCAGCGTTGACCACGATGAAGTAGTCCTCGTCCGCCACCTTGTAGACGATGAGGTCGTCCACAATGCCGCCCTTGTCGTTGCACATGGGGCTGTAGCGGGCTGATCCGGTCTTCAGCGAAGTGTAGTCGTTCGTCAGCACGCGGTTCAGGAAGGCCAGGGCATCTTTGCCCCGGCAGGTGATTTCGCCCATGTGGGAAACATCAAAGAGGCCGACAGCCGTGCGGACCGCCATATGCTCCTCCATGATTCCCTTGAACTGGACCGGCAGCAGATAGCCGCCGAACGAGATGATTTTGCCGCCATACTTGCCATAGACATCGTACAGCGGTGTCTTTTTTTCCATAAATGTCCCCCTCCTCTCGCAACGCAGCAAAACACAACACAAAACAACATATAAAACAAAAAGCGTGGAAAACATAACGTTTTCCACGCCTCTGTTTACGAAGATCTCCCGGCCAAAGCCGGGGAATGGTATATCCAGAGTTTCGTCCGGATCCGGTCCTGAAACCTGAGAGTTTACGCGATTACCCCTTCGGCGCCGCCAGGCGGCTCTCCCGGATCCTTCATGCGAACTATGAAGTTCTGATCCTTATGACTGCATTATAGCAGGGAACACGGAAGACAGCAAACAAAACACCGCGAAAATGGGAAATCCCAGATTCGTTGTATCATTTGTTACAATGCATCTCCCGGACCAGCCATTCAGTATACACTGTTACGCACTACCCATCCAGGTTTTACATGCGGCCGTACCGGCGCCGGCGCAGGGCTTCAAAGAGGATGATGCCTGCCGCCATGGCGACGTTCATGGATTCCGCCTTGCCGGGCATAGGGATATAGACCCTTTCTGCGGCAGCCTGCTGCAGGGCCGGTGTCACACCGTTGGCCTCATTGCCGAGAAGAAAGGCCTGTTTGCCCGAAAGGTCTGCCCGGTACAGGTCGCTGGCGCCTTCCAGACAGGTTGCCACTGTGCGGAATCCTTGCCGGCTGCACCAGGACAGGACTTCTTCCGCAGCCAGGTGCTGCACCAGCGGCAGGTGGAACAGGGACCCCATGGTGGCCCGCACCACTTTGGGACTGTAGGCGTCCACGCAGCCTTCGAGGAGCAGGACGGCCAGCACACCGGCTGCATCGGCCGTGCGGATGATGGTGCCCAGATTGCCCGGATCCTGGATGCGGTCCAGGACGACGACGGGCGCGTCGGGATCCGGCAGACCGGGACGCAGGTCCGCCAGGCCGGTTCGAGGCATGGCAGCTACGGCCAGCACGCCCTGGGGGGTCTTGGTATCGCTCAGCCGGGCCATGACCTTTCCGTCGACGCGGTACAGGCGGGCACCCCGGGACACCGCCTTGTCCAGCCAGTCTCCCAGGCGTTCCGCCTCGTCATCGGTCACAAAAAGGCTTTCCACCCGCCCATAGGCGATAGCCTCGCGGACGGCCCGCAGACCTTCGGCGACGAAGGTGCCGGTCTCCGCCCGGAACTTTTTGTTTTTCAGGTTTGCCGCAGCTTTGACCTGCGGATTGTTCACGCTCGTAATGGATTCCATGATTTCCCCCGTCCCATGCCGGTACAGTTACCGGCACAGGATACAAAAAGAACCCGAACACAAGGTCCGGGTTCGATGGATCTGGTTACAGGGCAGCCTTGGCGGTTTCCACCAGTTTGGTGAAAGCGGCGGCGTCGTTGATGGCCATATCGGCCAGAACCTTGCGGTTCAGTTCGATGCCGGCTTTGGTCAGACCGCAGATGAAACGGCTGTAGGACATGCCGTTGGCGCGGGTTGCGGCGTTGATACGGGCAATCCACAGGTTGCGGAATTCGCGTTTCTTGGCACGGCGGTCACGACGGGCATACATGAGGCCCTTCATCACGGTCTCATTAGCCTTCTTGAACTGCAGGTGCTTGGCTCCGCGATAGCCCTTGGCCAGCTTTAAGATATGTTTATGACGACGATGTGCGGTTACACCAACTTTGATTCTAGTCATCTTTCAAATCTCCTCTCTCTCGTAAGTCTTATGCGTACGGTAACATCTTGGCTACATGCTCGTGGTCGGTCTTGGCTACGAGGGCGGCTTTACGCAGGTTTCTCTTACGGGCCGGGGATTTATGTTCCAGGATGTGGCTGCGGAAAGCATGGCCACGTTTGAATTCTCCAGTACCGGTTACTTTGAAGCGTTTTGCGGCGCTTCTGCGGGTTTTCATCTTAGGCATTCTAAATTCCTCCTCAGGTTATTTTTGCTTGGGCGCAACGACCATGGTCATATTGCGGCCTTCGATTTTCGGCTTCTTTTCTACAACGGCAGCATCGCCGAGCTGTTCCGCCATCTTGTTGAGCAGTGCCTCGCCCAACTCCGGATGGCTCATTTCACGGCCACGGAACATGATCGTGACCTTGACCTTGTTGCCGTCCTGCAGAAAGCGGGCTGCATTCTTGAACTTAACGCCAAAGTCATGGTCTTCAATACCGGGGCGCAGCTTGACTTCTTTAATTTCAAAGACTTTTTGTTTCTTACGGGCTTCTTTTTCCCGTTTCTGCTGCTCGTAACGATATTTGCCATAATCCAATATCTTGCATACAGGCGGACGTGCCTGCGGCGAGATCTCCACCAGGTCCAGGTGGTGTTCCATGGCCACGTGGACGGCGTCACGGCTGGACATGATACCCAGCTGCTGTCCGTCCTCGTCGATGACGCGGACCTCTCTCGCACGGATATCGTCATTGATGCGCAAGTCTCCTCTGCTTATAGTGGTTCACCTCCAGATTCTCACACGGAAATGGAACGGGTGCGGCCCCGTCCTTCCGCCATTCTCCTGTAACAAAACAGGTAAACGAAAACGCGGGCAGAAAACTTCCACCCGCGCAAAATGATTGCCTTATTCAACCCTGTCGAGCTTGGCCGCAAGGTGAGAAGCGGATGGCTTCTGCTTTGTTACTCGAGTGTCAACCGTTGGTTTACCCTTTTCCATTGAAATCTGTTTCACCCTTTCTTTTCCCTGTTGTTTTGAGGTAAAATAAAAATACATCCTATGTAAGTTTCCAGCAACTAAATGAGTTTGATGTATTGATATCATGTGGACATTACAGCTAATCTTTTCTTCCTTTATTGTATGGTGCATCCTCGTCTGCTGCGCCGGCCTGCTGCAACGCCTGCGGCGGCGTCGGAAAGCACGCAGCCCGGAGCGCATCACGCCAGGGCCCTATGCGGACCAGGATCCGCAGGCACCAGCCGCAATCGGCACGGATACGGCAGCGAAACAGGCCGTACAGACCGCTGCAGCCGCCCATCCTGTGAAGTTTGCCATCGTCATCTGCGCCCATAACGAGGAACAGGTCCTGGGGCATATCCTGCAGGACCTGCAGGATATGCATTATCCGGCAGACCGGTACCATACCTTCGTCTTCGCGGACCACTGCACCGATGGTACGGTGGCACTGGCCCGCCGTTTTCCGGGCGTCACCGTATGGGAACACACGGAAGGCGGACGGAGCAGCAAGGGCAAAGTGCTGAACGACTTCATGCCGCGCCTTCTGTCCCTGCCGGAACCATTCGACTGCATCACCATCTTCGATGCCGACAACCAGGTCGGACCGGGCTTCCTGGCGAAATTCAACGAGGCCTTCACAGCCGGCGCCGCCATCGTTACGGGGCGCCGGCTGGCCCAGAATCCTTACGACTCCCTCGTCACGCAATGGTACACCATGTACTGGGCCATGGTCAATTCCATGTACAACCTGCCCCGCTATGAATTAGGCTTGTCGGCCATGGTCTCGGGGACGGGGTTCGCCTTCCGCAAAGATCTGCTGCAAAACGGCTGGTACTCGTGCAGCGTGTCCGAAGACGTGGAATTCACCTTCCAGCAGAATCTGGCCGGTCACCGCGTGGTCTACGTGGACAGCGCCTTCTTCTACGACGAACAGCCGGCCCGTTTTTCCGTCATGTGGTCCCAGCTGCGGCGCTGGTGTACGGGAGGCATCCAGGTCTGCACCAATTATGCCTGGGACTGGTTCAGCACCTTCACAGCCCGGCCCTCATGGCGTCTCTTCGACATTTTCGCCGGTGTCTACCTGACGGGCCTGTTCGGCCTGACAGCCATCTGTTTCGTGCTGAATGCCTGCATCATGCTCCGCGACGGTCAGTACCTGCTCTTCTTCGTACCCACCCTGGCGGGCTATCTGGCCACCATCCTCACGGGCTACTTGGCTGCGCGCCTTTCCGGCCGGCCGGCCCGCAAACTGGCAGCCGGCATCCTGACCATGCCCATCTTCTATTCCCTTCTCTCCTATATTTCCCTCATTTCCATGTTCAACCACCAAAAGACATGGGTCAAAATCGAACACAAAAGCAGCCGCCGCAAATTCTGAACCCTTGCGAAGGCTGCTTCCTTTTTTTATATGTTGTCCTCTTCTCCCCGATTGAAGAGACAAGGGGGGATCCGTCAGCGCCGGAACATGTCCTGCAGGCTGATATCCGGATGGTGGTAGCGGGTCTCTTTCGGGATAACGCGGCCATGGACGGCTATGCCGCCGTGGGGACACCAGTGGGCACAGGCCAGGCACTGGGTACAGTGGCTGCCCAGTACGATCCGCCCTTCCCGTTCCGTAATGTTGTGATTCGGACACACCCGCACGCAGATACCGCAATGGACGCAGGCAGACGGGTTAACCGACGGCTGCAGGAAGCCCTTCATCAGGGCCCGGCTCAGGGAGGAGCCCATGACGGTGGCAGTGAGGGAACGGCGGAGGGCCGACCGGTCCGTCGTACGGCTCCGCACGGCGGCCGCCATATTCCGGGCTTCGCGCCGGGCCGTTTCCAGCCGGCCATAGTCATACGTGACCTGCCGTTTCCACGTCGCCGTGGAATTGGCAATCATGAAGAACGGCCTGCCATAGGAAAGGCGGCAGCCCCGGCGCTGCAGGATGCGGTCCAGGTTGGACAGGGTGTTGCCGGCCGACCCGCCGCAGGTGACGGCTGCATAAATATAGGAAGACGGATCGAAGCGGACCTTGTCCAGGAACTCCTTGACGGCGTCCGGTACGTCATTATAATAGACCGGGAATACCAGGCCGATGACTCTGGCAGGCATCATGACCGGAGCTTCGCCCGTGCCAGGGTTGCCGGCCGGAGGCAATGCATCGGCCATATGGCAGAGACTGTCGCCCGTTTCTTCAGCCAGAGTGCGGGCCACACTCAGGGAATTGCCCGTGCCGGAAAAATACAGGATCATGAAACATCGCTCCTTTACAAAGGGAATCAGGGCGGCGTAATGCCCAGGGCCAGGAACAGGATGAGTGCCAGGACGCCGGATGCCGCCAGGGTCTTGATGGTACCGAACTTACAGCGGATGGCCGCGAGAGACACGACGAAGATGAAGACGCCGGGCCAGTCGGTCTGGGCCAGGCTGACAGGCGCCTCTTCGCAGTTCCACAAGGCCAGGAGCAGGATGCCGATACCGGCGTTGGCGATAAGGGCGACCACGGCGGGCCGCAGGGCGTTCAGAACGCCGCGGATGGGACCCACACTGCCGTAACGGTAGTACAGGTACCCCAGCAGCAGGACGATGACCACCGAGGGGAACACAAAACCGGCTGTAGCCGCGACGGAGCCGGGAATGCCGGCCACCTTGCTGCCGACGAAGGTCGCCGCGTTGATACCGATGGGACCGGGCGTCATCTGGGAAATGGTGAAGATGTCGACGAACTCGTTCATGGACATCCAGGCGAAGCGGGTCACCACTTCCTCCTGGATGAGGGGCAGGGACGCATAGCCTCCGCCGATGCAGAACAAGCCTACTTTGGCGAAACTCAGGAATAATTGCAGAATCAGTTCCATGGCGCGCCTCCTCAATTGTACACGGGGTCGCGCATCAGGAGCAGCCCGATAACGGCGTCGGCCAGGATGATTTCCATGACGTTGACGTGGAAGAAGACGGAGGCGGTGAACGACCCGGCCATGATGACGAGCGGCAGGACGAGCCGCTTCTTCACCTGCCTGGCAACCAGCCCCAGAAGCACGTTGACCAGGACCGCCGACACACCGCACTGCATGCCTTTTAAAAGTATACGCACGTAGAGGTTGGTTTTGAAGGCTTCGTAAAAATAGGAAATGATGGTCAGGGTGATGAGGGGCGGCAGCACGGTGGCGAAAAGGGCTACGGCGGTACCGCGGAACCCGCCCATGCGGTACCCCAGGATAATGGCCGCATTGGCTGCCACCACGCCTGGTGCGGACTGGGCGATGGCCACGAGGTCCAGGGCCTCGTCGTCCCCGATCCAGCCGTATTCATCGACGAATTTCGACTTCAGGAGCGGCACAATCACGAAGCCGCCGCCGACCGTGAAGGTACTGATGATGAAGGTCGACACGAAAAGCTTCCAATAACTGAACGGCGTTTTCGGGGCGCCCGGCTCTTGCACAGGATTCACAGGAATACTCCCTTCCTCGGTTCTGTAATGAGTTACTTGGATGATATATATTCATTGTACTCCAGAACGGGGGAAAAAGGAAAGCCTGGACACGGAAAAGCCGTTCCGGCTTGACATCACCCCTTAAAGTGTTATAATCTAGCCATAGTGAAAAATGCGAACAGTGATGCGAAGGAAACAGGAGCTGCACCAGCTTTACAGAAAAGGCCGTGTATGTTGAGAGCGGCCGGGCCAGGACATCTTCCCAACCCCCTTCAAACTGCCTTCGGAAAAGCGGAAACCCGCCCAGTATGAAGCGCCGCTTGAACAGCGTTATCATTCAGAAAGCGGACTGCACAGCAGTCAATTTGGGTGGAACCGCGAGCAACCTCGTCCCGATGTCGGGTACGGGGTTTTTTTATTTCCCATGTTTTCTCAATCATTTTTCCATATAGCATAAGTTTTAGGAGGAACAAACAATGGCTGACTGCAAAGTAACGTTGAAAGATGGCAGCGTACGGGAATATCCCGCAGGCACCACTTATCTGGACATCGCCAGGGACCTGAACCAGAAGTTGGGCAAACAGGCCCTGCTGGCTGTTGTAAACGGTGAAAACAAGGACCTGGGCGACAAACTGGAAAAGGACGCCGAGATCGAATTCGTAACGCCGGACACGAAGGAAGGCCTCCATGCCATCCGCCATACGGCGTCCCACGTCATGGCCCAGGCTATCCAGCACCTGTTCCCGGGGGTGAAGTTCGCCATCGGCCCGGCCATCGACAACGGCTTCTATTATGACCTGGACAGCGACCATGTCTTCACGCCCGATGACCTGCGCGCCATTGAGAAGGAAATGGCCAAAATCGTCAAACAGAACATCCCCTTGGTCCGCAGCGAAGTGTCCCGCGAAGAAGCGCTGGAACGTTTTGCTGCTGAAAACGAGATCTACAAGGTGGAACTGATCAACGACCTCCCGAAGGACGCCGTCATCAGCCTCTACACCCAGGGCGATTTCACCGACCTGTGTGCCGGTCCGCACTGCCCCTCCACGGGCCGTGTCAAAGCCTTCAGACTGATGAGCATCGCCGGTGCCTACTGGCGCGGCAATGAAAAGAACAAGATGCTGCAGCGCATCTACGGCACAGCGTTTGCCAGCAAGGAAGACCTGGAGGCCTACCTGCATATGCTGGAAGAGGCTGAAAAACGCGATCACCGCAAACTGGGCAAAGAACTGGACATCTTCAGCCTGCACGACGAAGGCCCGGGCTTCCCGTTCTTCCATCCCAACGGCATGCTGCTGCGCAATGCCCTGTTGGAATACTGGCATCAGGTACATCGCAAATACCATTATGATGAAGTCATGACCCCTCTGATCATGAACCGCGAACTGTGGATCCGTTCCGGTCACTGGGACCATTACCGTGAAAACATGTACTTCACCAAGATCGACGGCGAAGACTACGCCATCAAACCCATGAACTGCCCCGGCGGCATGCTGGTCTACAACACCCGCCCCCATTCCTACAAGGAGCTGCCCCTGCGTTACGCCGAACTGGGCCTGGTACACCGCCATGAACTTTCCGGCGCGCTGCACGGCCTGTTCCGTGTCCGTTGCTTCACCCAGGACGACGCCCATATCTTCATGACGCCGGAACAGATCCAGCCGGAAATCACGAACGTCATCAAACTGTTCAATGAAGTGTACGCCACCTTCGGCCTCAAGTATCATGCAGAACTGTCCACCCGTCCTGAAAATTCCCTGGGCACCGACGAATCCTGGGAAATCGCGACGGAAGGCCTGCGCAAGGCCCTGGAAAACAATCATCTGCCTTACGTGGTCAACGAAGGCGATGGCGCCTTCTACGGCCCCAAGATCGACTTCCATCTGGAAGACTCCCTGGGACGCACCTGGCAGTGCGGCACAATCCAGCTGGATATGCTGCTGCCGGAAAAATTCAACTGCGAGTACACCGGCGAAGACGGGCAGAAGCACCGTCCCATCATGATTCACCGCGTCGTGTACGGTTCCATCGAACGCTTCATCGGCATCCTGATCGAACATTACGCCGGTGCCTTCCCCGTCTGGATGGCTCCGAACCAGGTCCGCGTACTGCCCATTACGGACAAGCAGCAGGGCTATGCGAAGAAGGTCTATGACGAGCTGTTCGAACTGGGCTTCCGCGTCACCCTGGACGACCGGTCCGAAAAGATCGGGAAAAAGATCCGCGAAGCACAGGTCCAGAAGGTCCCCTACATGCTGGTCATCGGCGCCAAGGAAGAGGAAGACGGCACCGTCGCCGTCCGCAAACGCCATGGCGGCGACCTGGGGGCCATGAAGCTCGATGCCTTCATCGCCCGCCTGCAGCAGGAAATCGACGACAAGGTGCAGGATTGACAAGCCCTTCCATAATCACAGATACAGACATGCTTACTCTGGCCGGCTCCTGCGGGGCCGGCCTTTTCATATGACGGGAACCATTGTGCCGCCCCTTTTCTTTCTTTGCGTTATGCGTTATAATTATTTGATAGCAGCCTTTTTCCCGACGCCTGCCGCACCCCGGCAGCAGCGGCAAAAGGTAAAGCTTCCCAAGGAAAGAAGAGGACCGATTCATGATGAGGCATTCCCTATACCGTTTTCTGGCAGCCCTGCTGGCCCTGGCCACATTCCTGGCTCCGGCCGCCGCGCAGGCCAAACAGAAAACGTCCTTCATCTTCATCCCCCTGGATAACCGCCCTGTCTGTTACGATTACCCGGTCCGGGTCATGGAAGCGGCAGGTTACAAGATCTATACGCCACCGGCCAAACTCCTGGCCACCCGTACGGCCCCGGCCGATACGGAAAAGCTGTGGGACTGGCTGGAACACCGGGCGGAAAAAGTGGACGGCGCCGTCATCTCGACGGATGCCCTGATTTACGGCGGCCTGGTCGCCTCCCGGACGCACAACATCCCGCTGGATGCGCTGCAGGCACGCGTGACGCGGCTCAAGAACCTGAAGATGGACACAAACATCCGCTTCTACGGATTTTCGACGCTCATGCGGACGCCACGCGAAAGTTACGGCAATGTGGAACCGGCCTATTACAGCGACGTCGGGCCGGCCATCTTCAAATATTCGCAGTTGGCGGACAAATCCGATGTCCATGCCGCATCCCTGCTCGAGGATTTTGAATCGGGTACGCTGGAACGCAACATGGCCAAGAGTCATCTGAAGGACTGGCTGGACCGGCGCAGCAAAAACATGGAGATCAACCGGGAACTGGCTATGCTCGCCCGCATGGGCCGTTTTGACTACTTTGCCGTAGGCAAGGACGACAATGCCCCCTACTCGCACACCCATATGGAGGCGCGCCATCTTGCCCTGAGCAATGCCGACGTTGCGGCGTCGGAATTCCAGATCCTGCCTGGTGTTGACCAGCTGGGTCTGCTGCTGCTCACCCGTGCCGCCAATGAACAGGCCGGCCGCGTGCCGAAAGTGTACCAGATGTACGTGGAAGGTGTCGGGGCCAAAACGATACCACAGTATTCAGACCTGCCCCTGGGCACGTCCGTTCCGGAACAGATCCTCGCTGCCGGCGGGTCCCTTGTAAACGACCCGGCCCATGCGGATGTCGTGCTGGCTATCAACACACCGGCTGACGGCATCACCCGCGATTCGACAGACCTTTCCAATCAATATTTCGCTTCGCCGTCCAATAAACGGTACATTACGAACCTGGGCCACATGCTGGACCAGGGCCGCAACATCTCCCTGGCCGATGTCGCCTTCTCCAACGGCGGAGACAACGGGTTCATGAACGAAATGTCCCTGCGCGGGTTTACGGAACGCCTGAGTGCCTACAACGGCTGGAACACGGCGGACAACGCCATCGGGTTCGCCATCGCCCAGGGCATGCTTGCCGAAACCACGCCGAAGGAAAACCAGGATGCGCTCCTGCGGGAGCGCATCCTGGACGACTGGTACTACCAGTCCAATGCGCGCCGCATCATCTCCACGGATCTGGAAAAGAAGAAGGAAAACGCCCTGAAATACAATCTGGGCGCTCATCGTCCGGAAATCCGGAATATCGCCCAGCAGGACATGGAGCGGCTCTCCAAGAATTATGTCATTACAGTCGGAACGACCTTCCAGGTCGATTTCCCGTGGGACCGCCTGTTCGAGGTCAGCATCGAAAACCTCAAGACCAGCCGGAGTCTGCGCAACGCCGCGTCCCTGCGGCTTCTTCCGGATGTCCCTGTTTTTAAGGAATAAGGAGTTACATCATGCAGGAATCCTATTTCAACTCTTTGTTGGAAGCCGGACCATTCGGCATCAGCTATTTCAACTGGATCTTATCCCTCTCGCTGGCCTACTTTGTACATAACGACGCCCGCAACCACAATGTGCCCCATGCCGCCTGGTGGGCCCTGGGGACCTTCCTTGCGTGGATCATCTTCTTACCGCTCTATCTTTTCAGCCATGTACGCGGCAGAAAAGGGAAGGAATAAGGCAAAGGACATAAAAGGCAGAGAAAATCTCCGTTCCCGGTCACACCCTGTGTCCGGGGACGGAGATTTCTGTATCTTGGAAAAGCCGGTTCCATCCTTACACTGTGCGGCAGGCATCGTTACAGGCTCACGCCATCCTTGAAGATGGCGATGCCCCGGTATCCGTTCAGCTCGTTCTTCGAACGGTTGCCGCCGGCGGTTTCCAGTACCAGCTGCAGCAGCCGCCGTCCGGCCTGGTCCAGTGTTTCGCCTTCCGCCACGGTACCGGCGTTGAAATCGATCCAACCGGGCTTGTATTCCGCCAGTTCCGAATTGGACGCAATCTTCAGCGTCGGGACAGGTGTCCCGAAGGGAGTACCGCGGCCCGTGGTGAACAGGATCAGCTGGGCCCCGGCGGCGGCCAGGGCCGTACTGGAAATCAGGTCGTTGCCCGGCCCGTAGAGCAGGGAAAGCCCCGGCGTCCGGACGCGTTCCCCGTATCCGAGCACATCGGACACCGGTGCCGTACCGCCCTTCTGCACACAGCCGCAGCTCTTGTCTTCGAGGGTCGAAATGCCGCCGGCCTTGTTGCCGGGGCTGGGGTTTTCGTATACCACCGTATGGTGGGACAGGAAATAGTCCTTGAACCCATTCAGCATGGCGGCCGCCTTCTGAAATACTTCCGGTGATACGCAGCGGTCCAGCAGCATCGATTCGGCGCCGAACATTTCCGGCACTTCCGTCAGGATTGTGCTGCCGCCTTCCGCCAGAAGCAGGTCACTGAACCGGCCGACAGCAGGGTTCGCCGTAATGCCCGACAAACCGTCGGAACCACCGCACTTAAGGCCCACGACGAGTTTGGAAGCCGGCAGAGGCTGCCGCCGGAACTGCCCTGCAAAGGCCACGCATTCCTGCAGCAGCTTCCGCCCGGCAGAAAACTCGTCGTCGACCTGCTGGCATGTCAGGAAACGTACCCGTTCCGGGTCGTAATCCCCCAGTTCCTCCACGAACTGCCCGTGCGTCAGGTTTTCGCAGCCGAGATGCAGCACCAGCACGGCGCCGGCATTGGGATGCCGGGTCAGGGCGGCCAGCAGTCTGCGTGTCTGCGCATGGTCGGCTCCGCTCTGGCTGCAGCCATAGGGGTGGGTAAACGCATAGATGCCGTCCACCGCGGTCCCCTGCAGCAGGTCCTGATTGTCCGCCGCCAGCCTGCGGGCCACATCGTTCACGCAGCCGACGGTGGGAAGGATCCAGACCTCGTTGCGGATGCCCGCCTGTCCGTCCTTGCGCAAAAAGCCCTGGAACGTTTCCGCCGGACGCGGCGTCAGGCGGCAGTCTGCGGGGCGGTAAGTATATTCCTCTTCCCCCGACAGGTTCGTCTGCATATTGTGCGTATGTACGTGGGCGCCGGCAGGAATGTCCCGCACGGCATGGCCGATGGCGACGCCGTACTTGCGGACCGCCTCGCCCTTTGTGATGGGCCGCAGCGCAATCTTATGCCCCCGCGGGATATCTTCGAGAACTGTCACGGAAACGGTTCCCGCCGTCACGGCTTCTCCTTTGCGAAGCTGCCGCAGGGCCACGGCCACGGAATCGTTGGGATGAATCTGAATTACGTCGTTCATAAGGCTGCTCCTCTCAGAGGCAGGACGCGAACGCCTTTTCCGCCCCGTCCGTGCGGATGCATTTCAAATCACGGACCACGGCTTCTTCCAGTCCGGCCGTACGCGTCAGGTCTTCGCCCCACATCGTTTCGTTCGCCAGGACGGCATGGACCAGGTCTTCCGGCGTATCCGCCCGGTGTGCGGAATAGAAATCCAGGACCCAGGCGTCGTCCTGCACCTTGTACTCGTTGCCATTGGGGCGCCGGCAGATGAGGCCGTCCCTTTCACGGCGCTGCACGTCGCAGCTGTAGAACGCGATATACGCCGCCAGGGACATGGTCAGGCAGACCGGCAGTCTGCCCTGGGCCGCCACGTAATCTTTGAAGGACGGCATGTTGCGGGTCCGCCATTTCGATGTCGAATTCAGGGAAATACTCAGCAATTGATGGTCGACGAAGGGGTTGTTGAACCGGTCCGCCACGGCAGCGGCAAAATCCTGCAGATCCTGTTTGTCCAGCGGCAGGGTCGGAATGACTTCCTCATAGAGCATCTTGTTCATGAACCCCTTGATGGTCTCATTGTGCATGCAGTCGCGCACGATGTCCTGCCCGGCCAGGTAGGAACCCAGGACGAAGCCAGTGTGGGCACCGTTCAGGATGCGTACTTTGCGTTTCTTGTACGGGGCGACATCGGGTACGACCTGGACGAACTTGTCCAGTCCGGCCTTATGGAACGGCAGCCGGTCATTCAGCGAAGCGTCGCCTTCGATAATCCAGATGCCGAAGCATTCACCGACGTCCTTCAAGGCGTCTGTATAGCCGTTGGCCGCGTCCATGGCGGCGCTTTCAGCTTCGTCCCTGGCCCCGCCGGGGACGATGCGGTCCACCAGGGTGCTGCAGAACGTGTTTTCTTCATTCACATACTGCTTAAACGCGTCCCCCAGCTTCCAGTCATCGATGTGGTGATTGACGCATTTCAACAATTCCTTGCCGTTGTTGTCAATCAACTCGCAGCTCAGGATGAGGAGGCCCGGCAAGCCCTTTTGGAACCGCGCATACAAAGCCTGGGTCAGTTTGCCCGGAAAGCTCAGGCAGGGCCTGTCTTCCAGCTTCATGGCCGGGTCGTAGGCAATGCCCGCTTCCGTCGTATTGGACGTGATGATCTCCAAATCCTTCCCGCAGGCCGCCTCGATGAATCCGCCGTAGTCCCGGTAAGGGTTGATGCAGCGGCTCACGGACGAGATGACGCGCTTTTCATCCACCTTGCGGCCGTTTTCGCTGCCCCGCAGATACAGAGTGTACAGCCCGTCCTGGGCGTTGATGGCATCGGTCTTGCGGCCCCGCGGCGTCGGCTGCACGATGGCCACTTTGCCGTTCCAGTCCGCCTTTTCATTGGCCTGGTCCAGAAAGTCCTCCACAAAGGCGCGCAGGAAATTTCCTTCGCCGAACTGGAGCACCTTTTCCGGGGCCTTCTTCTTCAAATAGCCCTTGTAACCGAGCTTTGCCAGCGTCTTGAAGCTTAACTGATCCATCTCATCATCCTTTCCGACAGGCCGATGTCCTGTCCCTCTTTCCAGTCAAAAAGCCTGCCGGCCGGATGATATCCTGCCGGCAGGCGGAATGACGCACTTACCAGTTCTGTTGGATTACCGGCTGAAGTCGATGCGCACCTTCAGCATTTCGCCCGCATGGGCGGAGAAATCGGCAAACGCCTTGGGGGCTTCGCTGAAGCCATATTCGTCCGTGACCACCTTGTCCAGGGGCACCGTGCCCGTCCTGACCAGGTCGATCAGTTCCAGGAAGTCCTTCTTCAGGGCGTTGCGGGACCCGCACACGTTCAACTCCTTCTTCTGCAGGAGCGTGAAGTTGAAGTCCAGATTCTTCTTGCCTACGCCGATAAGCACCATATGGGCACCGAAGGCGGCCGCGTCGATGCAGTTCTGGAACGTGGAAGGCAGGCCGACGGCCTCGATGGTCACATCGAACCCGTTGCCGCCGGTGATTTCATTGCAGGCCTTGGCAAAGGCTTCCTCGGAAGAGTTCAGGATGGTGCCCGCCACGCCGAAATACTTTTTGGCGTAATCCAGTTTCGGCTGCGCCACGTCGGCGATGTAGACTTCGCCGCCTTTGGCCTTGGCGGAAATGGCGGCCAGCACGCCGATGGTGCCGGCCCCGACGATCAGCACCTTGTCCCCCTTCCTGATGTGGGCGCGGGACACGCCGTGCCAGCTGATGCAGAACGGTTCAATGGCGCACAGCAGGTTGGCCGGCAGGCCTTTGCCGTCGTAAATGCGTTCGATGGGCATGGTGATGTATTCGCAGAAGGCGCCGTCACGCTGGCAGCCCATGGTCTCGTTGCTCGTGCAGGCATTGACGATGCCGCGCTGGCAGGAGTAGCAGTGGCCGCAATTGAAATAGGGGTTGCAAGTGACGACCATGCCCGGTTTCAGGCCCTGGTCGTTGTCGTCAATCTCCACGATTTCCGCGGAAAACTCATGGCCCGGAATACGGGGGTAAGCGAAATAGGCGAAGGTGCCCCGGTAGGAACTCAGGTCGCTGCCGCAGATGCCGCCGTACAGCACCTTCAGCAGGGCTTCGCCGGGTTTGCGGACCGGCTTCGGGATATCACGGAACGTGACTTTGCCCGGTTCTTCGATATAGATTGCTTTCATAATATGGAACTTGCCTCCTCACATTCTATCAGTAAATCAGGTTGACCAGGAACAGTGTCAGGGGTTCGAAATAGGTGATTAGAATCAGGTCGACCACCAGCATGATGTAAAACGGGATGCCTTCCTTGATGAAGTCCGCCGTCGGACACTTCGAAATGGAGCACGTGACAAACATCAGGGTACCCATCGGAGGCGACAGGGCGCCGATGGCGTTATTGAAGATGTAGATCATGGCGAACTGGATTTCGTTGATGCCGTACTGCGCCGCAATGGGGGCCAGCAGCGGTACCAGAATGATCATGGAGGCATTGCCTTCGATGAACATGCCGACAATCAGCAGGAAGATGTTGACGGCAATGAGGAACACGAACTTGTTATCGATGGTCTGGAGCATCCATTCCGTCAGGGTCTGGGGCACGCGTTCGCGCGTGAGGATCCACGAATAGACGGAAGCCGCCGATACAATCAGCATGATGGACGATGTGGAAGCGACCGTCTCTTTAAGGCTCGCCACCAGGTCCTGCAGCTTCATGTCACGGTACAGGAAACCCAGGAGGATGGCGTAGATGATGGCGACGGCACCGGCTTCGGTCGCCGTGAAGGCTCCGATACGGATACCGCCGATGATGATGATTGGCAGAAGCAGCGGCAGGATGGCCGGTTTCAGGGCCTTCTTGACGCGTTCACCTGTCAGTTTTTCCGTCGTCAGCTTGCCGTAATTGCGCTTTTTCGAAATGACCCCGACGAGGATCATCATGGAGATGCACAACAGGCCGCCGACACCGATGCCGGACACGAACAGTTTGCCGATGGAGACATTGGCAATGCAGCCGTACAGGATCATCGCGATGCCCGGGGGAATCAGGGGCGTGATCATGGACGAAGCAGCCGTCACGACGCTTGAGAACGACAGGGAGAAGCCTTTGCGCGTCATTTCGGGAATCAACATCTTCGCTTCCATAGCCGCATCAGCCAGGTTAGACCCCGACAGGCCGCCCATGACCGTGGACAGCAGGACGTTGACCTGTGCCAGGCCGCCGGGCAGGTGTGCTGTCACGACTTCACAGAAGTCCATGATGCGTTTTGTCACGCCTGTATAGTTCATGACGATGCCGGCGCAAACGAAGAACGGGATGGCCAGCAGGGAAATCTTTTCCGTGCCCAGGATCATCTGTTGGGCGAAAATGACGGAGTTGATATCGGGGTTCAGCAGGAAGTAGACCAGGGAACCACCAAGTACGGAAATGAACACAGGTACTTTTAAAAACAAAAGGACCAGCATGATGACAGAGGATAAAAGCAATACGTCACTCACCGCTCGATGCCGCCTCCTTTGCTTCGCTCTTCACGCCTTTGATGACGCTGTAGAAATAGCTGACGACCATATCGACATAGGCCGGGATGGCGATCCCATAAATCAGCCAGTAGGGAATCTTCATGATGCTCGTGGAACGGCCCGTGCGGAAGAACACTTCGACGAATCCGACGGTGTTGTACAGCAGATAACCCAGGACAACGACCACAATAACCGAAATAAGGACCTGTACAATCTTCTGCAGGAAGCGCGGCAGCAGGTCGACGATCATTTCGATGGCCACATGGTTGCCCAGACGGAACGCGGCACCGGCGGCCGCAAAAACGATCCAGACCATGCAGGCCAGCTGCACTTCTTCCAGCCAGACAAACGGCTTCGATAAGAAGTAACGCCAGATTACGCCCGCAAATGTCAGTATAATCAGGATGGCCAGCACAATTCCGGCAATGACGAGGTCCAGATTGCTAAGACAACGTTTCAGGCTGAACTGATTTTCTTTCATTTCTAAAAGCTCCTCTTGTTGGTTGTGACGGGGCTGAAAGCGCAGGATTGCGATGCCCGCGTCGGCGGGCACCGCAATGAGGATTTTCCATGGAACTGTCCCTTACGCTTCAGCAGCCGCGGGAACCCGGATTACTGCATGGCTTTGCGGACGGTTTCGTACAAACCGTCGGACCAGCCGAAATCTTTGCCCTTGGCATAGAATGCTTTGGATTTTTCCTTGAAGCCGGCCAGGACTTCCGGAGTCGGATCGACGACTTTGACGCCTTCCTTCTTCATCTTTTCCAGGTAATCCTTTTCGGTCTTCTGCTGGATCTCGTTGTTGATCTTACCAGCCTCTTCCGCGGTTTCCAACAGCCACTGCTGCTGTTCCTTGGTCAGGCCGGAGAACCATTTCTCGGAAACGACCCAGGTCGTGAAGTTCTTGACATGGCCGTCCAGGATCAGGTACTTGGCTACTTCCTGCAGTTTTCTGCCGTACAGGGTGCCTAGCGGATTTTCAGCACCTTCGATGGTGCCGCTCTGCAAGGCCTGGTAAACATCGCCCAGAGGCATGCCCGTTGCCGTGGCACCCAGTGCGTTGAAGCCTTCAGTCTGGATCTTGTTGCCCGGCACACGGATCTTCATGCCTTTCAGGTCCTCCACCTTGTTGACCGGTTTCGTGGTCAGGGTGTGGCGTTCGCCGTAAATCCAGTTCGAGGCCAGAAGTTTCAGGCCCTTCTTTTCCAGTTTGCCTTCCTGGTCCTTATACCACTGGGACTTGGTCAGCTTCCAGCACTGATCCCAGTTGTCGAACAGGAACGGCCCGAAGACGATGCCGAAGTCCGGCACGCCATAGTCGGCATAGAAGGCACCGTCGGCCAGGGTGCAGACGTTTTCGCCCATCAGCATGGAGTCGATGAGGGCGGACTTCTTGCCCAGCTGGGAATCCGGATAGGTTACGATTTCCATGGTGCCGTTGGATTTCTTGTTCAGGATTTCCTTAGCTTTTTCCCAGGCGACACCGACCGGTTCGGTCTTGCTGTTTTCGTAAGCGACGCGCAGGACGATCTTTTTACCGTCTTTGGCAGGTGCGGACTTCCCGTCCGTCTTCTTGTCGCCGCCGCAGCCCGCCAGGGCCAATGCCAGCAAACTGCCTGCCACACCGATTGCCAATGCCTTCTTGTTCATTATGAAATTCCTCCTTTGATGATCTTTTGCATCCTGTGTTATAAAAGCGCGGGTGCTGCGCCAATCTGCCTTCCTTATTGCCGTCCCGCGGCGCGTCAGCCGTTGCCGGCTGCCCTTCCCCAGGACCGTACATCCGTCGTCATGAGAGTCACGGCCGCTTCCCGGGAGTGTTCCAAGTGAATCCGCATCGCCTCTTCCGCCGCGGTGTAGTCCTTTTTCAGGAGCTCCTCGAGGATGGCCTCGTGTTCGCGCACCGTCGCTTGCAGCCTATATTCCAGCCGTTCGCCGGACAGGATGCGCACCCGGTGGTTTTGTGCGAAGATGCGCTGCATCAGTTCCATCAGGTACGTATTGCCACAGGTTTCGATGAACAAGTTGTGCAGCTCGCTGTCCAGGTCGTACTCGTTCAAATCGTGTTCCAGCGCGGCACTGGCATTGTTCTTCAGGAGCATCTCCTCCAGTTTGGCATCCGAAATGAGATGTCCGTATTTACGCACGACAGGCGGCTCCACGAGGAACCGTACTTCGTAAATGGCGTTGATGTCCGCCAGCGTGATGTCGTTCACCAGGATGCCCCGTTTCGGCAGGATCGTGATCAGCCGGTCCTGCTCCAGTTTGTTCAGAGCCTCCCGGATGGGCGTGCGGCTGGCGTCGATGGCCCTGATCAGCTCCGCTTCCACCAGGAACTGTCCCGGCAGGAACTCGCAGCGGATGATCCGCTCCTTGATGTAGTTGTAGGCTTTGTCCTTCAGGTTTCTTTCCACCATTTCCACGCTCCGCCCCTTGCCAGGAATCCGTAAAATACGGAGGAATGGATTCGGGACATTTCCGTTCCCGTTCCGTCTTGCATACATCTTGTATACATTAAGCATAACAGGTGAAAACCCTGCTTGCAAGGGCTTACCCGCAATTGTCTGATATTTGTATCAATTGTTTTTGAAATAGATACAACAGTCCCATTGGGACTAAATATGTCCCTTCATTTTTATGTAAAACTTTATATTTCTGCACGGTGTGTTTTTTTGACTTTTACAGGGTGCATGATATAATTTATTTGAAAAACCGTCCAGCGGGCCGCCTGCGGTCCGCTGGACCCCGATGATAACCGATATCCTGTTCCCTGACAATTAAAGGAGGTATCTTTATGACGGATGTATTGCAGAAATTTCATGAACTTGGCGTAGTGCCCGTCGTCGTACTGGACGACGCCAAGGACGCCGAAGCCCTGGGCAAGGCGCTGTGTGACGGCGGCCTGCCGGTGGCGGAAGTGACGTTCCGTACCGCCGCCGCGGAAGAATCCATCCGCATCATGGCGTCCAAATTCCCGGACATGCTCGTAGGTGCCGGTACGGTCCTGACCGTGGACCAGGCCAAACGCGCCGTCGCCGCCGGTGCCAAATTCATCGTCAGTCCCGGCTTCAACGCCAAGGTCGTCAAATACTGCGTGGATAACGGGATTCCCGTTACACCCGGCATCCAGACCCCGACGGAAATCGAAATGGCCCTGGAATTCGGCCTGAAGGTCGTCAAGTTCTTCCCGGCGGAAGCGGCGGGCGGCCTCAAGATGATCAAGGCCCTGGCCGGCCCTTATGTGAACACGTACTTCATGCCGACGGGCGGCATCAGCCTGAAAAACGCCCCGGACTACCTGTCTTATGAAAAGATTTGGGCTGTCGGCGGCAGCTGGATTGCCAAAAAGGACGACATCAGCGCCGGCAACTTTGAAAAGATCAAACTGAACGCCGAAGAGGCCGTGGCGCTTGTCAAAGCAATCCGCCCCTGACGCAGGGCCATACATCACATCATCATAAAGGAGTCAGCTATTATGGATTTGAAACTGAGACCTGCAGAAGAATGCCGTTATGACGCCGTAAGCCTGGGCGAAATCATGCTCCGCCTGGATCCCGGCGAAGGCCGTATCCGTACGGCCCGTTCCTTCCGTGCCTGGGAAGGCGGCGGCGAATACAACGTCGTGCGCGGCCTGCGCAAATGCTTCGGCATGCGTACTGCCGCCATTACGGCATTTGCAGACAACGAAGTCGGCCGCCTCATGGAAGACTTCATCTGCCAGGGCGGTGTCGACACGTCGCTCATCAAATGGTGCAAGACCGATGGTATCGGCCGCATCTGCCGCAACGGCCTGAACTTTACGGAGCGCGGCTTCGGCATCCGTGGTGCTGTCGGCTGCTCCGACCGTGCCAACACGGCCATTTCCAAAATGACGCCGCAGGATGTTGACTTTGACTACATCTTCGGCGAACTGGGCGTACGCTGGTTCCATACGGGCGGCATCTACGCGGCCCTGTCCGAACAATCCAGCGAAACCGTCGTAGCAGCCATCAAAACCGCCAAGAAATACGGCACCATCGTATCCTACGACCTCAACTACCGTCCTTCCATGTGGAGCGCCATCGGCGGCCAGGCCAAGGCCCAGGAAGTCAACAAGGAGATTGCGAAGTACGTCGATGTCATGATAGGCAATGAGGAAGACTTCACGGCCTGCCTGGGCTTCAAGATTGAAGGCAACGACGCCAGCCTGAAGAAGCTGAACGTCGAAGGCTATAAGAAGATGATCAACGAAGCCGCCAAGACCTACCCGAACTTCAAGGTCGTCGCCACGACCCTGCGCACTGTCAAGACCGCCACGGTCAATGACTGGAGCGCCCTGTGCTGGGCTGACGGGGAAATCTACAAAGCCAGGGACTACAACGGCCTGGAAATCATGGACCGCGTCGGCGGCGGCGATTCCTTCGCATCGGGCCTCATCTACGGCCTCATGACCACCGGGGATGCCGAAAAGGCCGTCAACTACGGTGCCGCACACGGTGCCCTGGCCATGACGACACCTGGTGACACCTCCATGGCAAGCGTCGACGAAGTCGAAGCCATCATGGGCGGCGCCGGTGCCCGCGTGAAACGGTAAGTCCCTCGGACCATACTGTGCGACAATATATGTCTCCCCTTGAACCCCAAACGAAGAAGGACCTGACATCGCTGTCAGGTCTTTTTCATTTTCCTTCTTCATTTGTCCTTCGTCACGTATTTCTTCAGGGTCGCGCGCACCGCGCCGGATCCCGCAACCAACTCTCTGAAATAGGCTTCCACCGTTTCCGCCAGCTCCGTGTCGTACAGGTTGCTGCCGAAGATGGCCGCATTGCTTAAAATCCCCTGCAGCGCAGCATGTACATCCGTCGGAGCTCCCAATTCCACGCCGGACATCTGTTTGCGCAGCTGGTCGAGCAGCGGGTCCGGGCTCAGTTCAAACCGGCGCCCGGTGTCATCCACGCCCAGCAGATAACGGCACCAGCCGGCAATGGCGAGCGGAATAAAACGCAGCTGCCCGGCCTCTTTGCCATAAGCCTTGATGGTTTCACCGTACCGGATACCGACTTTCTGCGAAGTATCACAGGCGATGCGCTGCGGCGTGTCGGGAATGGCGGGATTCGGGAACCGGACTTCGAGGCATTGTTGCAGGAAGGCCTGCGGGGAAAGCACGCCCGGATTCGTAACCACCTTCATCCCTTCCTGGCCGATGTGCCGTACCAGGCCGGCCAGTTCGGGATCCTTCATTTCGTCGGCAATCAACGTATATCCCAGCAGGCAACCGTACACCGCCAGTGCCGTGTGCAGCGGGTTCAGGCAGGTACAGACCTTCATGCGCTCCACTTTTTCCACCGTAGCGCGATCCGTAAAGATGACACCGGCTTCCTCCAGCGGCGGCCGGCCGTTTGCGAAGCTGTCCTCCACCACCAGGTATTCCGTCTTTTCCGCGTTGACGAAGGGTGCGAAAAAGCCGCCGTGGTCGTTCCGGATGATCCCCATCTCCTCCAGGCCCTGTTTTTCCAGCATCGCCTGGATGGCAGGAGAAGGACGGGGCGTTATCTTGTCGATCATGGACCAGGGGCAGGTGACGTCCTTCTCCATATAATCGGCGAAGGCTCCGGTCACCTCCCCTTTCTTTTCCCAATAGCGGATCATTTCCCGCACCGAAGCCTGTACCACGGCGCCGTTGTGGGAGCAGTTGTCGAGGCTCAGCAGCGTGACCGGCAGACGGCCGGCCTGAAACCGTTCCAGCAGCAGGGCGGCCAGTTTCCCGATGAAGGTGGAAGGCCTTGCCGGCCCGCCTTCCAGATCCTGCAGCGCCGCGTCCGTGTAAGAGCCGTCCGGCTTATGCAGCTGGTATCCTTTTTCCGTGACCGTGAAGCTCACAATGGCCAGCCCCGTGTTACGGAAAATGGCCTGGAGCCGCTGCCAGTCGTCCGTTTTCGGATCGCTGCCCAGCGCTTCCCCGACGCTGCCGATGACCGCCTCGTCCACACTCTGGTCGGGATTCATGGTCATGAGCATGTTCAGGTTGTCATGCTTTTTATAAACCTTTTCAATCAGGTCGGCAAAATTCGTTTCCACCGCCGTAATGCCGTAAGGCACCAGGCCCTTATCCAGCAGCCGCTGCTGCAGGGCGGCAATGAAGGCGCGGAAAATGTTGCCGGGGCCGAAGTGGACCCAGCGGGGATGGCGGTGTGTCTCCTCCATCATGGCCGCGTGGTCGAAAGCGGGAACGGCAATCCCATGTTCTTTCCAAAACGGATCCTGAAGGTTCTTTTCCAATAACTTCATGAAGCACGCTTCCTTCCTCAATGACGGAGTCCCGCCTTACTGGCTGTTTTCGCGGCAGATGGCATCCCACAGACCGCACAGGTAGTTGGCTCCGAGGGCACGGTCGAACAGCCCGTAGCCGGGACGGCCCTTTTCATCCCAGATCATGCGGCCATGGTCCGGACGGACGGGTCCTTCGTATCCGACTTCCCACAGGGCGCGCATGATGTCGTAGATATCCAGGGAGCCGAATTTCGACTTATGGGCCACTTCGTTGAACACCCACGGTTCGTGCACCTGGATGTTGCGGACGTGCATGAAGCCGATGCGGTCCATGCGCCCGAACTTGCGGACGATATGGGGAATATCGTTGTCCCTGTTGGAACCAAGGGACCCCGTGCAGATGCAGAGGCTGTTGGACGGGCTGTCGGCCAGCTTCACAATCTTGTCCAGGTCCCGTTCGTTTTTGACGATGCGAGGCAGGCCGAAAACGCTGCGCGGCGGATCGTCGGGGTGGATGGTCATGCGGATGCCAAGCTCTTCACAGGCCGGGATGACAGCCTTCAGGAAATAGCCCAGATTGCTCCGCAGGTCCTCCTCCCCCATTCCTTCGTACGCATCGAACAGGCGTCCCAATTCGCCCAGACGCTCCGGCTCCCAGCCCGGCAGCACGTAGCCGTTGCTGTGGCTCAGAATCTCATCCGCCATCTGGCGGGGCGACTTGCCTGCAATGACATGATAGTCGAAGGCCAGGGCGGTCGAACCGTCGTAAAGCGGTTTCGCCAGATCCGTCCGGGTCCAGTCGAAGATGGGCATAAAGTTGTAGCAGACGACGTTGACGCCGCATTTGGCCGCATTCTTCAGGGACTTTATGTAGTTTTCTATGTAGCGGTCCCGCGTGGGCAGCCCCAGCTTGATATCCTCGTGGACGTTGATGCTTTCCACTGTTTCGTAGGAGAGTCCCGCCGCCCGGGCTGCATCGGCCTGGGCCGCGATTTCCTCCAAGGGCCACACCTCCCCGACCGGGACATCGTACAGGGCACCTACGACGCCGTCCATACCGGGAATCTGCTTGATCTGCCTCAAGGTAATGGTATCGTCTTTTTCGCCATACCAGCGAAAGGTCATCTTCATAATCGTTAAGCTCCTCTCTCAGCCTTTCTGGCCGCCGTAGACGGCACGCAGGAAGTCCACGCCCAGATGCTGCGCGGAGGCCCGGATCTGCGTTCCCTTGAACATGTAGGGATATTTCTCCTGCAGTTCCTTCTCCTCATAGTCCAGCTTCTGGAGGTGATTGGACAAGGCCCTGGCCACCCCATCCGCATCGCCGGTACGCACAGCCTGCAGAATGAGGCCGTGCTGTTCCAGGTTCAGGGACATTTGCTGGACCTGGCAGCACAACAGACGCATGCGGCGGTAGAATCCGCCGCTCTGCTGCATGGTCCGGAAGCAGAAGTCCTGTCCCATAGCCACATAAAAGTATTCGTGGAACGCGTCATCCAGATCCAGGAACGAACGATAATCTCCCTCGCCGTGCTGCAGCCAGTCCACCTGCTGCTGCAGCAGCCGTTCGGCTTCCCGCAGCTGGTCCGTCGTATGGCGGACGGCAAAGTCCCTCGTCACTGCTGTTTCCACGGCCAGCCGCATATACCGTTCCTGCGCCTCGATATCCAGGTCGATCAAGGAGACCATGATGCCGCGCTGCGGAAGAATCGTTACCAAACCCTCCTGCTGCAGCCGCATGACCGCGTCCCGCACAGGGGACCGGCCTGCATGGTAGTACTCGCACAGGTTGCGGATGCTGAGCTCCGTCCCCGGGCAGACATACAGGTCCAGAATGGCTTTGCGCAGCACCGGATAGATTTCCATGCTGTCCAGCTGCCGCTCTTTGGCCTGTTCCGTCAGGTTTGCTTCCATCATCCTATTCCTTCCTCATACTTTCTCCCGATTGTACCGTCACAATGGTGACCGGTCCGCCGTCAGGAACGACGCGGCAGGATTGCGCCGCCGCAGCCAGGGCAAAACTGTCGCCCTGCCCCAGCCGGATGTTTTCCATCCCGGACCACATATGGCAATCGCCCTGGCAGACGACGCCCAGCGTGAAGGCCTTATTGTGCCGTATGGTGACGGGTTCCGTCACCGTATGTTTATCCACACGGAAACATGATGTCAATTTGCTGTCTATCAGACGCACTACCTCGTACCCTGGCAAGCGGACCGGTTCCGGCGGCGTCACGCGGCACTTTGCCGTGATTTCCGCCACGGACCAGGTATGGTAATCAAAGATTTCGAGGCAGAAATCGAGCCCGCGCTGCATGAAACGTGCTTCCGGAGGTACAATGATGCCTTCGCGCCCGTATTCACAGCGGACCACCAGATCCGAGGGCTCCATGATTTCCAGCATGGTGATTCCTTCCCCGATGGCATGCGGCATGCCGCCGGGAATGTACCAGACTTCGCCGGGCCGCACGGGTACCGGTTCAAAGCAGGCATCCATGGCTGCCAGATCCTGCCGTTCAATGATCCGTTTCCACGCCTCTTTGGTCGGGGCGTGTTGGAATCCCAGCCGGATATAGGGGTGTGGAACGCGGGCCGCCAAGATATAGTAACATTCCAGTTTTCCGTAAGGCTTGTGCAATACCCGGCGGGCAAATTCCGTCGTCGGATGCACCTGGACATGGAGACGCATGGCCGAATCGAGTATCTTGAACAGGAAACCCGGCTGCCATGTACCGTCCCGGTGCAGGAAACCGCCCAGGTAAAATGCCGGATCGTCCTGAATGACGTCCTTCAAAAACCGGGGGCCTATTTCCGTTTCCACCGTGGCCAGTCCTTCGTGGGAAATGGGCGGCAGGCCCGGATTCACGGCCTCCGTCATCGATCCGATCCATTCCTCCGGCCGATCCGTGTCAACGCAGCGGGACAGCCTGTGCAGCCGGTCTATGCCGGCGCCGCCGCGGTAATTCCGGCGGACCCGGTTTGGAGGCAGTCGGAAAAGTACTTTCTTCATAGTAACACCCCGTACAGGTGGCTACACCTGCTACATGCTCGTGCCGTACACCAGGTTCGGAAGGAACAGGACCGCATCGGGAAAGAACACCATGACGAGTACCGTCGCCGCAATGGCGATGAACAGCGGAATGGCGTATTTCGTGGTCTCTTCCACTTTGCAGTGCATGATGTCGGAACACGTGTAAAGCGCAACGCCGACAGGCGGTGTCGAGCAGCCCATCGTAACGATGGTCATCATGATGATGCCGAAATGGACCGGGTCAATGCCATAGCGGGTGATGACTGGAACCAGGATCGGTGTGACGATGAGGGTGATGACCGTCGTTTCCATAAACATGCCGAACACGGTCAGCATGAGGATCAGCAGGAACAACAGCGCGTACTTGCTGTCCGTCATGGCAATCAGGGCGTTGGTCAGCGTCCGGGGCAGCTGGTCGAATACGACGCCATAGCTGAAGATGCCGGAAAAGGCCAGGATCATGGTGATGACCGACAGGTCTTTGACGCTGTCCACGACGCATTTGCGGAACTTCTCCATGTTCATTTCCTTGTAGATGAAGACGCCTACGAAGAGCGCGTAGAACACAGCGAAGGCACCGGATTCGGAAGGCGTCATGACGCCGAAGCGGATCAGGACGATCAGCAGAATCGGGAACATAAGGGCCCAGATACTGTCAATACAAGCCTTCACAATCGTCTTCAGGGGATACGGATGGGCATGGTCCGGTACGTAACCGTAATGATGGGCCGACCAGGAAGTGGCAACCATCATCAGGATACACATGACGATGCCGGGCATGATGCCGGCCACAAACAGACGGCCGATGGACACTTCGCCGATGGTGCCGTACAGGATCAGCCCCATGGACGGGGGAATCGTAGCCACAATCAGGCCGGTCAGGCAGTTGATGGCGGCAGCCCAGCCGGGGGCGTAGCCGCGTTTCGTCATTTCCGGGCCGAGGATACGGCATTCCATCGCCGCATCGGCGACGGCCGAACCGGAAACGCCGCCCATCAGGGTGGACAGGACGACGGATACCTGCCCGATGGACCCCCACATATGGCCCGTCAGGACGTTGGAAAGTTTGACCAGGCGTGCCGTCACGCCTGTATTGTTCATCAGGTTGCCTGCGAAAATGAAGAGCGGAATCGCAAGCATCGTAAAGGACTGTGTCGTGGATAACGACTTCTGGACCAGGATGGTCCAGGGAATTTCAGGCCGCATCAGGAAAAACGAGAATCCCGATGTGGCAATAGCGAAAGCTACCGGCATTCCCAGGAACAGGAGCACCAGGAAGAACGCAATCGAATATAACATGTTGATCTCCTCTCACAAAACCGGCGCCGGGCGTTCTGTCCGAACCCCGTGCCGCACCTTCATTCAGCGTCTGCCGTGCCGCGGATGTCCCCGATGAATTTCTCAATCAGGCTCTGCAGCATCAGGACGGACCCCGTAGGAACCGCCAGCGTGCACCAGGCATAACTGATGGACAGCGTGTTGAATGAACGGTGCCAGCTTTGCGAAACCAGCTTGAATCCGTACACGACGAGGAGCAGGATGAATAAGACCATGAAGATGTCGAAAAGGATGGTCAGGGCTTTGCGCAGCCCTTTCGGAAGTTTTTGCTCGATAATGTCGATACGGATCAGATGTCTGTGGCGGATGATGACGTCGGAACCCAGAAAAGTCAGCCAGCCGAACGCCAAGAGGGACGCGTCCCCCGCCCAGTTGATGGGATGACCTGCCGTCCGCGCGATTGCAGAAATGAAGATCAATGTCGCAATCACGCACAACAAGGCGGCCGCTATGTTTTCTTCCACCCGTAAGATGACTGCCGATATTTTATGCATCGTGATATCCCTTCTTGAAACCAATTCCCTGCGGATAAAAGCTGCCTATATAAGAACGGGATATAGCCTGCTGACAGGCTATATCCGCATTTTTGAGCCCGAAATCCCGCGCAGGTATGCGGGATGGGAGGCTATTACGCTTCCGGCCCGATTATTTCGTTTTGCCGATTTCCTTGTAGAGTTCTGCACGCAGTTTGGTGTAGCCCAGTTCGTCGTAAACAGGATCCACGGATTTTTTAAAGGCAGCCAGATCGGTCGGTACGGAAACCTTCAGGCCGGCTTTGACCATCTTCTCTTCGTCGGCGTTTGCTTCCTTGATGACGTCTTTTGCGGTTTCACGGCCGATTTCGTCTGCGGTTTCAACCAACAGCTTCTGCAGGTCGGCCGGCAAGGTGTTGAACCATTTGCTGCCGCAGATCAGGCCCTGCATCAGCTGGAAATGTTCAGTCTTGGTCATGTATTTTGCCACTTCGAAAGTCTTGGACGGATAGGCGGACGTATTCTGCACTTCACAGCCGTCGATGGCCTTGGACTGGATCCCGTTATAGACTTCGCCCCAGGACATGGAGACCGGAGTGGCGCCCATGGCCGCTACGGACTTGGTTGTGACGGCCTGTCCGATGGTGCGGATACGCTGGCCTTTCAGGTCGGCCGGGCTGTTGATCGGTTTGTTTGTGAAGAAGCTGCGCGGACCGTCATAGTAAGCGAAGGACAATACCTTGACGCCGTGTTCCTTATCCAATTTGTCGAGCCAGCTCTTGAAGGTCTTCGTCTGCATCACTTTGTAGCACTCGTCGTAGTTGTCCGCAAAGTACCCCATCATGAGGATGGAGAAGTCCTTGACATACTGCCCCATGCGGGAAGCATCGGTGTTGACTGCCACGTTGGCTCCCTGGATACCCTGTTCCAGCATGTCCTCGTCACTGCCCAGCTGTCCGGCCGGATAAACCGTGACTTTCAGCCTGCCCTTGGAGCGCTTGTTCAGCTCGTCCGCCAGTTTCTGGTAGTTGCGGGTGATCAGCGCCTGTTCCGTCTGGGACGTGCCGATTTTCAGTTCGTAAACCTTGCCGTCTCCGCCGGCAGCCTTGGTGTCCTTTTTGTCACCGCCGCCACAACCGCCTGCCAGAGCAGCCATCAGACCGAGACATGCAGCAGCCATCATCCATTTTTTTGCCATTTCCTTCACACTCCTGTTTTCAATTTGCGGATAGGGAAAACACTCTTCCTGCCGCATCCGGCAGACTTTTCGTAAGAACCTCCGCAACGTTCTTTGTTGCTAATATATTAAACTAATATATTAGTTTAGACAAGACTTAAACTTAATTTAATTCAGAATAGTTCATCTTGTAAAAGTGCAGTTTCTGTTTCATAATGAAATGAGCAATGGCCTTTTAAAGAGCAAGATGCAAATAAATCGGACCGTACTGCAAAAAGCACTTATAATTGCCATGAAAATGACACATATTGCAAGTATATTAAGTTTACAGTAGATATTTTGTATTTTAAAGGAGGTAATCCCCATGAAAAAGTTATTGGCATTGATTGCAGCAGCCGTTATGGCTGTCGGCTTCTCCGCAGCTGCCTCTGCAAGTGAAATTCCCGGCGATCATCCGGCTGTCGTAAAGAGCCAGGACCAGGTCGTGACTTCCACGGAAGAATCCGACGCTTCCGTACAGTCACAGGGCCAGGCCTACAACGACAAATACGAAGCGGAACATGCAAAGTAAGCAAGTCTCCATCAAAACCGGAAGCCACGCTTCCGGTTTTTTGTTCTCCCCTCCGTCTGCGCCCGCAGGCCCGGCATACAAAAACCTCATGCCGGCAAAATATATGTCGTCATGAGGCTTCCTTATCATGTTGATGTCGTTTTTCCGACCCTTATTCGACCGTCACGGACTTAGCCAGGTTTCTGGGTTTGTCGACGTCGCAGCCGCGCGTCAGGGCTGCGTAGTAGGCCAGCAGCTGCAGCGGCAGTACGGCAAGGATCGGAGCCAGGAACTTGTCCGTCTTGGGAATGTAGATGACGTGGTCCGCCACCTTGTCGATTTCCCGATCCCCTTCCTGGGCGATGGCGATGACCGTCGCCTCACGGGCCTTGACCTCCTTCAGGTTGCTGATGGTCTTGGGATAGACATCGGCCTGGGTGGCGAGGACGATGACGGGAATGCCTTCCACAATCAGGGCCAGGGTACCGTGTTTCAATTCGCCGGCCGCATAGGCCTCGGCGTGGATGTAGGAAATCTCCTTCAGTTTCAGGGCGCCTTCCAGGGCTACGCAGTAATCCAGACTGCGCCCCAGGAAGAAGGCATCTTCGCAGGACCCGTAACGTTTGGCGAAGACCTTGATCTGTTCCGTATCTTCCAACATGGCATGAATCTGCTCCGGGATTTCCCGCATGTCGTGCGTCAGGGTCCGTGCCAGTTCATCGGAGAGCCGGCCGCGCAGACGGCCGACATAGATGCCCAGCATGAGCATGACGATGAGCTGCGTCGTATAGGCTTTAGTGGAGGCTACAGCGATTTCCGGGCCGGCATAAGTGTAAATCACCTGGTCGGATTCGCGGGCGATGGAGGACCCGACGACGTTGGTCACGGCCAGCGTGCGGGCGCCCAGGCGTTTCGCCTCGCGCAGGGCGGCCAGGGTGTCGCTCGTTTCGCCGGACTGGCTGATGACGATCATCAGGCAGCTGGAATCAATCAGCGGGTCGCGATAGCGGAATTCGCTGGCAATGTCCGTTTCCACGGGGATGCGGGCAAACTTTTCCAGGTAATACTTGCCTACGAGGCCGGCATGATACGCCGTGCCGCAGGCGACGATGAAGATCTTCCTGATACCGCGCAGGTCGGCCTTCGTCCAGTTCAGCTCCGGGAAAGTGATTTCCCCGTCTTCCTTACCCAGACGGCCGCGCATGGTTTCACGGACAGCCTTCGGCTGTTCGTAGATCTCCTTCAGCATGAAATGCGCGAAGCCGCCCTTTTCGGCCGCTTCCGCATTCCAGGTGACATTGTAGACCTTCTTGTTGATGGGGTTCCCGTCCAGGTCCTCGACCTTGACGGAATCCTTCGTGACGATGGCGATTTCACCGTCACTCATGATGTACGTGCGGCGCGTATGCCGGATGATGGCCGGAATATCGGAGGCGATGAAGTTTTCTCCGTCGCCGAGGCCGATGACCAGCGGATTATCCTTCTTGGTGCAGATCAGTTTGTCCGGTTCGTCGGCACACATGAACACCAGCGAATAGGAGCCGTCGATCTGGCGCAGGACCTTCTTGACAGTACTCAGGAAATCGCCGTCGTATTGATCCGCCATCAGGTGTGCCACGATTTCCGTATCCGTGTCAGACGCGAACTTGTGGCCCTTCTTGACCAGGTACTCCTTTAATTCCAGATAGTTTTCAATGATGCCGTTGTGGACGATGACGAACTTGCCCGACTCGTCCGCATGGGGATGGGCGTTGCGGTCCGACGGTCTGCCGTGGGTCGCCCAACGGGTATGCCCGATGCCGACCGTACCCCGGGGCTCCTGTCCCTGAATCTTGATGCGCAGGGACTGCAGACGGCCCACGCATTTGTCGATGTTGATCTTCTGGCCGTCAAAAACGGCGATGCCGGCGGAATCATATCCGCGGTATTCCAATTTGCTCATCCCGTCGAGCAGGATAGGGCAAGCCTGTTTCGTACCAATATAACCTACAATACCACACATAGTGGACCTCCTGTAAAAACACTGATGCTGACAGGGTCCGGCAATCCGGATCCGTTCCGTACCAGGTTCCGCCTGTCCGAAGTTTTCCCTCCGGCATCACTGCCGGGCTTTGTGATCGGACTTATGGCCTGCGGCCGGCCAGGAGACACCCGCTGACTGATCGATAAGTCTCCGCCTCGTCTGCCCCTGCGCATCCCGCGTTCCGCCCGTGGCGGCACCTGTTCTGCAGCAGTGGCACTTGCGCTCCTCTATGCTGTTTTGACGATCCTCCCTTACATAAAGTGATACCGTGCAGGCCCGGTACAACCCACACGGTATCCAGCTTACCTTATTTTACTACATACATGCCGATTGGTCAAATGACCGGCCCCGGCGGGACCCGGTGCGGCCGGCGTTCACGCGAGTTCCGCACGGACGACCTTGGCGATGGCTTCGGCAATGGTTTCCAGTACCAACTGGTTGGGTCCTTCGGCCATGATGCGGATAAGCGGTTCCGTGCCGGAAGCACGGACCAGGATCTGACCGTTGTCACCCATCTCTTCCGTATATTTCTTCACGACGGCCTTGATGGCTTCGTTCTCTTCCCAGCCGTTTTTGTCCTTGACGCGGACATTGACGAGGGTCTGGGGGTAGCGCGTCATGAGTTTCGCCATTTCGGAAAGGCGTTGGTTGTTGCGCACCATGGTGCACAGCAGCTGTACCGCCGTCAGGATGCCGTCACCGGTCTTGGCGAACTCGGAGAAGATGATGTGACCCGACTGTTCGCCGCCCAGGCCGTACCCGTGTTTCAGCATCTCTTCCAGCACGTAGCGGTCACCGACCTTGGTCTTGCAGGTCCGGCCGCCGATTTCATGGAAGGCTTTGTGCAGGCCGATGTTGCTCATGACCGTGACGACGAGCATGTTGTCCTTCAGTTTTTTGCGGCGCATGAGTTCCTGGCCCAGGATCATCATGATCTGGTCGCCGTCCAGGTCCTGGCCTTTCTCATCGACGGCCAGGCAGCGGTCGGCATCCCCGTCGTTGGCGATGCCTGCGTTGGCCCCGTATTCGATGACCTTCATGCGCAAGGCATCGAGGTGCGTGGACCCGCAGCCGTTGTTGATGTTGATACCGTTCGGCTCATTGAAGACAGGGATGACCTCGGCCCCCAGCAGGCGCAGGATGGTCGGGGCCACCCGGCTGTTGGCGCCGTTGGCGCAGTCTATGACGACCTTCAGGCCGTTCAACTTGCACGGTGCCGTGCTCAGGATATGGCGGATATACATTTCCTCCAGTCCCGTTTCCCGCACAATGCGGCCCAGGGAAGAACCGCTCGGTGCCTGCGCATAGTCGATGGGTTTGCGGACGATGGCTTCAATCTCATCTTCCACCATGTCGGGCAGCTTGTAGCCGTTGTGGGCAAAGAACTTGATCCCGTTGTCCTCAAAGGGATTGTGCGACGCAGAAATGACGACGCCGGCGTTCGCATGAACCTGTTCCGTCAGATAGGAGACGGCCGGTGTGCAGATGACGCCAAGCATGTGGGCGTCACCGCCGGCGCTGCAGACACCTGCCGCCAGGGCATACGCCAGCATGTCGCCCGACAGGCGCGTGTCCTGTCCGATGATGATCTTCGGTCTGGCGACCTCACGGCCGAAATACTGGGCAGCCGCACGCCCCAGTTTATAAGCCAGTTCCGGCGTCAATTCCGTGTTTGCCGTGCCACGAACGCCGTCCGTTCCGAATAAACGAGCCATTTGCTTCCTCCTGAATATTACATCTGATACTGAATCGCAATAATTATACCCTCTGCGGGCATTGAATGCAAGTGGACGGCATGTTACGCAGGTATCAGCAGGTCCCCCGTAAGACCTCCTCCGTCTGTCAAAAAATCACCCCGAACGTAATGACCCCGTCTTTGTATTCCACCTGAATCCTGCCTCCCAGGAGCCGGGCCGCGTCCTCTGCCATGGAAAGGCCGATGCCGTAGCCGGCTTTTCGGCTGTTGTGGCTTTCATCGCCCCGGTAGAACCGTTCGAAAAAGTGGGTATAATCCGCCCCGGCCCCGTTTTTGTAATCATTGGAGACAAAGGCCCGGAACCCCTTCTGCCCGCGGGCTTCCAGATGCGCCCGGATGGTCCCGCCGTCATCGCAGTACTTGGCGGCATTGTCCATCAGGATGGTGAAGATTTCATACAGGTATTTGGAATCCGTTTCTTCCAGGATATCCGGCTGGATTTCCGTGACCAGCTGTTTCTTTTCCCCTTCCACCACCGGTGCAAAGGACCGGACCACTTCTGCAAAGGTGTGGCTGACGTCCACCGTTTCCCTTTCCAGCTCCCGCTGATCCTTTTCCCCTATCTTGGCCAGCATGATCAGCTCATTGATCAGCCTGGTCACCCGTTTTACCTGGAACAGGATGTTGTCCGTCCACTGGCTTTTCCCGCTGATCAGCTCCAGCGCTTCCGCATTGGCGGAAATAATGGCAATGGGGGTCTTCAATTCGTGACCCGCATTGGTGATGAACCGTTTCTGACTGGCCACATTCTCCACAAAGGGACGGATGGCATAATTGCTCAGGAACATCAGGACCAGCATATACAGCAGCACACAGACCAGCCCGAACCGGACGGAATAACGCATAAAGCCCTCCACGGCCCCCACGTCCCGGGTGCAGTCCATGACCACCACCAGCTTGCCCCCGCCGGCCCGGTCCGTTACACTGAAGCAGTAGCTGGCCCGGTTGTTCTTGAACAGGCCCCGGGTCTGGGAGCCATCTGCCAGGGACCGGGCAATTTCCTGGGCCTGGCGTTCGTCAAAGGCGGCAATGTTGGACAGGTTCAGACGGCTGACTTTGTTACCGTTATCCAGGACGGCACTGAAATACCGGGTCTGATGGGCGAATTCCGGAGTATCATTGTACCATTCCGGATCACCGAGCCAGCTTTCCGTACTGGTTCCCGGATGATGGGAAGGCATGATTCCATCGTTCTGGACAATGGCCGACAGCAGGGTGTTCACTTCCGCCCGCATTTTCATATAGGTAATGCCGTTAATCAGGCCCAACGCTCCAGCCAGGATCAGGATCACGGCCGCAAAGGCCAGGATCAGGAATTTTCGGCGCAGCCGATGAATCATATCCATGGCGGATTCCTCTTAACTGCCATAGCCGGTGCCTGGAGGACAAACGCCCCGTCCCGGCGTCCGTCGATGGTCAGGTTGCCCCCGATGGCTTTCAGCTTTTCCCGCAGGTAGGATACGTAGATCCACACAATACCCCGGTCTTCCTGCTGTTCATCCTGCCAGATCCGGTCGAAGAGCATCTTGGTTTCGCAGGGTTTGCCGGGATGCTGCATGAAATACTTCATCAGCTGGATTTCCTTGGGGGACAGCCGTACGCTGCTCTTGCTGGACAACTCTCCTTCTGCACAGTTCAGGGTTACGGTACCGGCCTGGAGGGTATCCCGGTTGAATTCCTCCTGCCGCCGGGTCAGGCTCCGGATCCGGGCCAGCATCTCCCCCATGGCAAAGGGTTTCGTGAGGTAGTCGTCGGCTCCGGCATCGAGCCCGGTAATCCGGTCGTCCACTTCCGCCTTGGCCGTGAGCATGATTGCCGGCGTCCGGTCCCCTTCCTTCCGCAGTTCCGTCAGGGCAGCGATTCCGTCCTTCACCGGCATCATAATATCAAAAATCATGGCATCATAGACATTCCGGCGGGCCTGGTCCACGGCAGCCTGTCCGTCGTACACCGCATCCACTTCATAGCCGGAATGTTCCAGCACGGCGCACAGTGCCATGGACATGGCTTTTTCATCTTCTGCAAGTAAAATCTTCATGGGTTCCTGACTCCTTTCCCGGGTCAACCGTTCCGCTTTCCCGGATCAGTTTCCGGATGGTTTCCATGGACAAATCGCAGGCTGCCAGTTCGTCGGCGCACCGCTTCAGTTCCTGTCCGATCAGTTCCGGATTCCGGATGTTCCGTTTGTACTTCAGTTCGTGTTCCAGGCTGGCCCAGGAATCCATGGCGATAGTCCGGAGCTGGACCTCGGCATAGAAGATCCCCGGGTCGTTCCCCTCCACATCGGGGAAGGGTTCCTCCAGCCGGAGGATCAGGTGGTAGGACCGATAGCCGTTGGGTTTGACATTGCGGACATAGTCTTTTTCCTGGATGACGGTGCAACCGGGGATGGCCCGGAGCAGCCGGAGATTCCGGTCGATGTCGCTGAGAAAGCGGCAGACGATCCGCAGGCCGATGGCATCGCGGATGGCATGGAGGGCCGAGCGGGCATTGAACGGAAGCCCCTTCCTCCGGCATTTCTCCTTCATGCTGGCAGTACCCTTGATTCGGTAAAGCAGATGCTCGTAAGCATTTTCTCCGTGGGTTTCCATTTCTTTCCGGTTGTAGGCCTGGATATGCCGGACCAGCTGATCCCGGACCTTTTCCAGCACCGGCCGCCAGTCTTCATAGCGGCTGTCCCTAGGTTGGTTCAATGGAATTCCTCCTTTGTGCAGAGCCCCTGACAAATTCGATTATATATTGATTGTATCACAGGAATATGGAATTTGTATGAAGAAAGTCGGAATCCCATGTGTCAACAGGTTCCCGGTGAACGCTGCATCATTATATAGCACTATATAGCGCTGCAAGCAGGTTTATTCATTTTACCGGGAATCATTTTACCCTAAGTCCTGTTCCATGATGTGGTATAATTATTAGTAAAAACAATCCGTTACGATGTATCCATAGACGGGCCCGTCAAGGACATGTCCTGTCCAGGCGGCCGGGAGGAGGGAAATCCTATGCGTTTATTGTTCATGCTCCTCGGCAACGTGTGCATCTCCGCCATGGTAGCCTACCTGCTGGGACGTAACAAGCGCTTCCGGCAATATATCATGGCGCCCCTGAACCTGCAGTCGGCCGGCGTGTTCACCGTCGTCTGTTCCCTGCTGGCCATCATCTCGTCCTATTATGGCACCCGTATCAACGGGGCCCTGGCCAGCACGCGCATCGTCGGCGTCCTCATGGGCGGCATCATCGGCGGTCCCTGGGTCGGTATGGCCACGGGCATCATCGGCGGCCTGCACCGCTATTCCCTGGGGGGATTCACGGCGTTCAGCTGCGGTCTCGCCACTTTCTTGGCCGGCATCATGGCCGGACTGGTCCGAAGCCGTTACCCCTTCGATAAAATGAACTGGAAGATTGCCGCCGGCATCGCCCTCCTCGCCGAAATCATCCAGAAAAGCCTGACGCTCATTCTGGCGAAGCCTTTCGAACAGGCCCTGGCCTTTGAGAAAGCGGCAGCCCTGCCGACGACGGCGGTCACCATCATCGGCACGGTGCTCTTCGTCCTGATCCTCCAGGACATGGAGAAGCAGTATGAAATGGCCGGTGCCTCGGCAGCCCAGATTGCCATGCGTATCGCTAACGAAACCATGCCGTACCTGCGCAAGGGCCTCGACATGGAATCGGCCCGGAAGGCGGCGGACATCATCGTGTCCCTGGCCGACGTCGACGCCGTCGCCATCACGAACGAGCATAAGTCCCTCGCCTATGCCGGCATCCCCACCAAATCCCATAAACCGGGCAATCCCCTGTACTTTCCCGACACGGAGGAAGTCTTCAAGACCGGCAAGACGGTCGTCGTCACAGGGGCTCACGGCTGCGGCGACCCGGACTGCCCACTCTACTACGGCATCGTCGTACCCCTCATGGTACACGGGAAACCGGCCGGCGTCTTCCGCTTCTACCAGACGCGCAAGAAAGGCCTGTCCCAGGTCGACATCGAGCTGGCCGAAGGCGTGGCCCGGCTGCTTTCCACCCAGGTGGAACTGGCGGACTACGAGGAACAGCAGGTCCTGCGCGAGCAGGCCGAGTTCAAAGCCCTGCAGTCCCAGATCAACCCCCATTTCCTGTTCAACACCCTGTCCATCATCATCTCCCTGTGCCGCAACCATCCGGAAACGGCGCGGGAGCTGCTCATCAATCTGGCAGACATGCTGCATTTCACCTTCGCACAGCACGAACCGCTCATTCCCCTGGAAGAGGAACTGCACAACGCGGAAGCGTACCTGAACATCGTCAAGGCCCGTTTCGGAAGCCGGCTGACCACGGAAATCATCCTGCCAGAGGACACGGACGTACGCGACGACTTCGTCCCGGCCTTCATGCTCCAGCCTCTGGCGGAAAACGCCATCACCCACGGCCTCTTCCAAAAAACGGAAGACTGCCGCCTGGCCATCCGGGTAGCCTTGGACGGGGCCGGGAACCATCTGATCATCCGCGTCATCGACAATGGCGTCGGCATGTCGCCGGAAACGCTGCAAAAGCTGAAGAACCTGGAATCCAAGGGCATCGGCACGGCCAATGTCATCAAACGCATCGACCGCATCTACCAGGGCCGGGGAGACATCACGTTCCAAAGCCGCGAAGGCGAAGGAACGACTGTCACCATCACCCTGCCCATTCGTCAGGAGGCGTAACATCATGTCTTATAAAACCGTCATCGTCGACGATGAAATGCCCATTTGCGAAGAGCTGGAATACCTGCTGGAGTCCCATCCGGACTTCCAGGTCGCGGCCAAGTTCAATTCTGCCCAGAAGGCGCTGGCCTATCTGTCCGCCAATCCCACCGACCTGGTCCTGCTGGACATCAACATGCCCGGCATGAACGGTCTGGAATTCGCCCGCTGCGTCGGTGAAATGCAGTTGAGGACCTTCATCGTCTTTGTCACGGCATACGAAAAGTACGCCGTAGACGCTTTCAGCACGCCCGCCATCGGCTATATCACGAAACCCGTGTCGCAGCTCTCCCTGAGCCGCACTCTGCGCAAAGTCCGGGGCCTGCTGGACGCCCTGCACAAACCGGGCACGCCGGAAGGAGGGGCCGGCAAAGGGCCGCTGGGACACTCTGAAGCCACTGTCAGGGGCAACAAAATCACCGTGTCCCGGGACGGTAAACTCTATCCTGTCACCAAATCCGAAATCACCCTTGCCTACGTGCGGAATAAGGAAGTCTTCGTGCGCACAGCCCGGGGCGATTACTACGCCCAGCTCAATATGCAGGAAATGGCGGCCTTTTTGTCCGGCCCCCCGTTCCTGCAGGTACACCGGCAGTACATCGTGAACCTCGACTACGTGGAAGAGATCGTCCCCTGGTTCAACGGGGCCTACATGCTCCACATGAAAGGAAACAGCTCGACGGACATCCCCATCAGCCGGAACCATATCCAGGAAGTCAAACAGCGCCTGGGCTTCCGGTAACGGAACCAGCACAAAAAAGCCGCTCCCCGACGTTTGCCGACGCCGGGGAGCGGCTTTTTTAGGAGAAGATCAGAGAATGCCTAAAAATCTCCAATAGGTCTGCGCGAAGACCAGCAGCAGGATGTAGCCGATGATGGTAATGGGGATGCCGACCTTCATGCAGTCTTTGGCTGTAAAGGTTTCCGTCGCGAATGCCAGGATGCCCTGCGGGGAGTTGACCGGCAGGATGAAACCGAAGCTTACGACGAACTGCAGCAGCATGGTGATATCGATCATGTTCAGACCCGGGATGTTCAGGCTCTTCAACACGGCAATCATGATGGGGATCATGGAAGATGCCACTGCCGTCGCACTGGCGAAGCCCAGATGGACCACAATCAGGAAGGCCGCCAGGATGGCGAATACGGCGAACACGCCCATGGCTGCCAGACCGAGGGTTGTCACGAGCTGGGTAGCCAGCCACATGGCCGCCTTCGTACTAAGCAGGGCGGAACCCAGGCTGATGCCGATACCGAAGAGCACCAGGGTGCCCCAGGATACGCGGGACTGTGCTTCCTTCCAGGTCATGATGTCGATGCCCGGCAGGAACATGATGGTGATGGCGATGACCGTGGAGGCCGTCGTGGAAACCGGATGCAGAACCTTTTCCGTGACCCATGCGGCGAGCAGGAGGACGGAGATGACCAGCAACTTCTTTTCTTTCGGATGCATCGGTCCCAGTTCTTCCATGGACTTTTTGACGGTCTCGTCGCCGCCTTCGACTTCATCCATTTCAGCCGGCAGCAGCTTCATGCAGACGAAATAGAGGACGACGGACATGATGGCCGCATAGGGAGCGGCCGCTACAAACCAGTGCAGCCACGTGATGGTGCCGCCCAGTTCCCTTTCAATGAAGCCCAGGGCAACCATGTTCTGGGCTGCCGCGGTCTTGATCCCGATGTTCCAGATGGAGGCCGCGTGTACCGTGACGACCATCAGCAGCGCGGCGAAACGGCTCTGATTGGACAGGCCGAACGCAGCAATGATACCGAGGACGATCGGGATGATGCAGCCGACACGGGCGGTCGTGCTCGGTACGAAGAAGGCCAGCACGAAGCCTACGAAAATCATGCCTGCCACAATGCGGCTCGTCTTCGACCCGACTTTGGACAGGATGGTGAGGGCAATGCGTTTATCCAGACCGGTATTGGTCATGGCCGCCGCCAGGAACATGGCGGCACCGACCAGTACCGTGCCGCCGGCACTGATGCCGTTGAATGTCATCGTGACGGCCTTCCCGAACCCGATGACCTTGCCGGCCGCTGCCTGAGCCGGTACCAGGGAAGGCGCCGTGCCTAACAGGACCAGCATCAGGGACGCGATCAGGGTGGCACTGACAGGATACGTGACGGCCTCCGTGATCCAGGTCACTACGGCGAAGCACAAAACGCCCAGCATACGCTGCCCTGCGATAGACAAGCCTTTCGGCGTGGGCAGCGCCAATACGATTACCAGCACGATCAATGCGAGGATGAGACCGTATTTTTTAGCGAAGCTGGTACGCATGGGCGGTGTCCCCTCCAACGCCTTCTTTTCCAACCCTTGTTCTTTCTCAGCCATTTTTGAATCCCTCCTCAATAACCCAACAGAAATAAAATGATGATGAATGATGATTGCGGAACCCCGTATGATTCCACGGTTTCAACTGTCTTCCCGGGTCCCCTGTCCTTATTATAGGAAGAAGCGGGCATGAAAAAAAGCTGATTCGCCCGAACGGTCGAAACTGCAAACCGAATGGTCGAAATCAGCTGAATTTTTCAAACTCTTTTTGAAATTGTATCGCTGCGGTTTAAAAAGGCCTCCAGACACTCATGATGGCCCGTGCCACATGATAGCCGTCCAGTGCGGCGCTCATGATGCCGCCGGCATAGCCGCACCCTTCCCCGCAGGGATAGAGGCCGCCGTGTGTCACGGACTGATAGTCCTGGCCGCGCAGAATGCGCAGCGGCGCCGATGTACGGGTCTCCACGCCCGTCAACATGCCTTCCGGCCCGTCGAAGCCCTGGATGCGCCGTCCGAACCAGGCAATGCCCTGTTTCAGCGTCGCAGCAGCAAACGGAGGCAAGACCTCGTCCAACCGTACCGCCGTCACACCGGGACGGTAGCTGTACGTACCGGCCAGGGCCGGCGCCGTTCCCTGCAGGAAGGTTTCCACACTCTGCGCAGGAGCCCGGTAGTTCCGGCCGCCGGCTGCAAATGCCAGTCGTTCATAACGGCGCTGGAACGCGATGCCCGCCAAGGGATCCGCACCGAAGTCCGCCGGCGTCACATTGACGACCAGGGCGCTGTTGGCGATACCTGAATCGCGCCCATACAGGCTCATGCCGTTAACGACGACGCCGCCTTCCTCGGAGGCTGCCGCCACGACCTGCCCGCCCGGACACATGCAGAAGGAATAGGCCGTACGGCTCCGGTCCGGCGTATGGTACACGAGGGCGTAATCCGCGGGACCAAGCCGCGGATGCCCGGCAAACCCGCCGTACTGCGCCCGGTCGATCAAGGCCTGGGGATGCTCGATACGCAACCCTACGGAAAAAGCCTTGCCCTCCATGCCGACGCCGTGCGAAGCCAGGACGGCGTAGGTGTCACGGGCACTGTGCCCGCAGGCCAGGATGGCCGTCTCCGCCGGCAGCACTTCGCCGCCGTTCAATACCAGGCCGGTCAGCCGTCCATTACGGAAACGGAAATCCGTCACCTGGGTTTCGCAGCGGATTTCCCCGCCCAGACGCCCTATTTCCGCGGCCAGGCCCTGCACCATGGCACGCAGCCTGTCCGTTCCCACATGGGGTTTATGCTCCGTCAGGATTTCCGGCGGCGCGCCTGCCGCCACAAAGGCCTGCAGGATATCCGCCATGACCGGGTCATTGACGCGGGTCGTCAGCTTCCCGTCGGAAAACGTACCGGCGCCGCCCATGCCGAACTGGACATTGGACACCGGATTGAATTTTCCCGTACGCCAGAAAGCCTCTACATCTTCCACGCGGCGCGACAGGGCCCGGCCCCGCTCCACCAGGATGGGACGGTACCCGTAGCGGGCCAGTTCCAAAGCCGCCACAAGCCCCCCCGGGCCGGCGCCGATGACGACGGGCCGTTCCGTCAGGGGAACCGTTCCCAGCTGCGGTGCAGCCGGCACGGCCTTTGCGTAAGGGGTAACGCCGTTCCTGCCCAGCAGCTTCCGGGCGAAGCCGGACGGGACATCCACCTCGGCGGCCACATGGTACAGCAGGCACACGTTGTCCTTATGCCGCGCGTCGACGGCACGGTGCAGCACCGTGCATTGCGTAATGGCACCCGGCCGGATGCCGAGTTTCTTCGCCACACATTCCCGCAGGGTCTTTTCCTGCTTCAAGGATAGCTTCACATCGTTTACGCGAAGCGTCAGTTTTGCCATATCGGTAATCCCTACTTTTCACTGGAAATGGTGAAATCCACTGTCACGACCCGGTTGTCGGCCCGCACGTTGTCCGGCAGGCTGAGATTGATTCGGACGGACCTCTCGTTGCCGTGCGAAGCCAGGTCGATGTCATCCGTCTTGACGTCCGTCATGGTCTTCACGACGGACGGCGGCCCGGACACGGTGACTTTGTACGGGGTTACCGTGGAGCTCGTCATCTTCATGCCATCCGGCAGCGTGCCTGTAAAGCTGGCCTTGACAGGCACTTCCTTCGTCATCGTTTCATGCACCAGGGTAGTGCGGACATCCACTTTCTGCGGCTCGAAAGAGAGGTCCTCCATGTCGACGCCGTCCCGTCCCACGGCGACAGGCGCAGCTGTCGTCTGGAAGGATTCGCTGCGGTCGCTCACGTCCACCGGGACTTCAATCTTGGAAATGGCTTCCAGGCGCGTCGCGGCGCCGGTCACCTTGACTTCGGAAGGAATCAGCATCGTCTTGCTGATGGCGATGTCCTGCGCCGGCTTACCCAGCACCCGCGCCGTCAGCGGCATGATCTTTTCCCGCTGGACGTCGACGAAGAGGGAAACCATGCGCGGGCTGATGTCCACGACCTCGCCCTGGGGGAAGAACGCGTTGACCAGCACCGTATGCGGTCCGACCGACAATTTGGCCAAGTTCACGTAGGCCGTGATCTGCGATTCCGACAGGTTGGCAAGGACCGTGCGGGGACCGCGGACGCGGACGCTGATCTTATCCGGCTTATTGAAGACCACCATGTTGGAGCCCAGGTTGCGCTGGCCCAGAGCCACCACGAAATCGCGTTCCGTGATGGGGTTCTGTTCGCCCATGACATAAATCCACAGCAGGACGGCCAGCAGCAGGCAGATGATACGGGGAATCCAGTTGCTGCCGCCGGATTCCCGTTTACGTTCCATGAAATCGTTCATTTGCTTTTTGCCTCCGCCTGTTCCGCCTTTCTTTTGCCGCGGCGCAAGCTCAGGACCTTTTCCTTCACAAGATCCATGAGCGTCGTCTGCGTACGGACGACGATGGCGCCGCGGAGCATGTCTTTGACGTCATCGGCCTGCAGGTAGCGGAAGATTTCGCCGTTCCGGGCGATGGAGATGGTGCCTGTTTCTTCACTGACGACGAGCACCAGGGCGTCGGACTGTTCGGAGAGACCGATGGCGGCACGGTGCCGCGTGCCCAGTTCCTGGCTCAGGTTGCGCTGCTCCGTCAGGGGCAGCAGGCACGAAGCCGCCACGATGCGGTTGCCGCGGATGATGACGGCCCCGTCGTGAAGCGGCGTGTTTTTTTCAAAAATATTCAGGAGCAGGCTGTCTGTCACGAGGCCGTCAATCTTGACCCCTGTCTCGATGCGTTCTTCCAGACCGATGGCCCGTTCGAAGACGATGAGGGCGCCCACCTTGCGGCGTGCCATAATGGATGCGGCACTCGCCACCGCGTCAATCATGTCGTTCAATTCGTCCTCGTCGATTTCCTGGGCTTTGCGGAACAGGCGTCCGCGGCCGATCTGCTCCAGGGCACGGCGCAGTTCCGGCTGGAAGACGATAGGCAGGGCGACCAGGACCATGGTCATGGCCTTTTCCAGCAGCCAGTTGATGACGTGCAGATTCAGCCATTTGCTGACCAGCATGATGAAAGCCAGTACAATCAGGCCTTTCACCAGCGCTGCCGCCCTGGTGTTCTTCAGCATCGTATAGATCTTATAAAGGAAATAAGCGACCACACCGATGTCCACAAAATCGAGGACCCCGATGGTGCGGCTCAGTCCCTGCAACTGTTCGAGCAAAAAAACCACCTTTACTTTCCATTCTGTTTCAGGCTGTAACAAGCTGTTTTGCGCACATTTGCGCATATTATGGAATCATTATAACACAGCCCTGTATCATTATGCTATCAAATATTTGTGACAAAAAAAGGCACCCGCAGCCGAAGCTGCGGATGCCAAAAGCATAAGGGCTGGTTCAGTGCTTCGGATCAGAGCCTCTCATCCAAAGCTTCGCGGGCGGTTTCCTGGTCTGCCAGGACTTTGTCACAGACGGCGAACTGCTTGTCGTTCTCGACATAGCTCGGTCCGCCGTAGGAGACACGGGCGTTGACGCAGTGTTCCGGATCCAGGGCCTGCATCAGATCCGGCTCGAACAAAGCCGAGAACTGCTTGTATTCCGCCAGCGTCATATCGAGGAGGAACTTGCCCTCCTTGATGGCGTAGGCCACGCACTTGCCGACCACGGCGTGGGCCTTGCGGAATGGCAGGCCTTTACGCACCAGGTAGTCGGCCAGATCCGTCGCGTTCGAGAAATCGTGGGAAACGGCCCATTTCATACGGTCTGTCCTGACCTGCATGGTGAGGATCATGTCGCGGTAGACCTGCAAGGTGAACTTCACCGTGTCTATGGCGTCGAACAGGCCTTCCTTGTCTTCCTGCAGATCTTTGTTATAGGTCAGCGGCAGGCCTTTCAGGGTCGTCATCATGGCAATCATTTCCCCATAGACACGGCCTGTCTTGCCACGGACCAGTTCGGAAATGTCGGGATTCTTCTTCTGCGGCATCATGGACGACCCCGTCGCGAAGGCGTCGTCCAGCTCGATGAAACCGAATTCCGTGCTGCTCCAGAGACACAGTTCCTCCGACAGACGGCTCATGTGCATCATCAAGATCGATGCGAAAGACAGGAACTCCAGGATGTAGTCCCGGTCACTGACAGCATCCATGCTGTTCGGGTAGACTTTGCTGAAATGCAGCTGCTCCGCCACGAAAAAACGGTCGATGGGGAACGTGGTACCGGCAATGGCGCCAGCCCCCAAGGGCATGATATCCGCCCGGTCGAACACACCGAGCAGGCGGTCAAAATCGCGGCGCAGCATGTTGAAGTAGGCCAGCAGATGATGGGCGAACGTAATCGGCTGCGCGCGCTGCAAGTGCGTGTAGCCAGGCATGAGCGTCTTGTCATGCTTTTTGGCCGCCGTCAGCAGCGCCTCTTCGAAACGGATCAGCAGCGCCGCGATTTCCGCCGCTTCGCGTTTCACATACATATGCATATCCAGGGCGACCTGGTCGTTCCGGCTGCGCGCCGTGTGGAGGCGGGCCCCGGCATCGCCGATGCGCTCGGTCAGGCGCGCCTCGATGTTCATGTGGATGTCTTCCAGTTCCACACTGAAATCGAATTGGCCGGCCTCGATATCCGCCAGGATATCCTTCAGGCCCCGGACAATCTTATCCTTGTCTTCCACGGAAATGATACCCTGCTTCGCCAGCATTGTGGCGTGGGCGATGCTGCCCCGGATATCTTCCCAGTATAACCGCTTGTCATAATTAATGGACGCATTGAATGCGTCCACTAATTCGTCTGTATTTTTGTTGAAGCGGCCTCCCCAAAGTTTAGCCATTATTTCAACGTCCCTTTCTTCATCATAGCCCTTACTGCCAGCGGCAGACCGAAGAGGTTGATGAAGCCCGTGGCATCGCTCTGGTCGTATACCTCGTCTTCGCCGAAGGTCACATATTCCTGGCTGTACAGGGAATAGGGGGACTTGGCGCCGGCGGAGATGATGTTGCCTTTGTACAGCTTCAAGCGAACCGTACCGGTGACGGTCTTCTGGGTTTCGTTGACGAAGGCATCCATGGCTTCCCGCAGAGCGCAGAACCATTTGCCGTCGTACACCAGCTCGGCATACTTGATGGCCAGGCCTTCTTTATAATGGTACGTGTCTTTGTCCAGGCACAGGTTTTCCAGCTCGTTGTGGGCATAGTAGATAATGGAGCCCGCCGGGGTTTCGTATACGCCGCGGCTCTTCATACCGACGAGACGGTTTTCCACGATATCGCTGATGCCGACACCGTTGCGGATGCCGATCTCATTCAGCTTTTCCACAATCTTGGCAGGGCTCAGTTTTTCGCCGTTGACAGCGACGGGAACGCCTTCCACAAATTCGAGTTCCACGTATTCGTCCTTGTCCGGTGCAGCTTCCGGCGTGCAGGTCACTTTGAACATCTTATCCTGCGGCGCGTTCCACGGGTCTTCCAGGTCGGAACCTTCGTGGGAGAGATGCCACATATTGCGGTCCATGGAGTAGTCATCGGAATGGGATACGGGGATGGGGATGTTGTGGGCGGCGGCATAATCTATTTCCTGATCGCGGGATTTCAGTTCCCATTCACGCCAGGGAGCGATGATGGCGATGTCCGGATCCAGGGCCTTGACGCCCAGTTCGAAACGGACCTGGTCGTTGCCCTTGCCCGTCGCACCGTGGGCGATGGCATCGGCGCCTTCCTTGTGGGCGATGTCGACCAGATGTTTTGCAATCAGCGGACGCGCGAAGGACGTGCCCAGCAGATATTTCTTTTCATAGACGGCACCAGCCTTGACGCAGGGCCATACGTAATTTTCGATGAAGTCTTCCTTCAGGTCGAGGATGTAGCACTTGGAAGCGCCGGACTTCAGCGCCTTGTCATGAACCGGATCCAGTTCGTCGCCCTGGCCCAGGTCCGCCGTGACGCAGATGACTTCACAGTCGTTGTAATGGTCTTTCAACCACGGGATGATGACGGAAGTATCCAGGCCGCCGCTGTATGCCAATACAACCTTCTTGATGTTTTCCTTTTTCGCTTTTGCCATTTGAAAGGCCTCCCTTATGCTTTTTCTAATGTCTGGGTCTCGCAGCCTGCTCTCTTTCTATGCAGGCCTGAAAATCTGAACAGCTTCATTGTAGCACAACCGAAAGATAATGCAAGGGGATTTTTAATATTTTTTCAAGTTTTTCTGTTTATTTATGCATTCTAGGGTTATTTATGCAGTTATACGGCCCTCTATGCATTTTCAGGGCAGCCATCCGTTCCGGAAGAAAGGATGACCGCCCTGGAATGACGTCGTCACGATAGCCGTATTGTGACAGATTCCGTATTCTTATTTATGCTGCCGCCGGCTCGTCAGATTGCCGCATCGCTCATGAGCAGCGCCATGATGGCCTTTTGCGTGTGCAAACGGTTTTCCGCCTCGTCGAAGACCACGGACTGCGGTCCTTCCAGGACTTCTTCCGTGATTTCCTCGCCGCGGTGGGCCGGGAGGCAGTGCAGGACGATGGCACCGTCGCGGGCTTCCTTCAGCAGTTCAGCGTTGATCTGGTAATCGTGCAGGGCCTGTTTGCGGACCTCGCATTCCGCTTCTTCGCCCATGCTGGTCCAGACGTCCGTATAGAGGACATCGGCGCCTTTTGCAGCTTTCCGGACATCTTCCTCCACCGTGATGGTGCAGCCCGTCAGCCTGGCGTCTTCCTGCGCCTCTTTGACGATGACCGGATCCGGCTGGTAGCCCTTCGGGCTGGCGCAGACCATGTTCATGCCCACCTTCGCGCAGGCGAACATGAGGGAATGGGCCATGTTGTTGCCGTCGCCCACATAGACCAGTTTGCGTCCCTTCAGGATCTTCTGGTGTTCCTCAATGGTCAGCAGGTCCGTCAGCGCCTGGCAGGGATGCAGCAGGTCCGTCAGACCGTTGATGACCGGTACGGAAGCGTACTTGGCCAGTTCGATGACCGAATCATGGGAGAACGTGCGGATCATGATGCCGTCCACCATACGGGACAGGACACGGGCCGTGTCACGGATCGGTTCGCCGCGGCCGATCTGCGAATCCTTGTCGCTCAGGTAGATGGAATGGCCGCCCAGCTGGTGGAATCCGGTCTCGAAGGAAACGCGGGTGCGCGTCGAAGCTTTCGAGAACAGCATGGCCAGGGTCTTGCCTTTGCAGTATTCGTGGGGCACGCCGTTTTTCTGCATGGATTTCAGCTTTTTCGCCACATCCAGGATGGTAGCCACTTCGCCAACGGACAGGTCATGAATCGAAAGCAGGTCTTTATGCTTTAATCCCATTCGAACTCACACCTCTCCCCTTACGCCCTGACGACTTCCGTGCCGATACCTTCGTCGCTGAAGATTTCAGCCAGGATGGCATGATCTACACGGCCGTCCACGATATGGGCTTTTCTGGCACCGCCGGACAGGGCCGTGATGCAGGCCTTCACCTTCGGAATCATACCGCCGTCGATGCTGCCGCGGATGATCAGTTCCTGCGCTTTTTCGAAGCTCAGGGTGGACAGGAAGCTGTTTTCGTCGTGATAATCTTCGTAGATGCCCTTGACATCGGTCAGGACGATCAGTTTTTCCGCCTTCAGGGCGCCGGCGATCTTGCCAGCCGCACTGTCTGCGTTGATGTTGTACGATTCTCCCTGCTGGCCGACGCCTGTCGGGGCGATGACCGGGATGCAGCCGGCATCGAGGAGGACATTCAGAAGTTCCGTGTTGACGGATTCCACGCTGCCCACAAACCCGATATCGACCAGGTTGACTTCGCCGTTTTCATACACATCGGCCAGATGCTTCTTGGCCACGATGAGGTTTGCGTCCTTCCCGTTCAGGCCGACGGCCTTGCCCCCCAGGCGGTTCACTTCGGCTACCAGGTCCGTGTTCGTACGGCCGACGAGGGCCATCTCCGTCAGGGCCACAGCCTCTTCGTCCGTCACGCGCAGGCCATTGACGAAAGCAGGCTTCTTGCCAGCCTTCTGCAGCATCTGCGGCACTTCGGGGCCGGCTGCATGGACCACGATGGGGCGCAGCCCGGCGCACTGCAGGAAGATGATGTCCTGAAGCAGCTGTTTGCGCAGGGTCGGGTCCGTCATGGACTTCCCGCCGAATTTGACGACGACGACTTTATCCTTGAAATCCCTCAAATAAGGCAGTGCCTCTACCAAAATGCCGATATCTTCGTTTCGTAACATTGTTGGTACCTCCTCTTTATGTATGCCATTAGGAAAGCAAAGCATTGATATTTTATTTTACCACATGGTGCCGCATTTTTATAGGGAAATTTGCCCTTTTCCTACAGCTCCGATTTATGATAGTATTAAGTAGATGGTATCGCAAAGAAAGAATGGAAAGACAGGCCGGAAAGGCCTGACGCAAGGAGACTTACCATGAGCAGGCAGCACGGAAGCAGACTCCCGAAAATCCTCGCGGCCACCGTCGCCGTCCTGGCCCTTTACCTGGGCTGGAACGTGTTCGGGCCGAAGCCGGATACGGAACCTGCAGCAGACCGCGGGAACGGTTCCAACGTGACAATCAAAGAAGAAGGCAGCGGTCCGGAAAACACGCTGCAGAAGAAGTGGGACAGCTTCTTCGGGAAAGCGAACCCGGGTTCCACGGAACTGAAGGATCAGGCGGGCAATGCCCTGCTCAAGGCTAAAGACGCGGCGGAAGACGCCGGTGAAAACGCGGGCAAACTGTACCGCAGGGCCAAGAGCGATACCTCCCGGCTGGCCGGCGAGGCAAAAGAAAGCAGCGGTCCTGTGCTCTTCAGCCTGTCCACCATGTGGCACGCCAGGGAAATCATCGCGCACCTGCGCCAGGATCCGGACTGGGTCCCCTACAAAGAGATTCCGCCCCAGACCCGCCAGGCCCTGGTGGCCATCGAAGACCACGGGTTTTACGAACACGGCCCCTTCGACGTAAAGGGCATGTTCCGCGCGGCCCTCGTCAACGCAACGGCGGGACAGGTCCTGCAGGGCGGCAGCACCCTGACCCAACAGATGGTCAAGAACGTGTTCCTGAACGACGAGCAGACCATGGCCCGCAAATTCCAGGAAGCGGCGCTGTCCATGTATGTAGAGCATCATTATACGAAGAACGAGATTCTGGAACTGTACTTCAACACGACCTATTTCGGCAACGGGTATTACGGCCTGCGCGAGGCCAGCCGGGGGTACCTGGGCAAAGAGCCTTCCCAGCTGAACCTGCCGGAAAGTGCCATGATTGCGGCCCTGCCGAACGCGCCGAGCGCCCTCAATCCCTACAAGAACCCCATGGGCTGCGGCAAACGGACGACCCTGATCCTGCGTGAAATGAAGCAGTACCGCTATATCGGCACCATTGACATGGAGAACGCCATCGAGCAGGGTGTGACCTTGAAGAACGGCCAGCGTCTCGTACTGCAGTGACAGTAAAAAAGGGAGTCCCTTCGCGGGGCTCCCTTTTTCGCTATACCGATATTCCCACTCAATGATGGAATTCGCGCAGGTGCGTGAAAGCGATGACCATGCCGTACTTGTCGGCCGTCTCGATGACGTTGTCGTCCCGGATGGAACCGCCGGCTTCCGCCACGTACTGCACGCCGCTGCGGCGGGCCCGTTCGATGTTGTCCCCGAAGGGGAAGAATGCATCGCTGCCCAGCGCGACATTTTGCAGTTTGGCAACCCAATCCTTCTTTTCCTTCCGGGTCAGCGGGGCGGGTTTTTCCGTGAAGAACTGTTCCCACGTGCCGTCGGCGAGGACATCGTCGGAGTCATCGGAAATGTACACGTCGATGGTGTTGTCGCGGTCCGGCCGGCGGATGTCCTTCCGGAAGGGCAGGGCCATGACTTTCGGATGCTGGCGCAGCCACCAGATGTCGGCCTTGTTGCCGGCCAGGCGCGTGCAGTGGATGCGGGACTGCTGCCCCGCACCGACGCCGATGGTTTTGCCGTCCTTGACATAGCAGACGGAATTGGACTGGGTGTATTTCAGCGTAATCAGGGCGACAATCAGGTCCAGGGCCGCCTTATCCGGCAGTTCCCTGTTCTTCGTGGGCCGTTCCGCCAGCAGGTCCTTCGTGATTTTCGCATTGTTACGGGTCTGTTCGAACAGGACGCCGAAGACCTGCTTCGTTTCCTGCTCTTCCGGCACGTAGTCCGGATCGATCCGGAGCACCAGGTAACTGCCTTTGCGTTTGCTTTTCAGGACGGCCAGTGCTTCGTCCGTGTACCCGGGCGCAATGACGCCGTCGGATACCTCGCGCTTCAGGAGCAGGGCCGTTTCCTTGTCGCATACGTCGGACAGGGCGGCGAAATCGCCGTACGAGGACATGCGGTCCGCGCCGCGGGCAGCCGCATAGGCACTGGCCAGCGGGGACAGCTCCAAATCATCGACAAAATAGATTTTCTTCAGCGTGTCGCTCAATTCCGTCGCCACGGCGGCGCCGGCAGGACTGACATGCTTGAAGGACGCCGCTGCGGGCAGGCCTGTCGCTTCCTTCAACTCCTTGACCAGCTGCCAGCTGTTGAAGGCGTCCAGCAGGTTGATATAGCCGGGACGGCCGTTCAGTACCTTGAACGGCAGATCCTTGCCGTCTTTCATGTATACCTTGGCGATTTTCTGATTTGGGTTACAGCCATACTTCAACGCAAGTTCGTTCATGTTCTTCCTCCCTGAAAACAGTGGTTCCGCATCCATCGCAGGACCTTTCCTTATACTCTTTAAATTATACTGTCCGCGTCCGAGCCTTGTCAAACCATACCGGAAGGAGCCACGCCGCCGTCCGCGGATCTGTTCCCCCGCCTTGTTTTTCCGGCCGGTCATCGTCAGTCCCCCGTTTCCGCATCGGTCCTGGAATGCTATAATGATAAAGAGCAGTAACATCATACTATACCTGTTGGGAAATAGGAACGCAAACTTTTATGCCGGAAGGAGTACCTGCCATGACCTATTGTTATGTTTGTCCCCATCGCTGCGGCGTCGACCGGCCCCGCAGCATCCATGATACGGACGGAACCTTCGGTTCCTGCCGCTGCGGCATGCTGCCCATCGTATCCCGGGCCGCGGCCCACCTGTGGGAAGAGCCGTGTATCAGCGGCACGGACGGAAAGGGCAGCGGGACCGTCTTCTTCGCCGGCTGCAACCTGCACTGCGTGTTCTGCCAGAATTACGAAATCAGTACCGGCATGAAGGGCCGGGAGATTTCCGTCGCCCGCCTCAAGGAGATTTATCACGAACTGATTGCCAAAGGCGTGCACAACATCAACCTCGTCACGCCCACGCACTTCACGGAAGCCATCCTCCAAAGCCTCGACGAACCCCTGCCGGTACCCGTCGTCTACAACACGAGCGGATTCGAGGCACTGGACACTTTGCGCCGCCTGGAAGGCAAAGTGCAGATCTGGCTGCCGGACCTCAAGTACAGCGACGACACGCTGGCTATCAAGTACAGTAACGCTTGGAACTACTGGAAAATCGCCCGGGAAGCGATTCTGGAAATGTACCGCCAGACCGGTCCCTACGAACTGGACGGCAACGGCCTGCTGAAAAAAGGCGTCGTCATCCGTCACCTCATCATGCCCGGGTTCCCCGACAACAGCAAGGCCGTCATCGACTGGGTGGCGGACACCTTCAAACCAGGGCAGGTCCTGTTCAGCCTCATGCATCAGTATGTACCCTGCGGCCGGGCCAGGGACTATCCCGAAATCAACCGCCGTGTCACCGCCGCTGAATATAAAGAAGTACAGGACTACCTGTTCGCAAGCTCCATCGAAGACGGCTTCGTACAGGAAGAGGAGGCCGCAAGCGGGGAATTCATCCCCCAGTGGGACCTGACCGGCGTGGAAAAGGCATAACAGGATATAAAGCGGAAGCGGCAAACGGAAACCCGCGTGACCACCCCGAAAGGGGGGGCACGCGGGTTTGTTTGATGCCGCGATACGGCTTTACCTCTTTGTCAGCTCGTTCTTCAGGTAGGTTTCCGCCGCTTCGAGTTGTACATCGCGCGTGGCATCCTGAGGCAGTTCGACGACCTCGTCCGGTTTGATGCCCGTCTGATGGATGGACCGGCCCGACGGCGTGTAATACATGGCTGTCGTCAGTTTCAGGGCCGAGTCGGCCGAAAGCTGGTAGATGGTCTGCACGCAGCCTTTGCCATATGTCTGCACGCCGAAAAGCCGGCCGGCTTTCGTATCCTGGATGGCGCCGGACACGATTTCCGAGGCACTGGCGCTGCCATGGTCCACCAGAACGGCCAAGGGATATTTGACGGCTTCCAGCGTGGAATTGTAGACCTGTGTCTGCCCTTCCTTGTCCGTAATGGAGACGACCGGTCCCTTGGGGACAAGGAAGTTCGCGACCTTGAGGCATTCCGTCAGGAGCCCGCCGGGGTTCTGCCGCAAGTCGAGCAGCGTGGCCTGCATGCCTTCCTGCTCCAGCTGCCTGTACGTTTTCGCGAAATCAGCGCCGGTCTGTTCGTTGAACACGGCGATGCGGATATACCCGATCTGCGTGCCGGGCAGCAGGCGGCCTGCTACGGACTCTATCTTGATGTCATCGCGGACGATGTCCACCGTATAGGTTTTGTCGCTGTCCTTGCGCTGCAAGGTGATTTTCACATGAGTCCCCTTTTCCCCACGGACGCGGCTCACCACCTCTTCCAGGGACAAGTTGCGCACATCCTGGTCATCGACGGAGAGGATCTTGTCCCCCGCCTTGATGCCGGCCCTGGCACCGGGCGAGCCTTCCTGGGGTGCGATGACGACATGGTCCTTGCCCTTTTGCCCCAAAACGACTCCGATGCCGCCGAAGGTCCCGTTCGTCACCTGGCTCATGCTGCTGAACGCCTTGGCGTCCAGGTACTCCGAATAGGGGTCGTTCAGGCTGGATACCATGCCCTTCATGGCCCCGTCAAAGAGCTGCCGGTTCGTGAAGGGGTCCCCCACAAACCCGGAATGGATGCGGAACTGGACATAGAGCAGCCGTGCCAGGGCCGCCGCATTGTGGTTGGTGAAGGCCGACAGGCCCCAGCAGAAGGCACCTATGGTCAAGGCCACACTGACCACTACGGCCAGGGGAATCATCCAGATACTGACTTTCTTCTTCATATTTGCTCCCGTCCCCGCAGGGACGGCCTTTCCTGTCTGACTGTCTTAAAGCTGCCGTACCTGCCTTCCGGCTTACGGCAGGTAATTCAGCGGATCCGTCACTTCGCCATGGACGCGCACCTCGAAATGGCAGTGCGGCCCCGTGGAATAACCGGTGCTGCCGGCATAGGCGATGACCTGCCCCTGGGATACGCGCTGGCCTTCCCCGACGGCAAGGCTCGAATTGTGCCCGTACAGGGACACCAGACCACCGCCGTGGCTGATCATGACGCAATAGCCATACCCCCCCATCCAGCCGGAATAGATGACCGTGCCGGAGGCCGCCGCGCGAATCGGTGTCCCCGTGTCGACGGCGATATCTATGCCGGAATGGTATCGTTTCGTCTGGAAAATCGGGTGCGTACGCCAGCCGTAATACGATGTAATCGGGCCGGAGCAGGGCCACCTGAAGGCACCGCTGCCGCCGCCAGCCGGCATGGACGACGCGGCTTCCATGCTTTGAATCATGGCTTTGATGTTTTCGCTCACTGCCAGCATGCGCTGGTATTCGCTTTCGGAACTGCGCTTCTCCTCTTCCGCCTTATACAGCAGCTGCGCCCGTTCCGCACGGACCTTGTCCAGGGCCGCCTTCTTTTCCCCGAGGGCTGCCCGGTCCTTTTTGATCTCTTCCATCTGCTTGTTCAGGATGTCCTGGCGGGACTGGATTTCCGCTGCTTCCCGCTGCACCGTTTCCACCAGTGCCAGATCGCTGCGGATGATCTTCTGCAGCAGATACATGCGGGATGCAAAATCCCCGAAGTCCTTCGCGCCCAGAAGCACATCCAGATAGTTGATCTGCCCGTGCTCGTAAATATCACGGAGACGCGCCTTGTAGATCTTCATGCGCGCTTCCATTTCCTTCTTTTTCTGGTTCAGGACGGCCGTGTTCTTGTCGATGTCCTTCTGCAGGCTGGAGGCCTTCTTTTCGAGGGCCGAAATTTCCGTCTGCAGCTGATGCAGCTGGGCCATGACTTCGCCCAGGCGGTTTTTGGCCAGCCGGACGGACTGTCCTGCCTGTTCGCTCCGCTGCTTCGCCTGCTGCGCCTTTTCCTGGGCGTTTTCCAGTTCCTTGCGCTTTTCGTCAATCTCGGCCGCGTAGACCGAAGCCAGCGGCACGAGGGGCAGCGTCAGCGGCGGCGCGGCCTGCAGGACCGCGAGCCAGGCCGCCAGCGCGGCGGCTGTAAGTTTATGTACCTTCATCTCGGCCGCCTCCTCAGACCCGCAGGAACTTCTTCAGGGACAGGTAGGAGCCGAGGGCCCCGATGAAAGTGCCGCAGGCCAGGATGAACAGGTCCGCGTACAACAGCGTCGGCCAGGCCGGCAGAATCGGGAAGAAGGCCAGTGTCAGGTAAATCCGGCTCATGAGGCTCGTATAGACGATATCCACGAGGGCGCTGGCAATAAGGGCCCCGCCGAAACCGAGCGTCATGCCTTCCAGGAGAAAGGGCCAGCGGATGAACCAGTCCGTGGCGCCGACGTATTTCATGATGACGACCTCTTTGCGCCGGGCGAACACCGTCAGGCGGATGGTGTTCGCAATGATGAACAGCGTCGCCAGGCACAAAAAGATGATGAGGATGGCGCCGCCGATGCGGAGGATCTTCGTGAGGGCGAACAGGTGCTCCACGACCTCCTGGCCGAACCGGGCCGTCTCCACCTTGGGCATTTTGCTCACAACCGGCACCAGGTCCCGGATCCGCGAAGGCTGGTCCACCTGGATTTCAAAGGACGCCGGGAAGGGATTGTCCTTACCCAGGGCCTTCAGCAGACCGGCCTGATCGCCCAGGCGCTTTTTGAAACGGGCCATGGCCTGGTCTTTGGAAACTTCCGTGACCTTCACGACGCCTTCCATGCCCTGCAGTTTTTTGCCCATGGCTTCCAGCTCGGACTGGGTCGCCGTGTCTTCCATGTACACTGTCATTTCGACCTGGCCTTCCAGGTACTTCGCCAGGTTGTCCGTATTGAGGAACAGCAACAGGAACATGCCCAGCACCAGCAGGGATACGGCCACGGTCGAGACGGACGCGGCGCTCATCACACCATTGCGTTTGATGGACTTCCCCGTCTCCCTGATGAAATATTCTTTACTGCTCAGGCTCATAACCGTATACTCCGTTCAATTCATCGCGCACGATTTCCCCGTGGTCGATGGCAATAACCCGCTTGGACATGCTGTCGACGATTTCCTTGTCATGGGTAGCCATGATGATTGTCGTGCCGTCGTCGTTGATTTCCTGAAAAATCCCCATGATGTCACGGCTCGTTTCCGGGTCCAGATTGCCTGTCGGCTCGTCGGCAATGACCACCTTGGGGCGGTTGACGATGGCACGGGCAATGGCGATGCGCTGCTGTTCGCCGCCGGACAGTTCGTTCGGATGGGCGTAGGCACGGCGGCGCAGTCCGACCAGGTCCAGCACATTCATGACCCGGCGCTTGATCAGCCGGTGCGGCGACTCAATGACCTGCATCGCAAACGCGATATTGTCGTACACGGTCCGGTCCGGCAGCAGCCGGAAATCCTGGAAGATGATGCCCAGCTTGCGGCGCATGAAAGGGATCTCCCTGCTCGTCAACGCCGGAATGTTCTGCCCGTCGAGCAGGATGGTGCCCGTCGTGGGCACGATTTCCCGGAACAGCAATTTGATGAACGTGGACTTCCCGGCACCGCTGGGGCCCACAATAAAGACGAACTCTCCCGAACCGATGCGGCAATTGATGTTTTTCAGCGCCACATGGTTGCCGGGGTAGATCATACTGACATCGGTCATATCTAACACAGGACAGTTCCCCTTTCCAAACCTATCGCCAACCGGCCGCCACGGCGGCACACGGTTCTTCCGGCAGTGCGGAAGGCTGCTCAGTGCAGCAGCGAAAAAGCGATTTCCGCATTGTGCCGTGCCAGGATACGCATGGAACCGATCTTTTCCGTCTGTTCCTCCGTATCCAGGTCCCAGATGGCATCGGCCGCCTCCACGACGGCACCGGACTCCAGATTGTCCACGGTACCGGCCGCCCTGGCGCCGACGGATTTTACAAACGCATCTACCTTCGGGTCGTAGGAAACGGCCAGAAGAGGTACCTGCATGATGGCCGCAAAAATCAGGGCGTGCAGACGCATGGCGATCAGCAGGCGGAAGTTTCCGATGATGCTCAGGAATTCCTCCGTGGAAAAATGTTGATGCAGCAGGACGACGGGATGTTTCGTCCGCGGCATGAAGTTCTTCAATAAATCGCAGGTTTCGTAATCCATGGAATACTGCAGCGGCAGGATGGCGACCTGGGCGTCATGCTCCTCGCTCAGGGCGGCTGCCGCGGTGGCCAGCTGCTGCAGGCAGTGCAGGTTGTCCGGCCAGGTACGCACGGAAATGCCGAGGATCGGTTTTCCCGGATCCAGTCCCGCTTCCTCCAGGATACGGCATCCGGCCCTTTTGTCTGCCGGGTTCAGGGTCAGGACGCAATCTGCCGTGACCTGTACCTTTTCCGTTGGAATGCCGAGGCGCTGCAGCTCGTGTGCCGAATCGGCGTCGCGCACCGTGATGGCGTCGGCATGACGGCAGACGACCTTGGTCAGGAAACGCATCAGGGAGTTGCGGATAGGTCCGATTCCCTGGGCAAAAAGCATGACCTTGCAGCCTTGCAGTTTCGCCGTGGCAATGACGGCCAGATAATACAGCAGGCTTTTCTTGCTTGTCACATCCTGCAGCAGACTGCCGCCGCCGCTGATCAGAAGATCGGCTTCGGACAGGGCCCTGAGGATATGGCCCGCATGAAAACGCTGCACAGCGTGCACGTTATGTCTGATTTCCGTATCGAGGGGATTGCCGGAAATGACCGTGATCCCCGTTTCGGGATCCACCGCTTCCAACGCCTGCAGGATGGCCGTCAGCAAGGCTTCATCGCCGGCGTTGTTGAAACCGTAGTAACCCGAAATGACTATATTACTCATGAACCGTATATCTCCTTACCCAGTTCCGTACCGGCCGGTACAGGAGGGATACCAGAATGACGGCGATAACGCCCAGTACAGCGCCGAGGACATAGCCGTCCAGCGCGCGGATGTAACTCATTATCGCAGGGGTGCGCATATGGCAGAACGTCTGGACCAGGGAACCCTGACCGATGACCGCGCCGAGGACAAGGACCATACGGAGCCAGGCCGGCGCTTTCCGATAGGCCGCGAAGGCGGCCAGGAAGAAGGCCGGGTGGCCGATCATGAATTCCTTCTCTCTGGGGCGGGCATACATGACCTGCTCCAAAAAGACACGCAGCTTGATTTCGAGGGCCGGTACGGGCACGCCGTCCGTGTGGCCGCTGCGGCCCACGAAGATGTAGGCCGCGAACAGCAGGGCGCCGAGAATCACAAGATGGTACAAGGAAATCCTGGTCCGGCAGACACGGACGATCTGGCCCAGTGCGGACGCCGGCCGTTCCGCCACGGCTTTGCCGCCGCAATGGAAGATGTCATATTCCGAAAGGAAGAGGAGGAGCGTGAGTACCACAGGCAGCACGAAGGTCGCCTTGACGCCGCGGTAGATGTCCGCTTCCAGGAAGAACCGGTTGTCGCCCATGATGGCGGCGTTCAGCGTAGCGCCCACCAGGGAGATGGCCACGGCCAGCGCCAGCTGCCACAGAGCGTTCCCAAGGATGGCCGGGGTGGACGTACCGTCCCCCCGGATTTCATCCCAGATGCGCAGAATGACGCTGATGGACAGGACCGGGAAGACGGACGCTGTCACAAGGGCCAGCATCTGCCGCATCAAAAGACCCCGGCCGAAGAGCAGCGTTGCCGCCGTCACGACCATGCCGAGGACCACCAGCCCCAACTGGTACGGCATCGTAAATCTGCGGCAGATCAGGCGCAGATACAGCGCCAGAGCGGCCAGGCCGCCCAAGGCGGTGACGAGGAAGAAGTACGGTGACGGGAAGTAGGCTCCGCCGAAGACCGGCGCGCCATTTTCCGTGCGTTTCAGCGTCCCGTCGCTGTTCAGGACCTGTGCCCCGTACGGGTTCTGCAGTACCGTTGCCACACCGGTCCTGAACCCGCGCGCCTTGACCGATTCCGTAATCTGCTGCACGTAGGACAGGTTCAGCCGTTCTACAGACAGGCTGCCCTGCGGCTTATTAAAGAACCGGATGTAGTTGATGCGGATGTTGCGTTCCTCGTCGGCCAGCGCCCAGCGCCGCAGCGCGTCCGGCATCAGGAGTTTGGAGTTTTCGAGGGCGTCGATGTTGTAGACGCGCGGTGCATTATAATCCACGGCACGCAGCAGCGGATCCAGCCCATCGAACTTGGTGAACTGGAGCTGCGTCACATGTTCCAGCAGTCCCAGCCGGATGTTCCGTTTCGTCAGTTCATCCGCCATGACCTGGATCTTGTCCGGGAAGCCCACGACTTCGGAGCCGCAGGGGATGTAGGACGTCACTTTGGCACCAGAAGCGTCAATGCGGCGGAACATGCTGCGCAAGGCCTCTTCCCGTACGGGCAGGTAATTCTGCGTACGGACGGCCACATAGAAGCCTGCGTCCTGTACCGCCTTCAGCTCCTCCGTAGACAGTCCCAGGGGAGCCTGCATAAGCGGCGTCTGGGAACGGTAGTCGGGAACCTGGAGCAGGCGGTCGTCGCCCAAAACCTCCACGACCCCGCCCGCCACGGTGCGGATCCGGTCCGTGCCGTAGCGCAGGCGCAGGTCTTCCATGGTTTCCTGCCAGGCGGTTCCGTCGGCCCCCCTGGCCACGTAGACCGCATCAGGCCGGACGGTTCCGCCCTGCAGCAGGGCGTCGAAGGCCCCGTGCCAGGCGCCGGGGGCCGCATGGGCGAGTTCCGAACCGGGAGCCGCCGCCAGGCGTCCTTCCCGGTCCAGCCGTTCCAGGGTCGTATCGTACACGACGAGGGTCGTGATGCCCGCATCCTTGAATTTGTGCAGCAGCGTTTTGGCGTCGAGCCCGTCGCGCTGGGCCATCATGAGCACTGCCTGATAATCCGCCACCTGTTCGACCGTATCGTTCTGCTTTTCCACGCGGTACCGCGTGTGCACCAGCCACAAGGCCATGCAGAAAGCCACGATGACCAGTCCCACAAGCACCGGATTATAGCGTTGTTTCCAGTCTTGCATAGTCATCTGTTCCCGTTGCACCCTTTATTCCGAATTACACACTGTAACAGCAAAGCAGGGAAAGCCTTTTTCCCTGCCGCTGTGCATTACATCCTCTGGATTGTCTTTACATCTGTTTTTTTGCCAGTTTCTTCTTTTCGTATTCCTGGCGCAGATACGCTTCCACGAAAGGCTGCAGATCGCCGTCCATGACGCCCTGCACGTTGCTCGTTTCGTGGTTTGTGCGGTGATCTTTGACCATCGTGTAGGGCTGGAAGACATAGGAGCGGATCTGGCTGCCCCATTCGATAGCCTGGTAGTCGCCGGCGAGGTCTTTGATTTTGGCGTCCTGGATTGCCTTTTCGTACATATACAGTTTGGCACGCAGCATCTGCATGGCTTTTTCACGGTTCTGCAGCTGGCTGCGTTCGTTCTGGCACTGGACCACGATGCCCGTCGGCAAATGGGTCATGCGGACGGCCGACGAAGTCTTGTTGACGTGCTGCCCACCGGCACCGCTGGCGCGGAAGTAGTCGACACGGACATCGTCCATATTGATTTCCACGTGGACCGTCTCGTCCAGTTCCGGCATCACATCGACAGCGGCGAACGAAGTATGGCGCCGTGCGTTCGCGTCAAACGGCGAAATGCGGACCAGGCGGTGTACGCCTTTTTCACTCCGGAAGAACCCGTAGGCGTTGCGGCCGTTGATCTGCAGCGTGGCGCTCTTCACGCCCGCTTCATCACCGGCCTGGTAATCCAGGGTCTCCACCTGGTAGCCGCTGCGCTCCGCAAAGCGTGTGAACATGCGCAGCAGCATGGAGGTCCAGTCCTGGGCCTCCGTTCCGCCGGCACCGGCATGCAAGGTCAGGATGGCGTTGTTGGCGTCATATTCCTCGCTCAGCAGCATGCCCAGTTCCAGGTGCTGGAGTTCTTCCTTGATTTTTTCCAGGGCAGCGTCGATTTCAGGAACCATGGATTCGTCCTGGTCTTCCGCCGCCATTTCCTGCAGCATTTCCAGGTCGTCCAGATCCGCGACAAGGGATTTGTAGGAGTCGACCTCGTTCTTGAGGTCTGTCACGTCCTTCGTCACCCTGGCCGCCTTTTCCGGGTCATCCCAGAAGGTCGGCTCCCCCATGGTGTGTTCCAGTTCCCCTATGCGTTCCTCTTTGCTGGGGATGTCAAAGAGATTCCCTCATTTCGTCCAGTTTGTTCTTGAGCCCTGCGATGACAGGTCTGTATTCTTCAAGCAGCAACTAATTCACGTCCTTTACTGGTTATTTGCCCTGTTCCGGGTCGGGCGCCCGACCTTGCGGACCGCACCGGCGCGGTCCTGTCTTTTTGCCGGTTCCTTATTTGCCTTTGCCGCAGCAGTCCTTGTACTTCTTGCCGCTGCCGCAGGGGCAGGGATCGTTGCGCCCGACTTTGGGCTCTTTGCGCACATAGGGCTGTTTGGCCTCGTTTTCCGCATCGGCCGGGCTCACGTCCAGATTGGGGTTGTTCATGGATGCGTTTTCCAGACGGTCCTCCACCACGGGCTGCGTAATGACGTTGACGCGGAACATGTATTTGACGACATCGTCCTCGATGGCATCAATCATGCCTTCGAACATGTCATAGGCTTCGAACTTGTATTCCACCAGCGGATCCTTCTGTCCGTAGGCGCGCAGGCCGACACCTTCGCGGAGCATGTCCATGGCGTCCAGGTGTTCCATCCAGTGCTGGTCCACGACCTTCAGCATGACGAGGTTTTCCAGCTCACGCATGATTTCGGGGCTGATCTGGTCCTCGCGTTCCTTGTAGGTGTCCTCGGCCAGCTTGTGCAGGGATTCACCCAGCTCTTCGCGGCTCAGGTCGGCCAGCTTCTCTTCTTTTAAAGCGCCGTAGGGGGCGAAGAACTCTTCGCAGTATTTGACGAGGCTCTTCAGGTCCCAGTCCTCGGAATAGGCTTCTGGCGGGCAATACATGGCCAGGGCGCGGTCCACGATCTTGTGGGTGAAGTTCATGACCGTGTCGCGCAGGTCGGCCTGATCCAGCACTTTGCGGCGTTCTTTGTAAATGACTTCGCGCTGCTGGTTCATGACATCGTCGTACTGGAGCACCTGCTTACGGATGTTGAAGTTGCGTTCCTCGACGCGTTTCTGTGCGTTTTCGATGGAGCGGGTGACCATCTTGTTTTCGATGGGGTCGTCCTCCTCCATGCCCAGCTTGTCCATCATGGACTTGATGTTGTCGGATCCGAAGATGCGCATCAGGTCGTCTTCCAGGGACAGGTAGAAGCGGGCCGAACCGGGGTCGCCCTGACGGGCGCAGCGGCCGCGCAGCTGATTGTCGATACGGCGGCTTTCATGGCGTTCCGTACCGATGATGTGCAGGCCGCCCAGTTCGGGAACTCCCTCGCCGAGCACGATATCCGTACCGCGGCCTGCCATATTGGTCGCAATGGTGACCTGGCCCATCTGGCCGGCCTGGGCGACGATGGCGGCTTCCTTTTCATGGTATTTGGCGTTCAGCACGTTATGGGGGATGCCGGCCTTCTTCAGGAGGGCGCTCAGCTCTTCGGACTGCGTGATGGACGTGGTACCTACCAGGACTGGACGGCCCGATTTGTGCAGTTCGACGATTTCCTTCACAACGGCTTTGTATTTGGCCCGGCGGGTCTTGTAGATGACGTCCGGGTAATCGATACGGATCATGGGCTTGTTCGTCGGGACAACGACGACGTCCAGTCCGTAAATCTTCTGGAATTCCTGTTCTTCCGTCTTGGCCGTACCGGTCATGCCGGCCAACTTGTGGTACATACGGAAGTAGTTCTGAAAGGTGATCGTGGCCAGGGTCTGGCTTTCGCGCTGCACCTTGACACCTTCCTTCGCTTCAATGGCCTGGTGCAGGCCTTCGGAGAAGCGGCGGCCGTACATGAGGCGTCCCGTGAACTCGTCGACGATGATGATTTCACCGTCTTTGACGACATAATCGCGGTCGCGCTTCATGAGCGCTTTGGCACGGATGGCGCACATGATGTGGTGGGAAAAGTCCACGCCGTGTTCCACGTCGTAGAGATTCTTGACGCCCAGCATCCTTTCCGCTTTGGCAATACCGGCCTCCGTCGGAGCGACCTGTTTCTGTTTTTCATCGACCGTGTAGTCTTCGCCTTCCTTCATGTTGGACACGACGTGGGCGATGACATTGTACAGTTCCGTCGGTTTTTCGCCAGGACCGGAAATGATCAGCGGCGTACGGGCCTCATCAATCAAAATGGAGTCGACTTCGTCGACGATGCAGTAGTGCAGTTCGCGCTGCACCATCTGGTCCTTGTCGACGACCATGTTGTCACGCAGGTAGTCGAACCCGAACTCGTTGTTCGTGCCGTAAGTGATGTCGGCCTGGTAGGCCGCCTTGCGGTCGGGGTATTCCATGTCGTGCACAATCAGGCCGACGGACAAACCCAGGAACCGGTAGATACGGCCCATGTCCTCGCTGTCGCGGCGGGCCAGGTAATCGTTGACCGTCACGACATGCACGCCTTTGCCCGTCAGGGCATTCAGATAGACAGGCAGCGTAGCTACCAGGGTTTTGCCTTCACCCGTGCGCATCTCCGCGATTTTGCCACGATGAAGCACCATGCCGCCGATGAGCTGCACGTCGAAGTGGCGCATGCCCGTCACACGGCGGGAAGCTTCGCGGACGACCGCGAACGCTTCGGGAAGTATATCATCCAGCGTCTCCCCTTTTTGAAGCCTCCGTTTGAATTCCTGGGTTTTCGCCTGCAGATTGGCGGAACTCAGTTTCTGCATTTCCGGCTCCAGGGAATTGATTTTCTCCACGATGGGGCGGCAGCGTTTCAATTCCTTTTCACTCGGGTCGCCGAAGATTTTCTTTATCAAAGATTCCAGCAAATTTATCACTCCTTAACTGGTAGCTGAAAACACTTATCGACATTAATATCTAGCTTAAAATTTTATCAGATATAGCCCCAAAAGTCAAAAACACGCGGTACTCCGTACCGCGTGTTCTGTAAACTTTACGTGAAATTTCCAGGCCGCTTCTGCAGCCTCAGCCGATCTTCGGAGCCAGGAGCCCGTAATTGCCATCCTTACGGCGGTATACGACGCTCACGCCGCCGAAATCGGGGTCATAGAACATGAAGAAGTCGTGGTTCAGCAGATTCATCTGCAGAATCGCCTCATCCGGCGTCATGGGATGCATGACGAAGCTCTTGTTGCGGATGATCCTGAATTCGTCCGTGTCTGCGGCACCCGCCGCTGCAGGTTCCGCATCGGGCAACGCCGACATGTCGCGGAAGTTGTTGTATTTCCGTTTCATCAGTTTCGTCTTGTATTTATGGACCTGGCGTTCAATCTTTTCGATGACCAAGTCAATCGACGAATACATGTCCTTCGTCGATTCCTGGGCACGGAAGATGACGCCTTTCGCCGGCACCGTGATTTCCGCGATATGCATGCCATTCTCCACTTTCAGGACGGCCTGTATGTCACCGACCGCCTTGAACTGGCGCGTGACTTTGTCTATCTTTTTCTCTACATACGCTTTGACCGCAGGAGATACAACCGTATTTCTACCTTTAACAATGACAGCCATAGTACAAACCTCCTTGTCACCCCGCATTCCGGGGTTGGTGTATCTGGACAGGGTCCGGTCCTTCCCCGCTGTTCCGGCCCGTACATTAGTACTTGCCCTTTTCAATTCCTCCACTCCTTTGCTGTACCGGAGCGCGGGTCACGATTCCGTTCCCTTTATATAAGTGTTCGACAGTTGCAGAAAAGTTCCTGCTTTTTCCGAAAATTATCAAAACGGAGGATTTTCAATGCATTTTTGTAAACTTTTGGTCACTTCGGGGCCGGTTCCATCAAAAAAGACATGTACCATTGCGGATACATGTCTTTCGTAATTTTTGATTACGCCTTGGGCAATGCTTATAGGATTTTCGACAAAAAACTCTGCGTCCTGGGGTTCCGGGGATGGCTGAACACTTCGTCCGGCGTCCCTTCCTCCATAATATATCCGCCGTCCACGAACAGCACCCGGTCCCCCACTTCGCGGGCAAAGCCCATTTCATGGGTGACGACGACCATGGTCATGCCATCTTCGGCCAGTTTCTTCATGACGTCGAGCACTTCTTTGATCATTTCCGGGTCCAGGGCACTCGTCGGTTCGTCAAAGAGCATGGCCTTCGGCTTCATGCAGAGGGCCCGCGCAATAGCGACACGCTGCTGCTGGCCGCCGGACAGCTGGTCCGGATAAGAAGCAGCCTTCATGTCCAGACCGACCCGTTCCAGGTAGTGCATGGCCGTCTCTTCGGCTTCCTTGCGGCCGATACCGCGTACCTTCATGGGCGCCAGGGTCAGGTTCTGGAGCACCGTCATATGGGGGAACAGGTTGAACCGCTGGAACACCATGCCGACTTCCTTGCGGACTTCGTTGATGTTGGCATCGCCGTTCAACGGGATGTTGTCAAACGTGATGGAGCCACCCGTCGGCACTTCCAGATAGTTGATGCAGCGCAGCAGCGTCGATTTGCCGCTGCCCGACGGTCCGATGATGACGACTACCTCCTTTTCCTGCACATCCAGGTCGATGCCCTTGAGGACTTCGAGGCTGCCGAAATTCTTTTTCAATCCTTTGATCTGTATCAGCGGCTGTTTCATTTCGTCTCAAACTTCCTTTCCATGAGGCCGGTCAGCCGTGCTACGGCGAAGGTCATGATCAGATAAATGATGGCGACCACCATCCAGATGGTGAACGAGGCGTAGGTGCGGGCAATGACCAGCTGGCCGCGGCGTGTCAGTTCTTCCAGTCCGATGACGGAAACCAGGGAGGAATCCTTCAGCATGGCGATGAATTCGTTGCCCAGGGGCGGAATGATCTGTTTGAAAGCCTGGGGCAGGATGATGTAGCGCATCGTCTGCCACCAACTCATGCCGAGGCTGCGGCCTGCCTCCATCTGGCCCTTGTCAATGGCCTGGATGCCACCACGGAAGATTTCCGCCACATAGGCACCGCTGTTGATGGAGCAGGCCGAAATGGCAGCAAAGAAGGCGTCCACATGGCTGCCCGTCAAAGCCGGCAGAGCGAAGTAGACGATGAAGATCTGTACCAGCAGCGGGGTACCGCGGATGAAGTCGACGTACACATTGCCAAGCCACCGCAGCGGTTTGATGCTGGTCAGGCGGATCAGGGAGACGACGATGCCGATGATCATGCCGAAGAAGACAGACAGCACCGTGATCTCCAGCGTGATGCCGGCGCCGGTCAGCAGAAGGGGCATAGAGCCCGTAACCAATTCCAAATCAAAATCCATAAGTCATTTCCTCTATTCCAGGTCTCCACGCCTTTGGGTCAGGCGCCCGTTGCGCAGAGACAGATATATACAGACACGAAAATCCCGGCAGATTCCGCTCTGCCGGGACGAAACCCCTGCGAAGGGTTACCATACAGGTTGGGAAAAGTACGGCTTATTTGGCCGCGGCTTTTTTGCCGAACCATTTTTCGTAGATCTTGTCATATTCGCCGTTCTTCTTCAGGTCGGACAGGGCTTTGTTGATCTGCGGGGTCAGCTTGCTGTCCTTCTTGACGGAGAAGCCGTAGGATTCGGCTTCCATGGTTTCACCGACCAGTTTGGCCGTATCTTTGCCGCCCTGGACCAGATAGTATTCCGCCACCGGTTTGTCGATGATGACGGCGTCCACGCCCTTGTTCTTCAGTTCCAGGAAGACTTCGGCATTGGTGTTGAAGGTCTTGACCTTGGACCCTTTGACCTTGGCGGCCTTGTCCGCCCCCGTCGTGCCGATCTGCACAGCGATGCCCTTGCCTTCCAGATCCTTCAGGCCCTTGATGGCGTTGTTGTCCTTATTGACGACGATGGTCAGGCCCGACACATAGTAGGGATCCGACATGTCGACGGCCTTCTGGCGGTCCGGCGTGATGCTCATGCCTGCGGCGGCCACATCGATGTTGCCGGCGTTCAGGGCCGGGATCAGGGCATCGAAGCCCATGTTCTGGATTTCAACCTGCATGTTCAGCTGTTTGCCGATGGCGCGGATCAGGTCCATATCAAAGCCCACGAATTCTTTGGAGCCTTTCTCCTGGAATTCAAAGGGGGCGAAGGTCGGTTCCGTGCCAACTTTCAGGACTTTCGGCTGTTCCGCGCTCTTCTTTTCGCCGCTGCCGCCACAGCCTGCTGCCATGACCAGCAGCATGAGGCTCATCAGTACCATTAATAATTTCTTCATGTTCTTTCCTCCCTGGCGCATCGCATGATTATGCAAAAACTGTATATGCAGTTCCTGCATATTGATGCATTGTTTTATTTAGCCGGTTTTTCACCGAACCATTTCTCATACAGTTTGTCGTACGTGCCGTTCTGTTTCAGGTTGTCCAGCGACTTGTCGAGGGCCTTCTGCAGCTCCGGGTGCTTCTTCGAGATGACGATGCCGTAGTCTTCGGCGCTCAGGGCCTTGCCGACCATCTTGGCATAGGCGTTGCCGCCCTGGGCCAGGAAGTACTGGAGTACGGGCCGGTCGCTGATGACGGCGTCCACGCCCTTGTTCTTCAACTCCATGCAGGCCAGGTCGCTCGTGTTGAAGGTCTTCACTTCGGCCCCCTTGCTCTTCAGCTTTTCCGCATACATGGCGCCCGTCGTGCCGATCTGCACGGCGATTTTCTTGCCGCCCAGATCGTCGATGCTCCGGATGTCCGCATTTTCCTTGCGGACGACCAGGGCGAGGCCCGATTTATAGTACGGCTGCGAGAACAGGACCTGCTTCTTCCGTTCCTCCGTGATAGTGAAGCCCGAAACGGCCACGTCAAGATTGTCATTGTTGACCGCTGGGATCAGGGCATCGAAGCCCATGTTCTTGATGGTGCACTTTTTGTATCCCATGTCCTTAGCCAGCGCCTCGATCAGTTCCATGTCGAATCCGGTCAGTTCCTTGGAATTCTCCTTCGGGAACTCGAACGGGGCGAAAGACGGTTCCGTGCCGACAATCAGCTCGTCCTTCGTCAGAACGGGATCCTGGCCTTTTTCCGCCTTTTTCCCGCCGCCGCAGCCGGCTGCAAGCAGTCCCAGCGCCAATACGAGGACACCCAGAAGCAGAGTCAGTTTCTTCATACGATTTCCCCCTCATGCAATCTTTTCTCTCCCTGAAAACTTCACTACGAAAACAAAACAAAAATAAAAACACCCGGCTGACCTGGTTTTCGCCCCCACACCCGCCTGCTGGAAGTTTCGCTCCTAAGCATTGTGCTCCCCACTACTCGTTCTCTCGCCGTTGGCGGCAGGACTTACATCTAAGCTGCACCGTGCTCACAGCGGCTTTGCGCTGCTTACGTGGATCGTTTGGCCTGCAACTGGCATCGACTTTCAACCACAGACCCAGGTAGTTTTTATCTTTTCGTTACTATACCATATCTCACTGAATAATTCAACAAAGCAATATCATAAATATGAACCTCCTGCTTTTTACCAAATTAAAACGTGAAATTTGCGGCGAAAATCCGTTCGCCTTGACGGAATCCGGTCTGGAAACTATACTAAAGTTACTGGACACCGCAGGGACCCGCGGGAAAATGCTTCCCTGGCTGCCGTGTACCCCGGCCGGCGGGACCGAGGACCACCGTCCCGGAACTCATTGCTAGGAATCCAGGGGACAGCCTGCCTTTCATCGGACAGCAAAAAGGTGATGGCAGCAAACCCCGAAAATAATGACTTTTGTCTGGACGTGATTTTTATGTTTTCCATTCCCCAATACCTGGACTTTGATTACAACGACCGCACAGGGGAAACGTGCCGTTTCCTGTTGGAAATGCTGCACCGCAAGAGCGATTTCCTGTACCTGCACGCCATCCAGGTGGCCAATTATGCCATCGCTGTGGCGGCCAAGCTGGGACTGAGCGCCAAAGAGATCAGCCTCATATGCACGGCCGCCCTGATGCACGATATCGGCCTGTTGAGCGTACCCAACAGCATCCTCAACAAATACCCCTACCTGAGCGTCCGCGAAATGGCGCAATATAAGCGCCACTGCATCGCCGGCTGCAGCATGCTGGAGAACATGGAGGAATTCAGCGGCGTCGTCGACCTGATCAAGGACCATCACGAACGCTGGGACGGAAAGGGCTACCCGAAGCGCCTCAAGGGTGTGAACATACCGCTGGGGGCCCGGATCATCGCCGTAGCCGACTATTACGACGGGATTGTGAATCCCTGTACCCGGAAGTGGGAAAAGAACCATGAACAGGCTGTCATGCAGCTGATGGACGGTATCGGCACGCGGTTCGACCCAGTCGTCGTCAAAGCCTTCATCGCCGCCGTCGTTCCCGGCAAAGCCATGCCCACACCCCGGACCGTGCTCGAAGCCACGGGGCGCCGTATAGCCAATGCGGCCAAGAAAATGCCCAGCGAAAGCGCGGCAAAGACGCTGGCCATCGTCGATAAGTGAACATTGCAACATCCGGCTGTCCCGCCATCCGGCGGGCAGCCTTTTTTCTGCCGTGTTGAACAGGTTCACGTTAAAACGTATTTATTTTATAAATACATTATTGAAACATAAATCAAAAAACAATATATGTTTTTCAAAAGAAGAAAAACTTTTTTAATCCGGCGATTAAATTATTCGGGGTGACTAAAAGTTTGTTCTATTTCCGAACGGCCTGTCACCGTCTTTTTTATACGGCCTGTATGGTGTGTAATGTGATAAGACATATGTTACAGAAATAAAAAGAAAAAAGAGAGAGCATTTGTTACAATAAGTTTAGCCAAAACAAAAAAGTAACAAGGAGGCTC
>ONEW01000011.1 GCA_900316935.1 uncultured Selenomonadales bacterium
CCAGTACTATTTTTTTCTTAAATTCATAGTTGTGTTTTGCCATAAAAAACTGACCCCCAATTGTTAGATTTTTGGTCTAACAATTGGGGGTCAGCTCAGCCCTCTATGGGTGTGTGTCAGCACTTTCCTGGCTGGCAGTATGGGATCACCCAGGCAATTTATTTGTGCATGCCGGCCTGGTGGCTTCCTTCCGTGCCTTCCAGGTAGTTCCAGGATTCCAGGGCACGGTCCACGAAGAGCTGGCGTACAGCCTTGTTTTCGCCCAGGCCGTGGATGTAGGTCTTGACGTTGAAGCCGTTGGCTTTCAGGATGTTCTTATGGGAATCTTCCTCGTCACCGGCCATATCGTTGTTGGCGTGGTCGCCGGCAACCATCATCATCGGCATCAGGGTGACGTTCTTGATGCCCTTTTCCTTCAGCATGGGCATGACATCGTCCAGGGACGGCCAGCCTTCCACGGTGTAGATGTGTGCGTTGCCTTTGCCCAGGCGGTCCAGGCGGGTCTGGACGACGGAGTAGTAGGCGTTGGACGGATCCGGCGTGCCGTGGGCCATGACCAGGACGGCGTCTTCCTTCCCGGCGGCCGGGAACTGGGTGGAGAAGGCCTGTACCATGTCCATCACATCGTCCCGCTGGTCTTCCTGGCCCTGCCAGTACATGAGGGGCAGGCCCATGGTCATTTTCTTGAACTGGTTGCGGTACAGGCGGTAGATGGCCGTGTCATAGTTGTATTCCATGCCGGGGATGACATCCAGCGTCGCCAGGGCAACGCGGGTGTAGCCTTCGTCTTTCAGCTGTTCCAGCGCCTTTTCCGGCGTCGGGATTTCCAGGCCTTCTTTGGCCTTGACGCGGTCTACGATGATATGGGACGTATAGGCCGTGACGACCTTGACGTGCGGCAGGGCCTTCTGGATGGCGGCCACCGTCGGGTTGATGGTCTTTTCCCGGGAATCCTTGTAGGTCGTGCCGAAGCACATCACCACCATGGCGTCCTTGTCCGCCACGTTCTGCATGGCCGGGTTGTTGTAAACGCGGACGCCGATTTCAGCAGCTTCCTTCAGGGCCGGGGTGGCATCCTTCACTTCCGGGTTCAGCTGGTAGGCAGCATACGTGGGAGCGGCGGGAAGAGTCCCCAGGCAAAATGCGGATAACAGGGCAGCAGTCACGATTCTACTCCATTTTTTCATCATAACGACCTCTTTCTTATAATGATTGCAGGGCAGGCGGGGAAGCATTGGGGGAACCACCGCCGTCTGACTAAAGTAATTATATATCGTCCTTGATGAAATTGCAATACTAATAGAATAAGTTATCAATTAAATCCGGGTATAAAGAAAGCCCGGCAGCACGGCAGCAGAAAGGGATTGCCGCGTTCCGGGCCGTTTTACCGGGGTCAGCGCTTCTGGCGCGTTTCCAGGGTCAGCCGCTTGATGCCTGCGAACGTCTCCGGACTGATGATGTGTTCGATGCGGCAGGCGTCCTTTTCGGCGATGTCCGGCGTCACGTGGATGACGGTTTCGAGGAACTCCGTCAGCGTGCGGTGGCGTTCCAGCACATCGGAAGCCTTCTTCAGCCCCGTTTCCGTGAGGATGATGTGTCCGTCGGGATGGACGACGATGTACCCGTTCTGTTTCAAGAGACCCATGGCGCGGGACACGCTGGGCTTGGAGAAATTCAACCTGCTCGCGATATCGATGGAGCGTACATAGCCCTTTTCCTGCTGCAGCATGAGGATCGTTTCCAGGTAGTTTTCCCCTGACTCAAGCAGTACCATGATACCACACCTCTTTCGTAAAAAATTTTGGTCCGCCGCCTTGGCGGCCAGTCCGGCACCGCCGGCTTTCTCCCATGGGCCGTGCGGAACTTATTAGGAACATTATACAATATCGGTAGGGAAAAGACAATGTGTGGTATAATTGGGGCGAATCGGAACGATGCCCTGTCCGGGCGGCGGCAGCCGGCCCGGCGGGAGGGCTGCGGAGCGGGAGGATGTCATGCTGTCGTTTATCAGGGAAAGGGAAACGTTGTGGGAGCGGCTGGCCCGGACAGAGCGGCCGGTCGTGCTGTACGGCACGGGCGACGGGGCGGACAAGGTGCTCGCACGGCTGGCCCGGTCGGGCGTGCCGGTCCGGGACATCTATGTGAGTGACGACTTTGCCCGCGGGCAGGAGTTCCACGGGTACCGGGTCCGCAAGATCCGTGAGCTGGAGGAGGGGCCGGGGCCGGAAATCGTGCTCCTCGCCTTTGCCAGCGAGCGGCCGGAGCTGCTGGCGCGGTTCCGGAGGCTGGCGGCCGTGCGGGAAACGTACGCGCCCCACGTGCCGCTTTTTGCCGGGGACGCAGCACTGGACCGGGGCTGGCTGGCGGCGCACGAGGAGGCCCTGCAGTACGTGCATGGCCATCTGGCCGACGACCTGTCGCGGCGCGTCTTCGCCGATATCCTGGACTACAGGCTCAGCGGCAGACTGCCGTACCTGTGGGATGCCGAAACGCGGCGGGACGGGGATCTGCACAGCCTCTTCACGTTCGGGCCGGATGAAACCTATGCCGACCTGGGAGCCTACGACGGTGACACGGTGCGGGAGTTCCTGGCGTTGTGCCACGGCACGTACCGTGCGGTGTACGCCTTCGAGCCGGACCCGAAGAATTACGCCCGGCTGACGGCCTGGGCCGCGTCCTATGCCGCCTCGCATCCCGGCGCCGGCCCCGTGCACTGCGTGCAGGCCGCTGCCGGGGCCGCCCCGGGGACCGCTGTGTTCCATGCCGGCGGCGGGCGCCAGTCGTCCCTGCTGGATACGGGCTCCGGCCTGGCAGGGGGCCGGCGGCGCCGCCGGAAGGAGAGGGAACTGGCCGTGGAAGCGGCGGACCACGTGCTGGGCCCGCAGCGTCTCGACTACGCCAAGCTCGATGTGGAAGGGGCGGAAGCGGCGGCGCTGGAGGGGCTGCGGCACCACCTGGTACCCGACGGAGCGGGACGGCTGCCGAAACTGCTGGTCGCTGCCTACCATCATGACGACGACCTCTTCCGTCTGCCGCTGCTTTTGTGGAAGCTCCAGCCGGCGTACCGCATCTGGCTGCGCAAACACCCTTACGTGCCCGCCTGGGAAATCAACCTGTTTGCCTGTTGACGACGGCCCCGTACCGTACAATACCCCGTACAGCCTATCTGTCTCCATGCTGTACGGGGTATTTTCCTGTTGCTTTCACGTAACGGACGTGGTATACTCTAAACACGATGGTTAGCAATAGCTAACTTAAATTAAAAATTTTCCCTATTTTACAATATAAATAGGGAGTTCAGATGGTTAGAGGAGAACAACATGAGGTGTTTCGATACGCATTTCAACCGGTGGGATTCAACACGGGCCGCCGCCATCCTGGCGGTGCTGCTGGGAACTCCGTCCGTCCTGTTTGCGGCAGAGGAAGAACCCGCCGCCCCGGTGTACGGGCTGGACACGGTCGTCGTGACGGCGACCAGGACGCACCTGGCGGAAAAGAAGGTGCCCATGTCGACGACGGTCGTTTCTTCGGACGACATGCGGAAGACGGGCGTGTACAATGTGCGCGACGCCTTAAAGACCGTACCCGGCTTGAACGTCCTGGAAGCGGGCATGACGGGCAACATGGTCTCCATCCGCGGCATGGGCACGGCGTCCACGCTGATCCTGGTCGATGGCCGGCGCATGGCCGGCGAGGATTCGGGCAGTACGATGAACGTCTATGAACTGAACCGCATCAATGTGGACGAGGTGGACCGCATCGAGGTCATCCGCGGGGCCGGGGCCGCCGTGTACGGTTCGGATGCCATGGGCGGCGTCATCAACATCATCACGAAAAAGGACAAACCGGCCGGCGGCTATATCGGCACCCGTACCGGTTCACGGGAGAAGTCCGTGTACGGCGGCCTGTCCACGGGACGGGTCGGCAAGCTGGACATGAATGTCAACTACAACCTGACCGACGTGCGCGAATCCAATTCGGACGGCGACTCGAACATGTTCGGCCCCAAACGCTACTTCGATGTGAACGGCACCTGGCATTTCACGGAAGACAGCGGCCTGGCTTTCGGCGCGTCCTTCCTCAAGGAACAGTCCCGGGAATACACGGCGGGGGACCCGTCGGCCAGCAGTGCCGCCGCCCGCTACGATATGACGGAATGGTTCGATAACAACCGGTCCGATTGTTATTTGAAGTATTTCGGCCGGGACGCCAAAAACGATTACGAGTTCCAGACCTACTACAACCGGCTGGGCAAGGAATCCCGCAAACGCATCCCCCAGGCCTGGCAGGACTTTGACCACGTCAAATACGGGACACTCGTCGTCGAAGGGAAGAACACCTACCGCCCGGACACGCACCACGCCCTTACGTACGGCCTGGAATACAGACACCAGGAGGTGGCCGGCACGCGGCTGGCCGACGGCGCGGAAAAGGTCCGCCAGGAACGCTACCTGGGCATGACCAAGGACTACTCTTCCGCGGATCTCTCGTCCTATGCCGGCTACCTGCAGGACGAGTGGCAGATCACGCCCAAACTCTTCTTCGTCCCCGGCATCCGGTGGGACCACCACAGCAGCTTCGGCGCCGAATTCTCGCCCCGTGCCGGCCTGACCTATGAACTGAGCCGGAACGCCCGCGTCAAGACCAACTACGGCTACGGGTACCGCGCGCCGTCCGTGTTCGAACTCTATTCCCACATGGACCGCAACATGGGCCGCATGCAGGTACAGGTCTGGGGCAATAAAGACCTGCAGGCCGAAGAATCGCGCAATTTCGATATCGGCGTCGAGGCGGAAAGGGGGAAGGCCGCCGGCAAACTGACCTACTTCCACAACAAGATCGACAACCTCATCAACGCCCGGTTCGTCGGACGGTTCGGCCGCGCCGTGCGGTATCTGTACTACAATATCGACAAGGCCTCCATGGACGGCGTCGAAGCCGAATTTTCCTACCGCTTCGGCAAGCACTGGGATTTGAACGCCAACTACACCTACCTGGACGCCCGCGACAAAGCGACGGACGAGCAGCTCGAAGGGCATGCCCGCAACACCGCCACGGCGGCCCTGACCTGGACGGATGCCGGGAAGGCCCCCTGGACGGCCACGCTCTATACGACCTTGTACGACCGGTTCAAGAACGGGGAAGACCAGTACTACACCTGGAGCACGACGAACTTCGTCCTGGGCAAGGACATCAACCGGCAGCTCCACGTTTACGCCGGCGTCGACAACCTCTTCAACAAGACCTTCGGCGAGGACGACGATTATTCCATCTACGGCCGCACCTGGCGCGCGGGCCTGGAATACAGGTTCTGATTGCCGGAAGGGAAGAAGGCCCAGGACATCGTTCCGGAAAGGAGTCGCACCATGAAACGGATTGTCTGGCTGCTGTGCCTGTGCGCGGCCCTGCTGGCCCTGGCCGGGTGCAGCGGTACGCGGCAGGCGGAGGCGCCCCAAGAGGCCCCGGTTGTGCTGCCCTACGCGTCGTCCCTGGCGAAACAGGGGATTACGGGCAGCATCACGCTGCCGAAGCGGCCTGAACGGGTCGTCACCCTGACGAACAGCCCGGTCCTGGCATTGTACGAACTGGGCGTTCCCCAGGCCGCCGTGCCGGACACGAAGATCCTGCAGTGGCCGGAAGGTCTGGAGAAGCAGGCGAAAAAGATTCAGACGGGCATGCGCTCGAACATCGATCTGGAGTCCGTCATCGCCCAGGAACCGGACCTGCTCTTTCTGGACGAACCGACGACCTTCCTCGACATTTCTTACCAGTTTGAAATACTGCAGCTCGTCAAAGACCTGAACCGCCGTCTCGGCACAGGCGTCGTCCTGGTCCTGCACGACCTGGGGCAGGCCCTTGAAATCAGCGACCGCGTCGTCATCCGGAACGGCCGCAAATACTGCGAAGGGCCGCCCGAGGCAGTCATCACGCCGCAGCTCATGCGCCGCGTCTACCAGGTCGACTGCGACGTCCTGTATGTTCCGGGCCGCCGCAAACCGGTCCTGGTGTATAAGGAAATCCAGTGACGGGCTGCGTCCGCACCCGGAAAATGTAGTGTATCGTAAGGAGGAACCGACTATGACACCCATCGTACTGTATTCATCCCGCACGGGCAACACGGAAAAGGTGGCCCGCGCCATGGCCGCCGCCCTGCCGGAAGGCACGCCCTGCTGCAGCGTTACGGACCTGCCTTCGGACTGGCACAGACACCGCCCTGTCTTCCTCGGCTTCTGGGTGGACCGGGGGACGGCCGATGCAGCCACGCGCTGTGTCCTGCCGCTTTTGCAGGACGCCGACATCGCCATCTTCGCCACCCTCGGCGCCGACCCCGCGTCCGACCATGCCCGCCTGAGCCTGGAGGCCGCCAGCAGCCTGCTGCCCCGGAGCAGCCGCCTGTTGGGGACTTTCTGCTGCCGCGGCAGGGTGGATCCGGAGCTTGTGAAAAAGATGTATGAGATGTTCCCGCCGCAAAGTCTCCACGGACGGAACCCCGCCAGCGAGAGCCGCATCCGGGCCGCCTCCACCCATCCCGACGAGACGGACCTGGCGCAGGCTGCCGCCTTCGCCCGCCGCATGATGGAAAAGGAGTGACCCTATGGATCTGGGAACGTATTGGCAGAGCCTTGCCGTATCACAGCGGGAGTATCATTTCGGCCGCCGTTCGGAGGACCCCCTGGCACATGCTTTCGATGGAAAACACGTAGTCCACGCCGGCCTGCAGGGACAGGTGATCCCGCCCCCCGTGGCCCAGGCTGCCTGGCAGCAGCAGATGCAGACCGCCGTCACTGGGCATCCTTCGCGCCTTGCCTACATCCATATCCCGTTCTGCAAAACGAAGTGCCTCTATTGCGGCTTTTTCCAGAACGGTACGGACCAGGCGGAAGAAGACCGCTATATCGGCGCCCTGGTGGAGGAGCTGGAAGAGGCGGGCCGCGCCCCCTGCGTGACGGGCGCGCCCTTCCAGGCCGTGTTCCTCGGCGGCGGTACGCCGTCGTCCCTTTCGCCGGACAATGCCGCCCTGCTGCTCGGCACCATCCGCCGCTGCCTGCCCCTGGCCAATGATTACGAGCTGACCCTGGAAGGCCGCATCCGCGACGTGGTTCCGGAAAAGATAGAGACCTGGCTGCGCGGAGGCGTCAACCGCGTGTCGCTGGGCGTGCAGTCCTTCGATACGAAGGTGCGCCGCCAGGTCGGCCGCCTCGACGGGGAAGACGAGGTCCTGGCCCGCCTCGACCTGCTCCACAGCTATAACGGATGCGCCACCGTGGTGGACCTGATGTTCGGCCTGCCGGACCAGACCCCTGCCGTGTGGCAGCACGACCTGGACACCTTCGCCCGTTCGGGGGCTGACGGCTGCGACCTGTACCAGCTCAACGTCTTCGAGGAGAGCGCCCTCGCCGCGGCCATCCGCAACGGCAACCTGTCCCCCGCCGCCACGACGGAAGAGCAGGGGAGGCTGTTCCTGCAGGGCCGTGAAACCATGCAGCGCTACGGCTTCCGCCGCCTCAGCCATTGCCACTGGGCCAAGGACAACCGCGAGCGCAGCCTCTACAACACCCTGGCCCGCAGCGGCTGCGACCTGTTCCCCTTCGGCTGCGGTGCCGGCGGCCATGTCGGGCCGCTGGCCGGCATGCTGCACCGTTCCCTCAAAGGGTACGGGGAAATGGTCCGCCGGGGCCGGAAACCCTTCATGGTGCTGTCCCGCCAATCCCCGTTTGCCGCCTTGGAGGGCCGGGTGCAAAGCCAGATGGAACAATGCTGTTTCGACCTGGAAGGCCTGATCCGCCTCGAACCGCGCCTGGCCGGCCTCCGCTGGCTCGGCAGCCTGTGGGAGGGATACGGCCTGTGGCGGAACAACGGGGTCCGTTACCAGCTGACGCCGGCCGGCGAATTCTGGCTCGTCAACATGACCCAGACCCTGCTCGAAAGCCTGGCCATCCTGCTGGACGCGCCGCAGGCGCCTGCAGGCAGACCCGTGTGAAGAACCCCGCGGTGTACCGGAGCGGCTTCGGACGAAGCGCGCGGCGCGAAGGTACGCTGCGGGGGTTTATTTGCTGCCGGAGGAGAAGCCCTGCCCTGTGCGGGACACTCAAAGTCCCTGTAGGACAAATTTTGCAATTTGTGCATTATGCATGGATTTGCAGCACACAGACTGTACACCTTTACGAAAAATGTAAAATTTTTGAAAAAATTATTTACATTGTAAGCAGGAAATAGCAGGACATCCTCGAATTGTTAGAATAGCAGTATAATTGTGCGAAAATTGCTAATAGAGCAACACGTACAACGATTGGGATAACGTAAAACAAGGCATCATCCAGTGGGAACAGAAAAGGAGTGTGGAAACATGTTCGAACACAAGAAACTGGCGGGCGCAGCCGTACTGCTGGCAATGGGCGCCATCGCGGCGGCCGGGTGCGGCGGCGGCGACAAGAAGCCCGCCGCGGACGGCGGCAAAGGCGGCGTCAAGGGCGACGTCATGGTCTATACGTCCATTTATCCGGACATCATCGACAAAATGTGCAAGCCGAACGTAGCCAAAGCCTTCCCGGATATGAAGGTCACCTGGTTCCAGGGCGGCACGGAAAAGGTGAAGACGAAGATCGCCGGCGAAATCAAGGCGAAGAAGATCGGCGCCGACGTGCTCATGGTCGCCGACCCGTCCTACTACCTTGCGTTGAAGAAGCAGGGCCTGCTGCTTGACTATGTTTCCAAGAACCAGAAGGATGTCATTGCCGATAAGGACCAGAACGGCGCCTGGACGGCCGTCCGCATCAGCAACATGATCATCGCCTACAATAAAGACAAGGTCAAGAACCCGCCGAAGAGCTGGCAGGACCTGACGGACCCGAAGTGGAAGGGCAAGATCGCCATGCCGAACCCCATGCTGTCCGGTACGGCCTACGTGGCAGTCGGCGCCCTGGCCGACAAGTACGGCTGGGAATACTTCGATAAGCTGAAAGCCAACGGCATCCGCGTGGAAGAAGGCAACAGCGCCATCCAGAACAAGCTGCTGACCGGCGAATACGCGGCGGCCATGATCCTGGAAGAGAACATCCTGAAACTGAAAGAGACGAAGCATGAGCCGCTGGAAGTCGTCTATCCGAGCGACGGCATCATCTGCGTCCCGTCGCCCATCGCCATCTTCAATACGACGAAGAACCCCGACGGCGCCAAGGCCCTGGTGGACTGGTGGCTGTCCAAGGAAGGCCAGCAGGCCGTCGTGAAGGGCTGGATGCACTCCGTACGCGGCGACGTGGAACCGCCGACGGGCGCTCCGAAGCTGAGCACGCTGCTGCCGAACGCCGTCAAGGTCAACTGGGACAAACTGGCCACGGAAGACGCGAAGATCAAGGAAGCTTTCCGCACCCGCGTCATGGACTGATTCCTGCCGCCGGCAGGGAACAGGCAGGGGAACCATCCGGCACAGCGCCTGACGGGAACGGCGCGGCCGTTTGAGAGATGAGGAGATAAGGAGCGTGATTTCCAATGAAGGGTAAAACGTTATTGAGCGCCATGGCATTGCTGGGCGTATCCGCAGCCTTGATCGCAGGCTGCGGCGGCGGAGACAAGAAGGCCGGCGACAAGGCCGGGGCCAAGGGCCCGAAGGGCGCTGCCATGGTCTACACATCCATTTATCCGGATATCCTGGATAAACTGTGCAAACCGAACGTGGAAAAGGCCTTCCCGGACATGAAGGTCACCTGGTTCCAGGGCGGCACGGAAAAGGTCAAGACCAAGATTGCCGGCGAAATCAAGGCCAACAAGATCGGCGCCGACGTGCTCATGGTGGCGGACCCGTCCTACTACATCTTCCTGAAGAACAAGGACCTGCTGCTGAACTACCAGTCCCCCCAGATGAAGGACGTCATCCTGGAAGCCGACAAGGACTTCGCCTGGAGCCCTGTCCGCGTCAACAACATGATCATCGCCTACAACAAGGACAAGATCAGGAAGGAAGACATTCCGACGAGCTGGGCGGACCTGACGGACCCGAAATACAAGGGCAAGATCGCCATGCCGAACCCCATGCTGTCCGGTACGGCCTATGTAGCGGTCGGCGCCCTGTCCGACAAGCTGGGCTGGGACTACTTTAAGAAACTGAAAGCCAACGGCCTGCGCGTGGAAGAAGGCAACAGCGCCATCCAGAACAAGCTGCTGACCGGCGAATACATGGCGGCCATCATCCTGGAAGAAAACATCCTGAAACTCCAGGAGACGAAGCACGAACCGCTGGAAGTCTGCTACCCGAAGGAAGGCTGCATCATCATCAACAGCCCCATCGGCATCTTCAAGTCGACCAAGAACCCCGAAGGCTCCAAGGCCATCCTCGACTGGTGGCTGAGCCCCGAAGGCCAGAAGGCCGTTACGGCCGGCTGGATGTACTCTGTACGGAAAGATGTGGAGAAACCGCACGGAGCAAAATACAGCCTGGCGGAACTGAACAAGAACGCCATCAAGATCAATTGGGAAAAACTGGCGAACGAAGACGCGAAGATCAAGGAACAGTTCCGTACCATCGTCATGGAATGACCAATCAATACGTATCCCCGTAATTCCAAATCAGGGACCGGTCTGACCGGCCCCTGATTTTCCCGTCTTTATCTGCAACCGGAAATACCGGGGAAAGGAGTTTTATAGTGAAAAAGTCTTTGCCCCGACTGGATAGTAAATTCATCATAATTGCCATCTCGGTCCTATTGTTAATGTACTTCATCGTTTTCCCGCTGCTGGTGCTGATTTACGACAGCTTCTTCGTGGACGGCGTCCTCGACATCAGCAACTACCGGGAAGTGTACGGGAAAGCCGTCAACTGGAAATCGCTGACGAACACGGTACAGCTGGCCTTCATCGTCATGATCGCCAGTGTCATCGTGACCTTCCCCATGGCCTGGCTCGTCGGCCGTACGGATCTGCCGTTTAAGAAGACGTTCCGCACAATCCTCGTGGCCAGCTACATGATTCCGCCCTATGTCGGCGCCATCGCCTGGGTCCAGCTGCTGAACCCCAGCGTCGGCTATCTGAACAACATCTTCAAAGCCGTGTTCGGTCTGTCGCAGGCACCCTTCAACATCTATACCATGGGGGGCCTGGCCTGGGTACTGACTTTGTTCTATTCCCCCTTCGCCTTCATCACTATTTCCCGGGCAATGGAGAAGATGGATCCGACCCTGGAAGAGGCGGCCCGCATATCCGGCGCCTCGCCCCTGCGCACGCTGAAGGACGTGACGCTGCCCCTGATGATGCCTTCCATCGTCGCCGGCGGGCTGCTGGTGTTCATTGCGGCGGCATCGTGCTTCGGGATTCCGGCCATCGTCGGGATGCCGGGCAACATCGAAGTCATGACGACCCGTATCGTCACCTTCGTCTACCAGGGCGATTCGGCGGGCATCCGGAATGCCACGGCCCTGGCTGTCTCCATGATGGTCATCGCCAACGGCCTGCTGTTCTTCATGAGCTACCTGCTGAGCCACAAGGACTACACGACGATCAGCGGCAAGAGCACGCGCCCGAACATGGTGGAACTGGGCCGGTGGAAACCCCTGGCCCTCCTCATCGTCGGCGGCTATGCCTTCATCGCCGTCGTCCTGCCCCTGGGCTCCATCGTCATGACATCGTTCCTCGTGAGCATGTCCAAGGGCGTGGAACTGGGCAACTTCGGGATTGATGCCTGGATTCCCGTCATCACGAGCTCCCAATACATGGAAAGCATCTGGCGTTCCGTCGTGTACGGCGTCGTCGCCGCCTGCATCGGTACGGCCCTGGCCTTGTTTGTGGCCTACCTTTCCGTCAAGACGAAGATTACGGGGCGCTCCCTGCCGGACCTGCTGGTCGTACTGGGCGGCGCCACCCCGTCCATCGTAATTTCCCTGGCGTTGATCATCACCTTTTCCGGTAACTACGGACTCAACATCTATTCCACCATGTGGATCCTGATTGTGTCCTACCTGGTCAAATACATGACCATGAGTGTACGTACCATTGCGGCGTCCCTCAGCCAGGTGCACAGTTCGCTGGAAGAAGCGGCCCTGAACTCCGGCGCAAGCTGGATCCGGACCTGCAAAGACATCATCATTCCGCTGATTGCCCCGTCCATCGTAGCCGGCTGGTTCCTGATCTTCATGCCGAGCTTCTACGAATTGACCATGTCCAACCTGCTGTACGGCGCGGACACGAAGACCATCGGCGTATTGCTGTACGAGCTGCAGACCTACGCGGATACGCAGAACGCGTCCGTCCTGTCGGTCATCATCCTGATTATCGTGCTCGCCGGCAACCTGATCCTGAACAAGGCCACGAAAGGCAAAGTAAGTATTTAAAGCGGAGGGAACTGCATTATGTCTGGAGTCAAACTGGAACATATCTATAAAAGATTCGGTAAAGTGACGGCTGTCGGTGATTTCAACATCGAGGTGAAGGACGGCGAATTCGTCTCCTTCCTGGGACCTTCGGGCTGCGGCAAGACCACGACCCTGCGGATGGTCGCCGGCTTTGAGAAACCGACGGAAGGGACGATCACCATCGGCGACACCGTCATGAGCGACGCCTCGAAGGGCTTCTTCATGGCGCCGGAAAACCGCGGCGTGGGCATGGTCTTCCAGTCCTACGCCGTCTGGCCCCATATGAACGTCATCGACAACGTGGCCTACCCGTTGAAGATTCAGAAGGTGCCCAAGGAGGAGCGGCTGAAACGGGTCATGAACATCCTCGAGGTGGTGCATCTGCAGGAATACGCGGAACGGCTGCCGAACCAGCTGTCCGGCGGACAGCAGCAGCGTGTCGCCCTGGCGCGCGCCCTCGTGGCGGAGCCGGGCCTGCTGCTCCTGGACGAACCGCTGTCCAACCTGGACGCCAAGCTGCGCGAAAGCATGCGCTTCGAAATTTCGGGCCTGCAGAAGAAGCTGGGCATCACCGTCATCTACGTCACCCATGACCAGAGCGAGGCCATGACCATGTCCGACCGCATCGTCGTCATGAGCATGGGCAAGGTCCAGCAGATCGGCACCCCGGTCGAGGTCTACAGCCATCCGGCCAACCAGATGGTCGCCGATTTCGTCGGCCTGGTCAACTTCATCCCGTCCGAAGTGCGCGGCGACGGCAAGGTCTACCTGGAAAACACGGACATCGCCTTCCCGAACGAGAAGGCCCTGTCCGGCAAAGTCATCCTGGCCGTGCGGCCGGAAAACATTTCCCTGCATAAGGACCGCGGCATGATCAAGGGCCTGCTGCACCACCATTTCTACCTGGGCGACAGCATCGACTACCGCGTCCGGGTGAAGGACCACTTCATCCGCGTCATCGTCAAGGGCGCCGAGTTCGGCAGGTTCCGGGACGGCGACGAAGTCTTCCTGGATTTCGACAAGGTGTTGACTTTTCCGAAGCAATAGCTGATACTGGATACATAAAGCCCGCCCGTCTCCCGCTTTCGGAAGACGGACTTTTTTCGGAGGAAAGGCGGAATGGGTATGATGTCACGAGAAAAGTCCCGGCGCAGGCCGGCCATGGCGGTGCTCCTGGCCGTGCTGCTGGTGCTGGCCCTGGCCGGCTGCGGCGGCGTCGGGACGGGCGCACAGACGGAAGAGGACAAGGTCGTTGCGGTCTGCAGCAGCATGAACCGCGACCTGTCCAGGGCGCTGACCGATGACTTTGCCAACCGCACGGGCATCATCGTCGAGTTCGAACCCCTGGCATCCCAGGGCCTGATCCAGCGTCTCGACGCCCTGTCCCGCAGCACCGTCGACGTCTGGATGGGCGGCACGGCGGAGGAATATTACCGCGCCGGCGAGCGGAAGATGCTCGTCCCGTACCATCCCGTGGCGGCGGCGAACATCCCGCCGGAATACCAGGACCGGGAAGGGCAGTGGACGCCCTTGTCCATCGACCGCATCGCCCTCCTGTCCAACCGGAATGTGACGGACCGCCTCCACGTACGGCCCCCGGAAACGTGGATCGAGCTGCTCCAGCCCGTGCTCCACAAGGAAACGGTCATGGCCGTGCCGGAAGCGGGCGGCGCCTCCTACGGCATGATCACCACGCTCTGGCAGCTCCGCGGGCGGGATAAGGCCCTGCAGTACGCCGGCCTCTTCCGCACGCAGGAACCGGTCTACGTGCCGACGGACAGCAAGGCGGCCTACGCCGTCTTCCGCGGGGACAAGGCCGTGGCCGTACTGCCCCTGCGGCACGCGCGCATGCTGGAAAAGGAACACCGCTTCCTGAACGCCGTCGCCGTCAAGGACGGCAACAAGAACCTCATCACGGCGGCTGCCATTTTGCAGCGCGGCAAGCACCGCAAGGCGGCCGAACGCTTCATGGAATACCTGCTCAGCCCGGAAGCCGGCCGCATCATGCTGGATTACGGCTTCACGCCCCTTACCGGGGCCCTGGACCGCCAGGACCGCACGGTGAAGGACCGGATGCCCGTCTGCAACGACGACCTGCGCTGGGCTGCCACGGAAAAACAGAACATCATCAAGACCTGGCTGAACGCGATGTAACAGTCCGCGACGCCGGAAACCGCTGCAGAAAGAAGGGAACGAGTTGACGGGACAAGGAGACAGACCGGCCGGCGCGGCCGGCGGGAAGGGCGTGCTGCCGGCGGTGCCGTACGGGCCGCTGGACCGTATCCGCCGCATCAAGTGCTTCCTCTTCGATATGGACGGCACCATCAACCTGGGCATGGAACTGATCCCCGGCATGGAAGGCTTCTTCGACAGGCTGGCCGCCGCGGGGCGGCGCTATTACCTGGTGACGAACAATTCCAGCAAGGACCACGCCCATTACGTGCAGAAGATGAACAGGATGGGGGTTCCGGTCACGAAACAGGATATCCTGATTTCGAGCGACGCCTTCGTGAGCTATATGCAGGGCGTCAAGCCGGGGGCGCGCCTCTTCGTCCTGGGCACGCCGGAACTGAAGGGGCTTCTCCGGGCCGGCGGCTTCACGCTGACGGCGACCCTGGAAGAGGGGGCGGATTACGTGGTGGTCGGCTTCGACCAGACGCTGACCTACGGGACCCTGGCTACCGCCTGCCGCCTGATTGACCGGGGCGTGCCCTACATCGCCACGCATCCCGACGTGCGCTGCCCCATCGAAGGCGGCGAATTCATCCCCGACACAGGCTCCTTTATTGCCTGCATCCGTACGGCGACCGGCAAAGCGCCGGAACTCATCACGGGCAAACCCTACGGATACATGGTCGATACGGTCATGGAGCGCACAGGGTTCCGCAAGGACGAGATCGCCATGGTCGGCGACCGCCTCTCGACGGACATTGCCTTCGGCACCCGCAACGGCATCTTATCCATCCTGGTCCTGACCGGCGAAGCCACCCTCGCCGATGTGGCTGCCGGCCCGGTGAAGCCCGACATCATCCTGCCCCACGCCCGGGAAATCTTAAAATATCTGTGAAGTGGAAAGTCAGGGTGTCCCCTTAGCCCCGCTTGTGCTATAATAAGTGTATGCCAGCTTTAAAATACTGTGGTAACTGGAGGAGGTTTCGACAACATGAAAAAGATCTTAATCACGCTGATGGCCCTCTTAACCATTACGGGCAGCTGCTTCGCTGCCGGCGCTGCGGCCAACTTCACGGCGGAAGAGCGCGCTGCGGACGCCTTCGTGGCCGCCCTCATGAGCAATGGGACGTTCACCGCCACGTCGCGTTATGTGGCTTCCAATATCAACGAACAGGGTTTCACCGAAGCCCAGAAGCAGATCAAGGAAAAGGTCGGCCGCGTCAACAACATCAACTTCATCACGTACCAGAAGAACTACAACATTGAAAAGAGCCAGTATGTGGACGGCCAGGAAGAACTCGTCTACGTCGGCAGCATTGCCGGCAAAAAGGACCAGATCGCCCGCATCGTCGTTGCTTTTGCACCGGTGGATGGCCAGCAGAAGATCGTCAACTTCGCTGTCAACGTGCTGACCCTGCAGAAGGAAGCACCTGCCAAGAAATAAGGCCTGAAAACGAAGCGTCCCGGACACCCTGTGTGGTGCCCGGGATTTTTTATGCCTCCGGCAGCAGGCGGAACGAGGTACCCGGCCCGACGGCCTGCAAAGAAGGCAGGGCCTCCGGCCCGAGGTGTCCGAGGACGTTCGTCCGCCGGTCGGCGGGGCGGGGCACCGTCACAATTTCCACTTCGCCCTGATACCGCCCGTACAGCTCGTTGTCCACGCAAAGGGTGCCGGCCGGCAGCAGTCCGTCCGGGCCGGGCGGTACGGGCGCGGCGGGAATGGGCAGGCCCTGCAGCAGGGAGCGGCTTTCGGCGATGCGGATGCATTCCGCCGCCGGATCCGGCCGGTTCGAGAGGGGACGGTTCCACAGCATTTCCAGGACCGCGCGGCCGGAAGCGCCGGCTGCGGCGGCGGGTTTCACGTGAAACAGGAGGGAGGCGGCGGCGGGTTCAGGGGACGGCCCGGTCGGCGTTGCGGCATGGCCCTCCGCTTCCCAGGCCTGCACCGCCGCGACGAGGTCTTCCATTTCCTTCCGCGAGGGCCGGCTTTCGCTCAGGATCAGGAAGTCGCACCCCGTGGCCAGGGCCGGTGCGGCCGCCCGGGCCGGCGCCAGGTCCCGCCAGGCTTCGACCGTCGGCAGGCCTTCGTGCATGGGGGCGCGGCGGCCCTGGCGGCCCGACAGGAAGAGGCCGGCCCGCAGGCCGTTCCGGTGAAGCAGGGCGTTCTGCCGGGCCACATAGGCGGCGGCGAGCCCTGTATGGGGATGGGGGTAGAAATTGTGCAGCCCTTCCAAATGAGACAGTGCCGCCCCGGCCCGGCGCAGGGCATCGAGCCGGGCCTGGCGCAGCGTCGAGGCGTTGAGCTGGACGGACAGGACGCGGGAAAAGGCGGCGATGCGGTCCGCCTCGCTGCCGAAGTCGAAGCGTACCGTGGACAGGTGTGCCTTTTGCAGCCAGTCCGGAGTCACTTCGGCGATGCCGAGGAGGCCGCAGGCCGCGGGGGAGACATCGGCGATGATGTCAAAGCCCAGTTCCGCGGCTTCGCCGAAGAGGCGGCCCACCTCGCGGCGCAGGTCACCGGCCCGGGTTTCGGGAATCTGCAGGGACGTAAAAACCCGGCGGAAACCGAGGGCGGCCGCTTCGTGCAGCAGCCGCCGGTTTTCACCGGGTGTGTTGTCCAGACCGGGGTACAGGGAAAGGCCTAAGATCGTTTTCATGGGTTGTCCTTTTCCGGCGGGTCGTCGAAGCCGAGCGCGAGGGCTGCGGCGAAGCCTGCCACGTAGGCGATGGCGACGCCTGCCAGGTAGGCGCCGCTGGAATTGACGGAAGCAGCCAGGGTAAGGCCGGAAATGCCGACGGTGTAAGCCCCGGTGCAGGCAAAGGCCTGCCAGGCCCCGCCGCACGCCCCGCCGATGCAGGCCGCCAGGAACGGCCGGCCCAGCGGCAGGGTGACGCCGTAAATCAGCGGTTCGCCGATGCCGAGGATGCCGACCGGCAGGGCGCTCAGCACGGTGTGCTTCAGGCCCTTGTTTTTGGATTTCACGTAGACGGCGAAGGCGGCGCCGACCTGTCCCGCCCCGGCCATGGCGCAGACGGGGAGCAGCAAGGTGACCCCCGTCGTGGCCAGCAGGTCCAGGTTGATGGGCGTGATGCCGTGGTGTACACCGGCCATGACGACGGGCAGGAAGATGCCGCCGAGCACAAAGCCCGTCAAGGCACCGCCCCGTTCGATGGCGCCGGCGGCGAAGGTGCGCAGGACATCGGAAATCCAGCCGCCCAGGGGCTGGAACAGGAAGAGGCAGCCGAGGGCGACGGCAAAGACCGTCAAAAGCGGTGTCAGGAACAGGTCCAGTGCTTCCGGGACGCATTTCCGCAGCCGCCGTTCCATGGCGGCGGACGCGGCGCCCGCCAGGAGGGCCGCGAACACACCGCCCCGGCCGGGCGTCAGGGTTTCGCCGAAGAGCTGGATGTCGGCCAGGCCCGGCGCGCCCAGCAACGTTGCCAGCACGCCGCCCAGGGCGGGCGTGCCGCCGAATTCACGGGCCGCATAGAGACCTGTGAACGCGTTCAGGACGAGGTAGATGGCGCCGCCGGCCAGGCGCAGGTATTGCACTGCGGCCTGGTGCGCCAGGGCCGGCTCCATCCGCAGGACAAGGTTCAGGATGCCCGTCAGCAGTCCGCAGCCGATGAAGGCCGGGATGAGCGGGATGAAGATGTGCCCGACATGGTGCAGCGCCGCTTTGGCCAGGGACCGGCTGTTGCGGGCCCGGATGGCGGCATGGAGCCTTTTTCCGTCCCCGATGGAGGCCTGTCTGGCCAGTTCCGTCACGGACGGTGCGGTGCCGGCCGGTTCCGCCGCAGGCGCAGGGGTGCCGGAAGACGTGCCTGCCGCCCCGCGCAGTTCGTTGAAGGCCGCGGTCACGGCGGCCGCTTTGCCCGGCCCCAGGACGACGTGGATCTGCCCTTCGCCGGGGAAGAGGACGCCTTTGACCCCGGGCAGGGCTTTCAGCTGCTCCTTCGTCACGGTGACCGCGCGTACGGTCAGGCGCAGGCGGGTCATACAGTTGCAGGCACCGGTCACGTTGTCCGCCCCGACGGCGTCGAGCAGGGCCTGGGCCAAAGCCCGGTTGTCCACCGGGGGCTTGTTGCGCCCTTCCGGTGTCATTCGTCCTTCTCCCTGCCTGCGTGGAAGGCTTCGAGGGCCTTGCGCAGGAACCCGCCGTTTTCGGCCAGCAGTTTTTCCGCCTGGGGGCGGGGGAGGCCGGTCAGATGGATGAGGATGGCCGCTTTGCAGTTGCCGCCGGAGGCATCCAGATAATCCTGGGCCTCTTCCGGTGTGCAGCCCGTTACGGTAGACACGATATGTCTGGCCCTTTCTTCCAGTTTGCGGTTCGTGCACTGGACGTCGACCATCAGGTTGCCGTAGGTCTTGCCCAGGAGGATCATACTGCCCGTGGAAAGCATGTTCAGGATCAGCTTCTGGGCCGTGCCGGCCTTCATGCGGGTCGAACCGGCAATGACCTCGGGGCCCGTGACCGCCGTCAGGGACAGGGCCGCGAACGGAACCGTCTCCGGGTTCTCCGTACAGGTCAGGGCGATGGTGAAGGCCCCGATGGACTGGGCGTACTTCAGGCCGCCGATGACATAGGGTGTCCGGCCGGACGCCGAAATGCCGACGACGACGTCCAGTTTGTTCAATTCCGCGTCCTGCAGGTCGAAGGCCGCCATGTCTTCCGAATCCTCGGCACCTTCCTGGGCCCGGAAGATGGCCGGCGTTCCGCCGGCGATGAGGCCCTGTACCAGTTCCGGGTCCGTGCTGAAGGTGGGCGGACACTCGGCTGCGTCCAGCACGCCGAGGCGTCCCGACGTGCCCGAACCGAGATAGAACAGGCGGCCGCCGTGGCGCAAATGGCCCGCGATGACCGTAATGGCCCGCGCAATGTCGGGAATGATCTTTTTGACCGTCTGCGGGACGGTCTGGTCTTCTTTATTGATGAGGCGGCAGATTTCTTCCGGAGCTGCCACGTCGATGTTCATGGTTTTCAGGTTCCGTTGTTCCGTGGTGAGTTTCGTCAGATCGATCATATGCATCCAATCCTTTCCATGGTCTTAACTATATATTATACCGCATACCGGAGGGATTGGCAAAAATGCGGACCGCGCGGCGTCCGGGCCGTTCCGTCCGCACAGGCGGGGTCCGCTTCGTTTTTTTGTGCCGCAGGGGCGGGGAGGGGGTTGACAACGGCGGGTCCATATACTATGATAGGCACATAGTAGTTCTAAACAGGAACACAGTTTGCGGCACGGGAAAAAAGGCCCGGCGAAGGAGGGCCGGTTCCGGCAGTGCCGCCTGCAGGAGTCACTATGGAAATCATTGACGAATTGAAATACTTCGGCCTCACCGGCCAGGAGGCGGCCATCTACATCTGCCTCCTGTCGCGGGAGCAGATGACGGGGTACGAAGCGGCGAAGGAGACGGGCATTTCCCGCTCCAACACCTACACCGCACTGGCGGGGCTGGTGGAAAAAGGCGCGGCCTACGTGATGGAAGGCAAGGTCACCACGTACACGGCGGTCCCCATCGGCGAGTTCTGCCGCAACCGGATCCATAAGCTGGAAGCGCTGCGGGACGACCTGGTGAAGCACCTGCCGGCCCGCAAACTGCCGGTCGAAGGGTATATCACCATCACCGGGGAGGAAAAGATCATCCGGCAGATCCGCAACATGATCGATGATGCGGAAGCCCGCATCTACGTAGCGGCGTCCGGCAAAGTGCTGGCCACCATCCGGCCGGAACTGGAACGGGCCGTCGGGCGGGGACTCAAAGTCGTCGTCATCACGGCCGCGGCCTTCGGCCTCGGCGGAGCCACCATCTACCGCGCCCGGCACGAGACGGACCAGCTCCGCCTCATCACCGACTCGTCCCGCGTCTTGACCGGCGGCCTGGACAGCGGCGAAGAGCCGATCTGCCTCTATTCGGGCAAAGAAAACCTGGTGGTCCTCTTCAAGGAAGCCTTGAAGAACGAGATCACCCTGATCCAGCTGACCGGGTCCGAAACGGGCCATTGAAAGGAGATATGGAAAATGAGTAAAAAAGTCCCCTATGTTTCACGTGAAACCGTCGCGGAAATCGCGAAAACCTATCCTACGCCCTTCTACCTGTACGACGAAAAGGGCATCCGCAATACGGCGCGCCTCGTCAATCAGGCGTTCCGCTGGAACAAGGGGTTCAAGGAATATTTCGCCGTCAAGGCCACGCCGAACCCCTACCTGCTGCAGATGCTGAAGGAAGAGGGCTGCGGCGCCGACTGCTCCAGCCTGACGGAACTGGAAATGAGCGATGCCGTGGGCCTCAAGGGCCACGAAATCATGTTCAGCTCCAATGAGACGCCTGTCGAGGACATGCAGCTGGCCAGCAAGCTCGGCGTCATCATCAACCTGGACGACATCACGCACATCGGGTTTCTGGAACAGGTGGCCGGCGGATTTCCCGAAACCATCTGCTGCCGTTTCAATCCCGGCGGCCATTTCGCCATCGCCAACAGCATCATGGACAACCCCGGCGACGCCAAGTACGGCATGACCCGCGACCAGATTGAGGAAGCCTACCGCATCCTGATCCGGAAAGGCGTGAAACACTTCGGCATCCATGCCTTCCTGGCCTCCAACACCGTGACGAACGAATACTATCCCGAACTGGCGCGCCAGCTCTTCGAACTGGCCGTGGAACTGCACCGTTCCACCGGTGCGGACATCCGCTTCGTCAACCTGTCCGGCGGCGTCGGCATCGCCTACCGTCCCGAACAGAAGGAGAACGACATCCTCGCCATCGGCGAAGGCGTCCGCAAAGTCTACGAAGAAGTCCTGGTCCCTGCCGGCATGGGCGACGTGGCCATCTTCACGGAAATGGGGCGCTTCATGCTCGCCCCCTACGGCGCGCTGATCACCAAGGCCGTCCATGAAAAGCACATCTACAAGGAATACATCGGCGTCGACGCCTGTGCGGCCAACCTCATGCGGCCCTGCATGTACGGCGCCTACCACCACATTACGGTACTCGGCAAGGAAGATGCTCCCTGCACCTATAAGTACGATGTCGTCGGCGGCCTCTGCGAAAACAGCGATAAGTTCGCCATCGACCGCATGCTTCCGAAAATCGACAAGGGCGACTACCTGTTCATCCACGATGCCGGGGCCCACGGCTTCTCCATGGGCTACAACTACAACGGCAAACTGCGCAGCGCCGAACTGCTGCTCCGCGAAGACGGCAGCGTGAAACTGATCCGCCGCGCCGAAACGCCGCGGGACTATTTCGCCACCTTCGACTTCACGGACGATTTCCCGAAACTGAAACAGTACTGAGATTCCCTGCATAAGAAAAGCCTCCGGCCGTACCGGCCGGAGGCTTGTTTTGCTATCTGTGTTTCCGCCGCACGTCGCGGCGGGGCTGCAGTTCTTCGCCGAGCTTCATCAGGGCCGGCACGCTCTGTTCATCGGCCAGGATGTAAAGGTAATCGCCGGGCCGCAGCAGGACGCTGCCATCCGGTATGATCTGACGGTCGCCGCGCTTGACATCGACGAGGAGCGCGTGGGGCGGCCAGGGGATTTCGCTGATGCGCCTGTTTTCCAGCTGGCTGCCGCTGCCGACAGGCACTTCGATGACCGTCCGGCTGCCGCCGGTTTCCGCTTCCGGTCCGCGGTGCCGGTTCCTGAGCTGCTTCAGGAGCAGGGCCTCGTAGATGGGCTGGCCGCCCAGCAGTTCGGCGACCACGTAGGCCAGGGCCGACGCCATGGCGAGGGTCATGAGGTGGGAGAAGCTGCCCGTCATTTCGCAGATCAGGACCGTACCCGTGATGGGCGAGCGGACGGAGGCGGCGAAGAAGGCCGCCATGGCGATGACGATGACGTTGGGCGTGTGGAGCGGCAGGATCAGGCCGAAGGCGACGAGGAAATGGGCGCAGATGCTGCCCGTCAGGGCGCCCAGGACGAGCATGGGCAGGAAGAAGCCGCCCGGCACGCCGGTGCCGTAGCTGACGAGGGTGAAGACGAACTTGCCCACGAGCAGCAGGATCAGGAGGTCCAGGGGCAGGGTCGTCACGGCGAGGCGGTTGACGAGCAGGTTGCCGCCGCCCAGGACCGGGGGCAGGACGAAGCCCAGCACGCCGGCGCACAGGATGGCGAAGAGGATCTTCCGGTACAGGCTGCCGCCGAAGATTTTCAGGTCATAGAACCGGGGGATGTTCAAGAGGCCCTTGTTGAAGAGGACGCCGGCCACACCGGCGAGGACCGCCGTCAGCAGGGCGAAGACCATGTGGTGGTCCAGGGGCATGGGCGGCAGGCCGTAAAAATTGAAGATGGTGTCGCGGCCGAAGAAGAGGCGCGAGATGAAGGTCGCCGTCAGGGCGGCCGTCATGGCCGGCAGGAGCACCACGGCGGAAAAGTTGCGGTGGATTTCCTCAAGGGAGAAGATCACGCCTGCCAGGGGGGCGTTGAATGCCGTCGCCAGGCCGGCGGAGGCGCCGCTGGTGATCAGGTAGCGCTCCTCCATGCGCGAACGGCCGAGGAAGCGGCTCACGCCCTGGGCCGTCACGGCACCGAGCTGGATGGACGGGCCTTCGCGTCCGAGGGACAGGCCGGCGCCGAGACCGATGACTCCGGCGGCCAGCTTCACGTAGAGGATGCGGAACCAGTTGAACCGCATAAGGCCCAGGATGACGCCCTTGACCTGGGGAATGCCGGATCCCCCCGCCATGGGTTCGTGTTTCGTGAGCCGGTAGAGCACGTAGGCCACGATGAAGAGCGCGGCGAACCAGGCGCCTGTATACCAGGCCGGGCGCCCCGCCAGGGAATCGTAGAGCAGGATGCGCAGCATTTCCGCCTGTGTCAGGGCCCAGCGGAAGAAGCTGATGACGAGGCCCGAGAAAATGCCCACCACGATGCCTTCCCAGAACAGCTTGATCTGGAAATCGTGCCAGTGCGACAAGGACTGGTAGGTCTGGCGGATGCGCGAATCCGTCTGCCTGTCGCCGTCCGCATGGAGGAAACTGCGGCGCAGGCGGGTCAGGAACGTCCCTCTTTGTTTCGATTCCTTTGTTTCCATCATGAAGATCCCCTCAAAAACACGCCTGGTTGTCCGACCGGACAGTTCTAAAAAATTATAACTAACATTATATCACAAAAAAATGGCAGATATCACAAAGAAACGGCAGAAAGGGGACCCGGCGGTGTTTTCCGCATAAAAATGAAGTAAGGTGGCCAAAGATGCCCGCCCTATCTGCGGCAGGCCGACTATTGACCTCCGGGCAACGCGCGCAAGCGCGTTTTTTAATTTAGTCTGCCGGATTCGGGGCCGCGTGTACGGGCGCACCGTCCGGTTCATAGTCCGGGTCGTACCGGGGGCTCAGGTAGTTGACGAAGAGCCAGGCCAGGATACTGCCCGAAATGTTGTGCCAGCAGCTGAAGATGGCACCGGGCACCGTGGCGGCCGGCAGGCCGGGGAAGTGGGCCTTCGCCAGGCCGGCGGCCAATCCCGAATTCTGCATGCCCACTTCGATGCACAGGGCGATGCATTTCTTCCAGGACATGCCGGAAAGGCGGCCGATCAGGAAGCCGAACGCGCAGCCCAGGCCGTTGTGCAGGATGACGACGGCCATGATCGTGAGGGACGAAGCCAGGATGGCGCTGCGGCTGGCACCGGCCAGGCCGGCGACCAGCAGGGAGATGCACAGGCAGGACAGGACCGGCAGGTACGGTTTCGCCGCTTCGCAGAAACGGGGGCAGTAGTGGCGCAGGGCGACACCCAGGCCGATGGGGATGATGACGATCTGGACGATGGACCAGAACATGGCGACGGGGCTGAACTGGATGCGCTGGCCGATGAGGACCCACGTCAAGAGCGGGGTCATGACCGGCGAGAGCAGCGTGGAGACCGTCGTCATGGTGACGGACAGGGCCAGGTCGCCTTTGCTGATGAAGGTGATGACGTTCGAAGCCGTGCCGCCGGGGCAGGTACCCAGCAGGACGACGCCGACGGTCAGGGCCGGCCCCAGGTCAAAGGCCTTGCAGAGCACCCAGGCCAGGAGGGGCATGACGGCGAACTGTGCCACCGCGCCGAGCAATACATCGCGCGGGCGCTGCAGGATCAGGACGAAGTCCTTGAGTTCCATGGTCGTACCCATGCCGAACATGATGACGCCCAGCATGAAGCTCAGCAGGGAAAAGCCCAGGAGCTTTCCCAGCACCCACGTGAAGGCCGGCGGACAGACCATGCCGCCTAAAAAGAACAAGATGATGACGACGCCGAAGTACTGACTGATGAGGAAGCAAAGCTTTTTCATAAAGACCTCCTTGTGCCGGAGCCGCTTTGCCGGGTACCGGAGGCACAAAAAAAGCGCACCCCCGGACGGATGCGCCTTGTAACTCCCTTACAGTTCCGGCAGGCCTGCCGGAGGTGCAGCACGGTTTCCCGCCGCTGCCGCGTCTCGTCCCGGTCATTTCAGATCCAAGCGATATGTGACATTGGTGCGGATGTCTCTAAGGAAGCCGTACGGGAATTCTTCGGCAGAAATACCCCGGCCGCCGGTAAAGCTCCTGGGCGAGGATGCCTTCCGTCCTTGAGGATTCGCTGACTGTATCCTAGCACACTGGTCCGGGGAATGCAAGGGAAATCCGAGTCAGTATGGCGTCTCTTCCTTTCCCAACAGCCAGCGCAGCACGTTCCGCTTGCGGATGCCCTGGTAATCGGCTTCCGCCGTGATTTCGTCCAGTGTCAGCAGGTATTTGGGATACTGATCGTGCAGAGCCGCCAGCGGTTTCAGTTCCCGGGCCAGCACTTCGGGCTGCAGGGTGCTTTCCGCAACCTGATAATAGGCGCGCCCGCCAGGCCCCTCGGTGACGAAGTCGATTTCACCGTCCCCGGCCTGCCCTACGTAAACGGCATCATTCCGCCGCAACAGTTCGAGGTAGACCACGTTTTCCAGCACATGGCCCGTGTCCCGTTCCGTATCGCTGACGAACAGGCGGCGCAGGGCGGGGTCCACCAGGTAGTATTTGGCGTTGATGCGCAGCAGGCCCTTGCCACGCACATCGAAGCGGTCCGCCTGATACACGGTCAGGCTGTCCTTCAGCCCCTGCAGATACCGTTCGACCGTTTTATTGTCTATCTTGCGGCCCGAACTCGTCAGGGAGTTTGCAATCTTATGCGGCGAAATCAGGCTGCCGATGTTGGCAGCCAGATACTTCATGATCCGCTCCAGTACCGCCGGATCGCCGGACCCGAGCCGCTGCAGGACATCTTTCAGGAGTATGGTGCTGCAGATCCCCCGCAGGTATTCGAGGATGGCCGTTCCATTGGGCAGCTGCAGCGCATAAGGGAACGCACTCTGCCGTACATACCGGTCGTAAAGCGCCGGCAGGGAGGCCGCTTTCCCACCGCCACAGCCTTCGGCGAATTCGGCGAAGGACAAGGGCAGCATATGCAGCTCTACGTAACGGCCGCTCAAGAGCGTCGCCAGCTCTCCCGACATAAACCAGCCGTTCGAGCCTGTCAGATACAGATCCACATCGTCCCGCAGAAAAAGGCTGTCCACCGCCTTTTCGAAGTGGTGTACCTGTTGGATTTCGTCCAGAAAGATGTAGGTTTTCCGTCCGGGCTGCAGCCGGTCCAGGACATATTGATACAGGGCATGGTAATCGCACAGCGGCTCGAAAGCCAGGTCCTCCAAATTGATGCTGAGGATCTGGCCGGCCTCGACGTCATGCGCGGCCAGATATTCGCGATACAAGGAAAAAAGGGTGGACTTGCCGCACCGGCGGACCCCCGAAACAACCTTGATCAGGTGCTGGTCTTTGTGGCGCAGCAGAAATGCCATGTAGTCGTTGCGTGGAATCAGTTTCAACGGAATCACCTTCCTTTATTTGGATTATATTCCAAAAAAATGGCAAAGGCAATATAAATTAGGAAATTTTTCCTAAAATATACAATAAACGGGGAGTTTTAGGAATTTTTTCCGAATTGCGGCAAGCCGTTCCTGATTTGCACAAAATATCCATCTGCCTTATAATTTTCCATATAAGGGATCATTCCTTGAAATGGATAAAGAATGGATAAACGTATGGTTCTCCGGAACCCTGTTGGAGGGATGGATATGGACAGGAAACAGCAGGCAGCCCTTGGACTTTCCCTGCTCCTGGCTGCCTTTTATGCCGGCCCCGCCGTTGCCGGCGGTACGGATGCCGCCCCCGCTGCCCCTGCACCTGCGGTGACTGCCGCCGGCCCTGCGGATTTCCGCCGGACCAGCTGGACGGAACTGGCGCAGCAGTACGGCAATCCCTATTTCACGGAGGAGGCGCAGGCCGCGCTTTCCCCCGACGTGCTGGCCGCCTGGTGGACCGTGTTCCACGATGACGTCCTCGACGGCCTGATCCGCACGGCCCTGACGAACAGCCGGGACCTGGCGGCAGCCCGGTCGCGCCTGAACCAGGCCCGGGCCCGGCTCGGCATCGCCAAAGCGGCACGGCTGCCCTGGCTGGACGCCGCCGGCGGCTGGGTGCGCTCGCAGGTGCCGGACAACGTCGTGGACGGCGTCCTGCCCGAAGCGGTGACCCGGGGTGCCCTGGGGCCCTACGATGCGAAGAAGGAAGGGTCCTACGCCGGCCTCGATGCCACGTGGGAACTGGATGTGTTCGGCAAAACGCGGGCCCGCGTGCGGAGCGCCTCGAATTCCCTGCAGGCGCGCAACGCCCAGCTCTATTCCGCCTGGGTGAGCCTTTCCGCGGAAGTGGCGCTCAACTACATCACACTGCGCACGCTCCAGGAAGAACTGGCCGTCACGGAACGCCATGTGGCGAACCTGAAAGAGAACCGGGAGCTCGTCGCGGCGAACGAAAAGGCCGGCCTGCTCTCGTCCCTGCCGGCGGACCAGGCGTCCTACACGCTTCACGCGGCGGAGGCCCGCATTCCCGCACTGAAGGAGGACATTGCGGATACGCTGAACCGCCTCTCGGTCCTGACAGGCACTGTGCCGGGCGCCCTCAATGACGGACTGCTGCCGGCCAAACCCCTGCCCGATGTGGATCCGCGTCTCTACAACGCCATCCCGGCCGGCGTGCTGCGGCAGCGGCCCGACGTCCACGCGGCGGAACGGGCCTGGGCGGCGCAGATTGCCAAAACCAGCGAGGCCAAAGCCGAAATGAAGCCCCGCTTCACCATTTCCGGTCTCCTGGGCTTTGCCACCCTTGACGGCGGGCTCTTTTCGGCAGGCAGCCGGGGCTTCTCCCTCCTGCCCCAGGTGACGTTCCCCCTGTTCCACGGCGGGGCGCTGGCGAAAAACGTACGCGTCCAGAAGGAGAAGGAAAAGGAACTGCAGGCCGACTATGAAAAGACGGTGCTCCAGGCGGCGGCCGAGGTGCGCTCGTCCATGACGGCCATTTCCCAGGACCACGAGCGGCGCGTCTTTCTGGAACAAGGGCGCGCTGCCGCCCGGGACGCCTGCGGCCTGGCGCAGAACCGGTTCCGCAACGGCCTGTCCGACTACCTGGACGTTCTCGACGCCGAACGGCAGTATCTGCAGCTGGACCAGAACTTCACGGAAGCGAAAGGCCGGGAACTGACCTCGCTGGTTTCCCTGTTCAAGGCCCTCGGCGGCGGCTGGGAGCCGCTCGGGGCAGCGGCTGCGGACGATGTCCCGTCCGGCCGTTCCGCAAACCATGACGAAGGGGGCGCACGCAAATGAAACAATTGCTGGAAAAGATAAAGGGCAGCCGGAAACGGACCATGGCAGCCGCCCTTGCGGCGGTCTTCCTCCTCGGCTTCCTCGCCCACAGCCTGTACGGGGCGTACCAGGCGCGGCAGGCCGCGGGAACGCTGACGCTGTACGGCAACGTCGACCTGCGCGAAGTGTCCCTGGCCTTCCGCAACAATGAACGGATTTCCGAGATCCTCGTGGAAGAGGGCGATCCCGTCCGGAAGGGGCAGGTGCTCGCCCGCCTCGACACAAACGACCTGAATTACCGCATCCAGACCATGAAGGCCCAGATTGCGGCCCAGCAGGCGGTGGCGGACAAGCTGCACAACGGCACCCGCCGGGAAGAACTGGCCCAGGCCGAAGCCAGATACAGGGCCGCCGTGGCGGAACGGGACTTTCTGCAGCGCGATTACGACCGCAAAGCCGAAGCATTCCACACGTCGGGCGGCCGGTCCGTCAGCCGGCAGGGCCTGGATGACGCCCGGGCCAAACTCGAAGTGGCGGCCGCCCGGGCCCGCGAGGCGGAAGAAGCCAGCAACCTGGCCATTGCCGGCCCCCGCGCCGAGGACATCGCCGCGGCCGATGCCAAACTGGCCGGCCTGAAGAGCGACCTGGCCCAGGAAGAGTACACCCTCAGCCAGTCCGAACTGACCGCCCCCCAGGACGGCGTCGTGCGCTCGCGCCTGCTGGAAGTGGGCGATATGGCTTCGCCGCAGAAACCGGTGTTTCGCATTTCCCTGAATACGAAGAAATGGGTCCGCGTGTACGTGAAGGAGGCGGACCTGGGCAAGCTCCACGAAGGCAGCAAGGCCGGGGTCACCATTGACAGCTACCCGGACAAGGCCATCGAGGGGCAGGTCGGCTACATTTCGTCCACGGCGGAGTTCACGCCGAAAAACGTGGAGACGAAGGACCTGCGCCCGGCCCTGCTGTACGAGGTGCGCGTCTACGTGACCGATCCGGACAACCTGCTGCGCATGGGCATGCCGGCCACGGTCCGGATCGATGTATAGGCTGAGACATGGCAAAGGGGAATCCCATGGAGGAGTACATCATCCGTGCTGAACAACTGAATAAGGTGTTTCCCCTGAAGAAGGGGCGGACCGTCGAGGCCCTGAAAAGCCTGGACCTGACGGTGAAGCAGGGCGGCCTGACGGCCGTCATCGGCCCCGACGGCGCCGGCAAGACGACCTTCATGCGTCTGGTGGCGGGCCTCATGCGCCCGACGGGCGGACGGCTGACCGTGCTGGGCCTGGACAGCGTGCAGGGGGCGGAGGAGATCCAGGCCCGTATTTCCTACATGCCCCAGAAGTTCGGCCTCTACGAAGACCTGACGGTCCAGGAGAACATGGACCTCTACGCCGACCTCCACGGAGTGCCCGAAAAGGTCCGGCCGGCCCGCTACGGCAAGCTCCTGACCATGATGGGCCTCGAACGCTTTACGGGGCGCCTGGCGGGCAAGCTGTCGGGCGGCATGAAGCAGAAGCTGGGCCTGGCGTGCACCCTCGTGCGGTCGCCGGAACTGCTCCTCCTGGACGAGCCGACGGTCGGCGTCGACCCCCTGTCGCGGCGCGAATTGTGGGAAATCCTGCAGGAATTCGTACGGGACGAGAACCTGACGGTCCTCGTCAACACGGCCTATATGAACGAAGCCGCCCTGTGCGGGCAGGTCTACGTGCTCCACAAAGGGGCGCTGCTGGCCCACGGTACGCCGGACGACCTGCGCGCCATCGCGGCGGGCCGCTGCTACCGATGCACGCCGCCGCCGGGAGAGCCGACGCGCATCCTGCAGGCGCACCTCATCGACGACAGGGACCACGTGGTCGATGCCGTGCCCAAGGGAGGCGACGTCCATTTCATCCTGCAGGAAGGCGTGCCTGCGGCGCCGTATCTGGAGGCCCGCGGCATCGCGGCGCGGCCTGTCGCTTCCGACCTGGAAGACGGCTTCATGGTCCTGCTCCACCGGGCGGAGACGGAGGTCCTGCCCGCGGCCGGGGCAGGGGAGGATGCCCTCGACAAAGGCGGCCGTCCCACGGACAAGGTGAACATCACCGTCCGGGACCTGGTCAAGAAGTTCGGCGATTTCACCGCCGTGGCCCACACGTCGTTCGAAGTGCACGAAGGCGAAGTCTTCGGTCTCCTGGGCCCCAACGGCGCGGGCAAGACGACGACCTTCAAGATGCTCTGCGGCCTGCTGCCGGCGACGAGCGGCTTTCTGTCCGTGGCCGGCGTGGACCTGCACGTGGCCCGTACCCAGGCCCGGGCCAACATCGGCTACGTGGCGCAGAAGTTTTCCCTGTACGGGAACCTGAGCGTGCGGGACAACCTGGAATTCTTCGCGGGCATCTACGGCCTGCCGCCCAAGCGGCGCCGCGAACGCATCGCCCAGGTGGTGCGGGAGTTCTTCCTGGAAGACCGGCTGGACATGCGGGCCGGGGACCTGCCGGGCGGCTACAAGCAGCGCCTGTCCATGGCCTGCGCCCTCCTGCACGAGCCGAAGATTCTCTTCCTCGACGAGCCGACGTCGGGCATCGACCCCCTGACGCGGCGCAACTTCTGGCGCCAGATCACGTCGCTGGCCGCCAACGGGACGACCATCATCATTACGACGCATTTCATGGAAGAAGCGGAGTACTGCGACCGCTTCCTGATCCAGGACAACGGCCACATGCTCGCCATGGGCGCGCCGTCGGAAATCCGGCGGCAGCTGGGACGGGAAGGCGCCGACATGGATGACATCTTCATGGCCATCGTGGAACAGGCGCGGACGAAAGGGGAGGAACCGAAATGAACGGATTCGTACGGCGCATGCAAGCGCTCATCCACAAAGAGTTCCTCCAGCTGTCGCGCGATTCCAGTTCCCTGCTCCTGGGCATCGTCCTGCCCATCGCCCTCATCCTGATCATCGGCTACGGCATTTCCCTGGATATCCGCAACATCCCTACGGCGGTCGTCCTCGAGGATGCGTCGCCGAAGGCGCAGGACGCGGTCAGCTTCGTCAACGGGTCGGCCTATTTTTCGCCGACCTACGTGACGAGCTTCCGGGAAGCGGAGCAGCTGCTCCTGGACCGCGACGTGCGCGTCATCATCGACGTGCCGCCGGACTTTACGTCGAAACTGGCCGCGGGGGAGGCGACCCTGCGGGTCGTCCTGGACGGCGTGGAAGCGGCGACGGCCATGTCGACCCAGGGCTACATCGAAAGCGCCGTGTCGTCGTGGCTGCTGCGGCAGCCCGGTGCGGACAGCGGGGCGCGCATCGCCCTGGAAGCGCGCATGTGGTATAACGACGCCAATTCCAGCACGTGGTTCTTCCTGCCGGGCCTCATCATGATCATCGTGACCATCATCGGCATCATGCTGACGGCCATCGTCATGGCCCGCGAGTGGGAACGGGGCACCTTCGAATCCCTCTTCGTGACGCCCGTGCGCCCCGTGGAGCTGGTCCTGGCCAAAATCGTGCCCTATTTCTGCGTCGCCCTGCTGGGCGTCTTCCTCTGCCTCTTCCTGTCGCGCTTCCTCTTCGAAGTGCCTGTCGCGGGCTCCCTGGCCGTCCTGCTCGGCCTGACCATGGTCTACCTGATGATCGCCCTGGGCATCGGCCTCGTCATCTCCACGGTGACGAAAAGCCAGTTCCTGGCCTGCCAGTCGTCCATGCTCGTCAGCTTCCTGCCCAGCGTCGTGCTGTCGGGCTTCGTCTTTGACCTGCGCTCGACGCCCGCCGTCGTGCAGGTCATCGGCAACGTGCTGCCCTTCAGCCACTACCTGACGTGCCTCCGCTCCCTTTTCCTGTCGGGCACGAACGCGGGCCTGCTGCTCAAACAGGGCGGCCTGCTGCTGCTGTACGGCGTCTTCTTCATCGGCGCGGCCTTCACCATGACCAGAAAGAAGGTGGAATGATGAACCGCATCCAACTCTTCCTGCAGCAGCTGGCGGTCATCTGCCGCAAGGAAATCCTCGCCATCTGGAAGGACAAGGCGACACGCCTCATCATCGTCGTGCCCTGCGTCATCCTGGGCTTCCTCTTCGGCTACGCCGCCAACTACAACCTCGAGGACGCGCCGTACGCGCTGCTGGACCAGAGCCACAGCCGCGAATCCGCCGATCTGGCGGCCGCCATCGAGTCGACCCCCTTCTTCCACCGGCACGCGACGCTGCAGAACGCGTCCCAGATCGGCCGGTACATCGACGACGGCGAAGTCATCATGGCCGTCTCCATTCCGCCGGATTTCGCCTCCCGCCTGGCCCGGGGCGAAACGGCGCCGGTCCAGGTCATCACGGACGGGCGCAACACCATGATTGCCGGCCAGGCCTCGAGCTACACGGCCCGCATCATCAGCCGCTACAATGCGGAACGGACCGGCCGCCGCAGCCCCGTCACCGTGCAGATCCGCACGTGGTTCAACCCGAACCAGACGACGCGCTGGTTCTTCCTGCCGGGCATCATCGGCCTCCTGAGCTTCTCCCAGGTTTTCCTCCTGTCGGGCCTGTCCGTGGCCCGCGAACGGGAAGAGGGCACCTTCGAGCAGATCCTCGTGGCCCCCGTGGCGCCCCAGGTCATCCTCATCGGCAAAGCCGTGCCGCCCCTCCTGGTCGGCTTCATCCAGTGCACCATCCTGTTCCTTATCAGCCTCCTGTGGTTCCGGGTCCCCTTTGCCGGATCCGTCGTGACCTTCTACATCGCCGTCTTCTTCTACGTCCTCAGTTCCACGGGCCTCGGCCTGATCCTGTCCTCCGTCTCGAAGAACATGCAGCAGGTCCTGGTCTACGTCATCGTCACCATGATCCCCATGGCCCTGCTCTCCGGCATCATCACGCCGGTCAGCAACATGCCGGACTTTTTGCAGATCCTCACCTACGCCGATCCGCTCCGCTTCGGCCTGGAGCTGATCCGCCGCATCTACCTGGAAGGCCTCACGCTGGGCCAGCTGGCCTGGAACTTCGTACCCCTCATCGTCATCGCGGCGGCCTCCCTTTCCACGGCCGGCTACATGTTCCGGCACAACCTGGGGTAAGTGGTTCCGTTGTTCCGATACCGCAAAAAATCATAAAAAAAGAAGGGGCTGTGAAAAAATGATGACCATCTTTTTCACAGCCCCGGTTTTTCGGGCGTTCAGTCTTCTTCGGACAGGCGGCGTTCCAGGGCGGCCTGTTCCGTGGCGTAATCCGGATCGTACTTCGGATTCAGCACGTTCTGGTACAGCCAGGCGAGCATAGCGCCGGAAATGTTGTGCCAGGCGCTGAATACGGCGCCGGGAGCGGCTGCCAGCGGCATGGAGGCGAAATGGGCCTTGGCCAGGCCGACGGCCAGGCCGGAGTTCTGCATGCCGACTTCGATGGAGAGGGCCACGGCCTTCTTCCAGGTCAGGCCGGCGACGCGGGCAATCCCGAAGCCCAGGGCGTAGCCCAGGCAGTTGTGCAGGATGACGACCAGGATGATGATGGACGAAGCAGCCAGGATGGCGTTGCGGGAAACGGCGATGACGCCGGCGATGATCAGCGAAATGGCAAGGGAGGAAACGGCCGGCAGATAATCTTCCGCGGTTTCCGCCAGCTTCGGCAGGAACTTCTTGACGGCCAGGCCCAGGGCGATCGGGACGATGACGATCTGGATGATGGAGAAGAACATGCCGATGGGGCTGAAGTTGATCTGCTGGCCGATCAGCCAGTAGGTGATGAGCGGCGTCAGGATCGGGGACAGGACGGTGGAGACCATCGTCATGGTGACCGACAGGGCCACATCGCCTTTGCTCATGTAGGTGATGACGTTGGACGACGTGCCGCCGGGGCAGGTGCCGACCAATACGACGCCGGCCGTCAGGGCCGGGCCCAGGCCGAAGACCGTAGCCAGCACGTAGGCCAGGAACGGCATGACGAAATACTGGGCGATGGCGCCCAGGAAGACATCGAAGGGGCGTTTCAGGATCAGGCCGAAATCCTTCAGGTCCAGCGTGGTGCCCATGCCGAACATGACGATGCCCAGCAGGGTGGACAGGACGGAAATGCCGGCCACTTTGCCGACGACCCACTTCCACGAATCCGGGGTCACGAGACCGAGGATCAGGAAGATGATGGCGATGACGCCAAAATACTTACCGATGAGAGCACATACCTTTTTCATTTTTCTTACCTCTTTCCTCACTTATAATTCCCTTATGGTCCACGGTTCCGACCGGCATCCTGTCATGCGGCCCTGTGCGTTGCGGCGTGCATCCGGATGCATCTCTGTTTCCCGCGGGGTATGGAACCCATTATACTGAATCAGTGGACGGAATTCAAGAAAATTTCACAGATGCGAAGCAGTTGCGGCAGATTCCGGCCGAAAAAGATGTAAACTGTAACATTTTTTGCAAAATCCATGGAGCGGCGGGGCGTCCGCCGTGACGGGCGGATTGTGTTATAATGGAACGGACAGGGAAATGGAGAGACAATCATGATACTGACCATTGCGAAGGATATCCGGACGGAGCAGGTGATCCAGAAAAGCCGCTTCCTCTGCTCGCTGAAGAAGGTCGCGACGGAAGAGGAGGCCCAGGCCTTCCTGAAGGATGTGAAGAAGGAGTTCTGGGACGCAACGCACAACTGCAGCGCCTACATCATCGACGGGACGGCCCAGCGCTCCAGCGACGACGGCGAACCGGCGGGCACGGCGGGCATGCCCATGCTGGGGGTGCTGCGCAAACAGGGCCTGACCGGCGTGGCGGCGGTCGTGACGCGCTATTTCGGCGGCATCAAGCTGGGGGCCGGCGGGCTGGCGCGGGCCTACAGCGGCAGCGTGGCCCGGGCCGTCGAAGCCGCGGGCCTGGTGGAAAAGGTGGCCATGGGCCGCTACCTGTTTTCGTGCGACCCGGCTGCGTCAGGGCGGGTGCTGAACCGCCTTTACCAGCAGGACCTGTTCACCGTGGCCGGGGTGGCCTACGGGGACCGGACGACCTTCGCCCTCTTTATGCCGGAGGAGCGGAAGGGGGCGGCCGAGGCGTGGCTGACGGATACGCTCCGCCAGGCGGTGGCCCTGGAAGAGGCCGGCCGCGAGTTCCGCGAAGTGCCGTACCGGAACGGATGACGGGGCGGCCCGCCGCGGGACGGGGACCGGCCGGGGGAACATATGAAGGGTTGACACATATGTTATAATGAAAGTGTAATTGGAACGGGGCGTTGTCCGCCCCCCATACGGATACAATCAGACTGGGTGCCTGTACGGTTCGGTACAGGCACCCAGTTTGCGTGTTCAGGAGATTTGCACATTGAAACAAGTGCTCATATGAAAGGAGAGAGAGCATGCCTTTTTTGAATCGGAAACCCTGCGCCTTCCGGCGCTGCTTCGTGCTGTTTGCGACCCTTGCCGCGGTACTTCTGGCCCTGGCGGGATGCGGCGGTGCGGCCGGGGGGAAACGGGATGCCCAGGGGCGGCTGAACGTGGTGGCCAGCTTCTATCCCATGGCGGAATTTGCCCGCTGCGCCGGCGGCAGCCACGTGGCGGTGACGACCCTCGTGCCCGATGGCACGGAGCCCCATGACTGGGAGCCGACGGCCCGGGACCTGGGCCGCCTGTCGGCGGCGGCGCTGTTCCTGTATAACGGCGGCGTCGAAAGCTGGGCGCCGAAGGCCATCGAGGCCATCGGCCCGGGCAAGGTGAATGCCCTGGAGGCCGGGCGCGGCATCCTCGAAGGCGACGACCCCCATGTGTGGGTGAGCCCCCGCCGGGCCGCCCGGGAAGTGACGGCCATCCGGGATGAACTGATCCGCCTGGACCCGGAACACAAGTCCGATTACGAGCGGAACACGGCGGCGTACCTGACGGAACTGGCCCGGCTGGACCGGGAACTGGCCCGGACCGCGGCCACGGCGAAACGGAAAGCCTTCGTCACGACCCACGCGGCCTTCGGATACCTGGCCAAAGACTACGGGCTCACGCAGATCCCCGTCCTCGGCATGAACCCCGAAGCGGAACCGTCGCCGGCGGAACTGGCGCGGCTCGTGCGCCTGATCCAGGAACAGGGGATCCATTACGTGTTCTTTGAGACCCTCGTGAGCCCCAAGCTGGCGGAAACGCTGGCCCGCAGCGCCGGCGTCCGTACCCTCGTCCTGAACCCCCTCGAAGGGCTGACGCAGGAAGAGCGGCAGGCCGGCCGGGACTATGTGTCCGTCATGGAAGAGAATATCCGCAACCTGCGGACGGCCCTGCAGGAGTGAGGCAGGAAGGAAACGGTTTGACAAGATGGATATCATTACATTGAAGGAGTTAGGCTTTACCTATGGCGACGGCTGGCTTTTCCGGCACCTGTCCCTGGCCATCGGGCAGGGGGACTTCGTCGCCGTCATCGGCGCCAACGGCGTGGGCAAGAGCACCCTGCTGCGCATCATCGCCCACATCATGGCGCCGTCGGAAGGGACGGCGTACCTGTACGGGACGCCGGTGGACCGCTTCCGCGACTGGGGGCGCGTGGGCTATGTGCCCCAGAACCCGGCGCGGCGGCAGCGCACGTTCCCCATCACGGTGCGCGAAGTGGTGCAGCTGGGGCGCCTTGACGGCCGCGGCCTGTGCCATCGTTTCAACGACGGGGACCGGGCGGCCGTGGAAGCCATGCTGCAGCGGTTCCGCCTGACGGACCTGCAGCAGCGCAAAATCGGCGCGCTGTCCGGCGGCCAGCAGCAGCGCGTCTTTCTGGCCCGGGCCATGGTCAACGACCCGGAACTGCTGCTCCTCGACGAGCCCGCGACGGGCATCGACAGTGACGCCAAAGAGGACCTGTACGGCCTGCTCGGCGAATTAAACAGGCAGGGCAAGACCATCGTCATGGTCTCCCATGACCTGGAAATGGCGGCGAAGTACGCCAAAACCTCCCTGTGCCTCGACGACGGCGGGCTCTGCTTCTTCGGCGACATCCGCGCGGGTCTGCACCATCGCCACAAACACGGCTATTTCTTCGGCGGCGGCCCCGCCGATCCCCTTATCTGACAAAGGAGGCCCTCATGGAAATCTTCACGTTGGACTTTATGCAGCGGGCCTGGCTCGCCGGCCTCGTCATGGCCGTCCTCTGTCCGGTCATCGGCTGCTTCATCGTATTGCGGCGCCAGTCCATGATCGGCGACGGCCTCGGCCATATCGCCTTCGCCGGTGTGGCCGGCGGCGTGTTCATGGGCTTCCAGCCCGTCCTCGCGGCCGCCGTGGCGACCGTCGCCGGATCCGTCATCATCGAAAAAGTGCGCACCCGCATGCACGATTTCGCCGATATGGTCCTGGCCATCTTCTTTTACGCCGGCATGGCCCTGGCCGTCATCTTCACGAGCCTGAACCACAGCGGCGGCGTAAGCCTGTCGGGCATCCTCTTCGGCAGCCTCATGACCATTTCCCCTGTCGACCTGTACATCGTCGGCATCCTGGGACTGTTCGTCATCGCCTTCGTCGTGCTGCTCTACCGGCCCCTGCAGTACCTGACCTTTGACGAAGTCTCGGCCCGCGTGGCCGGCTTGCCGGTGGAATCCCTGAACCTGTGGCTGAGCGTGCTGACGGCCCTCACCGTGGCCCTGTCCATGCGCGTCGTGGGCATCCTCCTCGTCGGCGCCATGATGGTCGTGCCCGTCGGCTGCGCCCTCCTCGTGTCGCGCAGCTTTTCCGGCACCATCCTGGGCGGCATCGCCTTCGGCCTCCTTTCCGTCGTGGCCGGCATGCTCCTGTCCTACTACGCCAGCCTGGCCCCCGGCGGCACCATCGTCCTGACCGGCGTGGCCTGCTTCGTCCTGTGCCTCCTCTTCCGCAACCGCTGACGGCGCGGTGCAGTTCCTTTCACAACGGCAAATGGCCACCCCGCGGGAACCCGTTCCCCGCGGGGTGGTTTGCTTTATCCGCCGTCATGCCCCCGCCGCATGGCGGGCCATGAAAAATAAGCATGGAAAAAACGCCGTTCCGCCACATTTTTTCCCTCCCGGCCGCCGATTTTTTACAGCTTTTATAGTATAATGAAAATGATAAGGACCGCCTGTTTCACGTGAAACAGGAAGCGGTCCACAGGAGGTTCACCATTGCGAGCAGATCTGCATATCCATACGACAGCCTCCGACGGGACCTGGGACCCGGCGGAGCTCGTCCGGCACGTCGCGGCTGAAGGCATCGGCGTCTTCGCTGTCACGGACCACGACTGCACGGACAACGTGGCGGAAGCGGAACGGCTGGCCCGCGCCGACCGGCTGCATTTCCTGCCCGGCGTGGAACTCAACGCCACGAAGGACGGCCACAACTTCCATATCCTGGGCTACGGCATCGACATCCGCAACGGCGCCCTGCAGGACCTGTGCAGCCATAACCGGTGCCTGCTCGAAAAAAAGGATGAGGACAGCATCCGCCGTCTCGAGGAACGCGGCTGGGATGTCTCGCTCCGCGAGTTCGCCAACTACGATTACGACCGGCACCGCGGCGGCTGGCGCGCCTTGGCGTACCTGCAGGACAAAGGCCTGTGCGGCGACGTCAACGATTTCTTTCAACGGATCTTTACGGCGGAAAACCGGCTCGGGTTCCCCGACTTTCCCGGCATCGGCGAAGTGGTGCGCGTCATCCACGCGGCGGGCGGGGCCGCCGTCTGCGCCCATCTGGCCAGCACCTTTCACGGCGCCGGTATGCAGGAATACCTGCCCCGCCTGAAAGAGGAAGCCTTGGACGGCTTCGAGTGCTACCACTCGGGCCATACCCCCGGAAACAGCCGCCTGCTGGCCGTCTTCTGCCGGCGGCACGGCCTGTACATCTCCGGCGGCAGCGACTGCCACGGAGCCTTCGTCCCCACCCGTCATCTGGGACAGCCCTTCGTCGACACGGAGCAGCTGTACCTGCCGGATTTACTGTAATCCGGGATAGGCCGGCACCGGAAGCGTGCCGGCGTCATGAGGCCGGCAGAAGCCGGCGTATCGTAAAAACAAGGAGTGAACATCATGACAAAAGCAAACGTGTACTTTACGGACTTCCACATGCCCTACGGCGGAGACCCGCTGCCTGTCAAGCTGCACAAGCTGATGAAGAAGGCCGGCTTCGAGGACATCGACATGAAGGGCAAATTCGTGGCCATCAAGATGCATTTCGGCGAAAAGGGCAACCTCGCCTTCCTGCGCCCGAACTATGCGAAAGTCGTGGCCGACTATGTCAAGGAACGGGGCGGCAAGCCTTTCCTGACCGACTGCAACACCTTGTACGTCGGCAGCCGCAAGAACGCCCTGGAACACCTGGACACGGCCTATGAAAACGGCTTCAACCCGCTCTGCACCGGCTGCCAGACCATCATCGCCGACGGCCTCAAGGGCACGGACGAAGAACTGCTGCCTGTGCCGAACGGGGAAATCATCAAAGAAGCCAAAATCGGCAAAGCCCTGGCGGACGCCGACATCATCATCTCCCTGACCCACTTCAAAGGCCATGAAATGGCCGGCTTCGGCGGCGCCATCAAGAACGTCGGCATGGGGGGCGGCAGCCGCGCCGGGAAGATGGAACAGCACAGCGACGGCAAAGTGCAGGTCGACCAGTCCAAGTGTGTCGGCTGCGGCCGCTGCGTCGGCATCTGCGCCCACGGCGCGCCGTCCATCACGGACCACAAGAGCACCATCGACAAGGATAAATGCGTCGGCTGCGGCCGCTGCCTCGCCCTGTGCCCGACGGACGCCATTGCCCCCATGAGCTGGCAGGCCGCCAACGTCTTCAACAAGAAGATGGCCGAATACGCCGCCGCCATCGTCAACGGCAAACCGCAGTTCCACATCAGCCTCATCGTCGACGTTTCCCCGAATTGTGACTGCCACGCCGAAAACGACGTACCCATCGTGCCGGACATCGGCATGCTGTGCTCCACCGACATGGTCGCCATCGACCAGGCCTGCGCCGACCTCGTCAACGCCGCGGACCCCGTGAAGGGATCCCAGCTGGCCAGGAACATCGCCAAAGACCCCGAAGCCGCCGGACACGACGACTACTTCCACATCACCACGCCCGATTCGGACTGGAAAACCTGCCTCGCCCATGCAGAGAAGATCGGTATGGGGACGAGGGAATATGAGCTGATCAAGTGACCGGCAACCAAACGCCGTCAGAGTAAAAACCGCCGCGTGACACTTCTCCGGGTACTCCTGCGCTTCGCTGCGCCCGGTGCCCTTGGGAAGTGTCACGCGGCATTTTCCTTTCGGCGGTCTCCCCGTGTTTCAGGGAAGGATTGTATTTTCTGCAACATGGATGATTTGATACGTGTCATCCTTATACGTGTTTTTTCGACACGTATTAAAAACGGGGCTTTTCCTGAAATCATTTCCCTTTTCCGTGGCGTTTGACGTTCCCTTTCTGCTGCATATCCCTCGGCGCCTGTTCCGCGGCGTCCCCGGTTTTGTCGAGGGCGACGGACGGGTCCGTGTTCTTCCAGCCTTTGCTGAAAAAGAAGAGCAGCACGGCGTAGTAGGCGATGGCGCCGGCAACGGTGTGGCCGGCCAGCCAGCCCGGGAAGAGCAAAAAGGCGAAGAGCAGGAAGAGCAGGCTGAAGGGGATGCTCACGAGCATGCGGAAGCCGGCCCCGTGCGCCCGGTACAGGGTGCGCACGCGGCGCACGCAGAAGATGCTCTGGCGCGAGCTGAAGACGCCGAACAGGACGCCGGCAATGAGGTAGAGCATCAGATTCAGGATCTGCCCCAGCGTCAAACCAAAAAAACCGAAATTCATAGAATCCTCCTGAGTGCGGGCTCCCTGGCCGAAGGCCGCTTCCGTTTTTTGCGCACCGTTTTTTCACACCGTGGCCTTTCCGGGCCTTCCGGCCCCGGTACTTCTTCCCTTATTGTAGAATGTCCCGGCGGTTCTGGCAAGTCCGCCGTCCTCCGGGCGGATTCTACAACAAAAACACAAATCCCGGGCAAAAATCAGGTATAATGGAAACGGAACTATTTTGACTGCGGGGCAGCGTCCGCTCCGGACGGAAAGGATATGGTACGGTATGGAACAGGCATTACAGGGCATCAAGGTGGTGGATTTCTCGAAGTGGCTTCCCGGGCAGTACTGCGGCATGGTGCTGGCGGATTACGGCGCCGACGTCATCAAGCTGGAAAGCCCCCAGGGCGACCCGAACCGGGCGTTCGACCCGCATCTGGCGCCGGGGCAGAGCAGTTGGAACCTGGCGCTCAACCGCAACAAGCGCGGCGTGTCGGTGAACCTGAAGACGGCGGAGGGCCGGGAGGTCGTGCGGCGGCTCCTGCGGGAGGCCGACGTGTTCCTCGAGGGATTCCGCCCGGGGTACCTGGCGGCGAAGGGCCTGGGCTGGGACGAGATGCACGCCCTCAACCCGCGGCTCATCTACTGTTCCATCACGGGCTTCGGCCAGACGGGAAAGTACAGCCACAAGCCGGCCCATGACCTGAACATTGTCGGCCTGGCAGGCATGGACTTCCTCGCCGACAAGGGGAAACCGGCGGTGAGCGAGGTGCAGGTATCCGCCCTGGGCGGCAGCCTGAACGCCGTGGCCGCCATTTCCATGGCCCTCGTGGCGCGGGAACGGACGGGCGGGGGGCAGTACATCGACATCAGCCTGTACAACACGGCCCTGGGTCTGCAGATCGTGTCGGCGGCGGCCATCCTGGGCTGTCGGGCGGCGGGAGGCAGGCCCTTCGGGCGCCGCGCCCCTTATTACGATGTCTACCGCACGAAGGACGGCAACTATATCAGCCTCGGCACCATCGAGCCGAAGTTCTGGAGCCTGTTCTGCGAGGCGGCGGGGCTGCCGGAGCTGAAGGACCGGCAGTACGATTTCGCCCACGAGGCGGAAATCACGGAGAAGCTGACCCGGGCCATTGCGGCGAAGACCCGCGCCGAATGGGTGGCCCTGACCGGCGGGGGCGAGGATTGCGTGACACCGGTCTACAGCTTGGACGAGGCGCTGGACACGGAGTTGACGAAGGAGTCGGGCATGCTCGAGACGCGGACGGAGGACCTGCACGGAACGGCCTGTGACATCACCTACCTGAAGCCGGCCATGCGCCTGTCGGCGACGCCGGGGCGGATCCGCCGGCGCGCCCCCTATGTGGGCGAGGACAACCGGGAGGTGCTCCGCGCCCTGGGGTACCGGGACGAAGAGATTGACGCGCTGCGGGAAAAAGGCGCGATTTGAGGAAGGCATCATGAAACAGTTTTGGAAAGTCCTGTGCCTGGCCGTGACGGTCCTGTGCTTCACCCTGACGGCGGTGCCGGCCCAGCCGGTACAGGCCGCCATGATCGGCGAGGAGCGGGAAATCGAGATGGGGCGGGCTGCGGGGCAGCAGCTGGAACGGGAGTACGGCGTGTACCAGGACCCGGGGCAGCAGGCCCGCCTGGAGCGCATCGGCCGGAGCCTGGCGGCACAGTGCGAGCGCAGGAACCTGCCCTTCCAGTTCAAGATCCTGAACACGCCGGAGGTGAACGCCCTGGCCTGCCCGGGCGGGTTCATCTATGTGTTCAAGGGGCTCCTGGACTACATGCCGGACGACGCGGAGCTGGCCGGCGTGCTGGGCCATGAAATCGGCCATGTGGCCAAGCGGCACACGGTCAAGCAGATTGAAAAGAACATGTGGACCCAGATGGCGTCCATCCTGGCGGGCATTGCCACGGGCAGCGCCGATGTGATGATGGCCGGCATGGTCGTGACGGACGCCCTGGCGGCCGGGTACAGCCGGGCCGACGAAAGCGCGGCGGACCGCTGCGGGTTCGAATATGCCCTGAAGGCCGGGTACAGCCCTTACGGCATCCTCATCACCATGTACAAGCTCCAGCAGCTGTCCGGGGAATACGGCAATCCGGGCTGGGGCCTCTTTGACAGCCATCCGGAACCGGAAGAGCGTGTCCGCAGGATGAAGGGCCTGCTGGAAACGCTGCAGGTGACGCCGCAGCCCGTCGCGAACGCCGACGGCACGGCCGATGTCGTGGAAACCCATGACGGCAGGACCTGGCGCTTTACCTTTACCGGCCCGGCCAACGGCAATAAGGCCGAATACCGCGCCGACATCCTGGCCGGGGCCCTGTATCAGGTGAAACGCCGCGGGCCCGTGCAGCCGGAACGGTTCATCGTCTATGACCGGGGCGGCGAGGCGACGGTCTTTTACGATGACCTGCAGCTGCTGACCGTGACGAAACAGGATGCAGGCAGCCGCAGTCCGGCCGACTACGCGAAACAGGCCGCGGCCGGCTTCCGCGAGTGGGCCGTCCTGGCCAATGCCGAACGGGCCGGGAATCCGCAGGCCTTCACCATCGACCCGTTCAGTAAAAAGGACCGGAACAAGGAGAAAGGCAAGGAGAAAGGCAACGGCAAGGAGAAAGATACGGACAGGAAAACCGGGGTGACGAAAAATGTCCAGGCGAAGTGAGGAACAACGGGAAGTGCTGGACGAAGTGGATCTGGAAGGCCGGCCGACGGGCCGGACGGCGGACCGGGGACGGGTCCACCGCGAAGGCATCCGCCACCGCACGGCCCATGTGTGGATCTTCCGCACCGTGGACGGCAGGGACGAGATCCTGCTGCAGAAGCGCAGCGCGGCGAAGGATTCCTTCCCGGACTGCTACGACATCTCCAGCGCCGGACACATTCCCGCCGGCCTGGGTTTCCGGGAGTCGGCCCGGAAGGAGTTGCGGGAGGAGCTGGGCGTGACGTCCCGGCCGGGGGACCTGCATTTTTGCGGACGGCGCCATTTCCTCTACAACGGGGAGTTTTACGGCGAGCCCTTTCACGACGACCAGGTCACGGCCATCTACTTCCTGGTGGACGACCGTCCGGCGGAGGCCTTCCGCATCCAGCGGTCCGAGCTGAGCGGGGTGCGCTGGTTCGGGCTGGACGACTGCCTGCGCCTGGTCCGCACGAACCCGACGCAGCAGGCCGGCGGCGTCCGTAAAGCGGCGGCAGGAACCGCCTTCCGGCACTGCATCATCCCGGAGGAACTGGAACTGGCGGCGCAGTGTTACGTTCGTTACAGAAACGGGACGGAAGAGGGCGGCGCCACAGAACATGCTGAAGCCGGACCGGAATCCGTAGTATAATAGGGAAAACCATGACCGGGAGTGCGATACAGTCCGCAGGCCCGGATGGAAGACGAAAAGGAGAAAGATTATGCACTATGCACTCTGGACCGTCCTGGAACAATTGCGGTCCGACCAGTATGAATGGGTGGAACTGTCCCACTCCCTGAACAATGACAGTCCCTTCTGGAGCGGCATCCCCGCCGGCTCCGTGGAGCTGGCGGAGACCTGCTTCGACTGGGGCAACCCCATGCTCGAATGCCTCATCCAGACCTTCAAGTTTCCCGGCCAGTTCGGTACGCACATCGACTTTCCGGGGCATTTCGTGAAGGACGCGCCCCTGTCGGAAGCCTACGGCACGGAGAGCATGCTGTTCCCCCTGTGCGTCATCGATATTTCCGAAAAGGTCAAGGACGACGCGGACTACGCCGTCACCGCCAGCGACATCCAGGAATGGGAAAGCCGCTACGGCGCCATTCCGGAGGGCGCCTTCGTGGCCCTGCGCACGGACTGGTACAAGCGCTGGCCTTCCATGGAGAAGATGTCCAACGTCGGTGCGGACGGCAACGAGCACTGCCCCGGCTGGTCCCTGGAGGCCCTGCGGTATATCTACGAAACGCGCCGTGCCGCGGCGAACGGCCATGAAACGCTGGATACGGACGCTTCGCAGGTAGCGGCCGCAGCCGGGGACCTGGTCTGCGAGCGCTATGTGCTGGCCCGTCATAAATTGCAGATTGAAGTGCTGGCCAATCTGGACAAGACGGCCCCGGCCGGCGCCCTGCTGCTGGCTGCCTGGCCCCGCATCGAAGGGGCGACGGGATTGCCGGCCCGCGTATATGCCATCACGCCGAAATCCCGGTGAAGCGACGGGACGCGGCGGAATGTCTCAAAAGGGGGAATTACCAGTGAAGAAGAGCAGGTCGTGGAAGAGCGCCTGGAAAGCCATGGCGCTGGCCGCCGTGTGCGGTACCGCCATCTCCTTTGCCGCCGTGCCGGTGCCGCAGGCAGACGCCAACATCCTGGGGGCGGTCATCGGCGCCGTGCAGGGAGGCGCGGCGTACGCGCAGATCGACAAGCAGCTGAACTACTATAACAACACGGAAGAGGGACGGCAGAAACTGTACACGCAGTACAAGGAAAAGTACGGCGTCAACTACGATTCCTTCCTCAATGCGCAGCTCGATGCCATGATGAACGAAATGAGCGCGGGAATCCGGGCCGTCGACCCGACCATCGACAAGAAACCCTATATCTACTTCATCAACAACGATACATCGTTCAACGCCTTCTGCAGCCTGGGGCACGTAATGTCCGTGAATACGGGCATGTACTCCATGACGACGGTTCCGGACGAAATCGCCGTCGTCCTGCTCCATGAAATGGGCCACGGCCAGAAAGACCATGTGGTCCACGGGACGCGCAAGAAGGTCGGCGTACTGGTAGGGGCGTCCGTACTGAGCGGCGCGGCCGGCAGCGGCATTGCGGACGCGGTCCTCGAGGTGGCCGTCAACCAGATCAACAACGTGGCCATCGGGAAGAAGGACGAGTGGGAAGCCGACAACCTGGCCCTGACCTACATGCTCCACACCAATTACAATCCCGGTGCGACGGCCGCCATGTGGCAGCGCGTCATTGAAAAGATGTCCTCCGGCAGGCACAGTTTCGCCGGGGAAATCTTCTCGCCGTCGGACCATCCGACGAATGAGCAGCGCCGGGACAACTACGCCAGCCGGCTGACGGACCTGAGCGGCGGCAACGTGACCTGTGAAAAGGGCGTGGTCAAGGTCGGCGGCAAGACCTTCGTGACCCCGGCTGCGACAGGGGAAATGAGCGGGGCGGAACGGGCCTACTTCGTCATGGGCAACCTGGTGGCCGCCTTCCGGACCGGCCAGAACGCCAGGGAAGCCTATGCGAACGGCAACACGGTCCTGCTGGGCAGCCAGCCCATCATCACCTGTACGGCCGGCGATGCCAGCGCCGCCTCGCTGGCATCGCTCCTGAACGAGATCAAGAGCAGCCAGCCGGCCGTCGTGCCCGACCGCGAAAAGAAACTGCAGGCGAAGGCCGCCCCGGCGGTGAAGCAGGCCAAATCCACACAGGGGGACGCAGACTGACACCCGGTACAGCAACGGCAGGGAAGGGATTCCCTGCCGTTTTCCTGTCTTTGCCGGCCGTAGTGGCATTTGCGGACCGGGTCACACTTTCCATCTTGCGGGTAATCGGGAAACAAGGTAAAATAAAGGTATAGAGCAATTAGTGTAGCTGTCTGCAAAAGTGACATATTTCAATCCGGGACGGAAAAAGCCGCAAGGCAGGAAGAAAGAGGCGAACATACATGGCACAAGCTAAAAAATGGGTCTATGGGTTCTTCGAAGGCAACGCGCAGATGCGCGAGCTGTTGGGCGGCAAGGGGGCGAACCTCGCCGAAATGACGAATCTGGGGCTGCCGATCCCCCAGGGCTTCACGATCACGACGGAGGCCTGCACGGACTACTATCGCGCGGGGCAGCGGATTTCCAATGAGATCCAGCGGCAGATCTTCCAGGCCATGCGCTGGCTGGAAAAGCAGAACGGGCGCATGTTCGGCGACACGGACGACCCGCTCCTGGTTTCCGTCCGCAGCGGGGCCCGCGTCTCCATGCCGGGCATGATGGACACCATCCTGAACCTGGGCCTGAACGATGTATCCGTCGAAGGGCTGGCAAAGAAGACGAAGAATCCGCGCTTTGCCTACGACTCTTACCGGCGCTTCATCCAGATGTTCTCCGATGTGGTCATGGAGATCCCGAAATCCGGGTTTGAGAAGATCATCGACGAAATCAAGGAGCAGAAGGGCGTCCAGTACGACATCGACCTGGATGTGGACGATATGAAGGAGCTCGTGAAGCGCTTCAAGGACGTCTATAGAAAGGCGAAGGACGAGGATTTCCCGCAGGAGCCGGCCACGCAGCTGCTGGAAGCGGTCAAGGCCGTCTTCCGTTCCTGGGACAACCCGCGCGCCAATGTGTACCGCCGGATGAACGACATCCCCGGGGACTGGGGTACGGCCGTCAACGTGCAGACCATGGTCTTTGGCAACATGGGCAGCACGTCGGGCACGGGCGTCGCGTTCACGCGCAATCCCGCCACGGGCGCCAGGGGCATCTACGGCGAATACCTGATCGACGCCCAGGGCGAAGACGTGGTCGCCGGCGTACGCACGCCGCAGCCGATCACGAAACTGGCGGAAGACCTGCCGAACTGCTACCGCGAATTCATCCGCCTGGCCAATAAGCTGGAAGCCCATTACCGCGATATGCAGGATATGGAATTCACCATCCAGGAAGGCAAGCTCTATTTCCTGCAGACCCGCAACGGCAAACGCACGGCCGAAGCGGCCATCAACATCGCCTGCGACCTCGTCGACGAAGGCATGATCACGCCGGAAGAGGCCCTGCTGCGGATCGAGGCGAAATCCCTGGACCAGCTGCTCCATCCGACCTTCGACAAGGACGCCCTGGCGGCGGGCAAGGTCATCGGCCACGGCCTGCCGGCATCGCCCGGTTCGGCGGCCGGCAAAGTGTACTTTACGGCCGAAGCGGCCAAAGCTGCCGCCGCCGGCGGCGAACGGGTCATCCTGGTGCGCCTCGAGACCTCGCCGGAGGATATTGAAGGCATGCATGCGTCCCGGGGCATCCTGACGGCCCGCGGCGGCATGACTTCCCATGCGGCCGTCGTGGCCCGCGGCATGGGCACGTGCTGCGTGTCCGGCTGCAACGACCTGAAGGTCGACGAAGACGGGAAGGAATTCACCCTCGGCGGAAAAACCTACCACGAAGGCGACTATATTTCCCTGGACGGTTCCACGGGCAACATCTACGAAGGGGACATCAAGACCGTCGAAGCGACCATCAGCGGCAACTTCGGCTGCATCATGCGCTGGGCCGACCAGTTCCGCAAGATGCAGGTGCGTACCAACGCCGATACGCCGGCGGACGCCGAAAACGCCGTCCGGCTGGGCGCCGAAGGCATCGGCCTGTGCCGTACGGAACACATGTTCTTCGAAGCCGGCCGCATCCCGAAATTCCGCCGCATGATCCTTTCCGACACGGTGGAACAGCGCGAAGCGGCCCTGCAGGAACTGATCCCCTACCAGCGCGAAGACTTCATCGCCATGTACAAGGCCCTGCGCGGCCGTCCCATGACGGTGCGTTTCCTGGATCCGCCCCTGCACGAATTCCTGCCGAAGACGGAACCGGAAATCCAGGCCCTCGCCAAAGACATGGGCCTCACGGTGGAACACGTCAAGGCCCGCATTGCCGAACTGCACGAATTCAACCCCATGATGGGCCTGCGCGGCTGCCGTCTGGGCGTCATCTATCCGGAAATCACGCGTATGCAGACCCGCGCCATCATTGAAGCGGCCATCGCGGTCAAGCTGGAATGCAACTATGACATCGTGCCGGAAATCATGGTGCCCCTCGTCGGCGACCGCAAAGAACTGCTCTTCGTGAAACACATCATCGTCGAGACCGCGGAAAAGGTGATGCGCGAAAAAGGCTATTTCCTCAACTACAAGGTCGGCACCATGATCGAAATCCCGCGGGCCGCCCTGACAGCCGATGAAATCGCCAAGGAAGCGGACTTCTTCTCCTTCGGCACCAACGACCTGACGCAGATGACCTTCGGCTTCTCCCGCGATGATGCCGGCAAGTTCCTCGACAAATACTACGATGATAAGATTTACGAATTCGATCCCTTCAGCAGACTGGACCAGGACGGCGTCGGCCAGCTCATGAAGATGGCCGTGGAACGGGGCCGCAAAGAGAACCCCATGCTGCACTGCGGCATCTGCGGCGAACACGGCGGCGATCCGTCCTCCGTGGCCTTCTGCCAGGAACTGGGCCTCGACTACGTTTCCTGCTCGCCGTTCCGGGTACCGATCGCCCGCCTGGCGGCGGCACAGGCCGCCATCAACCTGAAACGGCAGGGACGATGAGGGAAGACAGGCGGAAAGGACCAGTAAAATACAGATAGGTTGACATCCTTATGTTTCCCGCAGGGGAAAAGAGCGATAAAGGGACTGCATCCGGACAATGCGGTCCCTTTGCTGTTTTCCCGCGAGGAATACGTGAAAGTGTTGCAGGCGCTGCTGCCCGTACGGGGCACGCGTTCCCTGCGGAACAGGCGGCAAGCCTTCTTTTTCACAAAAAAATGGTTGACAAAATCAACCAAATGATTTACAGTACATATAGTTGATTTAGTCAACCATTAACTCCCGTTATTTCCCGGGAAAACAGGAAAGGAAGCTGGCGTATGGAGAGACAGGACATCGTGGAAAAAGTGCGGGCCTTCAACCGGTTTTACCTGCCGGCCCTGAACCTGCTGGGCAACCATTACCTTGGTTCGGAATTCGGCGTCACGTACGCGCGGATCTTCTACGAAATCTATTGCCGGGAAGGATGTAACGCGGCATACCTCGCCAAGAGCATGAACATCGACAAGGGATATGTGAGCCGCATCCTGGCGTCCCACGAGCAGCACGGCTTTTTGACCCGCGTGGCGTCGGAAACGGACCGGCGGTCCCAGAAGCTGTATTTGACGGACGAAGGGAAGCGGCGCGCCGAAGACTTCATCCTTAAATCGAACCGGGACATCGGCGGGCACCTGGAGGGGTTGTCCGACCGGGACCTGCAGCAGCTGGGCGAGGCCATGGATACCATCATCCGTTTGTTGAAAAAAGGAGAGAGTGCAACATGAAGATTATTCCGTATGATCCCAAATACAAAAAGGAATATGTGGATCTGAACAAGGCCTGGGTCATGGATATGTTCGAAATGGAAGAGACCGACCTGGAGGAACTGGGCAACATTGACGCGTACTTGGAAAAAGGCGGCCAGATCTTCCTGGCGGTCGATGACGACGGCACCCTCATGGCGGGCTGCATGATCGCTCCCCGCGAAGACGGCGACTGGGAACTGATGAAGCTGGCGGCCCGCGGCATGTACACGGGAACCGGTGCCGGCGGGGCGTGCCTGCGGGCGTGCATCGACTATGCCAAAAAGAAGGGCCTGCCGAAAGTCCTCCTCTGCTCGAACCGCAAATGCACCCATGCCATCGGCCTGTACCGGAAATCCGGGTTCACGGAAATCCCCGTGGACAAGGAAAAGTTCCCCTTCGACCGGGCCGACATCGCCTTTGAGATGTATCTGTGAATTCCCTTGCGGGGGTGGTTCAGAAGGTGTGGTTCCAGCCGATGGACCAAGCCACCGTGTTGTAGCCCGGGTTGTCCGTCGTGAAGCCGTTGGAGCTGTGGCTCAGGAACAGGCCGGCACTGACGGAGTCGTTCTTGCTGTAGTGGTAGACGGCGCGGGGCCCGGCGTGCCACTTGAAGCCGAATCCGCGGCCCTGGGCCGGAAAGGCCTTGTCGTAGACGAGCAGGGCGCCCCGTCCCTCGAGGGCCCAATGGAGCTTGCCCGACCAGGGGCGTTCCCAGCGGGCCATCACGGCGGGGCCGATGCCGTTGGCATTGCTTTCCCGGTAGATGCCGTCGCGCTCCGTATGGCCGCGGGACGCGCTGATCACGAGGCCGCGGTGCCAGGAGAAGCTGCCGTGTTCGTGGGCTTTCTGGAACAGGCTGATGTTGTAGTCGTCAATATGGCGTTCCGAGAAGCAGCGGTGTGCGCCGTACTCCATCTGTACTTCGACGTTGCCGGCCATGGCGTATGCCGGTGCGGGCTGCAGGACGGCGTCCGCAAAAAGCAGTACGGCCAGCGCCCCGGCTGCCGCCAGGGAACGGGCCGCGAAAAGATTGCGCAGTTGCAAGGTGAAACCCTCCTTATGTAGAACATTCTTCCTTAATTATACGATTAATTAACAGATTCGTCAAAACAAAATCCCGCCCCGTGCTGCCGGCACTGTTCCGGCAGGGCCGGGCGGGATTACCGCCTCTTCCGCCGGGGCGGCCCCTTACTTCAACACATTGTACGGATCTGCGGTGCCCCTGGCGCGGGCATCGGTGGAAACGAAGTTGTCGCTGATCATGCCGGCCACGGTGCTTTCCACGTAGAAAGCCATATGGGGGCTGACGATGACGTTCGGGAAGCTGCGGAGCATGTACAGTTCGTCGTTGTCCAGGGCTTCGCCGGCATGGAACTCGTAATAGAGGCCGTATTCCTTCTCAATCAGGTCGAGACCGGCGGCGCTCACCTTTTTGCGCTTCAGGGCGTCGATCAGGGCGCCGGAGTCGATGAGGTTGCCGCGGGCCGTATTGATGAGGATGACGCCGTCCTTCATTTTGGCGAGGGATTCCGCATTGACCATATGGAAGGTCTCCGGGTTCGACGGCAGGTGGAGGGAGATGATGTCCGACTCCTTCCACAGGGTGTCCAGGTCCACGTAGGAGGCATACTGCTTCACGCCCTCGTTCCGGTACTTGTCGTAGGCAAGGATGCGGCAGCCGAAGCCCTGCAGGTGCCGGATGAGCACCTGGCCGATATGGCCCGTGCCCGCGACGCCGATGGTCATGTCTTCCAGGTTGCGGCCCATCTTGTTGCGCAGCGTAAAATCCTGGGCCTCGGCGCGGATCATGATCTGCTTCATCTGGCGCAGGCACAGGAGCATGAGCATGATGGCGTAGTCAGCCACGCAGTCCGTCGGATAGGGCGTGTTGGACACGGTCATGCCCAGGGCGCGCGCCTTGGCCAGCGGCACGTGGTCGAAGCCGATGGAGCGCGTCAGGATGGAGCGGACGCCGTAGCCGTACCACGTGTCCAGCATCCCTTCCGTCATGCGGCAGGGCGTGCAGCTGACAGCGTCGCAGCCCCGGGCCAGGTCCAGGTTGTTTTCGTCCGGATAGGCGGCCGTCCATACGAAGTCAATGCCGTATTGTTTGGAAAATTTCTCGACGAAAGGCAGTTCGTCGAAGTCCCGTAATGCATAAAATGCGATCTTCATCTCAATACCCCTTGAATCCTTTCTTGTCCAGACGGTCGATGCCGTTATCAATCAGTTTGCCCTTGACCCAGAAGTAATGGTCGTTGATTTCCTCATAGAACTGCCTGCGCCAGTCCGGGTCCGCGAAAATGGTGCCGCTGCTGTACGCGGCATGCTTGTCGCCGTCGTCGAAATCGCCGAATTCGAAATAGTTGTGCCGGATGCGGTCGACCCAGGCAGCGTAGCGGTCTCCGATGTCCCTGGACTGGATCGTCTTGAAGCAGGTCATGAGCTTGATGCGCTGTTCCCTGGACAGGCCCGTGACCTCGACGCCGCTCACCTTCTGCAGCACTTCGCAGAGTTCCGAAGCCGCCTCCAGGAACTCGTCCCAGTTCTTGCGCCCGTTGAAGAAGCGCCGGCTGGTGCGCCACCACAGGTAGGGGATGTCGGGGCAGTGCACGGCGGCCGCATGCCCCAGGGGCATGACCAGGTCCATGACCTTGGCGGCCAGCGACGAATCGAAGACTTCGCCGATCATCTTCTTCAGCATGGAGCCCTGGCGGCTGAAGAGCAGTTCCTGCACCTGGTTGATGGCGTCGTTGATGCCGGCGAATTCCTGGTGGGCCCAGGTGTCGGCCAGCACGTGGCCCGCGATGCCCAGGCGGAACACGTAGTTCGGGTTGTCCAGGGTGATGCCGTTCATGCGGCGTTTGAGTTCTTCCGCCAGGACGCTGTGCTTTTTGCAGACCAGCCGCTCCGCTTCCGATTCCCCTTCCAGGCCCGGCAGGAAATGGAAGGGGATCCAGATTTCCTCGTTGCCGTAGCCCGACACATTGGCCCAGATATTCTGGCACGAATAGCGCACGTTGACGCCGCGGGCGATGTCTTCCTCCTCCGCCTTGTCGGAGAAGGCGTTCGTATCGTAGTTGTCGTCCACCAGCTGGGACGACGTGGCAATGAGCTGCGCGCTCTGGCTGCCGAATCCGGCCCAGCGGGACAGGACATACATGGTACCATAGTGAAAATCGAGATCCATGACCAACCTTCCTTTCTCATGTCCCCCATTATATCATAAAACGAAAAAGACGGGACTTGACAGTTCCCTGTGATATAATAAAATTTACGGGGATAAGATAAATCACAATGGGGTGAAATGTAAAGTGGATACGGTCCAGCAGGAATCCATGGGAAGCGCCCGCCGGAGCGCGCGCAAAGCCATGACGCCGGCGCAGCTGCGGATGGAGCGGCGCAAGCTGCAGACGAAGCTCTGGCGGCGCCGGATACAGAAAGATGTCGATAAACGGGAAGTCCGGATACCCGTCCACTGCCCCCTGGTCGTGTTCGACCTGGAAATGGCAGGCTATGTGGTGGACGATATCACGGAAATCTGCGCCGTCCGGGTCGACGCGGCAGGGCGCACGCTGGCGGAATACCAGCAGCTGATCAAGCCGCGGAGCCGCCTGAACAAGCGGGTCATCCGCATGACGGGCATCACGCAGGAGATGCTTGCCGATAAACCGGCGCTGGAAGACGTGCTCGACGACTTTTTCCGGTTTGTCGGACGCGACATCGTACTGGGGCACGATATCGGGTACAATGACATCATGAACATCAATCTGGCCTGCCGCCGTCTGGGACGGACCCTTTTCAAGCCCCGCTTCCTGGATACATCGCGCCTGGCCAAGCGCCTCCTGACGCAGGAGGAAACGGGCGGCAGATACGGGCTGGACGCCCTGCTCAACCATTACGGCGAACATCCCGACGCGGAACACCGCGCCATGGCGGACTGCTATTCCGCCCTGAAGCTGTACCGCCATCTGCTGGCGGACTACGACGGGCGTTACGGTAAAATGGTGCTGCCGTCGGCCGGACGGCCCCTCCCGTAAGTGTCGGGGAAGGAGTGTTCCCGGCCGTCCAGCTTGTAGCCGAGGACCGTTTCCAGGTTGATGTTGCCCATGGCGTGGAAAATGTTTGCGCCGACCTGGGGGTTCCCGGCTTCGAGGCGCCGGATGAGCTCCTTCATTTCGAGCCGCTTGGAGCCGCTGGCCCCGTCGGCCCGGGGCAGGGCGTTCTCTTCGGTGAAGCGGCAGGCGCACTGCAGGAAGCGGAGGCCGTTTTCATCGCGCCACTGCCTGATGTCGGCTTCCCGGACGTAGTAGAGGGGCCGGAGGAGTTCCATGCCGGGGCAGCTTGTGCTGTGCAGCTTGGGCATCATGGCGCGGACTTCGCCGGCGTAGAGGATGCTCATCAGGAAGGTTTCGACGGCATCGTCGAAATGATGGCCCAGGGCGATCTTGTTGCAGCCCAGGGCGCGGGCGCGGCGGTACAGGTAGCCGCGGCGCATGCGGGCGCACAGGTAGCACGGCGACTGTTCCACGTGAAACACGGAATCAAAAATGGCTGTTTCGAAGAGGGTGAGGGGCACGTGCAGCAGGGCGGCGTTGTCTTCGAGGGCCCGGCGGTTCGCGGCGGTGTAGCCGGGGTCCATGCACAGGAAGACGAGCCCGAAGGGGATCTTGTTGCGCCGCTTCAGCTCCTGGAACAGCTTGGCCAGGAGCATGGAGTCCTTGCCGCCGGAAATGCACACGGCAATCTTGTCGCCCGGGTGGATCATGTCATAGTCGCAGATGGCCTGGACGAACTTGTTGAAAATCTTATGCTTGTATTTCGTGCGCAGGGACGCCTCGATGTGTTTGAGCCGCCGGGCGTCCGGTACGGGTGCGGAAGCCGCCGCGCCGTTCGCGGCGGAGGCGGCCGCTGCTTTTTTTTTGTCTGTCATGATGTCCTCGTTCTGTTTCAAAGTTAACTAACCTGCCGGAAAAGGATGCTTACATTATATACGTTTTTGTGATTCTTGAAAATTCCTTTTCTTTTCCGGGAATTGTGGATTATAATGTCAGCATATGGGATACAGAGTGCCTTCGGGCACAGGGAAGGAGTCACACATGGAAAGTCAGATGCAGTTCATCCGCAAGCTGCCGGAACCGCTGGATCTGCAGCAGGAAATCCCGCTGCGGCCGGACCTGGTGGCGCTGAAAAACAGACGGGACGAGGAAATCAAACGGATCCTGACGGGGCAGGACGACCGCTTCCTGCTCCTCATCGGGCCCTGCTCGGCCGACAACGAACCGGCCGTGCTGGACTATATGACACGCCTGGCGAAGGTGCAGGAAAAGGTGAAGGACACGATCCTGTTCGTCCCCCGCGTGTACACGAACAAGCCGCGCACCATCGGCGTGGGCTACAAGGGTATGCTGCACCAGCCCGACCCGGAAGGCAAGGAGAACATGCTGGCCGGCATCAAGGCCATCCGCCGCATGCACGTCCATGTCATCGAGCAGACGGGCTTCACGTGCGCCGAGGAAATCCTCTATCCGGAAAACCACCGCTACCTGCAGGACCTGCTGAGCTACGGCGCCATCGGCGCCCGTTCCGTGGAAGACCAGCTGCACCGCATGATCGCGTCCGGCGCGGGCATCCCCGTGGGCATGAAGAACCCCACGAGCGGCGACCTGTCGGTCATGATGAACTCCATCGAGGCGGCCCAGAACAAGCAGAGCTTCCTGTTCCACGGCTGGGAAGTGCAGACCACGGGCAACCCCCTGGCCCATGCCATCCTGCGCGGGTTCGTCAACAAATTCGGCACGAGCATGCCGAACTATCATTACGAGGACCTGCAGACCGTGTTGAACTATTACCGCAAACGGGACCTGCAGAACCCGGCGGTCATCGTGGACACGAACCATTCCAATTCGGGCAAGAAGTACCTGGAACAGATCCGCATCGCCAAAGACATCATGCACAGCCGGCACGAGTCGAAGGACATCCATAACCTCGTCAAGGGCCTCATGATTGAAAGCTACCTGGAAGACGGCGCCCAGAAGGTGGACGGCGGCGTCTACGGCAAGTCCATCACGGATCCCTGCCTGGGCTGGAACAAGACGGAGAAACTGATCCTCGACCTGGCGGACCTGGTCCACGCATAAGGGCCGCGCGTAAGCCGCGGCCCGGCCAACCCCGTACATAAAAAGCCCCCTGCGGCCCGGCGTGCATGGTCACGCCGGGATCCGCCGGGGGCTTTGCTGTCGTGCGCCCGGCGGCGCACGTTTCTAACCGGTGAAAGTCCGGAATCTGCCCGGCAGCGGGAAAGATACAGCCAAAGGCAAGGGTGTCCATC
>ONEW01000025.1 GCA_900316935.1 uncultured Selenomonadales bacterium
GGGCGCCATCATCAGCGGCGGCAAGGGCACGGCGGCAGACAAGATCAAGGCCCTGAATGCGGCCGGCATCGAAGTGGCCGATACGGTGGCCCAGATCGGTGAGACGGCGGTGCGCGTCCTGAAGAAGACCGGCATCTACGAGAAGTGCCATACCTGCTGAGCGGGGAAGGGGCTGTTCCCGGAATCCGCGAAGTTGTAAATAATTTTACAATTCCATCGGACAATGCTCCCCGGTCGGCCCAAATCGGGCCGGAACCGGGGAGTCTTGTTGACGGGGAAGGCGTTCTGCCTTACAATATAAAAAAGGGATATCCTCTAAACTGCACATTCAAAGGCGAACTGCAGTTAAGCGGGTATCCCTATGTTTTTACAGGAACCGGCCGTAGCAGCCCCAAGGGGCCTTTTCCTTACTTTCCGGCCTGCGGTGCTTCCGGTTCACCGTCTTCCTGGTTGAAATAGAAGGCGGGGGAAGGATAATAAAATTCGCAATGTTCGAAATTCATCGTTTCCGTGGTGAATTTGTCCAGAACGGCGCGGGAAACGCCTTCCTCGAAGTCTACGACGGTGTTCTTGCTGATGTTGGCGTCTTCTACGATGATGAGCAGGTACGGGTTGGCTTCCGGTGCATCGGGCGGAACCTGGCGGCGGTCCAGGGGCAGGCCCGGGACAATCAGGATCTGGCCGGCATCTTCTCCATTGGCGTCGGTCAGGCGCGCACGGTAGAAGTTGTTGTACAAGGTGCGGGCCAGACGAAGGTTATAAACGGAATAACTGTTCATTTTGTTACACTTCCTTTAAAGTTTTTATACAACATTATATTAGCACAAAACCGGCCCAGTGAAAAGGGGCAGGCTCTGCATTTTGTATACATCATACTTTTCTAAATTTGTATTTTTTTGCAGGAGTTTAACGCCCGACGGCGAAAATATAAACAGTACTAGTAGAATCTGCTTGAGGCGGAACCGGGAATTTGTTATAAAATGCATGGTTTTTCGCATTTTATATAAAAATTGCGGCGCATAAGGTTATGTGACAAGGAGGGGTTATTTATGAAGAAGTTGTTAGCGTTCCTCGTGGCGTTCTGCGTCATCGGGTCTGTTTTGGCAGGCTGCGGTGGCGGCGGAGACAAGAAGGATGCCGGTAAGGCGGCGGACGGTGGCAAGAAGTTCATCAACATCGCCACCGGCGGCACGGCCGGCACGTATTACCCGCTGGGCGGTGCCTTGGCCGATATCCTGAACAAGAACATGAAGGGTGCGAATGCATCAGCTCAGTCCACGGGCGCTTCCGTAGCAAACGTCAACCTGCTGAAGGATGGCAAAGTGGATATCGCCTTCATCCAGAACGATATTGCCTATTATGCCGTCAACGGCGTGGAAATGTTCAAGGATAAGAAAGTTCCCGGCCTGAAAGGCCTGGCAACCCTGTATCCTGAAACCATCCAGATTGTAACCACCAAGAAGAGCGGCGTCAAGACGCTGGCTGACATCAAAGGTAAACGCGTGGCCGTAGGCGCTGCCGGATCCGGCACAGAAGCCAACGCCCGCCAGATCCTGAACATGGCCGGCATCGACTATAAAGACATCAAAGTACAGTACCTGTCCTTCGGCGAAGCTGCTTCCGCCCTGAAAGACGGCAACGTCGACGTAGCGTTTGTAACCGCCGGTCATCCGACTGCAGCCATCCAGGACCTGTCCACGCAGCATGAAGTCGTGCTGATTCCGGTTGACGCCGCCATGGCTGACAAGCTGATTGCCAAGTATCCGTATTACACCAAGCTGGTCATTCCTGCCAATACCTACAACAAAGTCGCAACCGATACGCCGGCCGTCGCAGTCCGCTGCATGCTGGCCGTTACCGACAAGATGGACGCCGACACCGGTTATGCGGTCGTCAAGGCCCTGTATGGCAACCTGGACCGCATGAAGGCAGCCCACAATGTTGGCAAGAACATCACCAAGGATTCTGCCCAGGATGGTATGTCCATTCCTCTGAATGCCGGCGCGGAAAAATTCTTCAAAGAGAAATAACGCCTGCTGTGCAAGGAATCTGAAGGCGGATAGTTCAAATGTTCCTGTTTAACCCAGACCGGACCCCGGTGTCCACCGGGACCCGGTCTTTTTTAAGAAGACCGGTTTCTGCGATTTTGGTAGTGCTTTTTGTTTTATTAGTGCTGCTCGGATGGTATGGAAACCAGCTGATCATCGCAATCATACCGGAAAACGGACTTCCGGCCCGGACCTTTTACGTAGGGAAGGGCGGGGAATGGAGCTACCATTATACCCATTCGGTGCAGTTGACCCCGTGCGACGAGTATTTCCGTATCAACGGACCGGACGACATGGTGATGACCCACACCGTGTACCAGTCTTTCGGCGTCGGCCTTCCGTATGACCCGAAGGACGGGAAGTTTACCGCCTTGGAGAAAGAGGGCAAGTTCGAAATGGAGATGAACCGGCCGTACCGGTCTCTCCGGTTCCGGACCGCCGTGCAGGCGCGGCCCATGATTTTCCACGGTACGCAGGTATATGACCTCTGTAATCTGTATGGACAAGGAACCCTGGTGGAAGTCAGGGCCTTGAAACGATATCAGTACTGGCTGCTGTAGTATCTTTTGGAGATGGGAAAGGATGTGAGAACAGATGGCTGATGAAACAAAAAAGACTACGGTGCCGGCAGAAATGTCGGCGGAAGAAGTGTTGAAGAAGTATGATAAGGAGTCCAACACCCGTGACCCCGAAGGCTTTTGGGGATATGTGATTTCCGCTATCTGTATTTTGTTCGCCGTGTTCCAGCTGTACACGGCCATATTCGGTGTGCTGGATGCGCATCTGCAGCGCACCATCCACCTGGCTTTCGGGTTGAGTCTGATTTTCCTGCTGTATCCGGCCAGGAAGTCCTGGTCCCGCAAGAAGATGAATCCCCTGGATGTCATCCTGGCGGTTCTCAGTGTCTGCGCGACCATGTACCTTGTGGTTGATTATGACGAGCTGGTCCTGCGGTCAGGCATGAATACGCAGCAAGACGTCCTCATCGGTCTCGTCGGGACGATCCTGATTTTCGAAGCGGCCCGCCGCACCGTCGGCTGGCCCATGATCACGGTGGCCCTGATTTTCGTGGCGTATGCCTTCCTCGGCCCCTATATGCCGGGCATCATGGCGCACCGCGGCGTCGGGTTCGACGAACTGATCAGCCACCTCTATTACACAACGGAAGGGATTTTCGGCGTCCCCATGGGCGTATCGTCGACCTTCATCTATTTGTTCATCCTTTTCGGTGCTTACCTGGAAGCGACAGGCTTGGGCAAGTTCTTCATCGATCTGGCCAACGCGCTGGCTGGCTGGGCTGTCGGCGGCCCTGCCAAGGTCGCCGTCCTGTCGTCCGGCCTGATGGGCACGGTTTCCGGCTCTTCTGTGGCGAACGTTGCCGGCACCGGTTCCTTCACAATTCCCATGATGAAGAAGCTGGGCTACCGTCCCTCCTTTGCCGGCGCCGTTGAAGCGGCTGCCTCAACGGGCGGGCAGCTGATGCCGCCTGTCATGGGCGCTGCTGCCTTCCTGATGGCTGAATTCGTCGGCACGCCGTACATCAACATCGTCAAGGCCGCCGTTATTCCGGCCATCCTGTATTACACGGGCATCTGGATCGGTGTCCATTACGAAGCCAAGAAATACGGCTTGAAAGGTACGCCGCGGGACCAGCTGCCGAAGTTCGGTGTGCTGCTGAAGGAGAAGGGCCATCTGGCCATTCCCCTGATCGTCATCGTCTACCTGCTGGTTACGGGTTATACGCCGATGCGTGCCGCCCTGTACGCCATCGGCCTGACCATTGTCTGTGCCTGCCTGCGTAAAAGCACGCGCATCACCTTCAAAGACTTCGTCAACGGGTTGATCAGTGGCTCGAAGGGCGTCCTGGGCGTCCTCATTGCCTGTGCTACGGCCGGTATCATTATCGGTGTCGTGACGAAGACCGGCGTCGGCCTGAAGCTGGCGACGGCCCTTCTGGACCTGGCTGGCGGCAAACTGCTTCCGGCCATGTTCTTCACCATGATCACGTCCCTGATTCTGGGCATGGGCGTGCCCACGACGGCGAACTACGTCATCACCTCGACCATTGCGGCCCCGGCCCTGGTACAGATGAACGTACCGGTCCTGGCAGCCCACATGTTCGCCTTCTACTTCGGCATTGTCGCCGACGTAACGCCGCCTGTGGCCCTGGCCGCCTATGCGGGGTCCGGCATTGCCGGCGCCAACCCCATGAAGACCGGTGTCAACGCGGCCAAGCTGGCCATTGCGGCCTTCATCGTCCCGTACATCTTCGTACTGGCTCCGGAGCTGTTGATGATCAATGCCACGTTCCTGACGGTACTGCTGTCCACGATAACGGCTATCCTCGGCATGTGGGGGCTGTCCCTTGCCATGATCGGCTTCTGCCAGCATGTGCTGACAATTCTGCAGCGCATCGTGTTCTTCCTCGGCGGTCTCTGCCTGATCATCCCGGGGACCTACACCGACCTGGCCGGCCTGATCATCCTCGTGCTGTGCTTCCTGTGGCAGAAACGCAATAGCGGCGGTCCGTTGCAGAACCGTTCGGAAGATTAAGGGAAAATCGTCCGACTGTATCCCGGAAAGGCTTGTCCTTTCCGGGATTTTTGTTTTTGTATGGAAATAAGCATTTTTTACATAAAAAACGCTGGCGGTTTCACAGTTTTTTCACATTTAGGACCGGGGCGGGGAAACAAACAATTGTTTTTGCGAAATGTTTGCGGTATAATATCGTAAGAGTTAAGGAACGGCTGCAATACTTATTTAATAGAAAGATTTGCGATCGGAAATACACATATGGAGGTATAGTTTTGGAGAAAAATCAAAAAAAAGTCAACATCATTCCTTTAGGCGGTCTGGGCGAAATCGGCAAGAACATGACCGTGTTCCGTTATGGCAATGACATGATCCTGCTCGATGCGGGCCTCATGTTCCCCGAAGACGATATGCTGGGCATCGACCTGGTCATCCCGGATATCACCTACCTGGTGGAGAACCAGGATAAACTGAGGGGCATCTTCCTGACCCATGGTCACGAAGACCATATCGGCGCCCTTCCTTACATTTTGAAACAGTTGGACGTGCCTGTCTACGGTACCGCATTAACTCTCGGTATCCTGGAAGGAAGACTGGAAGAGGCGGGTGTGTCCACCGCCAACCTGAATGCCATCAAATCGGGCGACCGCATCCGTGCAGGTGCCTTCAAACTGGAATTCATGCGGGTCAACCACAGCATACCCGATGCCATCGGCATCGCCATCCACACGCCCATCGGCCTGATCATCCATACGGGCGACTTCAAGATCGACCAGACGCCTGTCGACGGGCAGGTCATGGAACTGAACCGGTTTGCCGAGTACGGTGACCGCGGCGTGCTCCTGCTCATGGCGGACAGCACCAATGCGGAACGGCCCGGCTATACGCCGAGTGAAAAGATGGTGGGCGAGACGTTCGACAACGAGTTCCGCCATGCGGAAAACCGTATCATCATCGCCACCTTCTCGTCCAACGTGCACCGTATCCAGCAGATCTGCGACACGGCGGTGCGCTATAAACGCAAAGTGGCCGTCATCGGCCGCAGCATGCAGAACGTGGTGCGCATCTCCCTGGAACTGGGGTACCTGAAGGTGTCCGAAGGGACCATCATCGATATCGATGAAACGCGCAACTACACGAATGATAAGATCGTCATCATCTGCACCGGCAGCCAAGGGGAACCTATGTCCGCCCTGACCCGCATGTCCATGGGGGAAAACCGCAAGGTGCAGATTGTACCGGGAGACACGGTCATCATTTCAGCCTCTCCCATTCCCGGCAACGAAAAGATGGTTTCCAACACGATCAACCATCTGTACATGCTCGGCGCCGAAGTGGTCTATGAAAAAGCCAACGGCGTCCATGTTTCCGGCCATGCCAGCCAGGAAGAACTGAAGATCATGCAGAATCTCGTACGTCCGAAGTTCTTTATGCCGGTGCACGGCGAATACCGTCACCTCATCAAACATGCCGGTCTGGCCGTGGCCCGCGGCATGGACAAGAAGCACATCGTCATTGCCGAAAACGGGGCCGTTGTGGAACTGACCCGCGACAAGATCGGCATCAACGGAAAAGTGCAGGCCGGCAAGGTGCTGATTGACGGGCTGGGCGTCGGCGATGTGGGCAATATCGTGCTCCGTGACCGGCGGCAGCTGTCCCAGGATGGCATCATGATCGTCGTCGTGGGGATTGACAAGGCCACAAACCGCGTCACCAGCGGGCCGGACATCGTGTCCCGCGGATTCGTCTATGTGCGGGAAGCCGAAGACCTGATGGACCAGGCGAAGGTGAAGGTACAGGATGCCCTCAACAAATGCGAGGACAACAAGGTGACGGAGTGGTCCGCCATCAAGGGCGCCATCCGTGACAGCCTCAGCCGTTTCCTCTTCGACAAGACGAGAAGACGTCCGATGATTTTACCGATCATTATGGAAGTTTAATATAGTTCAGTAAGGGACGGGTCTCTTTCCAGGCTCGTCCCTAACATGTCATTTAAAGGGGCGTGCCGTGGGTAACAGAAAACGCATTGCAAACGACAACAAAAAACGGGAGCCGCGCCCGGTGGAGACGGAAGAGGTCCGCAAGGGACCGGAACGGGGCAGAAGCATCAAGGGCATCGTATTGCTGCTCGCGGGGCTGCTGTGCCTGCTTTCCTATGTCGGCGTCATCAAAGGGTCCTTCGGAAGCCTGACGGACGAATTCCTGCGTTACGGCTTCGGTATGGGGGCCATCATGGTTCCGCTGTGGTTCTTCATCCTCGGCTTCGGGTTCCTGGTGCGCCGCCGCAACTGGCTGGTCACCCGGGGATTCTGGCTGCCCGCCGTGGCGTATCTGTGCCTGCTCGGCCTGTTCCAGCACTTCTTTGTGCCGGCGGACGACCTGTTTACGCCCCATCTGCTGCCGGAAGGCGGCGGACTGACCGGCGCCCTGCTGCTGGCGGGACTGCGCAAGGTCTTCGGTGTGACGGGCGGTGTCGTCGTGGTCATTTTGGGACTGCTGTCCTGTCTCTTTGCCGAAGCGTACCATCTGGGTTTCTTCCGCCGCGAACCGGAAGGGGACGGCGAAGAGCCGGAAGCTATCTCCCACAGGGGGTCCGGGTCCCGGCCGGAAAGACCGCGGTACTACGGCAGCCGCCAAACGGACGGGGAGGAGCAGGACACAAAAGCAGACGGCTCCGTGTTTGGCCAGTCCCGCGGGGAAGGCCGGACAGCACGGCGCACGTCCATCGATGTCTATCACGATGATGAGTTTTCCGAATTCAACGCCGATGTGCGGAAAAAGAGTCCCTTCAAGCGCATTCTGGACTTCGGTCGGACTGTCGGCCGGCACGACGGAGCGGAACCGTTCGGCGGCACTCCGTTCCGGACCGGAGCGGAACGCAGCGGCGGGGTACATAATAACATCATCACAAACAAAGAGGCCGATGAAAGTTATGGCACGGAAACCCGGGACCACGGCAAACCGCACGAAGGCTCGGAACCGCGTGCCCCGCTGAGTCCGGTTTATCCGGAGGAACAGCAGAAGGTCGTGCTGCGGCCCAGCGTCGGCGGTTGGACGGAATCCGCCACGGACTTCCCGTACGGGGAAGAGGAGGACGGATCCAACACCTTCCCGGAACCGGTCCCCGTTGCGGAATCGGCACCGGAGGGTGCCACTGCAGCCGCACCGGAGCCGGCCGCAGCAAGGGGAACCGCCGCCGCTGCCGGTTTGGTGGCGGGGGCGACGCAGGGCGGACCCCCGGTGGAATCCGGCCGGAGCCGCTATATCTTCCCGCCGCTGAGCCTCCTGAATGACGCGGTCAAAACGGATCCGCGCAACTACCAGTCCGAAATTGCGGAAAAGGTCCGCATCCTGGAGCAGACGCTGGCCGATTTCAAGGTCAATGCAAAAGTCATCAATGCCACCCGCGGGTCCGCCGTGACGCGGTTCGAGCTGAACCCGGCGCCGGGTGTCAAGGTCAGTTCCGTCGTGAACCTGGCCGACGACATCGCCCTGCGCTTGGCCGCACCGGGGGTGCGCGTGGAAGCGCCGATTCCAGGCAAGGCCGCCATCGGCATCGAGGCGCCGAACGCCAAAAACGACCCGGTCACCTTCAAGGAAGTCGTCGACAACGACGCCGTCCGGAAGGATGCTTCCAAACTCTGTGTGGGGTTGGGCCGCGATATTGGCGGCAACATCATCCCCATCGACCTGGCCAAGATGCCACACCTGCTCATCGCCGGTTCGACGGGCAGCGGCAAGTCCGTCTGCGTCAACACGCTGATTGCAGGCATCCTGTACAAGGCGCGGCCCGACGAGGTGAAGCTGATCCTGGTCGACCCGAAGGTGGTCGAACTGACGAACTACAACGGCATTCCGCATCTGCTGACTCCGGTCGTGACGGATGCGAAAAAAGCTGCTTCGGCGCTGCACTGGGCAGTCGCCGAAATGGAGCGCCGTTATCAGTCGTTTGCGGACAACCATGTCCGTGACATCAATACATATAATGAACAGGCCAAAGAGAAGATGCCCTTCATCGTCATCGTCATCGACGAAATGAGCGACCTCATGATGGTCGCCCGGGCCGATGTGGAAGATGCCATCCTGCGGCTGGCCCAGAAGGCCCGCGCCTGCGGCATCCACCTGGTGCTGGCGACGCAGCGTCCGTCCGTCGATGTCATTACGGGGATCGTAAAGGCCAACATTCCGTCGCGTATCGCCTTTGCCGTCGCTTCCCTGACGGATTCGCGCACCATCCTCGACATGGGCGGCGCCGAAAAGCTGCTGGGCAAGGGCGACATGCTCTTTTCCCCCATCGGCACGAACAAGCCGCTGCGTGTGCAGGGCGCCTTCGTGAGTGATGCAGAGCTGAACCGCGTGACGGATTTCATCAAAAACCAGGCCATCCCCGTCGAATACAGTGACGAGGTCACGTCCGTGGAGCTGCCCAGTGACAGTCATAACGAGGGCAAGGGCCCGGACGGCGGGGACGCGGGAGCGGAAACCCAGCAGGACGAACTGCTGGAAGACGCAATCCGGCTTGTCCTCGACTTGGGACAGGCGTCGGCCTCCATGCTGCAGCGCCGCTTCCACGTGGGCTACAGCCGGGCGGGACGTCTGGTGGACACAATGGAAAGTATGGGGATTGTAGGACCTGCCGTGGGCAGTAAGCCCAGGGAACTGAAGATGTCCCGGCAGGAAGTGGAAGAACGGTATTTGAAAGGCGGTGATGGTCATGACAACGGAAAATGAGAAATCCGTGCAGGGCGGCAAAGAGACAGCCGGCAGTGCGGGGAATGTCGGCGCCATCCTGCGGGAGAAACGTGAGGAGAAGGGCCTGACGCTGGACGATGTTTCCTTACGTACCAACGTCCCGAAGCATTATCTGGAGGCGCTGGAAAACGAGGAGTTTGACAAGATTTCCGGCGATGTCTTTGTGCGGGGCATCATCCAGCGTTACGGAAGCTTCCTCGGCATGGACGGCTTCAAACTCGTGGCGCGCTATCGTGCGGCCCGGGAAGGGGAGGACAGCGTGCAGCGGCACGCTGTCCCTGTCCGGGAGTCGAAGCATGTCAGCGTACGGCCTTCCTTCAAGGTGGACCGCGATACCGGTGCCGGCCTGGGAATGAATAACGGCCACCGGGCGATCTGGATCATCGCCGCGGGGATTGTCTTCGTGCTGGCGGCCCTGGCGGCGTACCATTTTTTAGGCGGTCCTTTCAAAGAGGCTGCCCCTGCGGCGCCGGGCAAATCCCTGACCCAGACCCTCGGTTCCTTCCTGCCTGGCAGCGGAACCAGGTCCGGAGACCAGGACAAGCCGGCGGGCCAGCCGGTCCAGGAGAAAGCAGCGGCTGGCACCGTCATTCCCGGCCGGGTGAAACTGGACATCCGGGCTGCCCGGGGCGAATGCTGGCTGCGGGTTTCCGAGGCGGGCGGCAAGACGTTGTTTGAAGGAATCCTGCGGGAAGGCGAATCCCGTGCGTTCGAAGGCGCCCGGGCACTGACCGTCCGCATGGGCCGGCCGCCGGCACTGGATATCGTCTACAATGGCGCCGCCCAGGCGAAGATTGATTCCGAAGCCCCGGTGGAACGCATCTACAAGCCGGCAGGCGCACAGTGACAGGTTTCCTTATGCCTTGTGAAGCGATAGAGACAGAAATGCAAGGGATTGCAGAAAGAAAGAGGTCCATATGACGCAGAGATTTCTCCCCGTTTGCCGGGAAGACATGGAGGAGCGCGGTTGGGAACAGGCGGATTTCCTGTTCGTCAGCGGCGACGCCTATGTCGATCATCCGTCTTTCGCGCCGGCCGTCATCGGCCGCGTGCTGGAAGCTGCCGGCTACAAGGTGGCCATACTGCCCCAGCCGGACTGGCAGGATCCGTCCGTCTGGACGGCCTTGGGCCGCCCCCGCCTGGGAGTGCTCGTCTGCGGTGGCAATCTCGACTCCATGCTCTGCCATTATACAGCGGCCCGCAACCCGCGCACCGCCGACAAGTATTCGCCTGGCGGTGCCATGGGCTGCCGCCCTGACCATGCGACGGCCGTCTACGCCCGCATGGTCAAACGCCTCTGGCCGGACCTGCCCGTCATCATCGGCGGCATCGAGGCCAGCTTGCGCCGGTTCGTCCACTATGATTACTGGGAAGACAAGCTGCTGTCTTCCATCCTGGCCGCCAGCGGAGCCGACCTGCTCGTCTGCGGCATGGGGGAGACGGCCGTCCGCGAAATAGCGGACTACCTGGCCGGCGGAGCTTCCGGCGAAGACCTGCACTACATCCGCGGCACTGCCTTCCTCACGGATTCCCTGCAAAACGTGGAAGACTACGTGACCCTGCCTTCGCTGGAGGAAATCCGGCGGGACAAGACGATGCTGGCCCGGGCGTACCACGTGCAGAACGAGAATTTCGACCCCCACTACGGCAAAACCCTGGTACAGGAAAACGGGAAGGGGCGCTACGTGGTCCAGAATCCCGCGGTCCTGCCCCTGACGGAAGCCGAAATGGATGCCATCTACGACCTTCCCTACACGCGGCAGTGGCATCCCATGTACGATAAGGACGGCGGCATCGCCGCTCTGGAAGAAGTCAAATTCAGTATCGTGAGCAGCCGCGGCTGTTTCGGCAGCTGCTCCTTCTGCGCCATCCATGCGCATCAGGGACGCATCATCCAGGCCCGCAGCCATGCTTCCATCCTGCGGGAAGCCCGGCTGATGACGCAGATGCCGGACTTCAAAGGCTACATCAACGACGTGGGAGGCCCGACGGCGAACTTCCGCCATCCGGCCTGCCAAAAGCAGCTGACCCAGGGGGCCTGCAGTTTCCGGCAGTGCCTTTTCCCGGCGCCGTGCCCGAACCTGGATGCAGACCACAGCGATTATGTGTCCCTGCTGCGGGAACTGCGGGCTCTGCCGGGGGTGAAGAAGGTCTTCATCCGTTCCGGCATCCGCTACGATTATCTGCTGGCGGACAGCCGGCACGACTTTTTGGACGAATTGTGCCGATACCATGTCAGCGGGCAGCTGAAAGTGGCACCGGAGCATATTTCCCCGGCGGTCCTGCAGCGCATGGGCAAGCCCGGGAAAGATGTCTATCTGCGGTTCGTCCGTGAATTCAACCGAAAGAACCGTGAAATCGGCAAGGAACAGTATCTGGTGCCGTATTTCATTTCCAGCCATCCTGGCTGTACGCTCCGCAACGCCGTCGAACTGGCGGAATTCCTGAGGGATGCGGGCCGGCGCCCCGAGCAGGTGCAGGATTTCATCCCTACGCCGGGCAGCGCCTCCACGGCCATGTACTATTCCGGCATCGACCCCTATACCATGGAGCCGGTGTTCGTCACCCGCAATCCTCATGAAAAGGCGATGCAGCGTGCCCTGATGCAATACACGAATCCCCGTAACCAGGCCTTGGTGCTTGAAGCGCTCCGCAAGGCCGGCCGGGAAGACCTGATCGGTACAGGTCCCCGCTGCCTTGTCGCACCGGAAAAGGGCAGGACGGGCCGGGGCAGGACGGAGGCCCGGCGGTCCCGTGGCAAACGATGATCATAAGGAGTTTTGCATGAAGAAGATCTTACAGTTCGCCGTCCTCCTGCTGTGTCTGGCAGGACTGGCCGGCGGCTGCGGGCAGGGAGCCGGCGGGGCCGATACGGTCACGCTCTATTCCGACCTGGATGAGAAATTCGTCCAGGCTATGGCCGACAAGTATAATGCCCGTCAGAACGACAAACAGAAAGTGAAGGTCGTCGTGGCGAAAAAGGACGGCGACCCCCAGGCTGCCGACGTGGTCCTGGGCAGCACGGACCTTCTGCGCCGGCTGGCGGACCAGGATGCGCTGCAGCCGGTCCCTTCCGAATATGCCGACCTGCTGCCGGAAACGCTGAAAGATAAAAAGGACCGCTGGCTCGGCGTCTTTTATGACCCGGCGGTCATCCTGGTGAACCAGGCCTATTCCCGCCAGGTGGGACAGGAAAACATTGAACACTGGCTGGACCTGGCCGACCTGCCGTCGGTCCGTATCTCCATGGAAAACCTGACGAACAAGGAGTCCACGAAAAATTTCCTGGCTGCCGCCTCGTCCCACATGGGACAGGACGCCTGTCTGGACTTCTTCCGCAAACTGCGGCCCCGGACCCGCTTTGCCAAGTATGCCATCAGCCCGGTGCGCATGGCTGCGACAGGCGATGCGGACATCGCCATCACGCGCCGGAGCCAGGTCTTCAAATATCTGCAGAACGATTTTCCGGCCTATGCCGTCATTCCTGAGGAAGGTTCGCCCATTGAACTGTTCGGCGCCGGCCTCGTGAAAGCGAGCCGGAAAGGGAAGAAGGCCGTCCCGTTCGTCAACTGGCTGCTCCAGGATTCAGAAGCGCGTACGGTGCTGACGACGGAGCGGTGCGGGTTCCTGCCGGTGCTGCCCCAGGGACGCAAAGGGCAGGTCATCGACACGGGCGTCCTGTGGACGAACACGTTCTATAAGGACGCGGAAGCCGTGCAGAGGCTGAGCGACATCTGGATGAAGGAAATACGGATTGACGCCGCGGAGGTAGAGAATTGAAATTAGGATTAGTGAGCCTGGGATGCCCCAAGAATCTCGTCGATTCTGAAGTCATGCTGGGCGTCATCGAACAATACGGCATTGAGATCACCCCTGATCCGGGGCAGGCCGACATCCTGCTTGTCAACACCTGTGCCTTTATCGAATCGGCCAAACAGGAGTCCATCGACAATATCCTGGCCATGGCGGAATACAAAAAGGCCGGTTCCTGCCGGCACCTGGTTGTGACGGGGTGTCTGGCCCAGCGGTATGCGGAGGAAGTGTTCCAGGAAATGCCCGAAGTGGATGCCCTGGTCGGGACCAATGTGTTCAAGGATATCGGCCAGGTGATCGGGCTGGTCCTGGAAGGACACCGGGTACTCCACATGAAGGACGGCGACCTGCCGGAAGCGGCAGAACACGGGGACCCCGTGCAGCCGGCCGCTGCCGCGGTGTCCGCGGACCCGTTCGCACCAGATCCGCGCAAGCTGACGGGTGAACCGTACAGCGCCTACCTGAAGATTGCCGAAGGTTGTAACAACCGCTGCTCCTACTGTGCCATTCCGCTCATCCGCGGACCTTACGTCAGCAAACCATATGAACAGGTCCTGGCGGAAGCGCGGGACCTGGCCTCCCGGGGCGTCAAGGAACTCATCGTGGTGGCCCAGGACACGACCGTCTACGGAGCGGATCTGTACGGGAAACTGCGGCTGGCAGAGCTGCTGAAGGCCCTGAACGATATCGACGGCATCCGGTGGATCCGCGTGATGTACCTGTATCCGAACACCTTTACGGATGAATTGATTGAAGCCTTCGCTACACTGCCCAAGCTGTGCCATTACGTGGACCTGCCGCTGCAGCACGCCAGCCAGCGTCTGTTGCACGCCATGAACCGCCACGACAGCATGGCCCATACGAAGGAACTGCTGGCAAAACTGCGCAGACGCATTCCGGACATCGTCATCCGCACGACCTTCATCGTCGGCTTCCCGGGGGAAACGGACGAGGATTTCGAGGAACTGAAACGGTTCGTCGAGGAAGAACGTTTTGAAAACGCCGGCGTCTTTCCGTATTCCCGCGAAGAAGGCACGCAGGCGGCGGAGATGCCCGGCCAGGTTCCGGACGACGTCAAGGAAGAACGTTACAATGAACTGATGGCCATCCAGGCCGGCATTTCTGAAGAGCTCCATAAAGCGGAAGAAGGGAAGGAACTGGATGTCGTCGTCGAAGGCTACAACGAGGACGGCGAAAACCTGGCAGAAGCCCGTTCGTACCGCGAAGCGCCGGACATCGACGGCATGATTTATGTGGAAAACGCACCGGGACTGAAACCGGGCGACTTCATCCGCGTCCGGGTGGACCAGGGGTTCGACTACGATGTGGTGGCCCTGCGCGTGGATTAAGGAAAGATAAGGTGGAACGCGATGCGCGTGGAAGTTATTACGACGGGTACGGAACTGCTCCTGGGCGAAATCGTGAACGAAAATTTCGTTTATCTGGCCCGCGAATTGAATCAGCGCGGCTTTGACGTGCTGTATCAGACGACGGTGGGCGACAATCCCGGACGCATCAAGGAGGCCCTGCGGCTGGCGGCGTCCCGGGCGGACATCGTCATCACGTCGGGCGGCCTGGGGCCGACCCGGGGCGATATCACGAAGGAGGAAGCGGCCGAATACTGCGGCGTGCCGCTCTATATGGACCTGGAAGTGTGGAACCACATCCAGGAACTGTTGTCGCGCCGGAATGCCTGCATCACCAGCAACAATGACAAACAGGCCCTGGTGCCGAGCGGTGCCATCGTCCTGCGGAACGAGGTGGGGACGGCACCGGGACTCGTACTGAAACATGCCGTGGACGGCACCGTCTTCATCCTGCTGCCGGGACCGCCGTACGAACTCCGGTATATCTGCAGGCATGAGCTGTTCCCCTATCTGGAGAAGGAATACGCTCATCTGGGCATCATCAAGTCCCATACCCTGAAGGTGCGCGGACTGGGAGAATCCCGCGTGGCAGCCATGCTGGACGACCTCATCGTCCGGCAGACCAATCCCACCATCGCCCTTTACGCACGGCACGGGGACATCCTGGTCCGTCTGACGGCCAAAGCGCCGTCGGCGGCGGAAGCAGATGCCCTTATCGCGCGCCTGCAATATAACATCGAAGCGGTCATCGGCCGCTATGTCTACGGCTACGACGAAGACAGCCTGCCGGAAGTGCTGGGCAAGGAACTGCTGAAACAGCAGAAGTGGATCGCCTTTGCCGAATCCTGTACAGGAGGACTGGCCACAAGCCTCATGACGGATGTCCCGGGCAGTTCCGCCTACGTGAAGGGTTCCGTCGTTTCCTATACGGAGGCCGTGAAGAACGGCCTCCTGGCCGTGAGCAAGACGGATCTGGAGCGGAAAGGGGCCGTCAGCCCGGAAGTGGCCCGGCAGATGGCCGAAGGTGTCCGGGAGAAGCTCGGAACCGACCTGGGTGTCAGCGTCACAGGCCTGGCAGGGCCCGGCGGCGGGACAAAAAAGAAACCTGTCGGCCTCGTCTACATGGCGGTGGCCGATGCGGACGGCACGGTCTGCCGCGAGTTCCATTTCAGCGGCAGCCGGACACAGATCAAGCTGCGCGCGGCCATGGCGGCCATCGGCCTGGCCTTTGACCGGGCCAAAGGTCTTTTGAAACCGACCGCGGAAGATGAAAAGGCCACGCAACAGTCCCGTGAGAAGAAGGCCCGTAAGGCCGAGCGGGAAGCAAGAAAACAGAAACGGCTGCAAGCCGGTGGAGGAGAAAAATGACGACACAAACGGGAAATTTCGGCGAACTGGTATTGGAAAAACGCGTTGTGACAGCCCTGAAGGACATGGGCTTTGAAGAACCGTCGCCAATCCAGTTGCAGGCCGTTCCTTTGCTGCTGGAAGGCAAGGACATCATCGGCCAGGCACAGACCGGTACCGGCAAGACAGCTGCTTTCGGCATCCCCATCGTGCAGGGGATTGAGGATCACCGCCATATCCAGGCCCTGATTCTGAGCCCCACGCGCGAACTGGCTATCCAGGTAGCAGAAGAAATCGGCAAAATCGGCAGCACGAAACATATCCGTGCCGTGCCCGTCTACGGCGGACAGCCTATCGAACGGCAGATCCGTGCCCTCAAGAGCGGCGGCCAGATCGTCATCGGCACGCCGGGCCGCCTGCTGGACCATATCCACCGCGGCACGATCAAACTGGACCATGTCCGCTATCTGGTGCTGGACGAGGCCGATGAAATGCTCGACATGGGCTTCATTGACGATATCGAGGAAATCCTGGGCCATGTCCCGGCGGAACGGCAGACCATGCTCTTTTCGGCCACCATGCCGCGGCCCATCCTGAGCCTGACGAAGCACTATATGCGGGCACCGCAGATGGTCACGGTCAGCAAGGAGGAAATCACCGTACCGCTGATTGAACAGTACTATTTTGAGACCCGGGACAAAGTCGAAGGTGTTTCGCGCCTTCTGGACGCGGGCATTGACGGCAAGATGATCATCTTCTGCCGCACGAAACGCGGCGTTGATGATCTGGCCGCCGCCCTGGGCAGCCGCGGCTACATTGCCGAAGGCCTGCACGGAGACCTGAGCCAGACCCAGCGGGACCGCGTCATGAAGAAGTTCCGTGAAGGCCGGCTGGACATCCTCATCGCGACAGATGTAGCCGCCCGCGGCCTCGACATCGATAATGTGCAGTATGTCATCAACTACGACATTCCGCAGGATCCGGAAAGCTATGTGCACCGCATCGGCCGCACGGGACGTGCCGGGAATTCCGGTGTCGCCCTGACCTTCATTATGCCGCGGGAATTCCGCCAACTGAAACTGATTGAACGGGTGGCCCGGACGCGGATCCGCCGCCGCGAACTGCCGACGACGACGGATGTGTTGGAACACCAGCGCGAACAGATCGTCTCCAAGATGCAGGCCCTCCTGGAAATGGACGACTACGCCGACTATATGCCGATTGTGACGGCCCTGGGCAAGGAATACGAAGTGGAAGAGATTGCCGCCGCCGCCCTGAAACTGATGCAGGAAGGCAACAAAGCCCTGGAAATCCGCGAAGAAAAGAACACAATCAGCGACCTGAACCATACGGGCGGCCGTCCCGGCATGGTACGCTTCTTCCTGAACATCGGCCGGAACCAGAAGGTGACTGTGCCGGACCTGGTACGGGCCATCTCGAAAGAAGCGGAAATTCCGGCCCGCAGCATCGGTCAGGTCAACATCTTCGACAAGTTCTCCTTCGTGGAAGTGCCGGAGCAGTTCGCGGAACGCGTACTCGCCGTGATGCATAAGAACAGCATCCGCGGGTACAAGGTGAACATCGAGCCGGCCCGCATCAGACAGTGACGCGGGCAGCAGGGCAGGGTGCCTGCAGGGCACCGGGAAGGAACCCTCATCATGCGTGAAATCCTTGGCAAGGTGGACGGATTGAAGAATACCGTCCTGAACGAACTGGAACAACTTTATGACCAGGAAATTCCCGACTGGCAGGTCCTGACGGCAGAGGCCCTGGAAAAGATGGCTTCCATCACGGCTGCCATCAACCGGGAAGTGAACATCTATGTGGACCGTCACGGCAAGGTGGTCAGTGTGGCCGTGGGGGACAGCAGCACGGTGACGCTGCCCGATGTCGACCTGCGGCGCGGCCGCAACCGGCTGAGCGGTGTCCGCTGCATCCATACCCATCCCGGCGGGGACGAACGGTTGAGCGGAATCGACCTGTCGGCCCTGCGCAACAACCGGTATGACCTGATGGCCGCCATCGGCGTGAACAAGGACGACCCGGCTGCGTCGAAGCTGGATTTCGCCATCATCACGGGGCGCAACGGCAACGACCAGCTCGAGGTACAGGAATACGGACCGGTCACGGCCAGGGACCTGGACGTCCTGTTCCTGCCGAACCTGATCACGACGGCGGAAAAACTGCTGGCCGCGGAAGACAAGACGGAACGCAATACAGACGAACGGCCCGAGCGGGCCATCCTGGTCGGCATGGAATATGGCAGGCCGGGAAGGACCTTATGGACGGCGGAAGATTCCCTGCAGGAACTGAAACAACTGGCGGAAACGGCCGGGGCGGATGTCGTGGCCCTGTTCAACCAGAAACGGCCCAAGCCGGATCCCGGATTCTTCATCGGACGCGGCAAGGTGCGGGAACTGGCGCTGTTCGCCCAGCAGGAAGATATCGACCTGGCCGTCTTCGACGAGGAATTGTCCCCGGCCCAGGAGCGGAACCTGGAACGGGCCCTCGGCATCAAGGTGCTCGACCGCACGGCCCTGATTCTGGACATCTTCGCTCAGCGGGCCCGCACGAACGAAGGCAAGCTGCAGGTGGAACTGGCCCAGCTGCAGTATTCCCTGCCGCGCATCATGGGGCAGGGCCTTACGCTGTCCCGCCTGGGCGGCGGCATCGGGACGCGCGGTCCCGGCGAAACGAAGCTCGAAACGGACCGCCGTGTCATCCGGGACCGCATCGCCTATATCAAGGGCTGCATCGACAAGGTTGCCAACGTGCGGCAACTGCATCGTACCAACCGGTTGCGCAACCGCGTTCCGACCATCAGCCTGGTCGGTTATACGAACGCCGGCAAGTCGACGCTGCTGAACACGCTGACCCAGGCCGACGTCTATGCACGCGACCAATTGTTCGCCACTTTGGATCCTACGACGCGGCAGCTGGAACTGCCGGATAAACGGGAAGCCATCCTGACGGATACCGTTGGTTTCATCCAACGCCTGCCGCACCAGCTGGTGGCAGCCTTCAAATCGACACTGGAAGAAACGGTGGAGGCCGACCTGCTGCTCCATGTGGTGGATGTCAGCCATCCTCTCTACAAGGAGCAGAGCAGCGCCGTCTACCAGGTACTGGAAGAGGTGGGGGTGAAGGATAAACCTATCCTCACAGTGTTCAACAAAATCGACAAACTGCCGCCGGACAGCGGTTTACCGGAACAGTTGCGCGCCATTCCGGAAAGCGTCTGCATTTCTGCCAAACAGGGCACGGGCCTGGATGAGCTGATGGACCTGATTATGGAACATCTGCAGATGAAGTCCGTCGAACTGGAGCTGCTGATTCCCTATAGTGAATCGGGCAAGGCGGCCAGACTCCATACGGCAGGGACCATCCTGAAGGAAGAATACCTGGCGGAAGGCACGAGGGTGACCGTCCGGCTGGATATTTCCGAGGCAGAAGCCTGGCAACCCTACGTGGTGGGACAGAAATCCTGACGGTGTTACCGGCCGTCATGGAAAAACAAAGCCGCGGACAAGTATAAAAAAGCAGAGAAAGCAAAAGGTGAAGAAAAGGCAATGGAAATCTCCCAGCAGAAATGTTCGGTAACGTTCAACAATCTTGAAAAATACGCTATGGACCTCGTAGCGAAACAGACCCACTATTACGATGAAATCTCTTTTTATAACACGCACAAGGTCGTGCAGGCCTTCCGCGACAACATGGTTTCCGATTACTATATGAAACCGACGACGGGCTACGCCTACGACGACGTGGGACGTACCAAGCTGGATGAGATTTATGCCGACATCTTCAATACGGAAGCGGCCCTGGTCCGCTCCCAGTTCGTGTCCGGCACGCACGCGCTGGCTGTGGCCATACTGGGCAACCTGAAACCAGGCGACGAAGTCATCGCGGCCACTGGCGCCCCCTATGACACGATGCAGACCATTGTCGGCTATCCCGATGCCGTACCCGGGTCCCTGGTCGATCTGGGCGTGCATTATAAGGAAGTCAAGATGCGCGGCAACAAAATCAATATCCGCGCCGTCCGGGAAGCCATGACGGACAAGACGAAGATGGTCCATATCCAGCGTTCCTGCGGCTACAGCTCTGTCCGGGAATCCCTGGACGTAGCCTCCATCGGCGCCCTTATCAAGTCCATCAAGCGGGCGCGTCCCGATGTCATCTGTTTTGTCGACAACTGCTACGGCGAATTCACGGAAAAGCTCGAGCCGACGGATGTCGGGGCCGACCTGATGGCCGGTTCCCTCATCAAGAACCTGGGCGGGGGACTGGCCCCGACGGGCGGGTATATCGTCGGCCGCAAAGATCTGGTCTATAATGCGGCCTGCCGCCTGACCGCTCCCGGCCTGGCCGGGGAAATGGGAGCGACGCTGGGCGACACGGCCCGTGAATTTTACGAAGGCCTGTTCCTGGCTCCGCATGTCGTCATGCAGGCCGTCAAAACGGCCGTCTTTGCGGCAGCCGTGTTTGAAAAGCTGGGGTACGAAGTGAAACCGGGTCCGGACATCCTGCGCCACGACATCATCCAGTGCATCACGCTCCATACGCCGTACCGCCTGGAGAAGTTTTGTGAAGCCATCCAGGCAAATTCCCCCGTAGACGCCCACGTCATTCCCGTACCGGGGGACCTGCCCGGTTATGCCGACCCCATCATCATGGCGGCAGGGACTTTTGTACAGGGGGCGTCTATTGAATTGAGCTGTGACGGGCCTATGCGCGAACCGTACAACGTCTACCTGCAGGGCGGACTGACGTACGAACATGGCCTGCTGGCCATCATGGAAGCAGCCAAACAGATTGGCAGGGCAGACCAGGAAGACTGATTGAAACATAATTGACATTGTAATAACGGCAAAATGACGCCATAAAGATGCCAAATGATGGTAATCAAGCCTTCCGTACCGCCAAAGGGGTACCATCAAAAGCGTAAAAAAACGAGGCAGAACCCTGATTCAGGGTTCTGCCTCTTATCTTTTTCCGTTGTTTTCCCTTAACGTGGACGTATTATTTGACTCCAAATCAGAGCATCCGGAAGACGGCAATCACTTTTCCGATGACGTGGATATTGTCTCCGCCGATGATGGGTTCGTATTTATCGTTTTCCGGCTGCAGCCGGATATTCCGCAGATCCTTGAAATACCGTTTGACCGTCGTACGCGGACCGTCGATGTCGCCCTCAATGAGGGCGACGACGATATCGCCATTGTTCGCGTATTCCTGCTTGCGGACGACGATGTAGTCGTGGTCGAGGATGCCGGCATTGACCATACTGTCACCGTTGACGGCCAGCATGAACACATTTTCGCGGGTCCCGATCAAATCCAGGGGAATGGGGTAGGTCTCTTCGATGTTTTCCACGGCCAGGATGGGTTTGCCGGCCGTCACATTGCCGACCAGCGGTACGGGGATGACGGTCTTATTGCGCCAGGACGCGTCCTGGGTCAGTTCAAGGGCCCGCGGCTTGGCGGAATCGCGCTGGATGAAGCCCATTTCCTGGAGCTTATGCAGGTGGTTATGGACACTGGCCGTGGATGAAAGGCCGACGGCCTTGCAGATTTCCCGTACGGAAGGCGGATAGCCTTTTTCCATCGTGAAATTACGGATATAATGAAGTACCTGACGCTGCCGTTCAGTCAGCATATCTTCCGTGTAAACGCCGTCAAAATCCTTGGGAATCATGCTTTTGTGCCTTGCCATAATAGAAAACCTCCGGAAATGATGATGAATCTGCAGAACATTCATTTGAAAGACAGTTTTTAACAACTTTATTATAACAAATGAAACAGTCACTGTCAAACACTTGTTCAAATCCGTTTGCCAAAAGGCAAAACGGAAGAGGCTGAAGAAGAAGGGCCGTTTTTCCGGATGATTTTTGGGATGGCTTTACAGGCCGGCCTCCTGATCCATTTCATTATTTTACGTCCGATAATATATATTATGTTAAATCTAAATCAAAAAACGGGACGGGATTCCTGCCGCTGCCATGCTCTTCGGACCAATGCCCCGGAAAATCCGTCCCGCATATTTCGATTTTAAAGTTAAAACGCGTTTAAATCAGTTTTGGACGCTTTTGCCGGACTTCACGATTAACTTATCGTCCATAAAAAGAAGAGCTTCCCAAAAACGGTTTTATGAGGCCGTTTTAAGAAGCTCCTTCTTTTTAGTGAACAGGTTTATTGTTTTGCGGAATCCGATCCGGATTCCGGTGCCGCGGAGTCAGCTCCGGGAATCCCCAGGATTGTTTCCCATTCCGGCTGCAGGTCATCCGTCTTTTTCCGGATCAGGAAGATTGTTCCTGCCTTATCTTTATAAAGCGAGATGCGTCCGTTGAACAGCAGCGGATAATCGGGCTGCTCTTTGACGATGCCTTCGCCCTTCAGATAGACGCTCATTTCTTGTTCCGACGGAATCATGCGTGTCTTGAAGTCACGGACATCCAGGTATTGGCGCACCTTCGGGCTGTTGACGCCCATGTGCAGCGCTACGTCGATGGCCAGTCCCATGAAGCGCAGGTCATTATGGAGCGTCCGGCTGATCTTCTTTTTCTGTGCGGCCGTATAAGGACCGCTGTAGCTGAACAGGAAGTTCGGCATTTCCTTGTACTGCCGTTTCAGGTCCAGCGCACTTTCGATGCTGGCGGCGTCCTTATAGTTTTTTTCGCGCAGGGCCTGCCCGAACAGCTCGTAGATCCGCGGTATGGTCAGGCCCCGCAGGCCCAGCGTCAGCGTACCCAGTTCAGCGGCCTTGGCCGGATCGCCGACCAGGTTGTTCAACCGGGCCTGGCAATAGATCCAGTCGTCCGGCAGCCGGACGGACTGCTGCAATACGGGATCCCAATATCCATAAGGTCCGGTAGCTTCCTGCGGCGCAAACAGCGTAATGTTTTTCAGGAACGTTTCCCGTATGGCCTTCTTGGCATTCAGGTTGTCCGTGTTTGCGGCCGTGAGTTCCCGGGACATCCTTGGCCGTTTCAGCGGCGTATATTCCTTTTTCAGTGCGTCTTTCTGGTTGTTCAGGTTCGGCAATTCAAAATTTGTAGTGACAACATAAAGGATGTCGTTGGCGCTGGTCAAAGCCAGCTGCATATCGTGACGCGCAAAATTCTTCCCGCCGTCTTCCTTAAAGGATGTATCCTTTTTCTCGTCCGGCAGTTTTTCCACCAGATGGACGAAGACGAAAGGATTCTTACCCCGTTTGCCTGTGGACAGGCTGATATCGGCATGGTCCAGCAGGGACGATGGGATTACGGCCAGGGGCGACGGTCCGCCCTCTTCCCCGGTGCCGGGAACAGAGGCGTCTTCCCCGGACACGCCGTCTTCGGGGGTGCGGTAGTTTTCCAGGTCATACAGAAAGTAGTCGGCTTTGTTGGGATCGATTCCGTTGCGTTCCATCACGGCCAGGTCTTCGTAATTCTGCAGAAAGTCCTTCGTGCTGAACTTCTTTCCGGTGGCTGCTTCCACCTGGGCGGCCGGTACGGCGTAGATCAGGCAGGTCGTTGAAGTGTCTTCCGTGATGGTGATTTCCGGTTCGCCGTCTGCGGGACTGGCCGGAGCCTTCTTCTCCGGAAGCGTCTGCACCACGTAACCGTAAAAGTCCTTGCCGACGAACTGTACGGCGGAATCCGGGGTCTTCACCCGGAAGCCCGAATCCGCATCCGTGTACAGCGTACGGCTGCCCAGGGCCGGGGCAGCTGTACCCAGGGCCAGGGCCAGCGTGAGGGCCGCCGCCGTGATACTCTTCTTAAACATCCTAAAACCTCGCAATCGGATGACATCCCGGCGGCCTCAGCGGCCGGTCAGATAGGCGTCTATCGCTTCTGCAGCGCGTTTGCCGGCGCCCATGGCGGAAATGACCGTGGCGGCGCCGGTCACGATGTCGCCGCCGGCAAAGACGCCGGGCATGTTCGTGGCGCCGTTTTCATCGGCCACGATGTTGCCGCGTCTGTTGATTTCCAGTTCCGGCGTCGTATCCGAAATGAGCGGATTGGCACCCTGTCCGATGGCCATAACGACTTCGTCCACCGGCAGGACGTGGTTCGAACCTTCCACCGGTTTTGGCGACCGTCTGCCGCTGGCGTCTGGTTCGCCCAGTTCCATTTTGACGCATTCCAGGCCGGTGACCCAGCCGTCTTCGTTGCCCAGGATCCGCACGGGGTTGTTGAGCAGATAGAACTGTACGCCTTCGGCTTTCGCGTGGGCCACTTCTTCTTTACGGGCCGGCAGTTCGTCTTCGCCGCGGCGATAGACGATATAGACCGTCTCGGAACCCAGGCGCAGGGCCGTGCGGGCCGCATCCATGGCGACGTTTCCGCCGCCCACGACGGCGACCTTCTTGCCGGCGTATACCGGTGTGGCCGCTTTCGGGAACGTATAGGCCTTCATGAGGTTGACACGGGTCAGGAATTCGTTGGCGGCATATACGCCGTTCAGGTCTTCCCCATCGATATGCATGAAGTGGGGCAGGCCTGCGCCCGTGCCGATATAGACGGCGTCATAGCCTTCTTCCTTCATCAGTTCGCCGATGGTGAACGTACGGCCGATGACCATGTTGGTCCTGATTTTCACGCCCATCTTCTTCAGGCCGTCGATTTCGTGCTGGACGATTTCCTTGGGCAGACGGAACTGCGGGATACCGTACATGAGTACACCGCCGGCTACATGAAAGGCTTCGAAGATGGTGACGTCGTAGCCCTTCTGGGCCAGGGAACCGGCGCAGGCCAGGCCGGTCGGGCCGGAGCCGATGATGGCGATGTGTCTGCCCTTCTTCTCCACCTGCGGACCCTCCACGGCGTCCAGGCCGTGTTCCCGTGCGTAGTCGGCAACGAAGCGTTCCAGACGGCCGATGGCGACCGGCTCGCCTTTGATGCCGAGGACGCAGCGTCCCTCGCACTGTTTTTCCTGCGGGCAGACGCGGCCGCAGACAGCGGGCAGGCTGCTCTTTTCTTTGATGATGCGGATGGCGGATGCGAAATCCCGTTCCGCCACGGCATGAATGAATTTCGGAATATAGATGTTGACCGGGCAGCCCGCGACGCAGCGGGGCTTGGGGCAGTTCAGGCAGCGCTGTGCCTCTTCCACTGCCGTGTCTTCGCCATACCCCAGGGCGACTTCCTCGAAGTTATGTCTCCGGACGTCTGCCGGCTGTTCCGGCATCGGATGACGGTTTACTTTAAGCATCTGCACTCACCTCCGCAACTCCATTCCTCGGCTTCCTGGGTCTTGTACATCCTCTGCCGCTGCATGAGGTTGGCAAAATCCACTTTGTGGGCGTCGAATTCCGGGCCGTCCACGCAGGCAAACTTATTCTCGCCGCCAACGAGGACGCGGCAGCCTCCGCACATGCCCGTGCCGTCGACCATGATGGTGTTCAGGCTGGCAGCCGTATAGACATGGAAGGGTTCCGTCGTACGGGCCACATTGCGCATCATGACGACGGGGCCGATGGTGATGACGTAGTCGACCTTCTCCCCTTTTTCCAGCATTTCCTGGAGGGGCTGGGTCACGAAGCCCTTGAGGCCGTAACTGCCGTCATCGGTGCAGACGATCAGTTCGTCGCTGACGGCGCGCATCTTGTCTTCCCACAGGACGAGTTCCTTCGTGCGGCCGCCGATGATGGAGATGACCTTGTTGCCCAGTTCCTTATAGGCCCTGGCAATCGGGTAGACCGGCGCGACGCCGATGCCGCCGCCGACGCAGACGACGGTGCCGAACTTCTTCATTTCCGAAGGACGGCCCAGGGGGCCGACGATGTTCTGCAATTCGTCGCCGGCGTCGAAATCTTCGCAGATATGCTGCGTCGTGGCGCCGACTTCCTGAATGATCATGGTGATGTGCCCTTTTTCGCGGTCAAAATCAGCAATCGTGAAGGGGACGCGTTCGCTTTCCGGATCGGACAGTACGATGACGAACTGTCCCGGCCGGCATTTGCGGGCAATCAGCGGCGCTTCCACGACTAGTTCGTAGACAGCGGGGGAAACTTTGGTTTTGCTTAAGATTTTCGCCATGTTGTTCGCTCTCCTTGTTTCTCTATTCCTGCTCCCCGCAGGGAGCGCCGGGTTCAGTGGTGCGTGAGCCGCGCGGCAATCCGCTCTGCTTCCGCGTAAATCTTTTCCGCGTCCAGAGTCTTGACTTCGCCTTTCTCCATGATCACTTTGCCGTTGACGAGGACCGTGTCGGCATCGCTGGCGCTGGCGGCGTACACGAGGAGGCTCATACGGTCGTGACGGGGATGCCAGTACGGCTTGTCCATATCATAGAGCACGATATCGGCCAGACAGCCTTCTTCCAGTCTGCCCAGATCCTTGTATCCGATGCACTTGGCACCCTGGTACGTGGCCATGTCCCAGGCCTGGGCGGCCGGGATGCACAGCGGGTCGTACGTGACGCCCTTGTGCAGCATGGCGGCCAGACGCGTTTCCTCCAGCATGTCGAGGTTGTTGTTCGACGTGGCGCCATCCGTACCGAGGCCGACGGGAATGCCTTTGGCCATCATCTTCTCCACGGGCGCGATGCCGCTGGCGAGTTTCAGGTTGCTCTGCGGGTTGTGGGCCACGCGGGCGTGCTTCTTCGCCATCAGGTCGATTTCCTCGTCCGTCGCCCATACGGCGTGGGCGATCAGGCAGCCCCGGTCCAGGATGCCCAGACTGTCGGCATAGGCGATGGGTGTCTTGCCATGCTGGGCGACGCAGTCCTTGACCTCCTGCTGCGTTTCCGAAAGATGCATGTGCATTTCACTGCCCAGTTCCCCGGCTGCTTCGACGAGGAGCTTCAGATACTCTTCCGAGCAGGTGTAGGGCGCGTGGGGCCCCAGCATGACGGTCAGGCGGCCGTCCGCCTTGCCGTTCCAGTCCTTATAGAGGCGGACGTTTTCCGCCAGGCGCTGGTCTTCCTTGTCATATTTGTCGCCGGTCAGGCCGCGGGCGAGGCACGCACGGATTCCCGATTCCTCGACGGCCCTGGCTGTCTCGTCCTCAAAAAAGTACATGTCGGCGAACGCCGTGGTACCGCCCTTGAGCATTTCCAGGATGCCCAGCCGGGTGCCCCAGTAGCAGTCCCCGTCCTTCAGACCTGCTTCGGCAGGCCAGACCTTGTTCTGCAGCCAGTCCATAAGGGCCATGTCGTCGCCGTAGCTGCGCAACAGGCACATGGCGATGTGCGTGTGGGCGTTGACCATGCCGGCCGCCGCCAGTTTGCCCGTGGCATCGATGATACGGGCGCCGTCGTAGCCTTCGGGTTTGTCTTTTCCGATATAGGTGATTTTCCGGTCCGTGATGCCGATGTACTTCTTCGGGTAATCCGGGCCGTCCGTCACGATTTCCGCATTCTTGATCAGGATCTTGGACATGTTTTCACCCCTGTCTATTCCAGTCCTTGCTGGCGTTTCGAATAATGTTCCTCATAAAAGCCGTTGATGTATCTGCACTGTCCGTCCGTCAAAGGCACGACGTTCCCACCGGCTGCCAAGTAGATGTGGCAGGCCTTCTCCAGCAGTTCGGCGCAGGTCAGGGCTTCCTGGAGCGAGGTCCCCCAGCAGACGGCGCCGTGGTTGGCCAGAAAGGCGGCACGGCAGCCGCCCAGGGCCTCTTTGACGCGGGCGCCCAGTTCCGGAGTGCCCGGCAGGGCGTAAGCAGCGCAGCGGACCGCGCCGCCCGTCAGCTGGACCAGGTCCTCCACGAAAGGAGGAAGGTCCCGGTGCGAGACGGCCAGGGCGCTGGCGTAGATGCTGTGCGTGTGTACGATGGCCTGTGCGTTAGGGATGGCTTTGTAGATGGCCAGGTGCAGCGGAAGTTCCGACGAAGGCAGCAGGTGGCCGGTCCGTACCGTTCCGTCCAGGTCCGTCACGACGATGTCCGTATCCTGAAGCGCGTCGTAACTGCGCCCCGACGGCGTGATGGCGATCAGGTCTTCCCCTGCCCGGCGGCTCAGGTTGCCCCAGCTGCCTACGGTGAGGCTTGACGCCAGCAGTCGGCGTCCGGTTTCGACAACCTCGTGCCGTGCCGCGGCAACGGCCTTATCCATTGCATCCGTCATATGGTTCCCTCCTCTATCCTTGCGCGCGCGGGAAACCGCATCAGGCATGATGCAGGTAGGCTTCCTGTTCGGGGCTCAGCTTGTCGATGCCGAAGCCCATGGCGTGCAGCTTGATCAGGGCCACTTCGCGGTCCAGTTCTTCCGGCAGCACATAGAGGCCCTTTTCCAGTTTTCCCTTGTTTTCCAGCAGGTGGCGCATAGCCAGGAACTGCATGGCGAAGCTCAGGTCCATGATTTCCGTCGGATGGCCGTCGCCGCAGGCCAGGTTGACCAGGCGGCCTTCGCCCAGCAGGTTCAGCTGATGGCCGTTGGCCAGTGTGTAGGCCGTAATGTTCTTACGCGCCTCAAAGGGCGGTTTGACACTCAGGGCTTCCAGGTCGTGCTTGTTGATTTCCACGTCGAAATGGCCGGCGTTGGCCAGGAGCACACCGTCCTTCATGACTTCCATGTGTTCTTTGCGGATGACATCTTTGCAGCCCGTTACGGTGACGAAGATATCGCCTTTCCTGGCTGCTTCCTGCATGGGCAGGGTTTCAAATCCGTCGAAGACGGCCTCGATGCCTTTGATGGGGTTGACTTCGGTCACGACGACACGGGCACCCATGCCTTTGGCACGCATCGCCACGCCTTTGCCGCACCAGCCGTATCCGGCCACGACGACGGTCTTGCCGGCCACAGCCAGGTTGCTCGTACGCATGATGCCGTCCCAGGACGACTGGCCCGTGCCGTAACGGTTATCGAACAGGTATTTGCAGTTGCAGTCGTTGACGGCGATCATGGGGAAGGCCAGCTTGCCGCTGTCCACCAGGGCACGGAGGCGGTTGACACCCGTCGTGGTCTCTTCGCTGCCGCCGTACAGGTCCGGAATCAGTTCGCGGCGCGTCGTGTGCAGTTTGCTGACCAGGTCGCCGCCGTCGTCGACAATGAGCTGGGGATGCGTATCCAGCGCCTTGTCCAGGTACATGTCGTATTCCTTGTCCGTACAGCCGTGGGTAGCGAAGACCTTGATGCCGTTGGCTGCCAGGGCGGCCGCTACATCGTCCTGGGTGGACAGGGGGTTGCTGCCCGTCACGGTGACGTTGGCGCCGCAGTTCTTCAGGGTCAGGGCCAGGTAAGCCGTTTTGGCTTCCAGGTGGATGGTGACCACCATGTTGATGCCTTTGAACAGCTGCGTGGGGCCGTATTTCTCGTTGAAGTAGTTCAGAAGGGGCATATGGCCCTTTACCCAGTCAATCTTTTTCTGGCCCGATTCAGCCAGGTTGATGTCGCGGATTATGCTTTCCATGAATCCATTTCCTCCTTTAAAACCTTCGCCTGTAAGGCTTGTATCGACTCGGAATAAGGCGGCCGCAGCACGCCGTATTCCGTGATGATGCCCGTGATGAGGGACGCCGGCGTCACGTCGAACGCCGGGTTGAAGACATCCGCGTCAGGCGGCGCGGAATAGTTGCCGCAGAAGCGGCGGACTTCGTCGGGTTCCCGTTGTTCAATGGGGATCCGGGACCCTTCGGCCAGCCCGAAATCGAAGGTGCTGGCCGGCGCAGCCACATAAAAGGGTATCCCGTGGGCTTTAGCCAGCAGGGCTACGCCGTAGGTGCCGATCTTGTTGGCCGTGTCGCCGTTGCGGACGATGCGGTCCGCACCGGTGATGACCATGTTCACGCCTTTCGTCTTCATGACCCAGGCGGCCATATTGTCCGTGATGACCGTGACAGGAATCTTGTCCTGCATCAGTTCCCACACGGTCAGGCGGGCGCCTTGCAGCAGCGGCCGGGTTTCGTCGGAATAAATCCGTTCCACCCTGCCCTGCCCCCAGGCCGTGCGGATCACACCCAGGGCCGTGCCCCAGCCGCAGGTAGCCAGCGCACCGGCATTGCAGTGGGTCAGGATGACGGCTTTGTCCGGCACACAGGCCGCACCGTTTTCGCCCATCTTTTTGTTGACGGCGATATCCTGTTCATAGACATGCCGGGCCAGCTGTTCCAGGCGGGCATCCAGGTCCGCGCAGCTGCAGTGGTCCGCCGTCCCCTTTTCCGCCGCCCTGTACATGAGGTTCGTCGCCCAGGCCAGGTTGACGGCCGTCGGACGGGCCGCGTCCAGTTCTTCCTTTACGGCACGGTAGCGTTCCAGCAGGGCCGCGGGGGCGACAGCCTTCCCTGCCCCGGCCGCGCATTGCCGCCAGCCGAGTACCATGGCGTAGGCCGCGGCAGCACCAATGGCCGGCGCGCCCCGGACTTCCATGTCACGGATGGCCCGGATGACCCGGCGGTAATCGGAACAGGAAACCCATTCCACCTGCAGGGGTAGCTTTGTCTGGTCCAGCAGGACCAAGGTCCCCTGCTTCCATTCCATTGTCAGGACCATGTTCCATCAGACTTCTTTCGTATTATTCTTTTTCGGGATACAGCTGGAACCCGCCGAACTCCTTCATGGCATGTCTGCACAGGCAGATATCCTGGACGGGTTTATTGTAGCTGATGAAGCCCGTGATGACCTTCTCCATGTTGCGGATGGACCGGGCCATGGCTTCCTGTACTTCGGCGTGGGACAGGGGCGTCTTGGAGATGCCGGCGCCCATGTTGGTGACGATGGACACGTTGGTGTAGCACATTTCCGCTTCCCGGGCCAGCACCGCTTCCTGGGCGTTCGTCATGCCGACCACGTCGCCGCCGAGGACCGCATAGGCCTTGATTTCCGCGGCCGTTTCAAAGCGGGGTCCTTCGGTGCAGACATAGCAGCCCGTCTTGTGGAAGGGGATGTCCGTCCGGGAAAGGATGTCGATGACCTTCGTGCGCAGCGTTTCGCAATAGGGATGGGTGAAGTCCACATGCGCCACGCCGCGGACCGGGTTGTCATAGAACGTATTGACGCGGCTCTTCGTGAAATCGAGGAGCTGGTCGCAGACGACGAAGTGGCCTGCCGTCATTTCGGGGTTCAGGGACCCCGTCGCCGAAGTGGCGAAAACCTCTTCCGTGCCCAGGCTCTTGAGGGCCCAGATGTTGGCCCGGTAGTTGATCATATGGGGTGCCACCGTATGGCCCGCGCCGTGGCGCGTGATGAAGGCGACCTGGTTGCCCGCCATGGTGCCGAGGCTGCACAACGCCTTCCCATACGGCGTTTCAATGACTTCCGTTTCAAAACCCTTCATGGCTTCGGGGCTGTAGATGCCCGTGCCGCCGATGATGCCTATTTTACGCATATCCCAATACCGCCTTTCTTTAAATATCTGTTTCCTGCCGGCCGTCCAGACGGTCGATGAGCTGCAGCAGTTCCGGCATGGATCCGATCCAGTGGTCCGGATGTGTGGACGCTAGAGCGTTCCGGTCCACGAGGGTGTATTCCACAGCGACGGTTTCGCACCCCGCTCCCCTGCCGCACAGCATGTCGAACGGGGAATCCCCGACCATGAGCACTGTCCCGGGGGCCGCCTTTTTGTCCCGTCCGGCAAGGCCCAGGGCCTCCAAGGCGCGCTGGGCGCCATCCGGGTCGGGTTTTGGTTTCCGGACCAGGTCGGAAGAAATGACACAGTCGAAGAAATGTTCCAGTCCGACACAGCGCAGGCCGCGCCGGCAGGTCTTGTTCAGCTTGCTCGTCACGACAGCGACGGGGAGATGGCGTGCCCGGAGGGCAGCCAGGGTCTCCTTTACGCCCGGGAAGGGCCGGATGAGCCGGTCGTGGACCGCGTCCTGGCGTTCCCGGTACACATCGCAGATGGCGTTGCCCTTCCCGGCGCCGAAGAGGCGCACCAGGGACGGCCGCAGCGGCTTTCCGAAGGTATCCAGGTACGGTTGCAGCGGCGCCTTGTGGCCGAGGACCTTTTCCGTCGCATAGGCGTAACAGTCGAAAATGACCGGCGAAGTGTCGGCCAGGGTTCCGTCAAAATCAAAGAGGATTCCTTGTATCATGTGCCTTTTCCTTTACGTTTTTTAGAAACAACATTACTACTATATCATACCACATTTTGTAGTTCCGTTCCATAAGGAACACCAGCAGCCAAGGGCAGGAACCGTGAAAAAGGTATAGAAAAAAACGCCTGCCCTTTTGAACCGCTCCCCGTCAAGAGGACAATGAAATAAAATAAAGTTTTGAGACGCTGACGATTTCGTGTTGTCAGCGTTTTTCTTATGCAGCAAGATATAGTTTGTGCTTCTCCATGGGTGTCAAAACGCCAAGATTTCGTTGGAGTCGTTTGTGGTTGTAGTAGTCAATATAATCCGTAATCATGTGCACTAATTCGTCTCTGCTGGTAAATCGTTTCCCGTAATATCGTTCCCGCTTAAGTATTCCCCAAAAACCTTCCATCGGTCCGTTATCAAGGCATTTGGCAACACGGGACATGCTTTGTATCATGCCTGCTTTTACTAACTTTTGGTGAAATACCCTGCTGGTATATTGGTAACCCCTGTCGCTGTGGAAAATCGGGTGGGCTTCCGGGTTTGCCTGGACGGCTTTATCAAATGTATCATATACTAGCTTATTATCGTTACTGTCCCGAATCACAAAGGCAGTAATCCTACGGTCATATAAATCCAAAATGGCGCTCAGATAAATTTTATGTTTATCAATCCCTTCATACCATTTGAATTCTGTTACATCGGTCAGCCATTTCTCGTTTGGTTTTTCTGCCTTAAAGTTTCGGTCAAGTATGTTCTCTGCAATGTACTGTGGATTGGGGGCTTGCCTCGTACAACCATGATTTGCATACTTTATCGTAGATTTTATCTTCAGTATCCTGCAGATACGCAGAACTCGCTTATCGTTAACGGCTACACCATAATACCGATCCAAATCGTCCCGGATTCTCCGATATCCTTTATCTGGATGGTCTTTATGTATGGTCTCAATGAATGCGGCAATCTGTTTGTTTTCATGGGTTCGTTTCCCGTACTCTTCGTGTAGCCATTTATAATACGCAGTTCTGGAAATATGGAGCAAGGCACAGGTTGCCTCTATCGGATATCCGAAGTCTCCGTGACTGTGTCGGACGGCTTCATACAAATGGTCTTGCCTTACTTGCGAAAGGCATCCCTCCTTTCGATCTCGTCCAATTTTTTTAACACATCCCGCTCCATCTGCAGCATATATTTCTCATGTTCCAGTTGTGCTATCTTAATACGAAGTTCTTCAACCTCTGTCCGGGGCGTTTGGGAAGCCGTCCGTATCCCCCGGCGGTCTTCCAGGCCAGCTTCTCCCAGTTCCTTATATTTTTGTACCCAGGTGTAGACCTGATGGTAACTGACCTTGTATTCCAAGGCAGTGGCTCCATAGTCGAAACCCCGTTCCATACATGCTTTCACAATCTGTATCCGTTCTTCTTGGCTGGTCTTACGCGTCTTTTTCATGCGGCTCCCTCCTGACATCTTTCGACCGAAGTCCTTACCGCTATTATACCGCTTTATCCAGATTAGGAGTTGTGCATGGCTACGGATTTTATATTTTTTACAAAGTTCCGGTAAAGAAACATTTCCTGCTAAATAGTCTTCTACTGCCGTTCGTTTTAAAAGCGTAGGATAATTTTGATTCTGCGATTGACGTATTAATCCCTTTACACCTTCTGTTTCATATAACCGTTTCCAAGCTTGTAAAACCGACTTATGAATCCCAGATACTTTCGATGCGTGACCCATAGAAATCTCATTGGATACTATTCGTCGCACCCAAGCTGTTTTTTCCTCTAAAGAGTATTTTTTCCTTTTTCTCATAAAAATAACTCCCTTCATAGAATTCAGTGTTTTTTATTTCACTGTTTTCTATAAAGGGAGCATATCACTTCAACATCTACGGCTGTTTTTTTGTGTGGCAAATCCCGGTTTTGCTCAGCAACGATGAGTGTGATATAATTAAAAAAATATTACCATCAATGTCAATTTTGCTGAACCTGTTTTGTATATATAATAAA
>ONEW01000009.1 GCA_900316935.1 uncultured Selenomonadales bacterium
TGGCTCAAAAATTCGTGAGCAGGTGGCTCACTTTTTCATGAGCATGAGTGGCTCAAAAATTCGTGAGCAAGTGGCTCACTTTTTGGTTGACATTCACACAAGGGAGAATATCAAATGGCTGGATTTCCCATTTACCGTCCGAGAAGATTGAGAGCTACTGAAAATCTGAGAAGTATGATTCGGGAAGTTGATTTGAGTGTTAAGGATTTGATTTACCCGCTGTTTGTCGGCCCGGGAGAAAAGGTCAAAGCAGAAATCGGCAGTTTACCGGGAACCTATCAATGGTCTGTCGATAGAATTATGGAACCGGTTGACCAGGTGGTGCAACTGGGGATTACAGCCGTTATCTTATTTGGAATTCCTTCCTACAAAGACGAGGAGGGAAGTAGTGCATGGGATGACGAACAACCGGTACAAATGGCTGCTAAAATGATTAAGAAGAAGTATCCTGAACTTGTCGTCATTACGGATGCCTGTTTCTGTGAATATACAACGCATGGCCATTGCGGAGTGCTGGATGCGGATGGCAACGTTGATAATGACGAGACGTTGGAAAACTTAAAGAAATTGGCGGTCAGCCAGGCACGCTGTGGTGCAGACATCATTGCTCCATCAAATATGATGGACGGATATGTCCAAGTTATGCGGAAGGCCCTGGATGAAGAAGGGTTTGAAAAGACGGCCATTATGGCTTACAGTGCCAAATTTGCTTCCGCTTATTATGGGCCGTTTCGCGATGCCGCCGGGTCGGCTCCTGGCAAAGGGAACCGGAATGGATACCAGATGGATCCATGTAATGGCAACGAGGCTATGCGGGAAATACAGCTGGACATTGAGGAAGGCGCAGATATCATCATTATAAAGCCTGCTATGTCCTACTTGGATATTTGCTGGCGTGCACATAAAAAATTCAACCGGCCATTGTGCGTTTATAATGTCAGCGGGGAATATGCCATGATTAAAGCGGCATCCCAAAATGGATGGATTGATGAAAAGAAAATTGTTTTGGAGACCATGTGTTGTTTTAAACGCGCAGGTGCCAAAATGATAATTACTTATTTCGCCTTGGAAGTGGCACGGTGGCTGCAAGGAAAATGAATTCAGTTATTAGTTGACGGGAAGTAAGCAATGATGGATAAAAAGGAATGCCTGGATCTGTTGCGTAACTTGTTTAAAACATCACCCTTCGTTCAACTATGTGGCATCAGGATTGACGAAGTTACCTGTGGAAGCGCACGGCTCTCTATGGAGATGGAAAAGAAAAAGTCCAATATAAGCGGATATATGCATGGCGGGGCACTGTCAACATTTATTGATAATGCCGCCGGTACCGCGTGTAGAACAATTGGTGCCGAAGTTGTTACATTAAGTGCCACCGTAAACTATGTCAGAGGGGTTAAAGCAGAGCGGAAAATAAAAGCAGAATCCCGGATAGTGGAAAAAACACATCGCCATGTCTTTGTTGAGGTAGATGTCAGGAATGAACAAAATGAAGTGTTGGCAAAAGGATTATTAGTGATGTATTGTGTTGGAAAGGATGACAGGGTGCCGGATAAATGGTGATTGTATGAAACATGCAGGTACGGAAGCTAAAGGACGATGGATGAGCGGATTGGTGAAAAATGAAACACAATTTAACCTCTATTTATCTGTTGATGGTTTGCAGTTCGGGCGCTTGGGGATTTCAGTCGACATGCATTAAATGGCTGACGAACGAATGGAATCCCGTAACGATTACGGCTGTCCGTTACTTGGTTGTCGGTATATTGTTACTGGGCTATAGAAAATTTATGACTCACCGGCCTATCGTTCCGAAAAAGAGTCTATGGCTGCCATTGAGCCTTATGGGATTAACAGGGATTGCCCTGAACAATATCATTAAATCAACAGGGATTATGTTTACAAGCGTTACAAATTCCACACTGATATCTGCAACAACCCCGGTAATCACAGCATTTATGGCATTCCTCATAATGAAAAAAGAAATGACACGGGCCTCATTTTTGGGGCTCTTTGTGTCATTTATGGGGGTCCTTTTAATTGTGAGTCATGGGACATGGGCGGTCATACGGAACATCAATTTTAATTATGGAGATGTTTTATGTTTTATATCCCAGTGGATGTGGGCGGCCTATTCGCTCTTAGGTGCCAACGTATTAAAATATATGCCTGCCACTTGGGTAACCGGGTGCTCCGCAATTTTTGGTGCCTTTGCCACCTTGTTTTTCGGCCTTCTTACCAATCAGCTTTCTGTTTGTTTGTTGAGTACAAAAGCCATGTTTTCCCTATTATATATAGTTTTTGGCAGCGGGCTTTTTACTATGATAAGCTGGAATCTGGCTATAAAACGGGTCGGTCCGGGTATTGCTCCCGTTTTTCTTAATATCATGCCCCTTGTGGGTATGATTTCCGGGCATTTTCTTTTTGGGGAACATATTGGGTTGATACAGATTTGTGGGGCGGCAGCGATTTGCACGGGTGTCCTTTTGACTTCCATGTCGAAAAGGATTTGAAAAACATTCTGTCTGGCTTTACTTCCACGCCGTGGCCAGCCGCGCGACAGCAGGGGCGATGTCCGTTTCGCTGATGCCCGCAAAGGACAACAGGATTTCCGTCCGGAACCTGTTTCCGGAACGGGAAAAGGGGACATCCTGCCCGCCGGGGACGGGCAACACCCGCACGCCGGCCGCTTCCGCGCGCCGCGCCGCCTCCTGCGGATCCCAGGGGCTGTCGACGGAGATGCGCATGTGCAGGCCCGATTCGTAGGCCAGTATCTGCACGCGGCTGCCGAAATGGCGCGCCAGGGCCTGCTGGAGCAGGTCGGCTTTGCGGCGGTAGAGACGGCGCAGCTTCTTTACGTGGCGCCGCAGGTTTCCCTCACGGATGAACGAGGCCAGGGCGAGTTGCTCAATGGTGCTCGACGTCTGGTTGTACAGGCGGCCGATGCGCCGGTAGTCAGGCAGGAGTCCCGGCGGCAGCACCATGTAGCTGATGCGCAGGCTGGGGAAGAGGAGCCGCGAAAAGGACCCCAGATAGACGATGTGCTCTCCGTCTCCCATGCCCTGCAGGGACGAGACGGGCGTCGTAAAGTAGCGGAATTCGCCGTTGTAATCGTCCTCGAGGATATAGCCGTCCCGCTCCAGGGTCCAGCGCAGGAGGCGGCGCCGCAGGTCCGGGGTCAGGGAGCGTCCCTTGTAAGGGTTGGAGGGGCTCACGTACAAGAGCCGCGCCTGCACCGTGTCCAGGGTTTCCGTATCAAACCGGGCGATGTCCCATCCCTGCCGGCGGAAAATCTCTTCGCCCTGGGGAAAGCCCGGCCGTTCCCAGGCAATCTGCGGCGCAGTGTGGAACAGACGGTCCTGCAGGAGGGCCGCCAGGATGACGAACAGGCTCTGCACACCGGCGCTGATGACGATCTGGTCCGCCGCGCAGACGACGCCCCGGGCCCGGTGGCTGTAGTCTGCCAGGGCTTCGCGCAGGGCCGGTTCCCCCTGGGGCTCGCCGTATCCTGTCAGGGCGGCCTTTTCCTTGAGCGCCTGACCGATATGGCGGCGCCAGATAATGGACGGGAACGCCGTCCCGTCGACGTAGTTGTTGGCAAAATCATAGCGCGCGGCCGGCCGCGTGCTGCCGGACGGCAGTTCCCGCGGCAGCTGTTTCGGCACCTGCAGGTCCGCCACGAAATACCCGCTCTGGGGTTTGCTGACCAGGTATCCTTCGGCCGTCAGCCTGCTGTAACAGGTTTCCGTCGTCGTGCGGCTCAGGTGCAGCGCCGCGGACAGGTCGCGCACGGAAGGAAGGCGCATGCCCGGCGTCACCAGGCCGAGGCGGATCTGCTCCTTGATGAAGTCCGCAATCTGCAGGTAGAGCGGTTTTTTCCCGGTCCGGTCCGGCTTGAAGTTGGTCAGCAGCATGGCATCCTTCCTTTCAACAGTCAGCGGAGGAAGACCGGTTTCCCGCCCTCGAAGCGCTCGATGCGGGTCAGGGCGGTTACATCGTACCCTTCCTGACGGATCTTTTCCCGGCCCGGGCGGAAGGTCTTTTCAATGGCGACGCCGATGCCGGCCACGGTGGCGCCGGCCTGGCGGCACATCTTGATGAGGCCGAGGATCGCTTCGCCGTTGGACAGGATGTCGTCCAGGATGAGGACCCGCTCGCCTTCGGGCAGCAGGTGCTTGAGCAGGTACATGTGGTAATGCTGGCTCTGGCTGCAGGAGTACGCCGCAATGGACAGTTTGCTGCCCTCCAGGATGGGGATGGCCTGCTTGCGCGCATACACGAACGGCACATGCAGGTACGACGCCGTCGTCATGGCGATGGGGATGCCTGCCGTCTCCACGGTCAGGATCCGGTCGATATTCTTGTTGCCGAAGCGGCTTTCGAACTCCTTGCCGATTTCGACGAGGAGGCCTGTGTCCACCTGCTGGCTGAAAATACGGTCCACATTCAATACTTCGTTGTTGATGACGCATCCGTCTTCGAGAATCCGCTTTTCCAGTAAGCGCATGATATGTATGACTCCTTTGCGGGGAAAGTTTTGTCGCACGGCCTGAAGCAGTCCGGCATAGAAAAACGCCTCCAGACGGGTGGCGGTGGAGGCGTTGTTTACCATGGAGCGGATGATGGGAATCGAACCCACGTAACTTGCTTGGGAAGCAAGGGCTTTACCATTAAGCTACACCCGCGGATTACTATAAAATCATACCATGTTTCAGCGTAATTTGCAACCCGCCGGCACGATACATCGTGCAGCGGGGGTTAAAACACGCCGAAGACCTGGAACAGGACGATCCAGAAGAAGAGGGTGAAGCAGGACAGGGCCGACGATACGACAACGGCATTGCCGGCCAGTTCCGCGTTGCTGCCGAGCTGCTGGGCCATGGCGAAGGACGCGACGGCGCAGGGCGTGGCGAAGATGCTGATGAGCGTGACGAATTCGATGCCCCGGATGCCCATCAGCATGGCCAGGGGAAGGATGACGCCGGGCACCACGAGCAGGCGGCTCGCGACGATGATGGCGAGGTCGCGGACATCGTTCCCCAGCGTGCCGATCTTGAACGAGGCGCCCAGGATCAGGAGGGCCACCGGCGAGGTGCAGTAGGACAGCTGGGCAATAGGTTTCTCAATGAAATCGGGGATGCGGATGCCCGTGAACAGGAAGAAGAAGCCGAAGATGGCACCGACGATCATGGGGTTCTTCAGTACGTTGAGCAGGGTCGTTTTAAGGGAAAAAGTGCCGTCGCCCCGGAAGGTTTCCAGGATGAAGACGCCCATGATGTTGAAGATGGGGACCACGATGGCGATCATCATGGTCGGCACGGCGAGGGCTTCTCGGCCGAAGATGTTCTCCACCATGGGAATGCCGAGCAGGACGAAGTTGCTGCGGTAGATGGCCTGGATCATGGCGCCGCGGGTCTTGTTGTCCGGCGTCAGGCGCATCGCGAAGACGGCGGCTATGGCGATGACGGCGAAGACGGCAGCCACGGAGAACAGGATCAGCTTCGGGCGTACGGCCTGGTCCAGCGACGTGATGTACAGGTTGTGGAACATCATGCAGAAAAAGAAGATTTCGAAGACCATGCCGTTCACGTGCCGGATTTCCGTGTCCGTGAGCAGTTTGCGCCAGCGGATGTAGGTGCCTGTCAGAATCAGCAGAAACAGCGGCACGATGGCCTTGACGGCCACAAGAAAATATTGTTCCATGATTTCACTCCCTAGTCCGGGTCAGACAGTGGTTTCCATGTCGACGGTGGCGCCGTCCGGCAGGTCTTCCGGTTTCTGGTCACTGAAGATGACGAGCTCGTTGTCCTTGTTCTCTTTGATGATGCCGATGAAGGGCTTCTGCAGCCCCGGGGCGGATAAGGTCACCGTGCGGCCCGCTTCGAGGCGCGGGTCCTTCGAGCTCTGGGGAATGCGGATGTAGCATTCCGTCGTGGCGGTAAGGGTCAGGATATCCTGACCTGCCTGGACGGCGGCGCCGTTCTTGACGGCCACGGCGCCGATGAGTCCCGTGAAGGGCGCCGTGACTTCGTTGCCGGACTGCCGGGCCTCGGCTTCGTAGGCTTCCTTCAATTTGGCTACCTTTTCCTGCAAGGCGGCCGGGTCTTCCGGGGGCGCCGACTGGGCACGGGCCAGCCGGGCCTGGGCGGCGGCCAGGTTGTTTTGCGCAAGGGCCTGGTTCTGGGCCGCCATGTCGAGCTGCCGCTTGGAAACACCGCCGATGCTGTACAGGCGGTTCATCTTCTGGTAATTGTTGCTGGCGGCCTGCAGGCTGGCCAGGGCGCTTTGTACGGCGGCTGCGGCCGAGGCCCGGTCCGCGGCGCCGTTACCGCCCTGGGCGCGGCGCAGTTCCGCCTGGGCCTTCGCCAGTTCCTGCGCTTTGGGGCCCGGTTCCGTTTTCCCGTTGCCGGCCGCGATGCCGAAGAGGGGTTCGCCCTTGCGGATCCGTTCGCCCTTTTCCACGATCAGCCCCTGTACTTTGCCGGCCGCCGGGGCCTGGACCGCGGTCCGGACGAGTTCCACCTTGCCGGACAGGTGCACGGTCTGTCGCGCCGGCCTGCCACAGCCCGCCGTCAGGCAGGCGAAGAGCAGGAGCAGCACAAGTACGCCAGGGTAGATACGTTTGTATGTTTGAAAAAGTAACGTAAACGATGTCATATTACAAATTATCCTTTCCTGTAGGGAATATCTTATCACATCAGACCCAGCCATTTGTGAATTTTTACAGGGAATTTGTGAAAATATGATGCAGATGTTACAATTTGGTCCAAAATGTATTATAATATTAGAGAAAAATTGTTTTATATGTTGCTTTATCTCACGGACGCATATAAAAAGTGTAAAGTTTACAGCAAAGGGCCCGTACGCCCTTTTGCACCCATCCCAGTCTGCAGAGACGTTGAACGACGGAGGAAGATCATGTTTTTTGACGATTACGATACCCCTGTATTCCGCCCGCCCAGTGAAGCCGAGAGTTTTATACTGAGAGTGACGCGCGGATGCGCCCACAACAAGTGCACCTACTGCAATATGTACCGCGGTGTGCCGTTCCAGGTCCTCACGAACGAGGAAATCGCACGGCAGATCGCCATGGCCTATACCTATAACAGGGACGGCGTGCGCCGGGTCTTCCTGGCTGACGGCGACGCCCTGTGCCTTGCGACGCCCCGCCTGCTGGGGATCCTGGAAGCACTGCACCGGGCCTTCCCGAACCTGCAGCGCGTTTCGTCCTACGCGGCGCCGAAAGATATCCTGCGCAAGTCGCCGGAGGAAATGAAACAGCTTTCCGATGCCGGCCTGAAACTGCTCTATTACGGCATGGAAAGCGGTGATTCCGAAACCCTGAAGGCCATCAACAAAGGGGTGGACGGCCCCCAGTCCATCGAGGCGGGCCGGCGGGTCATTGCCTCGGGCATGAAGCTGTCCATCATGGTGATTTTGGGCATTGCCGGCAAGGAAGGCTCGGAACGCCATGCCCTGGCGACGGCGGAAGCCATCAGCGAAATCCGGCCCACCATGCTCAGTGCCCTGTGCCTCATGCTCTACCGCGGCAGCGAACTGAAGGACCAGTTTGAGCGAGGGGAATTCCATCCCCTGTCCCCGGGCGGCCTGATGCACGAACTGCACACCATGCTCGAACATATCCATCTGCCGGAAGACTGCCATACGCTCTTCCGCAGCAACCACGTCTCCAACTACGTCAACTTTGCCGGCACCCTGCCGCAAGACCGGGACCGCCTGATCCGGGAAGTGGCCATGGCGGCATCGGAACTGGACAAGCTGAAAACGTGGGACGTCTATAATTACGGTTAATGACGATGATGCAGAAGAAACTCCTTCCCCTGCTGCTGGCGGCGGGGCTGGTCCTCTGGCCCGGGTCAGGCCAGGCGGCCCCCATTGTGGGGAATGCGCCCCATCGTGCCGACGGCACGGTCATTACGGCCCGGCCGCGCACTCCCAACCGGCAGCCGGCCAGCGCGCCCACGCCGGCCCGACAGCCTGAAACGGCCCAACCGGCAACGGCGGCCGCGGCCGGGCCGGCAGCTGCGGCGGACAAGCCCAACCGGCAGGCGGCCGTCCTGAAGGACCTGTACCGGGTCGGGGACCATGCCTGGATGGTGAAGATGGCTCAGGGCTACCTGGAAGACCTGGGGTACGATCCGGGCACCGCCAACGGTGATTTCACCAAGGCCACGCGCAAGGCGCTGAAAAAGTTCCAGAAAAAGGAAAAAGGCGAAGGGCTGCGGAGCGACGGCAATCTGGATATGGAAACGTACCAGTGCCTGAAGCGCAAGTCCGCGGAGAAGAAATACGGTAAGGCGTACGGTTCGGCCGACAGCCGCGCCATCCTGGCGACGGCGGCCCGGTACCGCGGCACGCGTTATGTCTTCGGCGGCACGTCGCCGAGCGGGTTCGACTGCTCCGGCTATGTGCAGTATGTCTTCGCCAGACACGGCATCCAGCTGACCCGTACGGCGGATACGCAGGCCAAAGAAGGCGTCTTCGTGTCCCGGGCGAAGTTGCAGCCCGGCGACCTGGTCTTCTTCTCGACCTACGCCAAGGGTGCCTCCCACGACGGCATCTACGCCGGCAACGGCAAGTTCTGGAATGCCACGAGCCACGGCGTCATGCTGAGCGATATGAACGATTCCTATTGGTCTCCCCGCTATTACACGGCACGCCGTATCCTGGGAAAACACAAATAAACCCCTTCATGACAAATCCGGATACATGATTCCAGCAAAAATACAGAGGAAAGAGGGATAAATTGAAATGATTCGTGAGAAGCGGAATAAAGAAAAACTGGCCGCCTACTACAACAAGTTCATGGAAGACGGTGTCGTCGATCCCAATGTCCATCCCTGGGTGGCGGAATCGTGGCAGCGCTGCCGCGCCATGCATCTGCCCCACGAGACGATGCCGAAGATCCACAAACTGAGCCGCGAGCAGATTGCGGAACACCAGAAGACGCACGAGTTCATCGTGCGCTACGTGGACGGCCTGTACGAGCAGAGCAAGCAGAACTTCAACGTGCACAACCTGAGCATGCTCCTCATCGACGACCAGGGCTACGTCATCAAGAATTATGCCATGCCCTTCTTCCAGCGGGTCATTGAAGACATCGTGGGCATGCGCGTCCTCGAAGAAGATGTCGGGACGAGCAGCATCTCCATCGCCCGGGAACACAATGTGCCTTTCCTTATGTTCGGGCCGGAAATGTGGATCCGCGAGAGCCACAATGGCGACGCCTGCAGCGCGCCTATCTGCGTGGACGGCAAGCTGCGCTACATCCTGTCCTTCTGCTCCGTGGAGCAGGAAGACCTGCCGTATGATCTGCTGTTGTCCCTGCTTCTGACTATGAAGTATTCCATCGAGAAACATCTGGAGACACTGGAATATTGGAATATCTACAAGATGATGACGGAGGAGCTGCCAGTCAGCGTATACTGGCTCGACCGGGGAGAGAACATCAAATACGCCAACGGGAACGGGCTGAAACGGCTCGGGGGCAAGGAAAAGCTCGCCGACATGTTCCTCAATTACGAGCATATCCCTATCCGGCGTGCTTTGAACGGCGTGCCGACACACCGCCGCGAAATCACGTGGATCACCCAGGACCGCACGTACGAGGATATTACGACCGTCCTGCCCGTGAAGGTGGCGAACGAGGTGGAAAGCGCCCTGGTGCTTTCCATGTCCATCGAAGACCTGAAGACCACCATCGCCCATGCGACGGGCTACAGCTCCCGCTACAGCCTGTACAGCATGGTCGGCGAGACGGCGGAATTCCTGGCGCTGCAGCACAAGGCCTCCCGCGTTGCCCGCAGCGACAACGACATCCTGCTGCAGGGTGAACCGGGCACGGGCAAACAGCGCCTGGCCCACGGTATCCATCAGGCTTCGTCCCGCGCCGCGGCGCCCCTCATCGTCGTCAAGTGCTGCAACGGCCCCCTGGCGGAACTGCAGGAAGAATTCTTCGGCAGCGTCGACGGGGATAACCAGCCGACGGCGGGTAAACTGGAGCTCGCCATGGGCGGCACCCTGTTCCTGGACGAAGTGGAAAAACTGCCCGTGGATTTCGGCGACAAGCTGGCCGATGTCCTGCAGAACGGCCTGCCTGCCGGCGAGAACGGCGCCCGCAAGAAGCTGAACATCCGCGTCATTGCGGCCTGCGACTCGAACCTGAAGCGCCTGGCCGACAAGGGCCTCTTCAGCCGCAAACTCTACGAGCTGGTCATCGATACGGTGATGCGGATTCCGCCCCTGCGCGAACGTGTCAAGGACATCGAAGTGCTGGCCAACCATATTCTGGCCGAAATGTCCGCCCAGCACAACATGCCGGCCAAACATCTGACGCCGCAGGCCCTCCACATGCTGACGGAATGCAGCTGGCCGGGCAACATCAAGCAATTGCAGGGCGTCATAGAGCAGGCCTTCTTCCATACGTCGGGCAGCACCATCGAAGCGGAAAACATCAAGCTGCCGGGCAACAAGACGCTGGAAAAATCCTGGAAATACGATAAGGAATCCTTCATCGCGGCCTGGAAGGCGGCAGGCGGCAACATCTCCAAACTCGCCACCATACTCGACGTCAGCCGCGTGACGCTGTACCGTTACCTGAAGAAATACGACCTGGGTCCTTCCAAGGCGGCGAAGACCCGCAAAAAGGAAGGCAGATAAGCGAAAGGACCACACCCATGCGCTTGCGTAAAAAACCCTGGATTGACGAGGCCTTGCCGGAAGTCCGGGACGAATACATCTATCTGGACAGGCTGGACCGCTTCAAAGGGCACTGGCAGTCCCTGTTCCCCGGCAAAGATCTCTGCCTGGAGATCGGCTGCGGGAAAGGGGCGTTCATCACGGGCATGGCGGCCCTCCATCCGGAAAGGGCGTTCATCGGCATCGAAAGCCAGATCGGCGTGGCCTACTTTCCGGCCAAAAAGGCCAAGGACGAGGGCTTGACGAACATGACGATGATCTGCGGCGACGCGGCGAAACTCGACGACTGGTTCGCGCCGGGGGAGGTCCGCACGCTGTATCTCAACTTCAGCGACCCCTGGCCCAAGGCGCGCCATGCCAAGCGCCGCCTGACCCACGTCAATTTCCTGGCCCTGTACTTCAAACTCCTGGGGCCCGGCGGCCGGATTTTCTTTAAGACGGACAACCGTCCCCTCTTTGATTTTTCCGTGGAACAGTTCCGCCTTTTCGGCATGGAGATCCGCGAACTGTCCTACGACCTGCACCACAGTGCGTACCGCAATGAGGTGCAGACCGAGTACGAAAGGAAATTCAGCGGCCGCGGTACGCCCATCAACTACTGCCATGCCGTTTTCACGGCCGGTTCGGGGAAGGATGTCGTGACCCGGCCGCCCCGCAACATCGGGCCGGCAGTCCCCAAGGAATGACGGATTATGCGTGAAAAATTCCTGATTTTTGAAAATGTGCGGCAAGCCATCATCATCTGCGTCGTGCTGCTGCTGGGCTTCGGGCTGGGCAACAACCTGAGCGCCAGCTACGCCCGGTCTGAGATGATGACGGGCAGCCAGTATTTCTTTACCCTCCGCTACGTCCTGTATTCGGTGGTGGGTCTTCTTTGCATGCTTTTCGTCGGCAGCAGGTTTGACTATCACCGGCTCCTGTCGCCCCGTTTCCTGAAACTCAGCGGCACGGGCACCATCCTGCTCCTGATGCTGGTCAGGGTGGCAGGCCGCGTCGTCAACGGTTCCCGCCGCTGGCTCGGCGCCGGCCCTGTCTCGTTCCAGCCTTCGGAGCTGGCCAAGGTGGTGGCCATCCTGATTGCCGCCGGCTTTCTGGGGGAATACCTGCGGCGCGGGCAGCGCATTTCCCTGCTGCACTGGCCCAAGGCGGCGCCCCTGGCCTTCGCCCTCGCCGCGAGCGGCCTGGTCCTGATCCAGCCCGATATGGGCACAGCGGCCATCATTCTGGGGCTTATGCTCTACATGTACATCATCGCCGGCATCCCGAAAGGACAGGTGTTGAGCATCTTCATCGTCGGACTCGCCGGTGCCGCCGGCATTGCGGTCCTGGCGCCGTACCGCCTGAACCGGCTCAAAGTCTGGCTGGATCCCTTTATCGATCCGCAGGGCGCGGGGTACCAGATGGTGCAGGCCAAGCTGGCCATCGGTTCCGGCGGCCTCTTCGGCATGCACTGGGGGCAAGGCACCAGCAAGTTCTTCTACCTGCCCGAAGCCCATACGGACTTCGCCTTCGCCGTGTTCTGCCAGGAATGGGGCTTTTTGGGCGCCCTGGTGCTCATCTGCCTGTTCGCCCTGCTGGCCGGTGCGTTCTACCGCCTCGCCATCCGCACGCAAGACAGGAAAGGCTTCCTCCTGACCTGCGGCTGCTCCTTTTTGATCATCGGGCAGTCCGTGGCGAACATGGCCATGGTGGCGGGCCTTCTGCCGGTCATCGGCGTGCCCCTCATGTTCATCAGCTACGGGGGTACGTCGCTGGTCATCAATTTCTTCTGCATCGGCCTCATCCTCTCGGTCTACCGCCTCGAAGCGGCGCGGGAGATCCGGGAAGAGCGCATGGCCGCGGGCCTGCCTCCGGAAGATCGGAACGGACTGCGGGTGGTGCACCGCGGCGAGGACGGGAGGCGGGGCAGATGAAACGACCTAAATTCCGGCTCTCCGACGCCCGCAAACGGTACCATATCTTTTACCTCCTGACGCTGTTCCTCATGCTTGTGCTGGCCGGCAGGCTCTTCCAGGTGCAGGTCCTCGAAGGGACGAAATGGGCCCGGATCGCGGAAGACCAGATGACGAACAGCATCCGCCGCAACACGCCCCGCGGCCGCATTGTGGACCGCAATGGGGAAGAGCTGGCCGTCAGCATCATGGTCCATTCCCTCTATGTCAATCCCAAGGAAATGAACGAAACGCCTGCGGCACTCAAGGGGAAGAAGGACGGCCGCGGCACGGCGGAAGTGGCCGCGGAAAAACTGGCCCCGGTCCTCCATATGGACCGGGACGGGCTGTACAAAGACTTCACGCTGAAAGGCCAGTTCCTGTGGATCAAGCGCATGCTCGAACCGCCGGAATACGAGGCGGTCCAGAAGGTCATCAAGGAAAACGACCTGCCGGGCCTGCATTTCATCGAAGAAAGCAAACGCTATTATACCAAGAAATCCATGGCTGCCCAGGTCCTGGGCTTTGTCGGCACCGACGACAGCGGCCTGTCGGGCCTGGAACTGGCCCTGGACAGTGTCCTGAAGGGCGCCGAGACCCGCCAGGTGAAACGCGTGGATGCCATGGGCCGCACCCTGGCCGGCAGCGAGGGCGATCCTTCCGATACGAAGGAAAAGCCCATGGTGGCCACGGTCTATCTGACCATTGACAGCAAGATGCAGTTCGTCATCGAGGATGCACTGGATGACGCCATGAAGCGCACCCACGCGCAGGGCGCCGCCATCATCATCATGGATCCCCATACGGGGGCCGTGTTGGCCATGGGCAGCCGTCCCACCTTCGATCCGAACAACTTCGGCCAATTCCCGGCGAAAAACTGGCTGAACCGGGCCGTTTCCATGATTTACGAACCGGGGTCGGTCTTCAAGCCCATCGTCGGCTGCATGGGCTTGTCGGAAGGCATCATCACCCCGACGACGCCCATCCGTGACGACGGCCGCATCCAGATTGCGGACCGCGTCATCCAGAACTGGGACGGCACGGGCATGGGCACCGTACCGTTCGAAGACGTCATCAAATACTCCATTAACACGGGTATGGTCCAGGTAGGCATGCAGCTCGGCGCCCAGCGGGAAATCGACTGGGCCAGGAAGTTCGGCTTCGGCAAGGCGACGGGCATCGAACTGCCCAGTGAAGAAGACGGCATCCTCTACAATCCGAAGGATATGTACAAGCCGGATATCGCCACCTTCGCCATCGGACAGGGCATCGCCGTGACGCCCCTGCAGGAGCTGCGGGCCATCTGCGCCATCGCCAACGGTGGCGAGCTGCTGCAGCCCTACATCATCGACCGCATCGTCGCGCCGAACGGCGAAGTCATCCGCAAGGGCGAAAAGAAGGTCGTGCGCAATGTCATCACGCCCGAAGTGGCCGCCCAGATGCGCGCCATGATGGAAAAGGTGGTCAGCGAAGGCGGCGGCAAGACCGCCCGCATCAAGGGCTACCGCATCGCCGGCAAGACCGGTACGGCCCAGAAGATTTCCGAATACGGCGGATACGCCGCGGGACAGTACATCGCGTCATTTGTCGGCTTCGTGCCGGCGGACAAGCCGCAGTACGCCATGCTCGTCGTCCTCGACAACCCGCGGGGCGCCTTTTACGGTTCCCAGGTTTCGGCTCCTGTCTTCCGCGACACGCTGCAGCAGATTCTGGTCGCCAAAGGCATCCAGCCGTCGAACAGCGAGGGACTGCCTTCCTTTGAAGGCGGCGCAACCCGTGACAGGGATCTGCCCTCCCTCATGCCGCAGGACGGCAGCTGGATCCTGCCGGAATTCAAAGGCCTGGATGCCCGCACCATCGCCAAGATCCTGGCAACGGGCCGGCTGACCCTGGAACCCTACGGCAGCGGTACGGCGTATGAACAGGAACCGGCGGCGGGGACAGCCGTCAAACCGGGCTCGAAAGTGGAAGTCTGGTTCCGCTAGCAACCAATGGTAAATACTGCTATAATAGGGAAAAACAGGAGCGGCTCCTGTTCCCGGAAACGGTATCGGAACAAAAAGAGACGGAGGGAATACCATGCTTACGGACATTGAAATCGCGCAGCAGTGTAAAATGCTTCCCATCACGGACATCGCGGCCAAACTGGGCATTGCGCCGGATGACCTGGAAATGTACGGTCAGTACAAGGCCAAATTGTCCTACGGCCTGCTTGACAAAATCAGCAAGAACAAACCGGGCAAACTGGTCCTGGTGACGGCCATTACGCCGACGCCGGCCGGCGAAGGCAAGTCCACGACGACCGTCGGCCTGGCCCAGGGCCTCGCCAAGATCGGCAAGAAGGCCATCGTCGCCCTGCGCGAACCTTCCCTGGGACCCTGCTTCGGCGTCAAAGGCGGCGCGGCCGGCGGCGGATACTCCCAGGTCGTCCCCATGGAAGACATCAACCTGCACTTTACGGGCGATTTCCATGCCATCACGTCAGCCCACATGCTGCTGGCAGCCATGACCGACAACTCCATCCAGCAGGGCAATCCCCTTAACATCGATCCGCGCCGCGTCGTCTGGAAACGCGTCGTCGATATGAACGACCGCCAGCTGCGGCATATCATTTCCGGTCTCGGCGGCAAAGCCTCGGGCGTGCCCCGCGAAGACGGCTTCGATATCACCGTCGCCTCCGAAGTCATGGCCATCCTCTGCCTGTGCACGAGCCTCCATGACCTTAAGGAACGGCTGAAACGCATCGTCGTGGCCTACACCTGTGACGGCAGCCCCGTCACGGCCGACGACGTCCACGCCGCAGGCGCCATGGCGGCCCTGCTGAAGGACGCCATCAAGCCGAACCTGGTCCAGACGCTGGAACACGTCCCGGCCCTGGTCCACGGCGGCCCCTTCGCCAACATCGCCCACGGCTGCAACAGCGTCATGGCGACGCAGGCAGCCCTCCGTCTGGCCGATTACACCATCACGGAGGCCGGCTTCGGTGCCGATCTGGGCGCGGAAAAATTCTTCGACATCAAGAGCCGCTTTGCCGGCCTCCATCCGGATGCCTGCGTCATCGTGGCTACGGTCCGTGCCCTCAAGATGCACGGCGGCGTGCCGAAAGACCGGCTGAAGGAACCTAATGTGGCCGCCGTCCAGGCAGGCCTGTGCAACCTGGGCAGACACATTGGGAACGTGTTCAAATTCGGGGTGCCGGTCGTCGTGGCCATCAACATCTTCGCACAGGACACAGAGGAGGAACTGCAGGCCGTCTATGAGTACTGCCGGGGCATGGGCGTCGAAGTCGCCCTCAGCGACGTGTTCGCCAAAGGCGGCGAAGGCGGCGTGGCACTGGCTAAGGAGGTCGTCAAACTGGCTGAGAGTGGCACGAGCCATTTCACGCCGGTTTATCCGCTCGACCTGCCGTTGAAGCAGAAGGTGGAAACCATCGCCAAGGAGATCTACGGTGCCGGCAAGGTCCAGTTCGAGAAGAAGGCGGAGCAGATGCTCGACCAGTACGAAAAGGAAGGCTACGGCAACATGCCCGTCTGCATGGCCAAGACCCAGAACTCCCTGTCGGATGATCCGAACCTGAAAGGGGCCCCCGCGGACTTCACGCTCCACGTGAGCGATGCCAAAGTCAGCGCCGGCGCAGGCTTCGTAGTCGTCTACACAGGCAGCATCCTGACGATGCCCGGCCTTCCCGGACATCCGGCCGCTGAAAACATCGACGTGACGGACGACGGAAAGATCACCGGCCTGTTCTGAGAATTGAAAATCACGGGTGAGGCCGGCTCCAGTGCTTCACCCGTTTTTCGTCAAGGAGGTATTTCATTGGAACCCATCTGCATGGCAGGGCAACCGGTCGCCGAGGCGTACCGGGCACAGATTGCCGCCAAAGTCGCGGCCGCAAAAGGACGGGGCGTCACGGTGACGCTGGCCATCGTCACGGCAGGCCGCGACCCGGCCTCGTTCGTCTACCGCAGGCGGCTCCTGAAGATGACCGAAAGCATCGGCGCCGCCCACCGCTGCGTCGAACTGCCTGAAACCGCATCCACGGAAGAGGTCCTGGCCGCCATCGGCAACCTGAATGACGACGCGTCGGTCACGGGCATCCTGCCCATGATGCCCATGCCGCGGCACATTGACAGCCAGGCCGTAGGCGCGGCCCTGGCCCCCGCCAAGGACATGGACTGCCTGAACCCCGTCAACATGGGCGCCCTGCTCTTGGGGGACGGCCGCCGGGCCGCCTGTACGCCCCGGGCCTGCCTTGCCGTCCTGCATCACTACGGCATCGCCCTGGACGGGAAGAAAGCTGTCGTCCTGGGTCGCAGCAACGTCGTCGGCAAACCGGCCGCCCTGCTCCTGCTCCAGGAAAACTGCACCGTCACCATCTGCCATTCCCATACGGAAAACCTGCCTGCCATCCTGCGGGACGCCGACATCGTCGTCGCTGCCATAGGCAGGGCCTGCTTCGTGAAAGCAGACATGGTCAAGCCCGGCGCCGTCCTCGTCGACGTAGGCATCAACGTGACGGAACAAGGCATCTGCGGCGACATCGACCCTGCCGCCTGCGCCGGATCCCTGGCTTACACGCCGGTGCCCGGCGGCATCGGCACGGTCAGCAACATGATGATGATGGACGCCCTCACGCGGGACCTGTGACGGTCCAAGGAAACCAAGATGCGTAAATTCATATGGACGGCCGTGTACATCGTCTTCACGGTCCTGATCTTCTATAACTCCAGCCTGCCCGGTGCCCAGTCGCACCAGACCAGCTGGCTCCTTGCGGAACTGGCGGAACGCTTTGGAAGCGTCTTCACCGGTCTGCCGCCGGTCGGCGTACTGGAACAGGTGCTCCGCAAACTGGCTCATTTCTTCGAGTATTTCGTGCAGGCCCTGCTATGCTGCCGGATGTTCGCCGTGAACGGCTGGTCCCGGGGCGCATCCCGCGGGTACATCCTCTTCCTGAGCCTGTTGACGGCCGTCCTCGACGAATACCTGCAGCTCACCGTTCCCGCCCGCAACGGCGCTATCGGCGACATCCTGCTCGACTTTACGGGCAGCCTGACGGCGTGGACGACCTGGGAAGTGCTGCACTGGAACCGTTGAACCGGCGGACCCCTCTGCCATGAATCTGTCTAAAATGTGTGTTACACTGAAAAGTGGACAATGGAGGTGAGCGACATGTTCTTTCCATCGGAAAACAGAAAAAACAAATGGCTGGCCGGCCTTCTGCTGGCGGCCATGGTGACGGCCGGCGCCCTGGCCGCCGCGCCGTCCGTACAGGCGGCGGAAACGGCCGTCAAGGAAGGCGTGACGACGGCGGCGGAAGCGCAAAAAGCCCGCCAGGCCGCCAAAAAGCAGGCTCTGTCGGAGTACTATGTCACGGAAGGGCGGAAGCTGGACGAGACCGTCGCCCGGCTGACCGCCGTGGACAGCGCCAAGACGGGCCTTGCGGCGGACCAGGCCTATTCATACCGCATGGACAAGGAACTGACGGGGGACTTCTTCCGCCATGTGCGGGCCTTCCGCAAAGGGACGGACGAACTTGTCGGGGATTACCTTGTCGCCAAAGACGGCAGCTGTGTCTACCGCCGCCGTTCCGAAGACGGGAACCGCGCAGAAATGCTGGACGGCACCACGGAAAGCCTCGTCGGGAAAACCGAAATCTACAACCTTTACCGGAAAGTGCCCGTCAAGGGCGCCGGCAAAGTCTTTGTCCGCGTCCCCGGCAACGTGCCCTGCAAGCTGACCCTGACCAGCCTGGACGAAAGCATTGCCAGGGCCGATTCCGAACAGGGCCGGGTGCTCGGCGTCTCCCGCGGCAAAGTCGACATCATTGCCGAAGCGGAAATCGGGGGCTACGTGAAGACCCAGAAACTGAAATTCCAGGTCGTGGACGAACAGGATGTAGCCCGCGAAGAACGGTCCGGCGGCGGCATGCCCATCAGCATCGGCATCGGCTGGGGCTGGGGCTGGGGCTGGGGCTGGGACCATGACCGCGGCGGCGGGATCATAATAGGGACCTGAATGCCGCCATGAAAAGGAAAATCCCCGCACAATTTTCACACACCGGGAGCGCTTGCCGACGTGGTGCAGAATTGTGCGGGGATTGATTATTACAAGGCTGCTTTTACGCCTCAGTCACCTCGAACCGGTACCCGACACCCCAGATCGTCTTGATGGCCCAGCCGGGATGGTGAAAGGCTTCCAGTTTGGCACGGAGCCGCTTGATGTGCGAGTCGACGGTCCGGCTGTCGCCGTAGTAGTCGTAGCCCCAGAGGCTGTCGAGCAGGTTGTCCCGGGAGAAGACTTTCGTCGGGTTGGAGGCCAGGAGCCACAGCAGTTCTTTTTCGCGTTTGGTGAGGGCGACTTCTTTCCCGTCGATGCGGACCAGGTAGTTGTCGATGTCGACGAAGAGGTTGGAGATTTCCACCGTGCGGTCCTCTTTTTCTTCCTGCGGGATACGGCGCAGGATGGCGCGGGCGCGGGCCATGACTTCGGCCGGGCTGAAGGGTTTGACGATGTAGTCGTCGGCCCCTGTGTCGAGGCCGAGGATCTTGTCGGCGTCTTCGCCGCGGGCCGTGATCATGATGATGGGGACCATGGATTTGGCGCGGATGGCGCGGCAAACTTCGAACCCGTCCTTCTTCGGCATCATTACGTCGAGGAAGACCATGATGATCTCTTTTTCATAGCGCGAGAAGAGCTGCAGGGCTTCCTCGCCGTCATGGGCGGTGAAACACTGCCAGCCTTCTTTTTTGATGTATTCAGTCAATACTTGAGTAATTTGAAGATTGTCGTCTGCAATTAAGATTCTTGCCATAATTTATTTCTCCTCTGCCGCCGATGTCAATACGGTTTTCCGTACCGGGGTATTTTTCCATACACCATTATACCTTGAAAACATAAAATTGACAAAAAAACCATGAAATAAGCCTTTTTTTTAATAATTTTTTTAAAAATCTTGAAAACCCGCTTGTAAAGCGGAAAACAAGGTTGTATAATAAGCGTAAGCAAGGCCAGTGCTATATTTCCGGGCCTTAAAAATTTTTTTGGAGGATTGCATTATGAACAAAAAGGAATTAATCGATGTTGCTGCAAAAGAAGCTGAACTGTCCAAAAAAGACGTCGAAAAAGCTCTGAAAGCTCTGACCGGCGCCATCGTAGCTGAAGTTGCCAAGAAGGGCAAAGTACAGCTGATCGGTTTCGGCACCTTCGAAGCCCGCCAGCGCGCCGCCCGCAAAGGCAAGAATCCTCAGACCAAGAAAGAAATCACCATTCCGGCAGCTACCGTTCCTGCTTTCAAGGCAGGCAAAGCTTTCAAGGACGCCGTCAACGCCAAAAAACCCGCTAAGAAGGCTAAGAAATCCAAGAAGTAATCCATGCTGAGATGCCAGAACAGCAAGGCCCGGATTCGTTGAATCCGGGCCTTTTTCAAAGCCTTGCAAGGGCAAGGTGCTTTTTGTAGGAGACACCATGGACACGTTGCAGAAGAGCCAGCGGAACGGGCAAAGGGAACCGGGGACAAGGGGCGGAAGACTGCGTGCCGCGGGGACGGCAGGCGTCCTGACCGGAATGGCGGCCGGCCTGCTTGTGCTGCTGCCGGGGCTGCTGCCCCGGGCGGATGCACTGCCGCGGGCTGAGGCAGGAATCATCGCCTACCGCACATACCTGGATCTGCATCTGCCGCGGCCAGGCGAACCGGGATTCCGGGAGCCGGCGGTTGCAGAAGATAAGACAAACAATACAGCAAACGGAATAAAAAGTGATGCCGTGAGCAAAGGGGCGAAAAGGGCGGCCCGCAAAAAGCAGGCGCCGGCTTCGGGCAAACTGACGCTGGACCAGCGGGCAAAGCTGGCCGACGAACGGAACCGCATCCTGCAGCAGTGGGACACCCTGTCCGAGGAGGAGCTGCGGCAGGCCATGACGGCGTTTCAGGAGCATGTGCGCGCGGAACGCATGAAGAACATGACCGCTGCGGAGCAGAAGGCCTACCGGAAACAGCTGGAAGCCCGGGAAAAGGAACGGGAACAGGTCGGCCGCATGACCGGGGAACAGCGCCGTGCCTACTTCCAGAAGAAGCAGGCAGCCCTGATGAAGCAGAAAGTGAAGACGATGTCGAAAGAGGAACGCCAGGTCTGGCTGGAGCGTGAAAAACGGCGCGAGGCCCGCATGGAGGCTTTCCGGGAACAATGGAAGAACATGACACCGGAGGAACAGAAGGCCTGGCGCAGGGACCACCCCATGCCCGGTGGCATTTAAGGCCGTAGGAAAGCAAGGTGCAACTATGCTGGAAAAAATCCGCGCCCTGAGGGACAGCCGGCTGGTCCGTACGCTGGCAGGCCGTTTGGGCAGCAACCGGATCGGGATGCGCCTGCTGAAGTATTTCGGCATGGCCCTCCTGGCCCTGGCCGCCATCATGACGCTGACCTTCAACTATTTTTTTGAAGAGAACTATGTGGAACGCACCCAGCTGCAGATGTACCGCCGTGCCCTGAGCGTGGCTGACATCGTGCGGGAAAAAGACATCGTGACGCATGACCAGGCGGAAATGGCCCGCATCATGCGCAATGTCAACCGGGTGACGGACGATGACATCTGGATCGCCTACCGGGACGGCACGGTCGTCTTCTGCAACCATGTCCCGCCCCCGCAGGAGGACATGGAACATATGCGCCGCGTGGCGGCCCGCATGGGCCGCAGCCTGCATTCGGAACTGGAATCCATCCAGTCGGGGCGGGAGCGGCGCAGGACCCGCACGGCATCCGTCGTGTTTTCCCGCAAAAGTGTCTATGAACTGCCCCGTGACTACCAGGACATCATCCGCAAAGGGCTGAAGGGGGAAACGGCCATCCGGGCAGGCTATGACAGCCATATCGAGGAGGCCACGAGTTACGTGACGGCCCCTGTCTACAGCAAGGACGGCGGCATCCAGGCCGTCGTGGTGCTGCGTCAGCCCGTGTTCGGCCTGAACCAGTCCCTCCATGAAATCGCGAAAATCTACGCGCTCTGCCTGATTGCGGCCGTCATTGCGGCCTTCGTCATTGCGGCGGCGCTCTCCCTCAAGTTCACGGACCCCCTGCGGCGCATGGAGTCCGTGGCATCGGAAATCGCGTCGGGGAACTACAAGGCGCGCAGCTACATCACGCAGCAAGACGAAATCGGCCAGCTGGCCCAGACCATAGACGGCATGGCGGCCCGGCTGGAAAAGGCCGACAACGAGACGAAGCAGATGGAGAGGAGCCGCAAGATCTTCATCTCCAACATCTCCCACGAGCTGCGGACACCGGTTACGGTGGTGCGCGGCAGCCTGGAAGCGCTGCGCGACAAGGTCGTGACCGACCCGGCCGAAGTGGGGCGGTATTACGACACCATGTACAACGAGGTGCTTTTCCAGCAGCGGCTCATCAATGACCTGCTCGAACTGACGCGCCTCCAGAATCCGGAATTTTCCATTGAAAAGAAGCCGCTGAATTTCTGCAGCGTCATCCGCGACGCCGTGCGGAGCAGCCGGCATATTGCCCGCAGCAGGCAGGTGACGGTGTCGGCGGACCTGGACACGGCAATGTACAAGCTGACCGGTGATTACGGCCGGCTGAACCAGATGCTGCTCATCTTCCTTGACAATGCCATCAAGTTCTCCCAGGAAGGCGGTTCCATCGAGGTTTCCCTGAAGGACCGCGTACTGCGCATTGCAGACCACGGGACAGGCATCCGGTCGGAAGATCTGGAACATGTCTTCGAGCGGTTCTACCACACGTGGGATGTGCAGAACAAGAGCGGCTCGGGCCTGGGCCTGACCATCGCCCGCAGCATTTGCGAACGCCATAACATCGTCTGCAGCATCATGAGCGAGTACGGCAAGGGGACAACGATCATCCTGAGCCTGCCGGCGCCGGAACCGCTGGACGGGACGATGTAACGGATCCATCAGGCGGCAGCCTTGGCCGGTGAAGGAGGGGGGAAGGGGATTACCATGGAGTACGGATGTAAAGGTAAGGTCGTCGTCCTGGCGGGCGGCACGAGCGGCATCGGCCTGGCGGCGGCAAAACGGTTCCGCAAGGACGGCGCCATGGTCTTTCTGCTGGGGCGTTCGCCGGACCGCGGCATGGCGGCCCTGCGGGAGCTTCCGGGCAGTGCGCCGGCTTCCGGGCAGGAACGGCCGGGAGCCTTGTTCGTGCGCTGCGACGTACGGGATCCCAATGCCTGCCGCTTTGCCGCGGCCGTGATCCAGGCCTATGTGCCACAGGTGGATATCCTCGTCAACGGTGCCGGCATCTATCGGGAAGCCTCCTTGGAAGACACGACACCCGGGCTGTACGGGGACATCATGGACACGAATGTGAAGGGGGCGTTTTTCCTGACCCAGGCCTGCCGGCCCCTGATGCGGCCCGGATCCTGCATCGTCAATATTTCTTCCGATGCGGGCATCGCCGGCAATACGGGCTGCGCCGCCTACTGCGCCTCCAAAGGGGCGCTGGTGGCCCTGACGAAGGCCCTGGCCCTCGACCTGGCACCGGACATCCGGGTCAACTGCCTCTGCCCGGGCGATGTGGATACGCCGCTGCTGGACCGGCAGATCGAGGCGGCCGGCGGCAGCTACACCAAAGAGGACCTGGCGCGGGCCTATCCGCTGGGACGCATCGCCACGGCGGACGAAGTGGCCCATGTCCTTGTGTCCGTCGCCTCCCCGGCCAATTCCTTCATGACGGGGGCGGTGATTCCCGTGGACGGCGGCATCACGGCGCAGGGATAAAAAAATTCACGAATTTGCCATACTTTGCAGGAAAACAATCTGCAACTGTCGAATACTCCCAGAGCGAAATTGGGCAAGGTTTGCCTTTTTTCGGGCCGGGAGTTTTTTTATTTGCCGAAATGCCGCGGGTTATGCGGTTCTGTGCAACTTTGCACCCAAAAAACATATAAAATATTATAAAGAAAGGTGGTTCAAGTGACAAACTCAAGCGTATTGCGTGACAAAAGCATTGTAGGCGCGCCGATCGTCCACATGGTCTGCATGGCTGTGCTGCTGTTCGCGTTCTGGATGCTCTTGTCCGGAAACACCGAAGTCAAGTTCATTACCTACGGGGTCCTGACATCCATCATCGCTTCCTGGGTCTGCTACCCCCTGCTCCTCGTGAGCAACCTGGCCGGAACGAAAAAGTATTTCATTTTCGGGATCAATCCCTTCAAATTGATCTGCTATTTCTTCTGGCTCATGGGGCAGCTGATCCTGGCGAACATCGACGTCATCAAGGCGACGGTGCGGCCGGAACTCCAGATCAACCCGTGCGTCGTGCGGTTCCGCTACAAGGCCGACAATCCGATGGCGGAGGTCATCCTGGCCAATTCCATCACCCTGACGCCCGGTACGGTCACCATGAACGTGACGCCGGAAGGCGTCTTCGAAGTCCATGCCCTGACGGACGGCGCTGCCGCAGGCCTGGAAGATCCTTCCGGCATGCCCGGCAAAGTTGCCTGGCTGCTGGGGCAGGACTTCACCTTTGAAAAGATGGGGAGGGACTACTGATGCATACCTTTTTGCTGATCCTCACGGCAGTCCTGCTGCTGACCATCTTTTTGATGCTGCAGCGGCTCTTCCGCGGCCCCACGATCTTTGACCGGATGAATGGATTGGGCGTCATCACGGCGGATACGATCCTGCTGATCGTGATTTACGGATTCCTGGACGGACAGCCCGGCATGTATGTCGACCTGGCGCTGGCATATGCCATGATGGGCTGCCTCGGCTCGGTCATCCTGGCGAAATATCTGGGAGGGAGGAAATTATGATTTTCGGCATCCCTGTGCGGGAATTCATCGCCTTCGTGCTGATGGGCCTGGGGCTGATCTTCCTCGTCGGTTCCGCCATCGGCATGCTGCGCCTGCCTGATTTTTACAGCCGGGTGCATGCTTCGGGCAACAGCGAGACCCTGGGAACGGCACTGGTCTTCCTGGGTCTGGCGGTCTACAACGGGTTCACCGATGCATCGTTCAAGATCATCGTCATCTTCCTCTTCGTGTTCCTTGGCAACCCCATCGGGTCGCACATCCTCTCCAAGGCAGCCTATAAGACGGGCCATCCGGTCTGGACGCGGAAGCACGCGGACGAAGTGGAGGAATTTGAGAAACAGGCCGGGGAGGAGGAGAACTGATGCAGATATATACGATTGAAGCAGTGCTCCTGGTCTTCCTGATCTTCATTACGGCCAGCATCATCTACTGCCGCGACATTTTGAGCGCCGTCTACATTTACAGCGCTTTCAGTTTCTGTGCCGTGCTGCTGTATCTGATGATGGGCTCGCCGGACGTGGCCTTTACGGAAGTCGTGGTAGGCACTGTATCTACCATCTTCTATGTCATCTCGTTGAAGAAAATCGATAGGTGGTGTAAGTAATGCGAGGCTTTGTTATCACTGTGCTGGCGCTGCTGACGGGTCTGTTCTGCAGCAGCGTGACCTATCTGCCCGTCATCGGCAGTCCCTATTCCGTACCGAACCAGCATATTACACCGGTCTATATCGCCCGCAGCGAGGTCGATACGGGCTCCCCGAACATCGTTACGGGCACCCTGGCCGACTACAGAGGGTTCGATACCATGTGGGAAACAACGGTCATGTTCCTGTCAGGACTGACGGCGACGCTGATCCTGAGCAAATCGACGATGGGACGCCGTCCGGAGAAGGAGGATGATTACGAATGATGAAAGATCCTTTCGGGGGCATCATCCTGAACATCGCCTTCCGGATGCTGGTCCCCTTCTCCGTGGTCTATGCCGTGTATGTGCTGCTGCTCGGCGAATCGAGCCCCGGCGGCGGCTTCCAGGCCGGCGTCGTCATGGGTTTCGGTATCGTCCTGGCGCGGCTGATCCTCGGGGAAGATTCCATCCTGTTCAATATCAAGGCGAAGAACAGCCTGGCCCTGGCGGGCTTCGGCACGTTCATCTATGCGCTGGCCGGCTGGCTGACCCTGTTCGGCGGCGGCAAGTTCCTGGATTACAGCTTCCTGCCTTTTACGGCGGAACATGCGAACGAACTGCACGCCCTGGGCATCCTGATGATTGAGACCGGCGTCACGATCTGCGTCATGATGACCATCCTGAACATCATGGATGCACTGGTGAAAAGGAGTGAAGACGATGGAAGCATTGAATGAGTTTCTGGCCCGCCGCGGCCTCTACACCCTCGTCATGATCCTCTTTTTCCTGGGTGTCTACGGTATGGTCCTGAGCAAGAACTATTTCAAGAAACTGATGGCGATGAACGTCATGCAGGTCGCCGTCATCTTCTTCTACCTCTGCTTCGCGCAGAAGGAAGGCGGCATGATCCCTATCCTGGTTCCGGGCAATGTGGATCCTGCAGCCTACATCAACCCCCTCCCGCACGCCCTGATGCTGACGGCCATCGTAGTCAGCATGGGTACCAGCGGCGTGGCAATCGCCCTGCTGATGCGGATCAAGGAAAGCTATGGATCCGTGGAGGAGCCGGAGGTACTAAGGAGGGCTAGCAAATGAGCATTAGTACACATGCTCCCGTGTTCATCGTGCTGCTGCCCCTGACAGCGTCCCTGCTGTGCCTGTGCTTCAGCCGTCTGAACCGCAAGCTGGGGGCCTGGATTGTGCAGGCCGCCATCGCCGGTTCTTTCGTGGCGGCACTCCTTACGATGTACCAGGTACTCAACAGCGGCAGCCACAATCTCCACTACTGGATGGGCAACTGGGAGCCCCCTATCGGCATTGAGTTCGCCGTGGATCCCCTCAATGCGGCCGTGCTTTGCATGATCACCTTCCTTTCGCTGGTCATCAGCTTCTACGGCAAGCCGTTCCTCGTCAGCGAGGACTGGCTGCACTACGGCGGTTACTACACGTTGTACGGCCTTCTGACCGTCGGCCTTTGCGGCATGGTGGTCACGGGCGACGTGTTCAACATGTACGTCTATCTCGAAATCATGTCCCTGTCCGGCTACGGCCTCATCGCCCTGGGCGGGAAGAAGTCCATGATTGCGGCGTTCCGCTATCTGCTTGTCGGAACCATTGCCGCGTCGTTATATCTGATCGGCATCGGGTATGTCTACAGCATGACCGGGTCCCTGAACATGGCGGACATCAGCGTCCGCATCCAGCCTTTCGTGCACACGCCGCTGTTTGCATTTGCCGTGGCGTGCTTCCTGATCGCCTTCGGCATCAAGATGGCCCTGTTCCCGCTGCACGGCTGGCAGCCTGACGCCTACACCTACGCCCATCCCGGCGCGGCAGGCCTCATTTCGGGCTGCATGTCCAAAGTACCGGCTTACGCCATGCTGCGTTTCTTCTTCTACATCTTCGGTGTCACCAGTCCTGTCATGTCGGCCCTGCTGGACGTGCTCGGCATCATGGGCATCGGCGGGATCCTCATCGGGTCCGTCATGGCCCTGGCCCAGTACGACTTCCGCCGCATGCTGGCGTATTCTTCCGTGGCCCAGCTCGGCTATATCGCCGTCGGCATGGCCATGGGCAACATGTACGGCTTCATCGGTGCCGTACTGCACCTCATCAACCACGCCTTCATGAAGAGCTGCCTGTTCCTTGTGGTAGGTGGCATCTCCTACCGGTTCGGCGAAGTCAACCTGTACCGTCTGGGCGGTCTGAACAAGAAGATGACCGTTTCCTCCGTGGCGCTGTGCTTTGCCGTCCTGTCCATGGTCGGCATCCCGCCCACCTGCGGATTCTTCTCCAAGTGGTACCTGATGCTGGGCGCCTACGAAGGCAAAGAATACATCTTTATCGCCATCCTCGTCATCAGTTCGTTGCTGAACGCAATCTACTACTTCCGCATCGTGGAGCAGATGTTCGTCCAGCGCGAAGCGTCCTTGACGGAACTCCACAAACCGGCCACGAAGTTCGGCCTGCCCATGAGCATGGTACTGCCGATCGGCATTACGGGCCTGGGCATCCTGGTGCTCGGCATCTACAGCTACGACATCGTGGTAGGAGTGCTTAAACTAGGGTTACCGGAGGTGTTCCTGAGATGATAGTGAATGATCCGAGACCTTTCCTTGCTGTCGGAACCGCGTTCCTGGCAGCGCTGCTCGTGTCGTGCAGCCGCAAGCATCCCAATGTCCGCGAAACGTGGAGCACCGTTGCCTCGTTCCTCATGTTCGGCCTCATCATCAGCATGGTCGGCGGCGTGTTGAACGGCAATGTGTACCAGTGGACCTTGTTCCAGCTGACCGACACGGTGGGATTCACCCTGCGTACCGATACGGCGGGCATGATCTTCGCCTGCCTGTCGTCCCTGCTGTGGATTCCCATCAACTTCTATTCCATCGGCTATATGCGGAATAACCACGAAACGGAACAGACCGGGTACTTTGCGTCCTTCGCCGTCTGCCTGGGCGCGACGGTGGGTGTTTCCCTCGCCAGCAACCTGCTGACCTTCTTCGTGTTCTACGAAATCCTGACCATCTTCTCGTATCCGCTTGTGCTGCACGAACGGGACGAGGAAGCCCTGGACGCCAGCCGCAAATACCTGGCCTACACACTGGTTTCCGGCCAGCTCTTCCTGGCAGGCACCGTTGGGGTGTACTGCATCAGCGGCACCATGGACTTCCGGGCCGGCGGGTTCCTCGATTCCGGCATGGCCCCCATCTGGGTGCTGCAGCTGCTCTTCCTCCTCATGATCATGGCCGGCAGCGTCAAGGCGGCCGTGATGCCGCTGCATGGCTGGCTGCCCGCCGCCATGGTGGCGCCGACCCCTGTCAGCGCCCTGCTGCACGCCGTAGCCGTCGTCAAGACCGGTGCTTTCGCCGTCCTCCGCGTCATCTGCTTCGTCTTCGGACCGAAGCTGCTGAGTGAACTGGGAACGGCCGATGTCCTGGCCTGGCTCGCCGCGGCAACCATCCTCATGAGTTCCTTCATCGCCCTCAAGCAGGACAACCTGAAACGCCGTCTTGCTTTCTCGACCATCGGCCAGTTGAGTTACATCGTCCTCGGTGCTTCGCTCCTGACCCCGCTGGCCATCAAAGGCGCCTACCTCCATCTGGTGGCCCACGCCGTGATGAAGATCACCCTCTTTATGTGCGCCGGTGTCATCATCGTCCGGACGCACCTGCATGAAATCAGCGAGATGGACGGCATCGGCCGCCGCATGCCCGTGACGATGGGCTGTTTCGCCATCGCCTCCCTGGGCATCGCCGGGACGCCGTTCCTGATCGGTTTCATCAGCAAATGGAACCTGGCCATGGGGGCCATCCAGGCCGGCAAACCGCTGTTTGTCGCCGTCTGGATCGCGTCGGCCCTGCTGGCCATCGGGTATCTGATGCCGGTCGTCCGCATGGCCTTCTTCAAGCCTGAACCGAAGGAAGACCCGCGGCACTACGGTTCCATCAGCTACTCCATGCTGATCCCCATCTGCTTCACTGCGGTCCTGGCCCTTGTACTGGGCTGCGACCCCGAAATCTTCCCGCCGGACTTCTATAAGCTGGCGACCGTGACGGCCGACGCCGTTTGCGCCGGATGGGGAGGTGGCTGGTGATGATCGATCTCGTAAATGATAAGGGAAAACGCCGTAAAGTCATCGGCGCGGCCTTCGTCATCGCCCTGATCTGTTTCGCCATCGCCTACGCGGCGGGCGCCTACAGCGGCCACGTGGAGGAATGGCTGGAACGACCTTTCATGATCCTGCTCTTCGGGTTTGTCGGCTGCTGGATCCTCATCATCCTGGCCAAGATCATCATGACGCCGCTCCTGCAGCGCGACGAAGACTACTATCAGAAAGGAGATGACGACAAAGATGTTTGAAAACTTCCATCCCGGGTTCATCTTCTTCCTGGTCGGCCTGTTCGCCTGCGTCGGCTCCGACAAACTCCGTAAAATGATTTTGGCCTGCGGCCCCTTCCTGGCCCTGGTGGCCATCTTCAACCTGCCGCTGGGTCTGGAGCAGAACTTCACGTTCCTGCAGGACTGGACCAGCCATTACATGTACGTCGACAAACTCAGCTGGGTCTTCGGCCTGGTCTTCTGCATCATGGGCTGCATCGGCGGCGTCTTCAGCTGCCATAACAAGAGTCCCCTGGAGGCCATCTGCAGCATGGGTTACGTGGGGGCTTCCATTTGCTGCACCTTCGCCCATGACTGGATCACCTTCCTGTTCTTCTGGGAACTGATGGCCGCCACCAGCCTGTTCCTCGTCTGGAACGACCCGCGTCCCACGAGCCGCGGTGCCGGCACGCGTTATATCCTGATGCATACGCTGAGCGGCAACTGCATCCTCTTCGGCGTCATCCTGAAACTGTCCCAGGGCCAGTACCTGGTGCAGAACCTCGTCAACGGACCGCATGACGCGGCCTTCTGGCTGATCCTCGCCGGCGTGGCCATCAACGTCGCCATGGTGCCCCTGCACGCATGGATCGTCGATGCCTATCCGGCTGCGACCATCACGGGCAGCGTCTTCATGAGCTCCTACACGACGAAAGTCGCCGTCTACGCCATGCTGCGCATCTTCGGCGGCACGGAACTGCTCATTGCGGCCGGCGTGCTCATGGCCCTGTACGGCGCCCTCTACGCCGTCATGGAAAACGATATGCTGCGCCTGCTCAGCTACCATATCGTCAGCCAGGTCGGCTACATGGTGGCCGGCGCCGGCATCGGCACTGTCATGAGCATGAACGGCGCCACGGCCCATGCCTTTTGCGACATCCTCTTCAAATCGCTGCTCTTCATGTGCTGCAACGCCATCATCTACGCGACGGGCGTACGGCGCATCAACCAGCTGGGCGGCATGGCCAGACGCTATCCCACGGCCTTCTTCTGCTTCGTGATCGGGGCCTTCTCCATTTCGGGTATCCCCCTGTTCAACGGCTTCGTGTCCAAGACCATGACCATCGCCGCAGCCGGCCAGGCCGGGTACGCCATGACGGCCACACTGCTTGAACTCGCCAGCGTCGGTACATTATTGTCCATCTGCTTCAAGATGATGTACTTCATCTTCCTGGCTCCGGACAAAGGGGAAGCACCGGAAATACGGCCTGTCCCGACCAACATGAAGGCCGGCATGATCATGGGTGCGGTCTGCTGCACCGTCATCGGCTGCTTCCCGCAGTTGCTGTACCAGTACCTGCCGTTCGGGCCCGTCGAATACGTCCCGTATACGATGCCGCACGTCCTGCAGATGCTGCAGATGGCGTTCATGTCCGTCATCCCGTTCCTGATGTTCCTGCCGCGCATGGAACCCCATACGGCCCTGTCGCTGGATACGGACTGGTTCTACCGCCGTCCGCTGAAGTGGCTGTGGTCCGGCATCAGCAACCTGTGCTTCGGCCTGTGCCGCAGCCTGGGCCATGCCTGGGGCGTCGGAACCAACCAATTCATGGAACTGTGCGCAAATCCCATGAAGCTGATGGACGCGCGTCCGTTCCGGCAAAAGAAACGCTACAGTCCCGATAACTACCGGACCAGCATCGCCGATACAATCATGATCATCCTGACGGTGCTCTTCATCTGCATCTTCGCATTCCGTACCATCGGGTAACGGCACGCTGTATCAACATAACGGACCGGAACCTCCCTTGGAGGTTTCGGTCTTGTTGTTTACTACGTAAAATGATAAAATCAGACAAGATATATATTTACCAGAAACTGCGGGAAGGGGAATCCCGTCAGCAGGGGAAGGAATTCAGGGGAAGGAATTGATGAAATGAAATATAACGAATGGTGCCTGGCAGCGCTGACGCTCGCCATGTGCACACAGCGTATGTCCATTGCCGCAGGGAACATATTCTACGGACTGGCCATCCTGTTCTTCTTGCTGCACCTGTATCAGCGCCATCAGGCCGGGGAAACGTTCACCGTACCGAAGGACTGCAAACGGTATTTCCTGGTATACGGCCTCTATGCGCTGCTGCTCCTGCCGTCCGTCTTTTTCAGTGTCGATCCGGGCCGCTCCCTGTCCAAGTTTGCGGATTATTTCATCGGCCGCATCTGGGTGCTGCCCATCCTGCTGTTCCTGAAAATCGATGCGGAAGCAATCAAGAAGGCCCTGCTGGTATATATCGGCTTCCTTGCCTTTGACGGCCTGTGGACCTTTGGGGAACGGATCTACACGCACGGCTTCCGTTCGAACGGCCTGGGCGACGGCTGGCTGCGGGCTGCCAGCATTGTGGCGACCGTATTCCCGGCCACCCTGGTGCTGTGGCTGACCAAAAAAGTTTCCTTCCCCGGCAGGAAATACCTGATCGGGTGTGCCGTCCTCATGGTGCTGGGCGCCCTTGGCAGCGGCACCCGCAGTTCCTGGGTCGGCATGCTGGCCGTGCTGCCCTTCATCCTATATGAAGGGTTTGTTTCCAGCCCGAAGAAGGCGGCGGCCATTGTGGCCATCCTGTGCTGCTTCGGTATGTTCATGTATCAGACTCCGGCGCTGCACGAACGGTTTATCTCCATCGCCAACATCACGACCAACCGTTCCAACGGAGACCGCGTGGAGGCATGGAAAGTCGGCGCCGAAATGGTGAAGGCACGGCCTCTGACCGGGTTCGGGATTCTGGAAGGCGGCCGCGTTTATCTGGCCCATTACCGTACCAAGGCGGATACGCAGGGCTTGAACCACTTCCACAGCAATTACGTGCAGACGGCTGTGGACAGCGGGCTGCCCGGATTAACCGGCCTGCTGGTGTTCCTGCTGTACAATTTCTGGAATTTCCGTCATCTCGGGAATCCCTATGAACTCATCGGATTCTGTGCCTGGGTCGGATTCTGTGCCGTCGGCCTCTTCGACTACACACTGGGGATGTCGGCCGCCGTCAAGGCGCTCTGGTTTATGACGGGCTGCTGCATGCGGCTGAGGGAGACGGTTTGAATGGATTGATCTTTTAGTTTTAGAAAAAATAAAAATAATCTCGGGGTAAAATTTAGGGGAAACAGGGGAATCAAAATTGAAAATCCTTTTAGTGAATCGCTGGGGGAGTTTGAATGTAGCAGGTGGGGCAGAGCAGGTTTTTTTTGCCATGGCGTCGGCTTTATCGGCTAAGTACGATGTGACGGCCCTTGCCATGACACAGCGTGGCGGCAAGCCCTTCTTCTACATGTCACCGAAAGTTCATTTCATCCATATGGATCACTGCTACGGGAAGCAGAAGAACCTTGTCCACAAAATTCTACGCTCTTTTCGAATCCGCAAACTGCAAAGGCGGAGTTACGACCAGCAATACGAAGACCCTATCTGGGGCGCGATGATGGAACCGGTTATCCGGCAGACAAATCCCGACGTCATCGTGGCATTCAGTCTCGACCTGGCCAGGATGATTCTGCAGTGGACAGATACGTGTAAACCGGTCATTGTCATGTTTCACCAATCTTCGGAAACAGTATTGAAAAATCTTACGCCTGCCAGTAAACGGGCACTCGAGGAGGCTGCCTGTGTCCAGGTTCTGATGAAAAGCGATCTTCCTGTCGTTCAGAAACGGGCAGCCTGCCGCCGGCTGGTATGCATTCCGGCTGCTCCATCCAGCTTTTCCCGGCTGGAAACTGGAGCTTTGGGGGGACGGGGACCCAGACCATGACACGTACACGAAATACTGTTATGACCTTGTGAAGCAGGCAGGGTTGGAACACGAGATATCTTTCTGTGGCACGACCCGGCAGGTCGAAGAAGTCTTGTCGGAAGGTTCGATTTTTGCGTTCCCCAGTTCAGAGGAAGGAATGGGAATCTGCCTTGCAGAGGCGATGGCCGTCGGCCTTCCGGCGGTTGGCTATAGAAGCTGTCATGCAGTGAATGAAATTATCCGGGATAAGGGCAACGGATTTTTATGCGAAGACGGGGTGGAGCCTTTTGCGGAGGCCCTGCGTCGCCTTATGTCGGATGAAGGACTGCGCAAAAAGATGGGGTACGAGGCAAAGCGTACAGCGGAAGCATATGAGGCTTCAAAAATTTGGGGAAAATGGGGGATACTGCTTGAAGAAACGGCATCTGGAAGGTGAGCGCCGAATCCGGCTTTGGAATCCATGAAAGAGGTCATCCATGAACACAAATACGGCAGGTATCCTGCTCCTGATATTTTCCACGGCCATGTGGGGCGTATCCGGGGTCTGTGGACAATACCTGTTTGAAAACTTCCACACTGATCCGACGTGGCTCATCATGGTCCGGCAGGTGATTGCCGGAACCCTCTTCCTGGGGCTGATCGCCATCCGGGGAAAGGAGCCTTTCTTCGGCGTCTGGCGGTCCGGCCGGGTCATTGTCCGGGAAATGATCCTTTTCTCCCTGGGACTGTTGGGCGGCCAGTATGGCTTCTACATGGCCATCAGCCTGTCCAACGCACCTACGGCGACCGTGCTGATTTATACGGAACCGGTCTATATCCTGCTCTATCAGCTGCTGATTCTGCGCAGCCGCCCCGAAGGGCGGGAATTGCTGGGTATCGTCCTGGCCCTTACCGGTGTATTCCTCGTCTGTACCCATGGCAATCCCGACACCATGGTCCTTTCCCCGGAAGCCCTGTTCTGGACGATGGTGTCCGCCGTTTCCATGGCGCTTTACTCCATTTGTCCGACACACCTGCTGCAAGCCTGGTCCAGCCCGTACGTCAGCGGCTGGGGCCAGATCCTGGCCGGCCTGGTCCTGGTGCCGTTCTGCAGCCCCTTCGATTCCGGGGCTTCCGCCTGGCCCCCTTCTGCGTTGGGAGCCATGTCCTACATCATCGTGCTGGGTACGGTCGTTCCGTTCCTGACCTACCTGATGGGCCTCAAAATCGTCGGCCCGGTCAAGGCGGCCCTCATCAGCTGCTGCGAACCCCTGTGCTCCATCCTCTTTGCCGTACTCTTTCTGGGGACGCGGCTCGTGTTCCTGGACTATATCGGCATGGCCTGCATCATCGTGACAGTGCTGATGCTGTCCATCCGCAAGGTGTGACGGCAGTGCTCCGGTTTCGGTACATATGGTATAATGAAACTGCAGGATTCTTGATTTTATCGGAAATGAAATAAGGAGGTCGTCATCATGAAAGAATATACCTTCCATTACGGTCACGGCACCAAAACGTTCGCCCTGGACGAAAAGCGCGTCCTTGGTGAAATCGAGATGCCCGAAACGCCGGTCATGGAAAATGTGGAACAGGGCGTCCTTGATGCCATCAATCATCCTATCGGCTGCAAGCCCCTGGCTGAACTGGTGAAGCCCGGGGACACGGTGACCTTCGTGTGCAACGACCCGACCCGCGTCGCGAACAGTTTCGCCTTCATGCCGGTCCTGGTCGATGAATTGAACAAACTGGGCGTCCCGGACGAAAACATGCAGATTGTCTTCTCCCTGGGCACGCACCGCCTCATGACGCGCGAGGAAATGGCCGAAGGCGTCGGGGCCGCCGTAGCCGGCCGTCTCAAGATGTACAACAGCGACTGCAATGTAGCGGAAGACTTCGAATATTTCGGCACTACGGGCCGCTTTACGCCGGTCCTCATCAACAAGCGCATCTGCCACAGCGACCATGTCATTTTGACGGGTACCATCGTGCATCATTATTTCAGCGGCTACGGCGGGGGACGCAAGGCCGTTCTGCCGGGCTGCGCGGCCATGGAGACCGTGCGGCACAACCACAGCTTCATGATGGATCCCCGTTCGGGGCTCGGCAAAACGACAGGGAATCCTGTGTACGAGGACCAGATGGAGGGCGTCAGACTGTGGGCGGACGCCATGCAGAAGCGGGGCTGCAACGTGTTCCTGTTCAATGCCATCCTGGATGCGGAACACCGGTTCCTGCGCATGTTCGCCGGGGATTACGTGGCGGCCCATCACGAAGCCTGCAAGTTCGTCGATGCGGTCTACGGCGTGAAGATCCGGCAAAAGGCCGATGTCGTCATCGTGTCCTGCGGCGGCTATCCGAAGGACATCAACGTCTACCAGATGCAGAAGACCATGGACAACTCCGTCTTGGCCTGCCGGCAGGGCGGCGTCGTCATCCTTCTGGCCGAATGCGAGGAAGGCAGCGGCAGCAAGGTCCTGGAAGAAACGTGCCGGCGCCTGAAGACGGCCGACGCTATCGAGGCGGAGCTCGGGAAGCGCTTCGTAATCGGTGCCAACAAAGCTTATGCCGTGACGCGGCTGACCAAAAAGGCGCATTTCATCCTGGTGACGGGCCTGGACAAGCAGCTCGCCAGGGATATGCTCTTCACAGATGCCGTCTCTTCCGTGGAAGAGGCGCTCCAGGAAGCGGAACAGTTCGTGGGCAAGGATTACAGCGTCATCCTCATGCCGACAGGCAGCCTGACTGTGCCCCTGTACGACGGCGAAGAATAAATCCGGGCTGCTGCGGAAACGGTTGGAATCAAAAAGGCTCCCGCTCTGGCGGGAGCCTTTCGTCGTCTTAACGAGGTCGGAAATCCAGGCTTTGAATGGCCTGCCAGACCATGTCGACCGTAATGAAGTCGAAACAGTCCGTTTTCGGGCACTTGTGGGGCCCGATGCAGATGTGCTTGCCGGAGCACGGCAGACAGGCGCTCACGGTACGGCAGTTTTCCGAAGAACCGCCGTAGATGGATGGCGAATTGTAAGAAAAGAGGGTGACCACCGGGCAGCCGGCCGCGGCGGCGATATGCGTGTTCCCGGTATCGAGCGTCACGTACAGGTTGACGCGGCGGCACAGGGCCACCGCCTGTTTGAACGTCGTTTTGCCAATCAGGTCGACGGCATATTCCTTGTGTTTCATCCGGCTGATGACCTGACGGACCCGTCCGGCATGGGCGGGGATACCGGTCAGGACGATGGCGGCACCATACGTTTCCACCAGTCGGTCCGCCAGTTCCGCGAACCGTTCCGGCCTCCAGTCTTTGCGTCCGTTCGTAGTCTGCACGCAGAATGCAGCCCGTTTGGCAGGCCTGATGCCCTGCTTGCGGAAAGCTTCCTGCAGCAGGGTTTCCACGGCATCCAGATCCGCCTTGTCCGAAGGGTTCAGGACCGGCGGCAGATAGGTGCCGTCCGTGTCATGGAAATAGCGGCGGAAGATTTCATAAAAACTTTCCGCCATGCGGTGTTCGTGGTAATCCCACCCGTCCAGCGGCAGATCGTCGGTGTAGAACAGCCGCTCCCACTTCAACTCCCAGCCCAGGGCGCGCTCCGCACTGATGCGGACCGGGATGCGGGCCAGCCATTTGATGAGGGTGACCCGTTCCCGCGGATCCAGGGAAATGCCTGTATCGAAGTGTTCCCTGCGCAGCCGCGACGCAATCTGGAAGGCCTGCTTCACGCCTCCCTTGCTGACATAATCATAAGGGATGAAATGGTCGACATCCGGCAGCAGGGACACGACATCCCGCATGTTTCCCGTGGAAAATAGGTGATTTCCGAATCAGGACGCATCTTTTTGATTTCCCGGATGGCGGACGACGTGATGATGATATCTCCCAGATGCATCAATCCGTCGATGAATATCTTTTCTTTGACCATGAGCTTCCTTTCCCGGCCGTCTTTTCACAGACGGCTTTTATAGATGATCCGCAGGACGCTGTACCAGAACATGCCCTGCAGGAACCCGGCGTAGTTTCCCTGACTGCGCTGGAACAGGCCCCATTCCTTGAAATCGTGGTAGTTTTCCGGGGTCCGCACCGGCGCCGTGTTGGCCAGGCTGTCCCAGGGGGACAGGTCCAGGTAGTGGCGCCACAGGGCGTCGTAGCGTGTCAAGACCATCTGCCACGGTTTGCGCCGTCCCGTCCAGTGGATGAACAGGGCGCTGTCGTCGGCTGCTTTGCCGCCGCCGTATTCGTTGCATCTTTTAGGTAAAAAGTAGTTGGACCCATCGAAAACCAGGTTCAGGATGTCCTGGCTCTGGCCCAGGAAACGGGTCTTCGGCTCCTTCTGGTAGGCGAAGGCGCGTTCCGTAATATGCTGCGCCAGCCAGGCCGGCACATCGACGACCATGATGCCGTCGTTGAAGTACTTGCCGCTTTTCAGTTTCAGGTAGCCCGCCCGGCGCGGGACTTCGTGCGGGACTTCGGAGCAGGCCCCCATGGCGGCCCCGTGCAGATCGAGCAGGAGCAGGGGCTTCAAGGAAGCCACGTTCATGGCGTCGGCGTCGATATAGATAAACCGGTCCGTGTAAGGCTGCAGAAGCAGCGGCATGACCATGCGCCCGTAGGTGATGCGGGAAAACCGTTCCACCTTGATATGGAAATCCTGGAACGGTTTCATGTCCAGCAGGCAGACGCGGCAGCGGCAGCGGAGGCGCCGTGCCAGTTCCTTTACTTTTTCCAGGTTGTCCTGTGTCGCCTCGTCGGTGAGGATGTGGGCCGTCACGGCAAGGTCCGGATTGTTCTGCACAACGGAAACGACGGATACCCCCATCATGCGGAAGAAGGGGGGATTCACGTTATACGCGATGTGACAGGGGGGCCTCGTATCGCCTGACGGCAGGAAATCGAAGTCCTTGACATCCAGAAGGAAGGTGTCCGTCCGGAAAAAATCAGGTGCGAATGTCTTCACAATGTGAAACTTCCTTTTCATATGTTAAAATATAGTAAATTGAAAGCAAAATCCAACATCCTAATTATACCATGATTTCCGGAAGAGTAAAAAAGGGCAATGTTAAACCTTTCTTTAAATAATCTGTGATATAATGTTATGACCACGATGTTTTCTTCAGACAGAACGGTGAAAAGGGTGAATCTATTGAAACCATTTGATGCTTCGAAACGTATCCTTGTGACCGGCGCGGCCGGCTTTATCGGTTTCCACCTGTCCAAACGGCTGCTGGAGGCCGGGGTGCAGGTTGCAGGTATTGACAATTTAAATGATTATTATGATCCGGCGTTGAAGGAGAGCCGCCTGGCGATCCTGCGGCAGTTCCCGCAGTTCACGTTTGTGAAGGGCGACATCGCCGATTGTGACGTGGTGGAAAAACTGTTCAGGGAATCCGCCCCGGATATCGTCGTCAATCTGGCGGCCCAGGCGGGCGTGCGCTACAGCATCGACCATCCCCGGTCCTACATCGACTCCAACATCATCGGCTTCTTCAACGTGCTGGAAGCCTGCCGGCACCATCCGGTGGAGCATCTGCTTTTTGCGTCCAGCTCGTCCGTGTACGGCAACCAGGAAAAGACGCCCTTTGCCACGACGGACCCTGTCGACCATCCCATCAGCCTCTACGCGGCCACGAAAAAGTCCGATGAACTGATGGCCTTCACCTACAGCCACCTGTACGGCATCCCTGCCACGGGCCTGCGCTTCTTTACGGTCTACGGTCCCTACGGCCGCCCCGATATGGCCTACTTCAAATTCGCCGACCTGATCCGTCAGGGGCAGCCCATCAAGGTCTACAACCACGGCGACATGCTGCGCGACTTCACCTACGTCGACGACATCGTCCAGGGCATCGTGAACATGCTCTGCAATCCGCCGGCCCCCATGGGCGGCAAGGAAACGGCGCGCTACAAGCTCTACAACATCGGCAACAACAAGCCGGTCCGCCTCCTGGACTTCATCACCACCCTGGAGAAGGTCCTGGGCCGCACGGCGGAAAAGGAGTTCCTGCCCATGCAGCCCGGCGACGTGTACCAGACCTGCGCCGACGTGAGCGGACTGGAACGGGACTTCGGCTTCCGCCCGGCGACGGATATCGCGACGGGCCTGGCCTGCTTCGCACAATGGTATAAGGAATATTACAGACTGTAAACGGCAGAGCGGAAACGCAAAACCGGACACCATGCTGCCAGTAAAAAACGGCGGGCGCCTTTCATGACAAAGCGCCCGCCGTTTTTACTGTAACGGGCCTTAGCGGGAGGAAAGGCCCTTATTCCGTTTGTCTATCCTTTCGTGTCGTCTTTGATCCAGGCACGGCCTGCGTTCGTCTTCAGCATGTCGCGCGTGAACCGGAACCGCGGCGAGGCCAGGCAGTTTTCTTCCTTGAAGCGGTCCGACCGGATGTCGAAGATCCCGCAGACCAGCTCATAGGCCAGATCCGTCGTAAAGTAGAGGTCCTTGTGGTCCCGCAGCGTTTTCACGATGTGGCCGTGCTTTTCCCGGTATTCATCGGAAAACCAGGCGAAAAGGGGGACGCGCACCGTGGCGAACCCGTCGAAATTGGCCGAACGGCGCTTGTCCGGAATGGTGCCGTGGTCCGAAAAGTAGAGCATGGCCTGCAGATTCAGGTGTTCCTGGCAGTAGTCGTGGATGGATTGCAGGATATGGTCTGTATAGGCCACGGTGTTTTCATAGTTCGGGATCAGGTCGTACTTACCGGGCTCACCGAATTTCGTGAAGGCCGGCGGGTAACGGTTCTCGAAATTGAAGTGGCTGCCTATCAGGTGGACGACGACGAAATTATCCTGGTTTTGCGGCACTTCCTTCAGGTAGGCCAGCAGGGACTCGTCGTACTGTACTTCGTTCAGGTTCTGCTTCGTCCACTTGGCCACGTCGCTCGTGTTTGCGACCAGCGTGACCGGCGTATCCGCCGAACCCAGGTGGCCCTGGTTGCTGTACCAGTACACGCGGTAGCCCGCCTTGTGCGCTATATCGACGATGGACGCCGACGTGTAGAACTTCGTTCCTTCGTCGTACTGGTTGAATTCCGTCAGGGCACGCTCCAGGCTCGTCACGGTCTGGTCCGCGCTGGCATAGGCGTGGGGGAACAGGATGTAGTGGTCGTCCTGTTTGCAACGGGACAGCCAGGGCGTGGTCTCTTCCGGATAGTCTTCCGTGAACGCCTTCATGTAGTCCCTCGACTCCGATTCGCCGATGACGAGGACGATGGACGACGGTTTGGCGAAGCCCGGTCTGGCGGGCGTAACGTGCAGGTCCTTCAGGATTTCCGCCCGGGAGTCGGCATAGAGCTTCGTCGTCCGGAAATAGTCCTTCACGTCGAGGTAGAGCTCCACGATGCCCGTGCGGGGGAAGAGGGGCTTGCGCCCGCAGAAGAAGTACGACGTCAGGAAGAGGAACGTCCCTGCCGCCAGAACGACCGTGACCGGATTCACGCGGATGAGGCGGGGCGCTGTCACGGCAGCGCCGCAGAAGGCGGCAGCCACCACAACCAGGAGGGCCGCCGTGCCGAAGACGGCCTTTTTCGGCATGGATTTGAAGAACTCGATGATTTCATTGTAGTCTGTTTCCTGGAGGAGCATCATGGCCCCGTCGTTTACGCAGGTGCCGTAGACGGCATAATAAGCGAACTGCAGGAGGGGCACGGCCAGAAAGGCCGCCTCAAGCAGGGCCGTCAGTACGAGCAGCACCGTCACGGCGGCGCGGGGCAGGAACGGCGCCGACAGGACCAGTACCTGGAACGATGTGAACCAGCCCGTCAGATAGAGGCCGAAGACCACGTCCAGATGAAATCCGAAATCACTGGACACCTTGTGGTTCGTGATAAAGTACAGCAGGGGGTAGGCTGTAATCCAGCCCAGTCCGGTGAGAAAGGCCGGCACAAAGAGGCTGCCCGTCAGGGGCAGGCCTGCCAGGGCAGCCGGCAGGACGGACAGGACGGCGCAAGGGACAAACCGCCGCAGCTGCAGGTATTCGGCTTTATGTCCCAGTCCGTGGGACGCTTTGACATAAAACAGGTAGGAGAGTACGTAGAAAACCGCCATGGCCAGCAGATAGACCGGGCGGATAGCGAAATCTTGCATAAAACTGTTCCTTTCCAATGGTTCCATTTTGTTCCGTATCCTTTATTTTAACATGATTTGCCTGCTTTGGGCAGGCGGTTTTCCATCCTGTTGCGAAAATTCGGACAGGGGACACGGGCAAAGGACCGGTTCCGGTTGTTTCCTGTCACGTAAAAATGATATAATGATTCAATAATGCAGAGAACAGGAGGCCATCATGGGCGAAGAGAGAACGAACCGGATATCCGTCGTCCTGGCGGCCGACGACAACTATGCCCAGCATGCCGCCGTGGCCATGGCTTCGGTCCTGGCCAACACGGCCGTACCGGAACAGGTGGCATTCTGGCTGATTGATGACGGCATCTCATCCCGCAACAAGGACAAGGTACGGCAGACCGTGGCGCGCTGGCACAGCCGTGTTTCTTTCCTGACCATCAAGAACAAGGAACTGGAACAGGGGTTCGTAAGCGGCCCCATCTCCCGGACGGCCTATTTCCGGCTGGACATTCCGGACATCGTGCCGGCAGACGTGGAACGGGTCATCTATCTCGACTGCGACCTGCTGGTCCTCGACGATATCCGCCTCCTCTGGCAGACGGACTTGGCGGGAAATCCCCTGGGCGCGGCGGAGGATCCGGGCATCCTCACGTCGGCCGGGAAAAAGCGGAACAAAACGGAGGCCTTCGGCTGGAGGGAAGAAGATTCCTATTTCAATTCCGGCGTCCTGGTGATCGATGTGGCGCAGTGGCGCGTCCGGGATTACGCGAAACAGCTGCGGGCCCTGTTGGCGAAGAACCGGTACCGCCATCATGACCAGGATGCCCTGAATGAGCTTTTCGAGGGGCATTGGACACCCATTCCGCTGCGCTGGAACGTCATTCCGCCGGTCTTCCACCTGGGGTGGGGCGTGCTGAAGGACACCCGTGCCCGCCGGCAGGCCCTGGAGGCCCTGCGGGACGCGGCCATCGTGCACTATGCCGGTGGGTATAAGCCTTGGGAATACGACTGTAAGCCGGGGTTCAATGAAAAATATTACGGATATCTGCACCTGTCCGGCTTCAAGGATGCGGTGATGCCCCAGCCGGGCAAAAACAAGAGCCATTCGTGGAGCCATGAAGCGGCACGGCTGCGCTGGGCCGCCTTCTGGAACAAGGTGCTGCCCTGAAAAAGGCGCCGGAGGACTGTCTATGACACGGTTATGCGTCATCATCCTGACGATGAATGAAGAAAAGAATATCGGGGCGGCCATCGCCAATGCGCAGCAGGTGGCGGACGATGTCCTGCTCATCGACAGCGGCAGTACGGACCGGACGCTGGAAATCGCGCAGGCGGCAGGGGCCCGGGCGGTGTATCATGCCCTGGACGGGGATTTCGCGGCCCAGCGGGATTTCGCCCTGACGCAGACCGATGCGGACTGGGTGCTCTATCTGGATGCGGACGAGCAGCTGAACGACGCACTGCAGGCGGCCGTCCGCAAAGCGGTGGCAGGCGCCCCGTCAAAACAGTACGTGCTGCAGCGCAAAACCGTGGCCTTCGGGCGCACATACAACCACGGCGCCATGCGGCCGGACTATGTGCCCCGCCTGTTCCCGCGCGGTACCGTGCACTGGACCGGCAAGGTCCACGAACGGCCCGTGTGCGGCCTGCCGGCCGTGACACTGCCCGGGTATGTGGAACATTACACGTATGAGAGCTGGCAGGCCTGGGCCCGGAAGGCGAACCATTACACGACCATCTGGGCGGAAGACAGCTACGCCCGGGGAAAACGCGTCGGCGGAAGCGCCGCCGTGACGCACAGCCTGGCGGGCTTCGTGAAGGTGTTCTTCCTGCGCGCCGGCTTCCTCGACGGCTGGCCCGGCATCTACCTGTGTTTCTGCCACTGGTTCTATACGATGCTGAAATACATGAAGCTTTACCATCTGCAGCAAAAAGAAGACAGACGCAAGGGGGAGTAAGGAGTTTTTGCAATGAAGGAACAAAATTTGAAAACAAGGAAGATTCCGTGGAATTCCAATAGCGACCTCCTGATCACGATGATCATCCTTGCCGTCGATTACCTGGCCGTCCTGGCCTCCGAGCAGGCGGCGTTTGCCGTGCGCAACTGCATCATGCTGCCCGGCGGCGGCCACCTGCATGTGTCGTGGCTGGATCTCTATGTCATCTGCCCCCTGATCTATTTCGTGTTCCTGCACATCAACGGCCTCTATGCGGGAGGACGGCAGTTCTGGCGCGTCATTGCGGATTTTTTCAACAGCAGCATCTATTTTATCTGTATGGTCGTCATCCTCATGTACGCCGCCAAGATTACGGCGTCCACGTCGCGCCTGTATGTATTTCTGCTCTGGGGCTTCTCCTTCTTCTTCCTCGTCCTGTTCCGGTACCTCCTGAAGCGGCTCTTCCTGAAGATGCACCTTGTGGGGGAACCGATCCTGCTCATGGGCGCCGGCAAGACGGCGGAAGTCGTGCTGCGCCATTTGCATAGCGAACATACAGGGTACTGGTTCGTGGGCTACCTGGAAGATAACGAGCCCAATCCGTACGTGGCGGGTCATCTGCGCCTCCTGGGACGGTTCCGGGATGCCCAGCGCGTCATCAACATCACGGGGGTCCAGCGCGTCCTCGTCATTGCCCCGGGCCTTTCCAAAGAAGCGACCCAGGACATCGTATACGACCTGCAGCCCCTGGTGAAGAGCATCGCCTTCATCCCCGACATGGGCAACATCCCCCTGGCGACGATGGACCTGGAGAGCCTCATCGACGGCCACATCGTCATGTTCCGTATGCGGAACAACCTCAAGAACCGCTGGAACCGGCTGCTGAAATTCGTCTTTGACTGGGTGCTGACCTTTTTCGGCACCATGGCCATCTCTCCCGTCCTGCTTGTGATTGCCCTGTGGATCTATCACGATTCGCCGGGGCCGGTGATTTTCAAGCACCGCCGCGTCGGCCGCAATGGCAAGGCATTCAACTGCTACAAGTTCCGCAGCATGTGTGTTGACGCCGATGTCAGGCTGAAGGAACTGCTGGAAAAGGATCCAGCGGCCCGGGAAGAGTGGAACCGGGACTTTAAGCTGAAGGACGACCCGCGCATCACGAAGAGCGGCCATTTCCTGCGCCGGACGAGCCTGGACGAGCTGCCCCAGATCTTCAACGTCCTGAAAGGGGAAATGAGCCTCGTCGGCCCGCGGCCCATCGTGGAGGCCGAAGTGCCCCGTTACGGCAAGTTCATCCAGGATTACTACATGGTGCGCCCGGGCATCACCGGTATGTGGCAGACCAGCGGCCGCAGCGATATCGATTATCCGGAGCGCGTCGCCATGGATTCGTGGTACGTGCGCAACTGGAACGTCTGGTTCGACGTGGTCCTGCTGTGGCGTACGTTCTCCGTCGTATTCAGTAAAAAAGGAGCCTATTGAGGAGGATGTATGTCCAGTAAACGTTTTTGGGAAGTCTTCCGCTTCGTCCTCGTCGGCGGCGGCTGTTTCCTCCTCGAATACGGCCTGCTCTACACACTGACGGAGTACGCCGGCCTGCACTATCTGTGGTCCTCGGCCATTGCCTTCGTGGTGTCCCTGCTGGTCAACTACTGGCTGTGCGTGGCCGTCGTCTTCCAAGGTGCTGGAAAGCAGAGCTTTTCGCAGCGCTTCCTCTTCATCGGGTCCAGCATCGCCGGTCTCGCCATCAACCAGGCCTGCATGTGGCTCCTCGTAGACAAAGCCGGCCTGTACTACATGGTCGCCAAACTGATTACGTCGGCCATCGTCATGGTCTGGAACTACATATTGAAGCGCAAGGCCGTGACGGGGACGATGTAGGGCGCATCCCGTTCCGCAAACGGCAGGACAGAAAAATAAAAAGACGGCGGGCGCCCCGGCAGGTGCCGGAGGGTCCGTCGTCCTTCCCGGGAATCCGGTCCGTACCGATTGGTGCGGGCCGGATCCCTTTTTTATTTTTCTTTGGCAATCACATTCCGGTGTTCCGGATAATCCTTGTTCACGCGTACGCGCTCCATCGTGGGGTTGCCGTTCTTGTCATGCGCCAGGGCATCGACACGGATACGGGACAGTTCCGGTTCGAATTCCGTAACCAGACGTTCCGCTACATCGGCCCCGCCCTGGATGGCGCGGTACACAATCATGGCGAACTCATAGCGGGTGAGGAGGCGGTCGCCGCCGAACGTGCCGTCCGGGTACCCTTCCACCAGGCCCTGCTGCGAAAGTTCCTTGACGGCCTCGTAGGCCCAATGGTTCTTGGCAATATCGGGGAAGAGCTTTTCCGTCTGCACGCGGGTCACGTTGGCGCCAGCCATGTGGTTGATGACGCCCTTGAGTTCTTCGACCTGCAGGCGCAGATCCAGGATTTCCTTGCCCATGGCGATGCGGGAACGGGATACGTGGTTGTTCTGGCCGAACCGTACGGTCAGGCCGGCATTGACCATGTTCTCGCCGCCGCCCGTGCTGCCGCTGACGCTGAGCATCGTGTCTTCGTTCGGATGATAGAAGGCGCCGACTGCCACGGCATCGGCACTGCGGTAATTGCCGTAGCCGGCTGCGAACTCCAGCTTGTCGTCGGGATCGAAATTCAGCGGATGCAGGGCCGCCAAGGCAGCGGCACCGGCACCGACCCGGTCCAGGCGGCTGTCCAGTTTGTTGAGGGAGCCGTCCATCCGGGCGATGGCCTGGTTGGTGCGGTAGAGCTGGCTGCCGTTCACGGCATCCTTCGAATCCGGGGCAACCGTGCCGTCCGCCACGTTGGTGACCTTGTTGCCGCCGACATCGACCTTGTCCCCGCCGATGGTCACCTGCTTGCTGCTATCCGTCGGGCTGTTGAAGGTGATACTGCTGACGTCCGTAATATCTTTGGCCAGCTTGATGGCCAGCCCATCGTCGCCGTCCTTGACGACACCGATGTTCTTTCCATCGGACAGTTTGGCGGCATCCGTTTCGCCGCCTTTGATGGCGAGGGTGCTGCCGAGTTCCTTGTTGACGACCTGTCCGTCGTCTCCCTGGAAGTTCAGCCCGCCGTCCATCTTTGCATTGAGGGAGGCAAGCTGGTCTTCCGTGGCGGCCCGGCCGCTGACGAAGCCCTTGTCCTCCGGGTTCCAGGTCTTGTTCTCAAGACCCGTGACATAGTTCCCCGTTTCCTCGGTGTGATTCGAACTCTGTACGGTCTGGCTGGCAATGTAGATGCTGTCCGTCCAGGTACCGTCATCGTTCTTTGTGCCGCCGATGCGGACGGAATGGAGTCCGGCCAGGTCTGCGGCGAGTTTCACACGGAGACTGCCGTTATCATTGACGACGCCGATGTTGTTGTCCGTCAATGTTCCGGTCGCTCCGCCAAGGATATTCAGCTGCTCGTTCAGTTTCTTGGAAATGACAGTTCCGGAATCGCCTTTGAACTTCAGGCCGTCGTCCAAAGTGGCAACTTCGTGCGTCACAGGGGTTTCGCCGTCTTTGGTTTCATAGACGATCCGGGTGGTGGTTGTACCGTCCGCGCCGTCGACACCTGGTTCCCCGGCGGCGCCTTTCAGGGTGAGGCCGTTCGCACCGTCTTTGCCATTCAGGCCGATGGAGCCGTCTTTCCCGTTGAGGACGACGGCAGAACCGTCCTTGCCGTTGACGCCGATCGTTCCATCCGTGCCGGCAAGGGGATTCCCATCCCCGTCAGTGCTGTCGGCGGTACCGACCTCAATGTCGTCGCCCAGCTTCAGGTCATAGGTATCCGCACCGGTCGTGCTGTCGGAGATCACCTTCAGTTTCAGGTTGCCGCCGGCGTATTCTGTCGAACCGGCAGGGGTCCCGCCTTCTACGGTGACTTTTGTATGGGCGCCGGTCACCGTCTCGCCCAGTTTCTTCAGCTGTGCCACGTTGACGGCATCCGTATCTTCCGTGCCGGCCGCGACGCCAGTGATCTGGCGCGTGGCCGTTGTTCCATTGCCTACAGCGATTCCATTGGCAGTGGCCACCCAAACCGCATGATCCGTATCCGTACTGGCTGCCGTGCTTGCCTTGCCGGTCAGGGGGTCATAGCCTGCCGTACCGCTTGGGCAATCCGCTACGGAGCCGGAACCGAGGGCCACCGTATCGGCAAGGGTGGCTCTGGCGCCATTCCCGATAGCGGCGGAATTGGAGGCTGCAGATTCCACGACACCGCCGAGGGCGGCGAAGGAGTTTTCGGCTTCGGCATCGGAATCTGCTCCCAATGCGACGGAGTTCTTGCCGGCCGCTTTGGAATTTTCCCCGAAGGCTGTGGAATTTTCCCCGCTGGCAACGGTACCATTGCCAAAAGCAGTGGCGTTGGCGTTTCCCTGAATGGTATAGCCATCTGCTGTAGTGGCAGCCTTTTCAAGTGTTACCTCCGTGTTGACGTTCCCAACCGTTACGCTTCCTTCTTCGCCGATTGTGACTTCCCGGATATTGCCGCGGTAATCACGGATATATGTTTTCCCGTCGGTACCCTGCAGAACCAGGTACTTATGGGTCTCTCCCCCTGGAATTGTGTAGGTGACGGAATAATCCTTGCCGTCCCCATCCACATAGGCCTTATTCCCAAAGGCATCCATTTTTTCGGAGCCGGCAGTGATATCCGTATAGGCGCCGTTTTCATCGAGGATGGCGCCGGCCGAGGTATCGGTACCGAAAGCCAGGGAATAGGCTCCGGCGGCTACAGTATAGTTGCCAAAGGAAGTGGCATAGGCGCCGGAGGAAACGGTGCGGTTGCCAAAGGAGGTAGACCCGTAATGGGAGGCGGTTGTCTCATTGCCAAAAGCGGTAGCCTGCTGGCCGGAAGCAGAGGTTTTCAGACCAAATGCCGTCCCCCTGGCGCTGGTCACGCTGGTATTTACCCCAAAGGCTGTGCCGTATTTGGCCGATTCCCCAACGACTGTATCTTTCCCGAAAGCAGTGGAATCATTACCCAAGGCCTGAGCGTGTTCCCCGTACGCAAAGGAATTGGTGCCGCCTGCCATGTTTTTCAGCTGCGGTGTCGACATGTCTGTTTCCACATAACCGAACGCCACGGCATGGGAGCCGGACGCGTCCGCGTTTTCGCCAATCGAGGTGGCAGCAAATCCGGAAGCCTCTGCGTTAGCCCCCAAAGCAACAGACTTGAACCCTTTTGCGTGGGCGGCGGTGCCGATGGCAACAGAATCGTTTTCCCCGTCGTCGGCTTGAGCGCCCACACCGATTACGACGGACCCTGCAGCAATCGCCTGGGCCCCACGGCCTACGCTGATGGCACCGTGCCCTTGTGCTACGGATTTTGTGCCCACTGCCACATTGTCCACGTTTGTCGCTCTGGCTTCCGTCCCAAAGGCAATGGCACCCGCATTTTTGGCATACGCGCCTGTGCCGATGGCCAGGGCATTGTCTGAGTTGGCCTCCACTTTGGCATTCACGCCGATGGCAATGCTTTTGAACCCTTTGGCTTCCGTATATTCCGTATCGGTATATTCATCACGGGAGCCGAGGGCGATGGCGTATTCGCCGCTTGCCGTTGCCTGGTCGCCGATTGCGATTCCACGGCCGTGTACATCGCTCTGGATGTTGTTTGCATCATCGTAAGCCGCATCGACATGCGTCGAGGCATTTTTGCCGATTGCGATGCCGGATTCCCCTTCGGCAGAAGCATTGGTCCCTATGGCAATGGCATCGCTGTTATTCAGATCGATATCTTTGATTTCCGCTATTCCCGGTGTGGTATTTGCCTTATCCCCGGTTTCGGATTCGGAATTTGTGTTTACGATGACGGAGCCGTCAGTCCGGACATGCGTATAAAGCTGGCCCGGCGTATTTAAAAATTCATCAGGTACTTTCGCCCAATGCTGATCATCGATTTTGTAATATTTCTGTATGGCGGTGCCGACGCCCGCCCCCTTCCCGATGACGACGTCATTTGTTGCGCCAGCGGAAGCATTTACGCCAATGGCGACGGAATCAGCACCGGTTGCGCCACTGTTATCATAGTTTGTATCGGTTGTGGAATCCGTCGAATTGATGCTTACATCATGCACTTCGTCTGCGGCAAAGGTGCCGGCCGGTGCCGCCGTCAGCAGCAGCGCGGCCGTCAGTACGGCCGCCGCGCCGGCCGTGCCCTTTTGCGCCAGGGCCTTGCGGCTCTTCGGTTTGCTGTGACTTTTGGCCAGCTCCGATACACATACATAGCAGTTACGTACTTCGCTCCAGATGACTTTGTAGATTTTGTTCATATCCCCATTTTTCCTCCCCATGATTTGCCGCTCCCCGTTTTCCCCAACTTTCATTTCCCAAGAGAGAGACATAATGCAATGATAGCACTCAACATAGCAAGTTACAATGCTTGAGAGGTGGCTTACCAGCTACTGGATATAGCTGTGCTTACAGTAAGTGTAGCAATACAAAACGCGGCCCCCTGCCGGATTGTTCCCAATCCGGCAGGACAGCCGCGCTGTCAGGACTCTATGTTGTTTTACAATGGGCTTTCCCCGAAGCCCGGGAAGTTACAGCACCGCCGGAACTTCCTCCTCTTCCGGCGTGGGGGGGAGCTGTTCCCTGAGGTCGTTCTGGGTCATGCTGCAGACGCACGAGTCGGACCACACGTTTTCGGCGGTCTCAATCATGTCGATGATCGTGTAGATCGGCAGGATGATGCCCATGAGGCCGATGGGGGCGCCGATACCGCTCATCAGGGACAGGGTCAGGAAATAGCAGCCCATGGGGACGCCGGCGTTGCCGATGGCCGAAAGGACGGCCACGAAGAGCCAGGCAACCATACCGCCCGGGGTCAGCGGAATGCCTGCGTTCTGCATGACGAAGAGGCTCGTGACCAGGATGAAGGCCGCGCAGCCGTTCATGTTGATGGTGCAGCAGATCGGCAGCAGGAAGCGCGCGATGGACGGGTTGATACGCATGTTCTGTTCCGCCGACGCGATGGTGACGGGCAGGGTCGCCGCCGAGGACTTGGTGAAGAGGGCGACGGCCAGGGCCGGGGACATGCGTTTGAAGACTTTGACCGGGTTCAGGCCGCGGGCCAGGAGGAAGAGCGGCAGTACCACGAAGAACTGGATGATGTTGCCGCCGATGACGACCGCCGTGTATTTACCCAGGGCGCCGACGATGACGCCGGCCGCCACCTGCGCGGACAGCTGGGCCGCAAAGGCCAGGATGCCCAGGGGCAGGACCCAGAGCAGGGCCCGGATCAGGGTGAAGAGGACTTCCTGCGCACCGTAGATGCCCTTGAGCAGGACCCCGCGGTTTTCCGTCTTCGGCATAAAGGCCAGGGCCAGGCCGACGGCGGCCGCAATGAACAGGATGGACAGCACGTTGCCTGTCAGGAAGGGCTGTAAGATGTTATTGGGCACGACGCTCAGGAAATGGTCGTAGTAACTTGTATGCTGCACCAGATTCTGGGGCACCTTGGCGGCCCCGGCACCGATGATGTCGGAGGGCAGGTTGCCCGGCGCAATCCACAGGTACAGGGCCAGGCCGACGGCGGCGGCGCAGATCGTGGTCAGCAGGGTGTAGACGAGGGCGTGGCCGAAGATCTGGCGGGTCTCCTTCTTCGTGCCCAGGGCGGCCAGGGTCGTGATGACGGCCAGGGCGATGGTCGGCACGGCCACGAACTGGAAGAGCCGCGTGAAGATGGTGGCGATGAAGTTGAACAGCGCATTCAGGAACGGGACGTTCATCCAGCCCAGGATGCCGCCCAGGATGAGGGCTGCAATCCACAGGGCGAACTGGCGCCCCTGGCGCAGCGGGTTGTTTTCCTTCAGGACGGCTGCCGCTGTGGCCTGTACATCCGTCTGCTTCTTAGTGTTCTGCTTGTTTCCGGCATTCATATTCCTTACCCCTCTTTTTCTTGTTTTTCAGACAATCCCTGCCTGTTGCAGAAATGGTATACCCCATCTTACCACAGGCAGGGGTTGAAAATCAATTAATTTATAGGGAAATACTATGAATTAAGGGCCGGCGCCTTCCGCCGGCCGTCACTCCCGGTACGGCTGCAGGGTGCCGCGCAGTTTCTGCAAGGCGGCGCGGTGATGCTTGTAGATGGTGTTGATGTGCCGCCCCGTCTGGTCGGCGATTGCGCGCAGCGTCAGGCCGTCGCGGTAGTGGAGCAGGAGGATCCGCTGTTCTTCCGCGGGCAGGCTGCGGACCTTCTGCCAGAGGACTTCTTTTTGTTCCCGGCGGAGCAGCTCCGTTTCCGGCGTGTCCCCGACGGGCGCGTTCCGGTTCCACAGCGCTCTGCCCTGTCCATCTTTAAAGTCTACGGGCCGTTCCTGCCGCAGGTACTTTCCGTCTTTGCGCAGCTGGGAAATCAGGTAGCGGGAGAGGCAGGTCCTGACCAGCCCGTAAAAGGTCCGGTTCCGGATGTCTCCTTTAAAGGTGAACAGGAATTGCAGCAGGCCGGCCCGCGCGATGCCGTAACTGTCGGCGGCGCCCCAGGCCCTGTAGAAACATTCTTTGCGCGCCAGGGAACGGGCGATGGCGTCGGTCCGCCGCAGCAGGCAGTGCAGGGCCTTTCCATCCCCGTGCCGCGCCTTCCGCATGAGTTGTCCGAAATCCGGTTCCGTGTCCCCGGCGCCGTGTCTGGCCGGGGCTGTCGTTTTTTCCGTTGTTTCCATGCAAGCACCCCTTTTTCTTGGATTTGGTGTCCGGGTTCCCGTTCTGCGGGCTGGCTGCCACCGCGTTTTGCCTCTGCCTCCTTTCCGGCGTCCCTCCCGGTTGGCGGGGAACTCTCCGTTCCACCATAACAAACGGGGCAGGACATGTCAACATAAAATTCTGAAAAATTAGAAAATAAAGGCAAAGATGTGCTCTGGAAACACAAAGAAGGTTCACCGTCACGGAGGAAGCGCCGTTTCAGGAACCTTCTGTAAGGAAGCTTATTACGGGGAGGGGAAGAGTTTCTGCTGCAGTTTTCCGTAGGGGCCGGCCCACAGGATCTGGCCCGCATCGGCCGGGGCGAGCCATTGCCACGTGTCGCCGGGCAGGGCGGCCGGGGCCTCCGGAGGGCCGGGCAGGACGGCTTCGCAGACCTCGATCTGCCAGATGCGGCCGGAAAAGGTATGCTTTATGGCGGCCAGCGCCGGCGTTTTGGCTGTCACGGGCCGGCCGAGCAGCTTCTTCAGCTTGCGGCAGGCTTTATCCAGGGCCTGGCGGCGGACGGCGGAGGCATTTTTTGTGCCCGTCGGCACGACGACGCTGGCGCCGGGCAGTTCCCACATACCGGCCAGAAGGCCTTCGGCCGGGCGCCGGTGGATTAAAAGGCGGCCGTCAGGGCCGGTCACAAAGAGGGCGGCGACCGTTTCCACGGGAACCTCTTTTTTTGTGATGCGCCGGGGCAGCTGCGTTTCCAGGTGCAGGGCCCGGGCCCTGCAGATGGCTGCCAGAGGGCAGTCCCCGCAGTGCGGGGTGCCGGGGATGCAGACCGTGGCGCCCAGGTCCATGAGGGCCTCGTTGAAGTCCCCCGGGCGGCCGGCCGGCATCTGCGCGAGGACGAGCTCCGTGACTGTGCGTCGGACAGGGGCGGAGAGCACGTTGTCCGTAATTTTGCAGAGCCGGGCGAAGACGCGCAGCACGTTGCCGTCCACGGCGGGTTCGCGGCGGCCGAAGGCGAAGCTGGCGATGGCGCCGGCCGTGTAGTCGCCGATGCCTTTGAGGGTGCGGATGGCGTCGCGCGTGTCAGGCATGCGGCCGCCGTAGCGCGTCATGATCTCCTGTGCGGCGGTCTGCAGGTTGCGGGCCCGCGAGTAGTAGCCCAGACCCTGCCACTGGCGCAGTACGTCGTCCGGGTCGGCCGCGGCCAGGCTGGCGATGTCGGGGAAGTGTTCCATCCAGCGCAGGTAGTACCCGCGGGCGGTTTCGACCCTGGTCTGCTGAAGCATGATTTCGGACACCCAGACGCGGTAGGGGTCGCGGGGCGCCGGCGTGCGCCACGGCAGGTCGCGGCGGTGCGCGTCGTACCAGGCCAGCAGGAGCGGCGCCCAGCTGCCGGCGGACAGGTCCGGTTCCGCTGCCGCCGCCGGCAGCGGCAGTTTGCGTTTCGTCTTTTTCAAAGGGAACCACCTTTACAAAATTAATAATGAAGTTTGTTACATCTTAGCAATTTTCCGGCTTAATTACAATGGAGGGGTTGCATTATTTTGTGGTTTGTGTATAATGAAAAAGTCTTTATAATTTAAAATTTGTGGATGAACCGTATGGGAGAACGATGTATATCTGCCGAAGGAGTCAAACTCTCAGGTGCTTCCCGTCAGGAAGCGGAACCATACGCGGACACAACTCTGGAGAGTCCCGCAAGGGCGCCGAAGGTGCACGACGGCTGGAAGGCCGGTCTTATCTCTCAGGCAAAAGGACAGAGTCAGACACAGGATGGAATCCGCCCCTCGCAGCAGTGCGCGGGGACCTGGTCCCGTGTCCGCCTTGCAACCAACTTATCTCCGGAGCACCGGCGGTAAGTTTTTTTTATTGCTGCCGCAGAACACCACAGGAGGTTAGGGAAAGAATGGACATTTTACCGTTACTGAATGCAATCGACAGCTTCGTCTGGGGACCGCCGCTGCTGGTCCTGCTGGTGGGCACGGGCATATACCTGAGCCTGCGCCTGGGCCTGCTGCAGGTACGCCAGCTGCCGCGCGCCCTGGGACTGATCTTCAAGGCGAAGAGCAACGGCGAGGGCGACACGTCGTCCTTCCGCGCCCTGTGCACGGCCCTGGCCGCCACCATCGGCACGGGCAACATCGTCGGCGTCGCCACGGCGGTCAAGGCCGGCGGCCCCGGCGCCCTGTTCTGGATGTGGGTGGCTGCCTTCTTCGGCATGGCCACGAAATATGCCGAAGGCCTGCTGGCGGTCCGCTACCGCAGCTACGATGAGAAAGGGGAAGTCGTCGGCGGCCCCATGTTCTACATTGAAAACGGCATGGGCAGGAAATGGCGCCCCCTGGCAATCTTCTTCTCCATCGCCGGCGTGCTCGTCGCCTACTTCGGCATCGGCACCTTCGCCCAGGTGAACTCCATCGTCGATATCACGAAGCTGTCCATCGGGCTGGACCCCGTCTACACGGCCATCATCCTGACGGTCGTCGTCGCGGCTGTCACCCTGGGCGGCCTGAAGAGCATCGCCGCGGTTGCCGGTAAGGTTGTGCCGGCCATGGCGGTCATCTACTTCTTGTCCACTGTCGGCTTTTTGATCATTTTCGCTGACAAGGTGCCCGGCGCTGTGATGGAAGTCATCCATGACGCGTTCAACTCGACGGCCGCCATGGGCGGGTTCGCAGGTGCCACGGTCATGCTGGCCATGCGGTCCGGCGTCGCCCGCGGCGTCTTCTCCAATGAATCCGGCCTGGGCTCCGCCCCGATTGTCGCGGCAGCGGCCAAGACCAAATGGCCGGCCGAACAGGGCCTGGTCTCCATGACGGGCACTTTCATCGACACCATCATCATCTGCACCCTCACGGGCCTGACCCTGGTCGTCAGCGGTCTGTGGACCGGCGACCTGAACGGCGCCGCCCTGACGCAGGCAGCCTTCCTGCAGGCCTATCCTGAGTTCGGCAAGATCATCCTCATGGTCGGCCTTGTGCTGTTCGCCTTCACGACGATCCTCGGCTGGAACTACTACGGCGAGCGCTGCATCGTCTACCTGGCCGGCGTCAAGGCCATCCTGCCGTACCGCGTGGTCTTCATCGTGCTCATCGCCTGCGGCGCCTTCCTGAAACTGGAATCCATCTGGGTCCTGGCCGATATTGTCAACGGCCTCATGGCCATCCCGAACCTGATTGCCTTGCTCGCGTTGAGCGGCGTCGTCGCCAGGGAAACGAAGCGGTACTTCAAGCATGCCGCCATCGGGGACCTGGCGGAAACGGACGGACTGCATCCCGAACCGGGCGAAGCGGACTGAACGGAATGGGATAGGGATAAGATAGGGATAAGATAGGGATAAGATGCCCTGGAACTGTCAGTTCCAGGGCGTTTTTCTGCCATTTTGGGTTTTCAGTGGAGGATGGGGGAGCCGCCGTCTTCTCCGGCCGCCTCTTCGCCGGGCTCGTCGTCCGGTCCGTCCTCGTCCGCATCCTCTTCGAAAGGCTCGTCGTCCGGGAGAGGGAAAGGCTCGTATTTTCCTGACAGAAGGGTCTGCAGCATCTCCCGGGTTTCCGGGTCGTTCGGCAGCGCGAGGGCCTGCCGCAGGGCCTGCTGCAGTTCCGCATCAAGACAGCGGGGCGGCCAGTGCCGGAGTACGATGGCGGCCCCGGACCGTTGCCCGCTGTCCGTCGCAGTCAGGAAGGCCGCCAGGATGGGGATGCCCTTGCCAAAGGCCGTGGCCAGAAAGGCGTTCAGGTGGAAGCAGAGTTCCTTCTGCCTCATGTATGGTTTCAGGTGCCGCTGGAAAAAGTCCAGGAACAGGCTGCTGCGCCGTTCCAGATCCGGCCCCGTGATTCCGTAAATCAAATAGTGGAGCCCCGCCATGTTCTGCGGATGGGTTTTCACGTATGCCATGACCTCGTCCCAGATGTCGATGTTCAAGTCCTGCGCCAGGTTGAGAAGCTTCTCCGGCAGACGTTTACGGGTATGGAGGGCCTGCAGGATTTCCGCTTTCCGGTCCTTTGCATAAAGCAGGGCGTCGCACTGTGCCATGAACTCTTCGCAGCGGTTCGGCGAAAGCTCGCTCCACGTACCCTGTTCCGACAGGCTTTCCAACGCCATGCGCAGCATGTTCAGGAAGGTCAGGTCCTCCGGATGGCGGCAATGGGTGCGGGCGTGGCGCAGCAGCTGTGTCAGGAGCGGCTCCAGGGGGACATGCACCGCGGGCGGCTTGATCACGTCCGGTGAGGGGGCGGAGGGCATCATTTCCGCCGGCACGCCCTGTCGCGGCAGGAGCGACGTGATGTAGCCCAAAACCAGGTTGCCGGCCTTGGCATAGTCTGCCTCGTTCAGGGAAGGCCGCGAAAGGATTTGGAGCAGGCCGCACTGTTCGATGAGGAACCCCTGCTCGTCGAGCCACAACACACTGTCGGCGTTGTCACTGTGGCGGAAGAGCCACTCCTTTTTGCGCGGCGTGTCGTATTCGAGCAGCGAGGTGACGAGGACGCGGCCCCACTGGGAGGTGTGCCGCGCCACCTTCCACAGGTCTTCCTGCGGGGCCTCGTCGCTCAGACGGCAGGCCAGGCACAGGTACAGCGTGAATTCTTCACAGCGGGCAAGGGTGAAGAGGTCGTCGTAGAAGTTGCGCGAAAAAACCGTGCGGATCTGCCGGAGGCCGATGAGGCCGCACAACAGGTACACGAATTTCAGGACTTCGCGGTCCGATGCGGTATAGAGCCATTCCTGGGCCAGGTCCAGCAGGGTGTAGGGCAGCTTTTCCCTGCGCAGCAGGGACGCCAGGGGCTGGAAGAAGAGCGCCATGGGCGACGTGGCCACCAGGCGGTACAGTTCCCGTTCCGTCCGGGCTTCAGGATGCTGCATCCAGCTGCGCAGCAGCAAGTAGATGCGGGACGCCTGCTGCACGTCGTCCTGCTGTACCAGGACGTTGGTCAGCATCACGTCTTCCTGGCCGCCCGAATAGGGCCTGTACGGCGCGTCGGGCAGGGAGAGGCCCCGGTAGGAGCCCCGGCTGTTCAAATGATCCACGACATAGAGGAAGAGGCTGTGATCCAGGATCTTCTTTTTCCGGGCTTCCCGCCGTGCCTGCTGCCGGGCATCGTGCCCCGCTTCCTGACGGCGGGCGTCCCCGGTCCGTATCGTTCTGTTCATATCGGTGTCATTCATGTGAAAAGATTCCTTCCAAAAGATGGTATTTTACATTATACCACACTGCCGCGGCGGGACAAAAAAGGAACCCGGCCATGGGCCGGATTCCTCGCTGAAACAGACTGGAACTCAGTTCTTAGTGTCGATGGTGAGCAGGCAGTCGCCGTTCTCGATACGGCTCCCGGCCTGGACCAGGATCTGGCTGATGATGCCCGAAATGGGCGCCGCGATGGTGGTCTCCATCTTCATGGCTTCCGTCACAATCAGGGGCATGCCCTTCGTCACGGACTGACCCTTTTCCACCAGGATCTTGACAACGGACCCTGCCAGGGTGGCTCCGATTTCGCCGGGGTTCGACTTGTCGGCCTTCCGGCGGGTCACGTTGGTGTGCTTGGCATTGCGGTCGAAGATCGTGATTTCACGCGGCATCCCGTTGAATTCGAAGCTGACGACGCGGTTGCCGTTGTCGTCGGCGCCGCTGATATGGATCAGCTTGATGATGACGACTTTGCCCTTTTCAATCTCGACGTCGATTTCCTCGCCGGGAACCATGCCGAAGAAGAAGGTCGGCGTATCGAGGACGGACACATCGCCGAATTCCTCGTGGCGTGCCACCCATTTGCGGAACACGTCGGGGTACAGGCAGTAGGAGGAAACGGCTTCGTCCGTCACGGGCGCGTTCATTTCCTTCAGATCCTGGCGCTTGGCTTCGAAGTCGGCCGGCGGCAGGACGGCGCCGGGACGCTGGGTGATCGGTTTTTCCCCGCGCAGGATGATCTGCTGCAGGCGTTTCGGGAAGCCGCCGTACGGCGTGCCGATACCGCCGCGGAAGAAGTTGATGACCGACGCGGGGAAGTCCATGGTGTCGCCTTTGGCGTAGACATCTTCCTCCGTCAGTTCGTTCTGGACCATGAAGAGGGTCATGTCGCCGACGACTTTGGACGACGGCGTGACTTTGATGACATCGCCGAACATCATGGAGACGCGGTGGTACATGTCCTTGATCTCTTCCCAGCGGTCCAACAGGCCCAGGGCGGCGGCCTGCTGTTTCAGGTTCGTGTACTGGCCGCCGGGCATTTCGTGGATGTAGACTTCGGGGTTCGGGAAGTTTTCCGTCTTGTCCGCCGCTTTGTAGTACGGGCGGATGGTCTCCCAGTAGCGGGACATCTCGTTCAGGGCGTCCACATCGAGCTTCGGCTGGCGCGGATGTCCTTCCAGGGCGTAATACAGGCCGGCCGTCGAAGGCTGCGACGTGCCGCAGCTCATGGCGCTCATGGCCGTGTCCACAATGTCGACGCCGGCGTCGATGGCGCGGGCGTACGTATAGATGCTGTTGCCGCTGCCGTCATGGCTGTGCAGGTGGATGGGCACGCCGACGGCGTCCTTGAGGGCGCTGATCAGGCGGTAGGCCGCTTCCGGCTTCAACAGACCCGCCATATCCTTGATGGCGATGATGTTGGCGCCGGCCTTCTCCAATTCTTTGGCCATGTCGACATAGTATTTCAGGTTGTATTTGTCCCGTTCCGGGTCGAGGATGTCCCCCGTATAGCACAGGGCCGCTTCCGCCACTTTGTTGCATCCGCGGACGGTCTCAATGGAGAGGCGCATGTTGTCCAGGCTGTTCAGGGAATCGAAGATACGGAACACGTCGATGCCGTTCCTGGCGGACAGGCGGATGAATTCCTTGACCACGTTGTCCGGGTAGCCTGTGTAACCGACGGCGTTGGCACCGCGCAGGAGCATCTGGTGCAGGATGTTCGGCGCCGCTTCGTTGAACTGCTGCAGGCGGGCCCAGGGGCTTTCGTCGAGGAACCGGTAGGCCACGTCGAAGGTGGCGCCGCCCCAGTCCTCGAAGGAGAACAGGCCAGGCAGTTTGCCGGCCGTGTCGCGGATGACGCGCAGCATGTCGGCTGTGCGCAGACGCGTCGCAAACAGGGACTGGTGGGCATCGCGGAACGTCGTGTCCGTAATGAGGACTTCCTTCTGGTCCTGGACCCACTTGGCCAGGCCTTCGGGACCGCGGGCCTCCAGAATCTGTTTGCTGCCGTTCGGCAGGGGGCCTTCAAAGTGTTTCGGCAGGTTCATGGGCGCGAATTCCGGTTTCGGCACGACACCCACATTGGCATAGCCGTTGACCGTGATGTCCCCGATATAGTGCAGCAGCTTCGTGCCACGGTCGCGGCTTTCGGGGAACTCGAACAGTTCCGGCGTCGTATCGATGAAGTTCGTCGTATAGGAACCGTCGGTGAATTTCGGGTTCTGCAGCACCTTTTCCAGGAAGGCGATGTTCGTCTTGACGCCGCGGATGCGGAATTCCCGCAGGCAGCGCAGCATCTTCGTGACGGCGATCTGGTGGGTCAGGCCCCAGGTCGTGGCCTTGACCAGCAGGGAATCGTAGTACGGCGTGATGACGGACCCCGTGAATGCATTGCCTGCATCAAGGCGGATCCCCATGCCGCCGCCGGAACGGTAGGCAATCAGTTTGCCCGTGTCCGGCATGAAATGGTTCAGCGGGTCTTCCGTCGTAATCCGGCACTGGATGGCTTCGCCGCGGTAGCGGATGTCTTCCTGCTTCGGAACGCCCACTTCGGGGGAATGCATGTCCAGGCCTTCGGCGATATGGATCTGGGCCTGCACGATATCGATCCCCGTAATGGCTTCCGTCACGGTGTGTTCCACCTGGATGCGGGGGTTGACTTCAATGAAGTAGAAATTGCCGTCCGGCGTGACGAGGAACTCGCACGTGCCGGCGCTTACGTAATGGACATTGCCCATGAGGTGCAGGGCCGCGTCGCAGATCTTCTGGCGCAGTTCCTGCGGCACAAACGTGGCCGGCGCCATTTCGATGACCTTCTGGTGACGGCGCTGGACGGAGCAGTCCCGCTCGAACAGGTGCACCAGGTTGCCGTGCTCGTCGCCCAGGACCTGGACCTCGATGTGCTTCGGGTCCTTCAGGTATTTTTCCACGTAGATTTCGTCACTGCCGAAAGCCTTCAGGGCTTCCGATTTGGCCAGGTCATAGGCCGTGTCCAGTTCCTCTTCGGACTGGACGGCGCGCATCCCGCGCCCGCCGCCGCCATTGACGGCCTTGATGATGAGGGGATAGCCGAATTTGCGGCCGAACGCCTTGACTTCTTCCAGAGACTGGACCGGCCCGTCGCTGCCGGGAATCATGGGGATGCCGGCCCGCTTCGCCTGGTTGCGCGCATTGACCTTGTCACCGAACATGATGAGGTGGTCCACATGGGGGCCGATGAAGAGGATGTCCTCTTCTTCGCAGCGCTTGGCCAGATCGGCGTTTTCCGACAGGAACCCGTAGCCGGGATGGATGGCGTCCACATCGTGTTCCTTCGCGATGCGGATGATGTCGTCGATGTCAAGGTATGCTTCCACCGGGCCCTTGCCGCGGCCTACCAGGTAAGCTTCGTCCGCCTTGTTGCGGTGCAGGGACAGGGTGTCCTCCTTCGAGAAAATGGCGATGGTGCGGATGCCCAGCTCAGCGCAGGCACGGAAAACACGGATGGCGATTTCGCCGCGGTTCGCGACAAGTACGGTCTTGATCTTCTTCATATGTGGAATGCCTCCTTTGGCGTATACTTCTTGATTCAAGCATAGGGCATATGTTCATTGTAGTATACGGATGGACACAATTCAACTGCTGGAGCACAAGTATACATAATTCTTGTTTTTTTCACACTTATGGCCCGGCATACACTTGCTACCCTCTAATTGAAGGTTTAAAATAAGGAAAAGTGTCACTGCACCCAGTGGCCTGAAACAAAACTGTCCCCGGCCCGGACCGGGTACGGATACAAGGAGGAAGAGGATGAATAATCAGAACAACCGGAACAGCAACGGCCGGCGGCCTCTGTATTTTTATTATATACTGGCTTTCGTCGTCATCATGTTGTTGAATGCCTACGTGTTCCCCACCATGTTCAAGCCCCAGGTGGAAAACATTCCCTACAGCACATTCCTGCAGATGGTGGATGAGGGCAAGTTCTCGAAAGTTGAAATCAGTGACAAGCGGCTGGCAGCCACCGCCTCCGACACGAACGACAAAAAGATCTACATCACAGGCCGTGCCGAAGACCCGCAGCTGCTGACGCGGCTGGAAAAGAGCAAAGTCACGTTCTCGCAGGTCATTCCCCGCGAAGCGTCGCCCTTGGAAAGCTTCTTTACGAACTGGATCCTGCCGATCCTGATCTTTTTCCTGATCGGGCAGCTCATTATGCGCTTTATGGCCGGTAAAGGCGGATTCGGCGGCATCGGCGGCATGGGCAACTTCGGCAAGAGCAATGCCAAAGTGTACATGCAGGCCAACACCGGCGTCACCTTTGCCGATGTAGCGGGCCAGGACGAGGCAAAGGAAGCCCTCGTCGAGCTGGTCGATTTCCTGCATCATCCCGGCAAATACCAGAAGATCGGCGCCACCATGCCGAAAGGCGCCCTGCTGGTCGGCCCTCCGGGTACCGGCAAGACCCTGCTCGCCAAAGCCATCGCCGGCGAAGCGAAGGTCCCCTTCTTCAGCATTTCCGGGTCTGAATTCATTGAAATGTTCGTCGGCATGGGCGCAGCCCGTGTGCGCGACCTTTTCGACCAGGCCCAGAAAAAGGCGCCGTGCATCGTCTTCATCGATGAAATCGACGCCATCGGCAAAAAACGGGATACCGGTGCCTTCGGCAGCAACGACGAACGGGAACAGACCCTGAACCAGCTGCTGTCCGAAATGGACGGCTTCGACGGCAGCAAAGGCGTCATCATCCTGGCCGCCACGAACCGCCCCGAATCCCTGGACAAGGCCCTGCTCCGTCCGGGCCGTTTCGACCGCCGCATTCCGGTCGAACTGCCGGACCTGAAAGGCCGTGAAGCCATCCTCAAAGTGCATTCCAAAGATGTGCGCATGGAAGACGACATCGACCTGAACGCCATTGCCCGCGCCACGGCCGGCGCTTCCGGCGCCGAACTGGCGAACATCGTCAATGAGGCCGCCCTGCGCGCCGTGCGGATGGGCCGCGACAAAGTCAACCAGCAGGACCTGGAAGAATCGGTCGAAGTCATCATCGCCGGCTACCAGCGCAAAGGCGCCGTCATCGCCCCCGAAGAAAAGAAGGTCATCGCCTACCATGAAATCGGCCATGCCCTGGTGGCGGCCCTGCAGAGCAACTCCGCACCGGTCCACAAGATCACCATCGTACCGCGTACCAGCGGTGCCCTGGGGTACACCATGCAGGTCGACAAACAGGAAAAGGTGCTCCAGAGCAAAGAGGAGCTCTTCAACCGCATCGTGACCATCACCGGCGGCCGTTCCGCCGAAGAAGTCGTGTTCAACCTCGTCACCGGCGGGGCAGCCAACGACATCGAGCAGGCGACCCGCCTGGCCCGCGCCATGGTGGCCCGTCTCGGTATGACCGAGGAATTCGACATGATGGGCATGGAAACGATCCAGAACGCCTACCTGGGCGGCGACGCTTCCATGACCTGCAGCGAAGCCACGGCCGCCCGCATTGACGCCAAAGTCGTGGAAATCATCAAAGCGGCCCACCGGAAGGCCATCTCCCTCCTGAAGGAACACCGCGACGACATGGACCGCCTTGCAGCCTATCTGCTGGAAAAGGAAACCATCACCGGCGAAGAATTCATGGCCATCCTTCATCACGAGGATCCGGAAGAAGCCCTGCGCCGTGCTTCGGAAGAAGCAACGGAAAAGAACGAGCGGGAACGGGAAGCCGACGCGGAAAAAGCTGCCGAAGACGCGGCCCGCGAAGCCGCCCGCTCCGCCGCCTGGGAAGCAGCTGCCAAACGCGAAGCCGCGGCCCGCGGTGAAAACGTCGACGGCACGCCTCTGACCGACGGACAGAAAGACGGCCTGGACAAGGGCGGCACCGGCACCGCCGGCGGGGACGCCCCGTCTGACGCGGATTCCACCAACCCGCAGGCATAACGTAAAACAGGCACTCCCATGAAACGGTTTGTGTTTGGTGCGCCGGGCTGCCTGCTGACCCTGGTGCCCGGCGCACTTCTCTATCAATCCTGTATAAAAAACGAAATTCCCCTTTCCCAACCGGAAAGGGGAATTTTTCAGCATGGGACGAAAATCAGGCGGCCTGCCCCTGGAACTGGCAGGACCCCGCCCGCTTTCTCATTCCCTATATCCTTGCCGTTATTTACGCCTGCCGTTCCGGCTTCTTTTCCGCAACCTCCATTTCCTCCCAATCCATGCGCAGTTCCGGCGGACGTTTGACGGTGTGGTTTGCCTTTTGCGTGAAGCCGCGGCCAAATACATCGTTTGCGTCCTGGATGATCATGAAGGCGTAGGGGTCGTATTCTTTGACGAGCTGTTTGACTTTGGCAACCTGCGTGAGTTTGACGACGCAGAAGATCATTTTGCGATGCTGGTGCGTGAAGGCGCCTTCGCCTTCGATGTAGGTGACGCCGCGGCCGACGATTTTGATGATGGCTTCGGCGATGGCCTCGTTCTGTTCACTGATGATGAAGACGTTCTTTTTGTAGTCGAAGCCGTCCGTGAAGGCGTTGCTCACCTTGGCCACGGCGAAATAGGCGACCAGGGTGTACAGGGCCGGCTCGAGGCCGAAGAAGAAGGCGCCGCTGCAGAGCAGGACGAAGTTGATGGCGAAGCCCGTCGTGCCGATGCTGATGGAATAGAACTTCTGCACGATGGCACCGATGATGTCCGTGCCGCCCGTGCTGCCGCCGACACGGTAGAGCGTGCCCAGGCCGATGCCGTGCAGGACGCCGCCGGCAATACAGCTGAGCATGGCGTCATGGACGGGCACCATGCCGTTCAGCGGGGAAAACACGTGCAGCCAGAAGGACAGGGCCACCGTGCCGTAAATGCCGCTAAGGAAATAGTTGCGGCTCATGAGCTTGTAGGCCAGGATGAAAAGGGGGATGTTGAAGAGGATGTTTGTGATGCTGACCTGCCAGCCGGACAGGTAGTACAGGATCATGCCCAGGCCCGTGATGCCGCCGCTCAGTAAATGGTGGGGCAGGAAGAAGGCATTCAGGGCGATGCCTGAAACGCACGTGCCAAGGGTGATGGTCAGGTACCGTCTGACCTGGTGTTTCATTTGAAGACTCACAGGGACCTCCCGGTGCGGCAATCTTTATTCCGTGCCGCATATCATTACAGAAGTATACCACGCCGATATGAAAAAGCAAGAAAAAGACTGTCAATTCAGGCAATTGAGCTGACCCCCAATTGTTAGACCAAAAATCTAACAATTGGGGGTCAGTTTTTTATGGCAAAACACAACTATGAATTTAAGAAAAAAATAGTACTG
>ONEW01000020.1 GCA_900316935.1 uncultured Selenomonadales bacterium
CTGTTCAATATAGGCTTTCCTTGCAGGCAGCATAAAAAAGTAACGAGACAGTAAAAACCATCTCGTTACTAAGGTCTAACTTTTTGGGGTCACATCAAAGGCCTCCTTTTTTTGTATCTGTTCCATTTGCGGACGGACGGGCCGGACATCTTACCAGCTCAGTTTGTCCGACAGGTAGACGGCGACGCCCGTCAGAAGGACGTTGGCCACAGTGCGGACGATGTCCAGGTAACGTTCCAGCATCAGGAGCAGGGCCAGGCCCCCCGTCACGCCGAGGGGGACGAAGGACAGGTGGAAAAGCACCGGCGACAGGACCAGCAGCACCAGCCCCGCCGAGGGCATGGGCAGGTCCGCGCGGCCGGCGAGGATGCTGAAGCAGAACACGAGGACGGCAAGGACCGCGCGGACGCCGGCGGAAAAATACGGCAGCAGCAGGGTGCAGGCAAAGGCGATATAGAAGGTCGTCGCGGCGGAACTCCACAGCAGGCCGGCCCGGGTCCGGACGAGGGCCTCTTCGTCGCGCACGCCCAGACGGCGCAGGTTATGGGCAATCTCCCGGCCGCAGCGGCCGCGGGAACAGCAGGCGGCTGCCTGCAGCAGGACCCGTTGGAAGGCCCCGGCGAAATGGCCCGGGCAGTCCCGGCCGCACCGGCGCAGCAAGTACCAGCCTGTGCCGAAGGCGCCCAGCAGAGGCACCAGCACCAGGGGCAGGATCGTCCTGGCGAAGGTCAGGCCGCCGTGAAAGCGGAAGGAAACCGGTCCCCGCAGGGTATCGGGACCCCACAGCAGCGTGCCGAAGAGCCAGGCGGCGGCAAAGGCCGCCAGGGGCAGGAGCCAGGGGACCAGGCGTTCCGTCACATTCTGCATGACGCGGCAGAGGCTGAGGCCGAAGGCGCGGACGGGGGCGCCCTCCCCTTTCGTCAGGACCGCCGACGAGCCGGCGAGGTACAGCACGAGGCCCAAAACCAGCAGGCCCAGCACGGGCCAGGACATGAAATTGAAGACGGTTTCGTAAGAAAAGGGGGAAGCGGCGCGGTGCAGCAGGAATTTCCGCGCCGGCGACAGGTGCAGGAGCGAACCCAGCAGGACGCCCAGGAAGGCGGCGGCACAGGCCGAGCCATCCAGGAAACGGAGCATTTTGGCAGGGACGCGTCCGTCCTGGCGCACCTGCCGGCGCCGCGCCCCTGCGGAAAACAGGGCTGCCGCGATTGTCGGGAACACCACCAGCAGGGACAGGATCATGGCGCCCCGCAGGACGCTCTCCAGCCCGAAGCGGTACCCGGTGCCCGAAAAGGCGCTGAATATCAGCCCCAGCACCAGGGCGGGCAGCACGGTGACCGCCGGATTCAGGTCCAGGGTCAGGGTACCCAGGCCATGTCGTTCAAGTCTCACGGTACGCGCCTCCCTTCAGGTTCCCTTAACGCCAGCGTTATGCCTTCCAAGCCTTCTTCCGCTGTTCCGTCAGGTACTCATTGACGATCTTGACGGCGCAGTAGTCGCCGCACATGGAGCAGGCTTCTTCCTCTTCCTTGTTCTTCGACTTGCGGAATTCCTTCGCCTTGTCCGGGTCGATGGCCAGGTCGAGCTGGGCTTTCCAGTCGAGGGCTTTGCGGGCGCGGGCCATCTTGACATCCCACTCCCAGGCCTGCTTGTTGCCTTTGGCCAGGTCGGCCGCGTGGGCCGCGATACGGGCGGCGATGACGCCTTCCCTGACATCGTCCAGGTCAGGCAGCCCCAAGTGTTCCGCCGGCGTCACATAACACAGGAAGTCGGCGCCGCTGACGGCCGCCAGGGTGCCGCCGATGGCGCTCGTGATATGGTCGTAGCCGGGCGCCACATCGGTGACGAGGGGTCCCAGCACGTAGAACGGCGCACCGTGGCAAAGACTCTTCTGGAGCTTCATGTTCGTCTCAATCTGGTTGAAGGGCACGTGGCCGGGCCCTTCGCACATGACCTGCACACCGCGGTCCCAGGCGCGCTGCGTCAGCTCGCCGATGTTGATCAATTCCTGGATCTGGGCGCGGTCCGTCGCGTCGGCCAGACAGCCCGGGCGCAGGCCGTCGCCCAGGGAGATGGTGACATCGTATTTTTCGCAAATGTCCAGGATGTCATCGAAATATTCATAGAAAGGATTTTCCTTTTCGTTGTGGAGCATCCAGCCCGTGATGAAGCTGCCGCCGCGGCTGACGACATCCATGACGCGGCCTTCCCCGGTCAGCTGTTTCAGGACCATCTTGTTGATGCCGCAATGGATGGTCAGGAAATCGGCCCCGTCTTCCGCCTGGCGCTGCACGGCGTCGAGCATGTCTTCGCGGGTCATTTCAACGACGGCGCCCCGTTTCTTTATGGTTTCCACGGCAGCCTGGTAAACGGGCACGGTGCCGACCATGACGGTGGAAGCGTTGAGGATGGCCCGGCGGGAGGCGTCGATGTTGTCCCCTGTGGACAGGTCCATGACGGAATCCGCCCCGGCCTCGATGGCGGTCGTCAATTTAATCAGTTCCGGCGCCGGATCGGGAAAGGCGCTCGACGTACCCAGGTTGGCATTGACCTTGACCTTCAGGCCCAGGCCCACGCCGCGGGGCTGCAGCGTCTTGTGGTTGCGATTGCAGGGAATGGCGATCACCCCCTGGGCCACGCGTCCGCGGATCGTTTCCGCGTCCAGGCCTTCGTATGCGGCAACGGCCTTCATGGCCGGCGTAATGGTTCCTTTGCGTGCCAACTGCATCTGTGTGGTCATCTTGACTCCTTCTTTCTTTGTCCTGTACCTTTTCGGGATCCGGGTTTTCCGAATCGTATTCTTCCTTATTTTATCATACTTTGGGCAACGCTGTTGCGGATCTTGCCCAACTCCTGATTTATTTGTATTGTTTCTTGAAACAGGGCATAAAAATGGTGCGGGTGACAGGATTTGAACCTGCATGGATAAACCGCCAGATCCTAAGTCTGGTGCGTCTGCCAGTTCCGCCACACCCGCACGGAAAAGGAACCCCGGAAAGGGTTCCCATCGTATCCATTATACGGGATTTGCCCGGGAGCGTCAAATCGTGCCGCCGGGAAAAAGGCATTAAAAAAACCGGGGAATCCTGCGATCCTCCGGTTATGGACAAAATGGTGATCCATCCCAGACTCGAACTGGGGACACCCTGATTAAAAGTCAGGTGCTCTGCCAACTGAGCTAATGGACCATGTATAAACTGGCTGGGGTGGCAGGGCTCGAACCTACGCATACAGGAGTCAAAGTCCTGTGCCTTACCAACTTGGCTACACCCCAAATTGTCGATAAGAATGGGGTGGGTGACAGGATTTGAACCTGCGCGTAACGGAGCCACAATCCGCCGTGTTAACCGCTTCACCACACCCACCATGTCAAGCACTGCTTAAGACGAAACTCATTATAACATAGCGTTCAGGCTCTGTCAAATGATTTTAAGGCTGCGCTGCCGACAGGCCTGCGGCGCCCTCCGGCCTTCATTTACCGAAATATTTTTTGGCCCAGGCCTGCGCCGTCGGCGTCGTGGCCATGCCGCCTTCGGCCGTTTCGCGCAGACCGTGCGGCAGGGAGCGGCCGACCCGCTCCATAGCGTCGATGGCCTCGTCGGCCGGGATGAAGCTCGTAATGCCGAGCAGGGCCATCTGCGCCGCCAGCAGAGCCTGGACGGTGCAGCCGGCATTGCGTTTGATGCAGGGCACTTCGACGAGGCCCGCTACGGGATCGCAGACAAGGCCCAGCACGTTCTTGAAGACGATGGAGACGGCCGTATCGATCTGTCTGCCGTCTCCCCCCAGCAGGTACACGGCCGCGCCGGCCGCCATGGCGGCACCGCTGCCGCATTCGGCCTGGCAGCCGCCCGTCGCCCCGGCCAGTGTCGCCCGGTCAGCAATGACTTCGCCGATGACGCCGGCCACCATCAGGCCTTCCGCCAAAGCCGCCCGGCCCAGGTTATAATGCTTCTTCAGTGCCAGGAGCACGCCGGGCACGATACCGCTGGCACCCGCCGTGGGGGCCGCCACGATACGGCCCATGGCGGCATTGCATTCGGCCACCGCCGTGGCGTACAGTACGGCATCGCTGGCCAGGGGTCCCAGGAGCGCCAGGGATTCCGCCTTTTCCGCATCGGCAAAGGCTTCGGCCATCTTTTTGGCGCTGCCGCCGGTCAGCCCGCTGTTGGAGCGGACGCCCGTCAGGCCGTACCGGGCCGATTCCTCCATAATGTCCAGCAGGGACGACAGGCGCGCCAGGACGGCGGCCTTGTCCATTTCCAGCTGGGCCGCCTCGTGGTTCAGCAGGCAGTCGAACAGCCCTGTACGCTGTTTTTCCGCTTCCCGGACGAATTCCGCCCAGGATAATTTATCCAGTCTCATGGCATTCCTCCTCCCCCGTTTCAGGCCACACGGTTCACGAAACGGACCGTCCGGACGGGGTCCAGGCGCTCCAGCTGATGCACCACGTCGGGCGCCACGGTTTCATCACACTCGAGGACCATGGTCGCCAGGCCGCCCTTATTATTGCGGAAGACGCGCATGGAGGCAATGTTCACCTGGTGCATGGCCAGGATGCTGCTGACCAGGGCGATGACGCCGGGCTGGTCGCGGTGGGGGATCAGCAGGACCGGCAGGACACCCGTCAGCTCCACCGCGAACCCGTCGATGGAGGTCACCTTGACCTGCCCGCCGCCGATAGAGGAGCCGATGACATCGCACGTGCCGCCATCCGCGCCGGTCAGGTGGAAGCTGGCCGTGTTGGGATGGACCATGTCGCCCAGGTCCCCCGGACGGAACGTGAAGCCATAGCCTTCCTTTCCGGCAATGGACAGGGCTTGGGGAATACGCACATCGTCCGGCGCCCAGCCCATGAGTCCCGCCGCCAGGGCGCGGTCCGTGCCGTGTCCCTTATAGGTGCGGGCAAACGACCCATGGAGCAGGATGTCCGCCTTCACGGGCTTCTGCCCCAGAATGGCCGCGGCCAGCAGTCCCAGCCGGCAGGCACCGGCCGTATGGGAACTCGAAGGCCCGATCATGACCGGGCCGATGATGTCGAATAAGTTCATGATTACCCCCTGTGAAAAACACTGTACACGGTTCATTATATCATGCCGGCAGGGACCGTTCCTGTTTTTCCGTCCTTTTTCCCTGTTTTACCGTAAAAAATCCCCTCTCGGCACAACGGTCCCCGAATTTGTCTTTCCCTGCCGGTTTTTCGGACAGGCAATGTCATTTTACGATATTTTTACGTTTTTCGACGTTTTTCGTGGCAAACTACTAGTATTTTTAAAAAGAATCAGCTATAATATATGCGTTATAAAGGGAGAGTGTTGCCCACGGAAAGGAGGGAGTCCCATGTACAAGATCCTGATGAGCGCCGGCACCGGCGTGGACGAATACGATATCGGGCAGCTGGAACGCGGCTGCTGGATTGACGTGGTGGCCCCCACCCCTGCGGAAATCGAGACGCTGGTCAAGGCGACGAAGATCCAGCGGGATTTCCTCACGGCTTCCCTGGACAGCGAAGAAAAATCCCGTACGGAAGTGGACGAGGACCAGCTCCTCGTCGTCATCGACATCCCTTTCCTGCGCAGCAACAAGGATTACGACACCATGCCCCTGGGCATCATCCTCACGCAGGACTACATCATGACGGTCTGTCTGGAAGCCAACGCCGTGACGGCCGCCTTCAACGCCGGCACGCACAAGACCTTCAGCACCTATAAGAAGACCCGTTTCCTGTTCCAGATCCTCTACAAGTCCGCTACCTTGTATTTGAAGTATATCCGCAACATCATCCGCCGGACGGACGATTTGGAACACCATCTGCGCCAGGCCATGGAAAACTCCAAGCTGTTCAGCATGCTGGACTTGCAGAAATCCCTGACCTACTTCACGACATCCCTGAAGAGCAACTACATGGTGACGGAAAAGCTGCTGCGCCTGCGGAGCGTTTCGTCGGCCCAGAAGCTCGTCAAAATGTACGAAGAGGACGAGGACCTGCTGGAAGATGTCATCATCGAATACAAGCAGGCCATTGAAATGGTGGAAATGTACGGCCACATCGTCAACAGCACCATGGAGATGTTCGCTTCCATCATCAGCAACAACCTGAACATCGTCATGCGGTTCCTGGCCAGCATCACGATCATCCTGGCCATCCCGACCCTGTTCTTCAGCCTCTGGGGCATGAACGTGCCCGTGCCGTTCGCCGAAAACGCCTTCGGCTTCTGGCTGGTCATCGCCATCGCCATCGCCTTCAGCGCCGTCGCCGCCTCGGCCCTGTGGAAGAAGCATATGTTCTGACAGCCGCAAAAAAACAGACTGCCGCCTTCCCCGTCCTGCCAATCAGCAGGCTGCCGGGAAAAGCGGCAGTTTTTTTGTACGGTCGTCCTTGTCGTTCCCGCCGTCATTTCACGATGATGACGGGGACATCGGACAGTTCCAGCACGGACTGGCTCACGCTGCGCCGCAGGAGCTGCTTGAAGAAGCTTTTGCCGCGGCAGCCGAGCACGACGGCATCGCAGTTGTTCACAGCCAGCGCCTCGAGGATGGCGGAAGGCACATCTTCATCCTGCATGAGGACGTAGTCGCAGACCACCTCGGGATGGGCGTCCAGCAGGACCCGGGCGGCATCGAGCACATCGTTGCCGATCTGCATGACCGTCGTTTCGTCGCCCGCATCGTTCTCCCGCTCCTTACCGGTCCGCAGGGGAGCGCTGTGGAACGGGGACCCGCCTTCGTTGTCCACCACGGTCACGACGCAAAGGCCGCCTCCGGACAGAGAAGCCAGGCCGGCGGCGTATTCCAGGGCGCGCCAGGAATATTCCGTCCCATCAATGGGAACCAGGATCTTCTTTAAGATTGCCATGATTGCACAGCCTTTACTTGAGCTTTGTTGCGAAAGTATGTTCCGGCACCGGCCTTACTTGACGATCAGGACCGGAATGGCGGCGTACTGGGCGATCTTGGAGCTGACGCTGCCCAGGAAGAATTCCGCAATGCCGGACAGGCCGCGGCTGCCGAGGACGATGGCGTCGGCGCCGTTTTCTTTGGCGGCTGCCAGGATCCGTTCGGACGGATGGCCGACTTCCATCTCGTAGCTGACCTTCCCGTCATGCTTTGCGGCTTTGACGCGCTCTTCCGCGCGGTGCAGCACTTCGTCGCCGACCTGCTTCAAATCGTTGTTGCTCTGGCTGATGATGTTATGGTCCAGCGGCACCGCCAGCAGGGCGGCGTTGTTGTAAGGCTGGATGACGGTCAGCACGATGACTTCCCCGCCAAACTTGTCCGACAGTACCAGGCCCTGGTCCAGGGCACGCCATGCACTTTCAGAACCATCGACAGGAACCAGGATCTTGTTAAACATACAGGCCATCTCCTTTCAAACTTTCCCGGCCGGCCCGTGCGTTTGCGGGCCAGGCTGTATCATACATCCACCGTATCGGATAAAGTCACTTGCAGGATGGACTCACTTCTGTCCTTCCGTTTCCTTACGGTATTCATGCTGCTGATGCCGTTTTTCGCGGGCTTCGCGGATGCGGCGCGACTTTTTGCTTTCCGCCCGTTTGAAGTCACCGGGATCCGGCGCATCGAAATAGGCGCCACTGTGGCCGAATCGGTAGTACAGGCAGTAGCCTGCAATCAGGAACAGCGGAACGGCCCCGACCAGATACCCCCAGCGGCCGGACAGGATGATGAGGAAGTCCATGGCCAGGACGCAGATGGGGATCAGGACGAAGTTGAAGATCCTGGCATTCGTTGTACCCCGGCCAAAGGCTTTGGACACCATCACCCACACGATGGTGCCGACGGCAAAGGATACGAATACCATGAACAACAAGTACAGAAATGCTTCCAACTTAAACAGTCCTCCAAATCAGTTCGTCATACGTCGAATTTCTTTTTTTCGTCCCCCAGGGGCTCGTCCTTCTTCGGGTCCTCCTTGAAGAGGTTGATGTTTTCCCTGGCGTACTTGACGCCGTCCTGGTAGACTTTCTTAAAGGCGCTCAGGTCCTTCGGTTTCCCCGCTTTGATCCATTCCATGACGACGCGGCCCAGGCCGTAGGTCATGCCGACGGCCAGCGGAATCTGCAGCGGCGCAAAGGGAATCAGGGTAGCCAGTTTGCCGCCCACGAAGACCGTGCCCATGGAACCGAGCAGGCTCACGGCGGCCTTTTCCGTGATGTCCTGTTCATATACCTTGCCGATCTTCATAATCATATAGACGTCGTTCGCCACGGTGGACAGGGTACCCAGACCGGGGATCACGACGATGGCGCCGGCGCGTGCTGCCGCCCATTTGCACAGGGACAGGGCCTCTTCTTCACGGACCCGGTCGTCAATGACGGTCACTTTCGTTTCTTCGTCCATGTCTTCTTCCTTCCTGGCCCCAGGGGCCTTGATCTGCTTTACTTATATGCCGTTCCTCAGGCGTCCTCCGGCTTGTCCAGCAGCCGGACTTCGTCCTCGCGGTGCATGCGCACGGCATTTTCCTTAATATAGTTGGTATAGAGCGCGTGCTTCATTTCGATGACGGCCAGGAAATGCAGGTCGCCGTGTGCTTCCAGGAACGGAAAGATCCGCGACAGCTTTTCATAGGTATCGACGATTTCCACAATGACCGGCAGGTTGTAGGAGCCGCTGAACACGATGCTGCGCACCGTGTCGTCGAGACCGCGGATTTCCGTGCCATAGCCCTCTTCCGCCCTGATCAGGGTGCCACCGGCGATATCCTGCTCCCGCGCTTCCTCCAGGATGCAGCGGTAAAACGGCTTGTCCCCGCATACGACATCCTCCGCGGTAAAAATTTTCAAAGACCAGAGTTTGACAAATTTCATACTACCACCTCGTGCGACAGACAGCCGGCGTACCGGCCGAAGGAACGGAGCCTTCCCTGTCTTCTCCGAAGAACACAGCCAAGGTTCCGCAGCGGGGCGGAAAGGTTGTCTGCCAAAGAGAAGGACATCTTATCCTAACCTTATTATATCATGGAAATGGGATCCTTAGTGAACGGGAGCGGAATTTTTTATGGCGGCGGATGCGGGGCCGCCGATTTCCGTCCTTCCCTCCTCCCGATATGGTATAATGGGTAGGAAAAACAGGAATCTGGATCAGTTTGGAGGTTTCAACATGTTATATCTGGCCTGGGATATCGACGGGACCCTGCTTTTGACGAACCGCGCCGGGTACGCGGCGCTCACCGATGCCATCCGCGACTACCTGCGCCTCAGGGAACCCTATCAGTTCAAGGGAACCCTGGCGGGCCGTACCGATTCGGGCATCATCAAGGAAATCATCACGGATGTGCGGGGACGCTGCACGAGCGGCTGGGCGGCCGGCCTGATGCTGACGTACGAAATGCGGCTCAAGCAGCGGCTGCGGGAACACAAGGGCCATTTGATGGCCAATGTGGAACCGACCCTGCGTCATTGTAAGGAACACCATCCGGAAATCGGCCTGACCCTCATGACAGGCAACACGACGGAAGGGGCCCGGGACAAAGTGACGGAATACGGCATCGCGCCGTACTTCGACTTCCGGCACGGCGGATACGGCGACCTGGCGGAAGACCGGGGCGACGTGGCCCGCATCCTGTACACGCGGCTCTACAATGACGGTCTCATCCAGAGCCCGGACGAAATCATCCTCATCGGGGACACGCCGCGCGACGTCCAGTGCGCCGCGGCCATCGGATCCCGCTGCATCATCGTCCTCGACGGCAGCGAATTCAGGCGGGAGGATTTCACAGGCGCAACGGCCCCGTGGCGCTTGCTGGACAAGCTGCCGGACGATCCGGAATCCTTCTGCCGTCTCGTGACGGAACCAGTTCCTGCGAAAGGAAAGTAAATCATGAAAACAACCAACTCCCTGTTACGGCGTACGGCAGCCCTGGCCCTGGCCGCCGTCCTGGCCCTGGGCAGCCAGGCCTTTGCCTACAACGGCGCCGCCCTGGACGCCGTCCTGGCCGGAGCGGACGCGCCGGACGCCGACCTGTCCGGCGCCGACCTGTCCGGTGCCGATCTGACGGGCCTTGACCTGAAACATGCCGACCTCAGCGGTGCCAGCCTGCTCGGCGCGCGGCTGGAAAAGGCCGACCTGACCGGTGCCGATCTGTCCGGGACGAACCTGAAACGGGCCGTCTTCGCCGAAGCCGTCCTGGACGGGGCGAAACTGGCCGGTGCCGACGGCCCCTATGCCTTTTTCGGAAAGGCTTCCTTAAACAAAGCCGACCTGTCCGGCGCCAACTTCTACCGCGCCGATTTCCGCGGTGCAAAGCTGCAGGGAGTCTGGGGACGCGGGGGCCGCTTCCAGGAGGCCTCCTTCGACCAGGCCGACCTGTCCGGAGGGACCTACTCGTTCGCCAACTTCTCCTATACCTGGATGTATCAGGCCGATTTGTCCGGCACCACCCTGGACAGCGTCAACCTGTACGCCACGGACGGCCGCCAGTTGAAGGCGCCCGGCGCGGATTTCACGAGCGCCACCCTGAGCAACGCGGACCTGACCGGTGCGGACCTGACCGGCGCCGTCATGCAGAACGCCGTCCTGACCCGCACCAACCTGAAGGGTGCCCGGCTGGAGGACGTGCAGTGGGGCACGGCCTTCCTGCGGGGAGCCCGGTTCTGAACGTGTATTGAAGACGGACAACCTTCTGCATCTTATCAGGTATGGCATTGGATTTGTTACACCTTGCCGAAACGGCAGGGTGTTTTTATTAACTGAAATTTTCTGTTTTTTTAATGGTGTAAATGTGGTAAAATAAAGACATCATTGAAGGAGAGCAAACTTCCGCGAGAGGAGAGAAGGAGGAGTATTTTGAGAATCAATAAAGAGAGAGTCTTAAACCAGTTCCAGGAACTGATCGGCATCCCCTGCCCGTCCACCCAGGAACGGCAGGTGGCCGACGTCCTGGTCAAGGAATTGCAGGAACTGGGCGGCACGGTCGTCGAAGACAAGGCTTCGGCAGAGAAACTGGGCGGCACGACGGGCAACCTGGTCGCGTCCTTCCCCGGCACCGTGAAAGATGGGCCGACCATCCTGCTGTCGGCCCATCTGGACTGCGTCAATCCCTGCACGGGCATCAAGGCGACCCTGAAGGACGGCGTGTTCCGTTCCGACGGCACCACGATCCTGGGCGGCGATGACAAGAGCGGCGTCGTCGCCATCATGGAAACCCTGCGCTGCCTGAAGGAGCAAAGCATTCCCCACGGCCCGCTGCAGGTCGTCTTCACGGTCTGCGAGGAACAGGGCGTCGCCGGTTCGCGCAACATGGACCCGGCCCTGCTGCACGCCGACTTCGGCTACTGCCTCGATTCGAGCGGCCACCCCGGCAAGATCATCTTCGCCGCGCCCGGCCAGAACAAGATCTTCGCGAAGGTCCACGGCAAGACGGCCCACGGCGGCCTCGCGCCGGAAAAGGGCATCAACGCCATCAAGAAGGCTGCGGAAATCCTGATGGACGTACCGACGGCCCGCATTGACGAGGAAACGACCTGCAACATCGGCATCATCCACGGCGGCACGGCCACCAACATCGTGCCCGACCTGGTGGAGATCGCCATGGACTGCCGCAGCCGCAACCTGCAGAAACTCGAGGCCCTGACGGAACGCATCGTCAACGCCTACAAGGAAGGCGGCAGAAAGGCCGGCGTCCAGGTCGACGTGGAAGTACGTCCTTCCTATAAACCGTACGAACTGCCGAAAGACAGCAAGTGCATCATGCTGGCGGCCAAAGCGGCCGAAGAGCTGGGCCTGGCGGTCGACATCGCGGCGACCGGCGGCGGCAGCGACAGCAGCCACTTCAATGCGTACGGCGTGCCCTGCACCGTCCTGGGTACGGGCATGACGAACGTCCACACCGTGGAAGAGGTTCTATTGGAAAAAGACCTGTACGACATCTGCGAGTGGACCCTGGCCATCGTGGCCGGCAACGTGGAATAAACGACAATCCAGCCTTCGGAGGAATAGCTTATGGCTTTGACAATTGCCCTGGTCGTAACCTTATGGGTAGGTTACCTCATCTATAAAAAGTACAAACCCCAACCGGTCCTGGTCGTCGGCGGGTTCATCCTCATGTACATCGCCGTCATCATGGGCTACGGGAAAATCGTGGCGCCCAAAGCAAGTACGGGGGCCCTCCTCTTCGATACGTTCCAGTTCATGTCCATGACCCTGTCGAGCCGCGCGGCGAAACTGGGCCTGAACATCATGTGCGTCGGCGCCTTTGCCAAATACATGGACGCCATCGGCGCGTCCCGCGCCCTGGTCCGCATGACCATCAAACCGCTGCTGAAACTCAGATCGCCCTATCTGGTCCTGGCCCTGTCCTGGGTCCTGGGCCTCGTCATCGGTCTGTGCATCAACTCCGCTTCGGGCCTGGCCATGCTGCTCATGGTCACGGTCTTCCCCATCCTGGTCGGCCTGGGTGTCAGCCGTCTGGCCGCGACCGCGGCCGTCGCCTCGACCCTGTGCTTCGACTGGAGCCCCAGTGACACGGGCACCATCCTGTCGGCGGAAACGGCCGGCCTGGACCCCGTCATCTACTGGACGGATTACCAGGTCCCCATCGTCATCGTGGCATTCTTCGTCGTGTCCGCCCTGTTCTACTTCTCCCAGAAATACCTGGATAAGAAGGCCGGCCACGTGGTGAAACCTGTCGACGTGGACGCCCAGGAGGCCTCCGATGATCCGCGCGACCACGCGCCGGCCATCTACGCCCTGCTCCCCGTCGTCCCCCTGGCGCTGATCCTCTGCTTCAGCCCCCTGTGGATCACGTGGATCAAGGTCAACATCATCAATGCCATGATGATCGGCCTGGCCATCGGTATGATTGCGGAATACATCCGTTCCCGCAACCTGAAGGAAGTCTTCGCCGGCGTACAGGCGTTCTTTGACGGCATGGGCCTGCAGATGGCCAACGTCGTCACCCTGATCGTAGCCGGCCAGGTCTTCGCCCAGGGCCTCATGAGCATGGGCGTCATCGACACCCTGATCAAGAGCAGCCAGGCGGCAGGCTTCAGCCCCATGCTGATGATGATCGTCATGGTCGCCATCATCGCCGTGTCTTCCGTCGTCATGGGTTCCGGCAATGCCCCGTTCTTCGCCTTCGCCGCGCTCACCCCGGCAGTGGCACAGGCCAGCGGCATCGCACCGGTGCTCTTCCTGCTGCCCATGCATTTCGCGGCCTCCATCGCCCGTACGTGCTCCCCGATTACGGCCGTCATCGTCGTATCGAGCGGCATGGGCAACGTATCGCCCTTCGACCTGGTCAAGCGTACGTTCATCCCCATGTGCGGCGCCATGGCCGTCAACATCGCCATGACCTTCTTCTATTACTACCGCGGCTGACAGCCTGCGGCAGACAAAACACCTGCAAAAAAGGCGGTCCCGGGGGACCGCCTTTTTTGCAGCCTCCGTTCCAATTGTAAAATTTTTGTGATATAATGAGAAAAATTTGTGCCGGACCACGGGGTCCGCATACGTGATTCAATAGGAGGGGATTTCAGTGGAGGCAGTCGATGCTGTCATCAACACAATCAATGGGTTTCTATGGTCCAAATTCCTGATCGTCATCCTGTTAGGCCTGGGCCTGTATTTCACGTTCCGCACGGGCTTCGTGCAGATCCGCTGCCTGCGTGAGATGTGGCGCTGCCTGCTCGAAGGCGTCGGGGTCAAATCGGAGGGCAAGGAAATTTCATCCTTCCAGGCCTTCTGCATCAGCACGGCGTCCCGTGTCGGCGTCGGCAACATCGCCGGCGTGGCCATCGCCATCGTCCTCGGCGGGCCCGGTGCCATCTTCTGGATGTGGGTCGTCGCCATCATCGGCAGCGCCACGGGCTTCGTGGAAAGCACGCTGGCCCAGATCTACAAAGTTCCGAAAGGGGAAGGCGCCTTCCACGGCGGCCCCGCCTACTATATTGAAAACGTCCTGCATATGCCGAATCTGGCGAAACTGTTCTCCATCCTGCTGATGGCCACTTTCTCCCTGGTCTACAACTCCCTGCAGGCCAACACCATCACCCTGTCCCTGGAAGCCTCCCTCGGCTGGGACCGTGCCATCGTCGGCGCCGTCATCGCCATCCTGGTCGCCATCATCATCTGCGGCGGGGCCCAGGTCGTTGCCAAAGTCGCGGAAATGCTGGTACCCGTCATGGCCGGCATCTACCTGCTGATCACGGTCGTCGTCATCTTCATGAACCTGGACAAACTGCCGGCCGTCCTCGGCCTCATCGTTGCGAACGCCTTTGCACCGCAGGCCGCTGTAGCCGGCGGATTCGGCGCCTGCATCATGAACGGCATCAAGCGCGGCCTGTTCTCCAATGAAGCCGGCGAAGGTTCCGTCCCGAACGCCGCTGCCACCGCCAAAGTCAGCCATCCTGTCAAACAGGGCCTGACCCAGGCTTTCGGCGTCTATGTGGACACGCTGGTCATCTGCTCCGCTTCGGCCTTCCTGGTCCTGCTGTCCGGCGTCTATGAAATCGGCGGCAAGGTCACGGGGATCGCCCTGGTACAGAAATGCCTGTCCAGCGAAGTCGGCGGCTGGGCCGTCTACTTCATCGCCCTCATGATCACCCTCTTCGCCTTCAGCTCCCTCGTAGGCAACTACTACTACGGCGAAATCAACATCAACGTCATCTCCGAAAAGAAGGCCGCCCTGTATATCCTGCGTGCCTGCACCGTCGGCATGGTCATGTTCGGGTCCGTCGCCTCCCTGCCGCTGGTCTGGGACATGGCCGACCTGTTCATGGCCTTCCTGGCCACGACGAACCTCTACGCCATCGCCCGCCTCTTCCCGCGTGCCAAAATCGCCCTGTCGGACTATTTGAGGCAGCGCCGCGAAGGCAGGGACCCCGTCTTCGACCCCCGCATCATGCCCGACCTGGACGGCATCCGCGCCTGGGGCATCGATAACGAAAAATGATTTCCCGATGTAACAAAATGCCTGTCCCGGAAATGGCTCCGGGGCAGGCATTGTTTTTTGCTTGTTTTCAGATGTTGAAGAGGCACTGCAGCACATCGGCCGCGAAGGCCGCCTTTTCTTTTGCGTCCGCCGGCGGCAGGGACATCGTGCCCGGCGGGTCCGTCAGCAGCGACGGGTCCATGCCGAGATGGCGGGCACAGTGGAAGGCCCGCACGAGTTCGGACGGGTCCGCCAGGACCACGTAGCGGGCCGGCAGTTTCAGGTGCTGCCACGACAGGATGCTGCGGAACACGCTCCAGCCCTGGTCGTCGAGGACGAGCCGGCGGGCCGGCAGGCCCTGGTCCTCCAGGTACCGCGCCGCCAGGTCCGGGTCGGCGGGCCGGGGCCGGCGGTCCGATCCTTCGCGCGGCTTGACGGCAGGACGGCCGGACAGGACGAAGACCATGTCCGGATATGCCGCGGCCAGTTCCGTCACCAGGTGCAGGCGCTGTGCCAGCTCCCGGCCGGGCGCCGCGTCCTCCCGGACGCAGCGCACAAGGCAGTAGCGGCAGCCGGCCAGCCCTGAAAACGGCAGAATCCGTTTCTCCGCCTCGTTCCGCCTTTTTTCGTACAACTTGTCCCACAAAGGGGAAAACGCCTGATAGACGCCGCTCAGGAGCCCCATACGGTCACCTCGTTCCCTCAGGAGGCATCAGTCCTTGTCCTTGCCGTCCCAGTAATCGCTCCGGATGCCGACGACTGCGCCGGTGAAGCTTTCGCCGCCGGTCTGTCTGTAGTGTTCCGTCGCTTTGAGGACGTAGTGCGCGCCGATAAAGAGCAGCGGCACGTTGAAGTAGACAATGACGATGTTCGCCAGATCGGAGAAGGCCCACAGGTTGCCCAGGTCGTACCCGGCGATGTTGACGAGGATGCCGAAGGCGGCTACAACGAGGCCGGTGACACGGATCAGGTTGATGAAGCTGGCGTTCCGGCTGATGCGGTTGCCGGCGATTTCGGAATAGGAAATCATGCCCAGCAGGCAGGTATAGGCGAACAGGCAGAAGCACAGGGTCAGCAGGAAGAGCACCACGGCGTGGAAACCCGGCGCCGGCGTCATCTGCTGGACGCTCATGAGGAACTTCGGCAGTTTGCCGGCCTTGTCCCAGGCAGCGAAGTTTGTGGTCCAGACATGGGCCATGACGACGATGAAGCCCGTCATGGTGCAGATGATGTGTGTATCCAGGAAAACGCCCAGGGCGGCTACGATGCCCTGTTCGCAGGGATGCTTGGCATCGGCTGCGGCAGCAGCCATGGTGATGGTGCCCTGGCCGGCTTCATTACTCATGAGGCCGCGTTTCACGCCTTGTACCAGCGCGGTACCGAAGGCGCCGCCGAAGACGGCTTCCGGCGTGAAGGCGCCGGAGAAGACGGCACGGAAGAAGTACGGTACGCTGTCCACGTTGGCCAGGATCAGGACGATGACCGTGGCGCAATAGACGACGGCCATGACCGGAACCATGCGGTCCGTGACCTTCGTAACCTTTCTGATGCCGCCGAAGGCGATGACGCCCGTGCCGATGACCACGATGGCCGCCACAATCCAGTACAGGGCGGAAGTCGTCGCAATCTTGCCGCCCGTCAGGATTTCCGCCATAGCCCCCACCGAGGAGACGACGTTGAAGCCCTGGGCCGGCAGGCACATGAGGGCATAGAAGATGTAGACGCAGGAGAGGAGGACGCCCACCCAGACCCTGTTGCCCAGGAGGCGGCGGCCGTAGAACGGCAGGCCGCCGACGAACTCGTCATCCTTCTTTTCTTTGAAGAGCTGGGCCATGGTGGCTTCGGTGTAGGCCACGGCCATGCCGAAGAAGGCCGAAACCCACATCCAGAAGAGGGCGCCGGGGCCGCCGACGGAAATGGCGCCGGTGACACCCAGGATATTGCCGGGGCCGACGCGCATGGCCGAGGACAGGAAGAAGGCCGCCAGCGGGGAAATCCCCGTTTGGGCCGTGCGGCGGTGGACCATCATCCTGATGCCGCTCCGGAAGTGCGTCACCTGGATGAAGCCCAGGCGCAGGCTGAAGTAGATGCCGGCGCCGAAGAGGACGATGACGGCCAGGGAGAAATTCCCCAGGATGGGAATGGCCTTATAGAAGGCGAAATTCGTCGGAAAATCCCAGAAGAAATCCGACAAGGGTCCGACGAATGTCAAAATGCTGTTGACACTCTCAAACAACTCTTTCATGAACATACCCCTCTCTGCAGTCCTGCCGCAGCGGACAGGATTCCCCGTACGGGAACTGCATGTGATTCTTGTCCATTATAGTATATTTGGAAATAAATGTTAACATCCGGACCGCTGAAAACGGGAAAAATGCCCCAAATATAATGTATACACAACTTTTTTGTGAATTTTTGAACACAACGCGGCACCCGGCACGGGGCCGCAGGCATAAAAAAAGCCTTCCGCCTGCACGGAAGGCTGTTGTTTCATGGCAGCGCCAATGGGAATCGAACCCATGATTTCGCCTTGAGAGGGCGACGTCTTAGCCTCTTGACCATGGCGCCATCTGGAATTGTGTAACCATTATACTACATTTTCGCCGCCACGCAAACCGGTTGGGCAAAAAAAATGGCTCCGGGACTAGGGCTCGAACCCAGACAAGAAGATCCAGAATCTCCTGTGCTACCATTACACCATCCCGGAGTGACGTTACTCGTATATAGTAACGCCTCGAAGTGAATCTGTCAAGGGGTGGATTAAAAAAACTTTGCAACGGCCGGGGAAATTTGTGCTAAAATGAGGGTACATCCTTGTAAAACGTTTTGGAAAGAGGAATCTTATGCATCAATACCTGACCTTCATCGGCGATTTTCCCATCCGCATGTACGGCCTCATGCTCTGCCTGGCCATCTTCATGGCGACGGCGACGGCCTATTTCCTGGCCCGCCAGGACGGCCGCTGGCACCAGTACGTACTGGACCTGGGCATTTACGGTGGCTTTGCCGGACTCATCGGCGCCCGCCTGTGGGACGTGTTCTTCTTCGACTGGTCCTATTACCGGGACCACCTGCTGGAAATCCCCTTCGTCTGGCAGGGCGGCATGGCCGTCCAGGGCGGCATGCTCGCCGGCCTGGCCGCGGGCATCTGGTACTGCAGGCGCCACCACATCGACTGGATCGCCCTGGCCGACATCACCTGCCCGGCCATGATCCTGGGACAGGCCATCGGCCGCATGGCGAACCTGTTGAACGGGGACGCCTTCGGCGCCCCGACGGGCGGCAATTTCGGCATCCTCTACCCCGAAGGGACCCTGGCCCGCGCCACCTACGGCAGCCAGCCCCTGTGGCCCGCCGAAGTGTGGGAAGGGCAGATCGACGTGGTCCTTTTCGCCCTGCTGCTCCTGTTCCGCTCTTTCCGCCATGCCAAGGGGCAGACGCTCTGCCTGTACGGGTTCCTGTATTCCCTGGAACGCTTCTGCCTGGAATTTTTGCGCGGCGACTACGCGGAACCGTGGCTCTTCGGCCTCACGAGCGCCCAGTCCACGAGCCTTTTCTTCATGGCCGTCTGCGCCGCCTTCTTCCTCTATGCCGGCTGGTACGGCCGGCGGCATCCCGAAGCCGTCATGCAGCCCGGCGCCGCCGTCATCGTTTCCGAAGACGCCCCGGAAGCCTCCAGGCCTGCTGAAAATCAGGAAGATGTCCCGGCAGGCCAGGAAGCAAAACAACACCGCAAGCGGCGCCATTAAAACGAACAACCCCCGAAAACCCGCTGCCTCCCTCAAAGAGGCCGGGTTCCGGGGGTTTGTCTTTTCCGTACGGCAGGACTGTCACGGCTGCTGCACCTCCAGCCTTTCATCCAGGCTGCCGCTGCGGAACCCCTGCAGGTCCGCGGTCACATACTGGAAGCCCAGTTCCTTGAAGCGGTCGAGGATGCGCGACCGGGTCCGTTCCTGCGCCAGGAGCGTGATCTGGTGCGGGTCCACCTCGATACGGGCCAGGGCGCCATGGGCCCGGACGCGGATGAGGTCGAAACCCAGTTCGGACAGATAGGTTTCCGCCGCTTCGACGCGGGCCAGCTTTTCCGGCGTAATGGGTTCCCCGTAAGGAATGCGGCTGGCCAGGCAGGCGTACGATGGTTTGGAAGCCGTAAAGAGTCCGATTTCCCGGGACAGGGCGCGGATCTCCTCCTTGGTCAGTCCCGCTTCCTGCATGGGGCTGCGGATGCCCAGTTCCTCCAAGGCCCTGGCGCCCGGGCGGTACTCTTTCAGGTCGTCCATGTTGCCGCCGTCCACGACATGCGTAAACCCTTCCTGGTCCGCCACGGTCTGGATGGCGCGGAAGATGGCCTTTTTGCAATGATAGCAGCGGTCCGGCTGATTGGCTGCGAATTCGGGAATCTCCATCTGATCCACTTCCAGATAGCGATGGCGCACACCGAACAGGCTTGCCAGTTTGGCCGCGTCCCGTTTTTCCTTTTCCGCATAGCTGATGGAAGTCACCGTCACCGCCATGACCTTCATGGAATTCACGTGGGCCGCCTCGGCCAGCAGAAAGGCCGAATCGGCGCCGCCGCTCAGGGCGACGGCCACATTGCCCATTTCCCCGAGGATCTCCCGCAGTTTCAGTTCCTTCTGGTGCAGGGCATCGTATTTCAGTTTGCGTTTGGCTGTCACGCTTGGCATCGTGGCCATGGAAATCACCGTCCTTTACTTCAGGATGCTTTGGAGGAAACTCCGCAGGCGTTCGTTCTTCGGATGGCCGAAAACCTCTTCCGGCGTGCCCTGTTCCTGCACGACGCCGTCGCACATGAAGAGCACCCTCGTCGCCACTTCGCGGGCGAAGCCCATTTCATGAGTGACGACGACCATGGTCATGTGGTCTTCGGCCAGGTTGCGCATGGTCTTGAGCACCTCGCCCGTCAGTTCCGGGTCCAGGGACGACGTGGGTTCGTCGAAGAGCATGATGTCCGGTTTGTTGCACAGGGCGCGGGCAATGGCCACGCGCTGCTGCTGGCCGCCGGACAGGCGGCGCGGATACTGGTCCTGCTTGTCTTCCAGGCCGACCTTGCGCAGCAGGGCCAGGGCCTCCCGGCGCACGTCCCCGGCCGGCCGGTGCTGGACGCGCACGGGGGCCTCCATCAGGTTCTGGAGCACCGTCATATGGGGGAACAGGTTGAACTGCTGGAAGACCATGCCCATCTTGCAGGCGATGCGCGACGCATCGGGGCTGTATTGGACTTCGCCGTCAGGCGTCGTCTCCGCCAGGGTTTCCCCTTCGATGACGATGCGGCCGCCGTCGATGGTTTCCAATTTGTTCAGGCAGCGCAGCAGTGTGCTCTTGCCGCCGCCGGAAGGACCGATGATGGCCACCACCTCGCCTTCGCCGACTTCCAGGTCGATGCCCTTGAGCACTTCCAGGTCGTCGAAGCTCTTCTTGATGTTCTTCGCTACAATCTTTTTCATTTGCTTCCTCTGTCTCTCTGCATCTTATCGGTACGCGTCAATCCCATTTCGCGTAGTGTTTTTCCAATCTGTTGAACCCTGCCGTCAGGATGAGGGTCATGATCAGGTAGAACACGCCGGCCACCAGGAACGGCATGATGTTGAAATCGCGCTGGACCAGGTTGCGGGTCGTGCGCAGCAGGTCGTTCATGGCCAGGATGTAGATCAGCGACGTATCTTTGACAAGGGTGATGGTCTCATTGCTGATCGGCGGCAGGATGATCTTGATGACCTGCGGCAGGATGATGCGGCGCATGGTCTGGAGGTAGTTCATGCCGAGGGTCTTCGCGGCTTCGTACTGGCCCTTGGGGATGGCCTGGATGCCGGCGCGGAAGATTTCGCAGAAATAGGCGGCATAGTTCAGCACGAAGGCCAGGACCGCTGCGGGAAAGTCGTCGAGACGCATGCCGATGTACGGCAGGAAGGGCAGGCCGAAGTACACGAAGAGCAGCTGCAGCATCAGCGGGGTGCCGCGCAGCACGTACACGTAGGCCGCCACGATCTTGCGAAGCCAGCCGAACCCGGAGACGCGGGCGAAGGCCAGCACGATGCCCAGGGGAATGGACAGCACGATGGTGATGAAGAACAGGCGCAGGGTGTCCATGGTGCCTTGGAGCATCTGCGGGAGAATTGAAATAACGTAATCCATACAATAACCTCAAATCACGCCGAAAAGGCCGATGGTAAATGCCACCGGCCTTTTAAGCTGGAATTAATAGTGGATGATGTCGGAACCGAACCACTGCTGGGAGATCTTCTTGGCAGTGCCGTCCTTCTTCATCTCATCCAATGCCTTGTCGATGCGGTCCGCGAATTCCTTGTCGTTCTTGCGGAACCCGACGCCGACGACTTCCTTGCCCAAGCCTTCGTCCAGCAGTCTGTACTTGCCGGGGGCCTTCTGCATGTAGTAACGGGCCAGGATCTCATCGACCACGAGGGCGTCCAGACGGCCGGAATCGATGTCGAGGAAGGCGGCGGCGAAGTCAGGGTACTTTTTGTATTCCTTCAGGCCTTTGCGCAAGTCGGAGAACTTGCCGTCCAGCAGGTAGCTGCCGGTGGAGTCGTCCTGCACGCCGACGGCCTTGCCTTTCAGGTCCGCCAGGGTCTTGATGGCGGAAGCAGCCGGTACGGCCACGACCTGGGCATTGTTGATATAGGGTTTGGAGAAGTGGATGACTTTTTCCCGTTCCGGATTGATGGTGAAGCAGTTCCAGATGGCGTCGATGCGTTTGCCGTTCAGTTCGGCTTCCTTGGCGCTCCAGTCGATGGGCTTGAATTCAACTTCCATGCCGGCGCGTTTGCAGGCCTCGCGGGCCATGTCGATGTCGAAGCCGACAATTTTGTTGTCCTTGTCGCGGAAGCCCATGGGGGCGAAGTTGTCATCCAGGCCGATGACCATCTTCTTGGGGCCGCTGCTGCCGCAGCCGGCCAGGGCCAGGATCGTCAGTAAGGACAGTACGAGAACGAGTAACTTTTTCATGATTGCACCTCTCCAAGTCAGTTTCTGTTTGCGTCCGTCTCCCTTGCGGAAGTCCGGCCGCTTTCGTGAGCTTGCCCTTATTATACTTTATCATGCTAAACTTGTAAAGGTATAAACAGAAAAATCTTCATTTTTTTCTTCCGGCCTCCGCCCCGCAAAGACACCCGGCCGCCTCACCGGCTGGGCACCGTACGGCAGCGGCGGCGCACGGCGAAGAGGCGGCCCAGCAGCAGCACGGCCGAGGCAGCCAGTCCGAAGTCGAGGCTCTGCCAGTAGGACCCGGCCCCGTGGCCCAGGCCGTAATCCAAAAAGAGTCCCACGGGGGCACCGATGACCCAGTAGGCGACGACGGCAGAATAAAAGGGGAAACGGACCTCCTTGTACCCGCGCAGGATGCCCTGGATGGGGGCTGCCACGGCGTCGCCCATGACGAAGAGGCTGCCGTAGGCCATGAAGGTGGCGCAGAGGGCCCGCGCTTCCGGCTCGTCCAGATAGAGGGCCGCAATGCCGTCCCGGCCCAGATAGATGAGGCTCGGGATGAGGAGGGCGCAGGTGCCGTTGAAGGACAGGCCCACGTTGCCGTAGTGCTCCGCGCCGGACCAGCGCCGGGCCCCCGCCTCGATGCCGACGAGGATGGTCATGCTCAGGGACACGCTCAGGGGAATCATGTAGACGAGGCTCGTGAAGCTCATGGCTGCCTGGGACGCCGCAATGGTCTCCGTCCCGAATTTGGCGACGAGGAACGCGATGGCGCCGAAAATGCTCGTCTCCACAAAAATGGAAAGTCCGATGGGCACGCCGATGCGCAGGAATTCCGCCAGGAGCCCCGGGTCCGGCAGCAGCGGCCCTTCGAGGATGCGGATGTCCCGGTAGCGCCCGTCCTTCCGCAAAATCAGGCAGAAGAAGACGAAGACGAACCAGTTCGTCAGCCCCGTGGCGATGCCGGCGCCGACGCCGCCCAGGGCCGGCAGGCCCCCTTTGCCGTAAATCAGCACGTAGTTCAGGCACACGTTGACAGGCAGCGTCGTCAAGAAGGCCATCATCGTGAGGTGCGTGCCGCCCAGGGTGTCGATGAGGGACCGCAGCACGTTGTTGAGGAAGAACGGCACCAGGCCGATGCCGATGCCGGCCAGATACAGGACGGCCACGCGGGCCACTTCGGCCTCGACGCCCAGATGGTGCACGACGGGGGTCAGGAACAGCCAGCCGGCGGCATAGCAGAGCGCCGCCAGGGCCAGGGCCAGCCACAGGCCGTGGCGGATGACCCGGCCGATGCCGCCGCGCCGCCCGGCGCCCAGCAGCTGTGCCGTGATGGGCACGGCCGCCGTCAGGATGCCGTTCAGGGTCGTGAAGACGGGCATCCAGATATTGCCGCCGATGGACGTGCCCGCCAGCTGGGCCGTACCGGCGTGGCCGCTCATGACGGTGTCGCAGAAGTTCATGCCGATGATGGCCGTCTGCGTAATGAAGATGGGGACCATGACGCTGAAGAAGCGCCGGTACTTGGCGCGCACGTCCGTTCCGAAGAGTCTCTCTGTAAGGTTCATGGCAAAAATCCTAAATCCGTACGGGACGCCGGCGCGCGCAGGTCTCAGGGTTCCTCCAGGTCGCTCAGGTACGCCCACCGCTCCATCATGGCGTCCTCTTTGCGCTGCGCCTCTTCCAGTTGTTTCGTCAGGCCGGCCAGCGTCCCGAAGTCTCCGCCGGCCTGTTCAATCTGCAGGTTCAGCATCTTCAGGACGGCCTCCTGCTCCGCAATTTCCTGTTCCAGGGCGTCGCGCTCCACCTTTTCACTGAAGGTGATTTTCCGCGGGCTGTCCGCCGCCGCTGCGGGTTCCCGTTCCCCGCCCTGGTCAGCCCGGCCTGGAGCGGCCTCCCGGGAGGCGTCCCGGCGGGGCGCCCCGGTCCGGGCAGGCGCTTCGTCCGGTGCCTGCCACAGGAAGCGGCCGTGCAGGTCCGGCTCCGTGCCGCGCACCGCGGCCTCGTAATCGCTGTAGCCGCCGGGATACTGGGTCAGGTGCCCGTCCGCCCCGACGGCGAAGATCTTCCGGGCAAACCGGTCCAGGAAATACCGGTCGTGGGACACGGCGATGACGGCGCCGGGGAAACTGTCCAGATACTCTTCCAGGACGGACAGGGTCGGAATATCGAGGTCGTTCGTCGGTTCGTCCAGCAGCAGCACGTTCGGCGCCTCCATGAGGATGCGCAGCAGGAAGAGGCGCCGCTGCTCGCCGCCGCTGATGCTGCCTACCGGTACCCACTGCAGCTCCGGCGGGAACAGGAACCGTTCCAGCATCATGGCGGCGCTGATCCGCTCCCCGCCGGCCGTCACTACGTAGTCCCCGGCCTCACGGATATACTCCAGCACCCGCTGCTTCGGATCGGGAAATCCGCCCGTCTGGGAAAAATAGCCGATTCTGACGGTCCGGCCGCGTTTGATGGTGCCGCCGTCCGGGGCGCGCCGGCCGGCAATCATGTCCATGAGGGTCGTCTTTCCTGCCCCGTTGGGGCCCACGATGCCCACGCGGTCGTCGCGCAGCAGGATATAGCTGAAATCGCGGATGTAGTAATGGCCGCCGTACTGCGCGCTGACCCGGTCCAGTTCGATGACCGTCCGTCCCAGGCGCGACGCGGCGGAGGAAATTTCCAGCCCGCGGGTCACGGCCTTCTCCCTGGCCGCGGCCTCAATCTCCTGGAAGCGTTCCACGCGGTCCTTCTTCTTCGTGCGGCGCGCCTCCGCCCCGCGCCGGATCCAGGCCAGTTCGTGGCGGTAGATGTTCTGCAGCCTGCGGTACGCCGCCGACTCCTGCCGGTGCCGTTCGGCCCGCTTCTCCAGGAAGCCCGTGTAGTTCGCCTGGTACAGGTACGCGCGGCCGTTGTCCAGCTCCAGCGTGCGGTTCACGACGCGGTCGAAAAAGTAGCGGTCGTGGGTGACCAGGAGCAGGGCGCCCTTGCGTTTCGCCAGTTCGCCTTCCAGCCAGGCCACGGTGGCACTGTCCATGTGGTTCGTCGGCTCGTCGAGGATCAGCAGGTCCGACGGGCGCACCAGCACCCCTGCCAGGGCGACGCGTTTGCGCTGCCCGACGGACAGCTCCCCGACGGGCCGGTCCATATCCGTGATGCCCAGGCGCGTCAGCACCGCCCGGGCCTCGCTCTCCAGCTGCCAGGCGAAATTGCGGTCCATTTCCTGCTGCACGGCGAGCAGGCGCCGCTGGACACCCTGGTCCCCGGGACGGGCCGCCGTTTCCTGCAGGGCCTTCTTGTAGCGGCGCAGCAGCACCATCATAGGCGAATCGCCCTGGAAGATCTGCTCCATGACCGTCGCCTGCGGATCGTAGGACGGATACTGCGGCAGGTACTCGATGACGCACCGCCCGTTCGGCGTAATCTTCCCCGGCACGCCCGTCTCCTCGTCGCGCCCGCCGTCCAATCCGGCAATGTGGCGCAGCAGGGTGGATTTGCCCGTGCCGTTCACCCCGATGACCCCGATTTTGTCACCGGTACTGATATGGAAATGGACATCTTTGAACAGGGTACGCGCACCATAGCTGTGCGCAAGCCCCTCAATGGTAAGAAGCAGCATGTCTCTGACTCCGGAAATTCAGGTTTCGTCCGTGGCGATGCCGCGCGGCGCCGTCCGGACACGATATGTCTTATTATACTATATTGGCGGAAAAGTGTAAAAAAAACGGCGGTCTGCTGAAAGACCGCCTGGCAAGGCAACCGATGGAAGTGTCGTACCGGTCGATGCATCATGCGTTCCCTTGTTCCCGCATCTTCTGCAGGATGACATGGTGCGAAGTGCGCCACTTCAGGACCAGGGCGATGACGAGGTTCAGGACGAAGCACCCCGAGAAAAAGTACAGCGTCAGCGAATAGCTGCGCGTGTTTTCGTAAAGGACGGACAAGGCCAGGGGACCCATGATGCCGGCGATGCCCCACGCCGTGAGGATTTTGCCGTGGATGGCGCTCAGCTCCTTCGTGCTGAACAGGTCCGACAGATAGGCGGGCATGCAGGCGAAGCCGCCGCCGTAACAGGAAATGATGAGCAGCACCAGCACCTGGAACAGGAACCCGTCCGTCGTGGAAGACAGCGCATAGAACGCCCCGATCTCTATCAGGAAGAAGAGCACATAGACATTGCGCCGGCCAAGGTAATCGGACACGGTGGACCAGAGGATGCGGCCGCCGCCGTTGACGAGGCCGATGATGCCCACCATGGACGCCGCCTGGGCGGGCGTCATGCCGGCCACTTCCTGGCCCATGGGCGAAGCCACGGCCAGGAGGGCGATTCCGCAGGAAATGTTGATGAAGAAGATCCACCACAGGGCGTAGAAATGCCAGGTCTGCAAGGCTTCTCCGGCCGTGAAGGCGTCCACGCAGGGAAGCATCTTCCCCATTTTCGGATGGTCCGCCAGCTGGACGGCCACGTCCTTCAGCTGGCCCAGTCTGCCGGCCTTGCGGTCCGGTCCCTCTTTCCCGGGGGACGCGGCCTGCAGGAATCTGTCCGGCGGGGGCGCCAGGTAGAGGGCGGAAGCGGAAATGATGACGAAGTAGGCGCAGCCCAGGATCAAAAAATTCGGAATCAGGCCCAGGGACGCCACGATGCGCTGCATGAGCGGGCCGGCGATGAGGGCGGCGAAGCCGAAGCCCATGATGGCCAGGCCTGTGGCAAAGCCGCGGTGTTTCGGGAACCATTTCACGAGGGTGGATACGGGCGTAATGTACCCGATGCCGAGGCCGATCCCCCCGATGACACCGTAGAACAGGTAGAGCAGGACGAGGCTGTGCAGGTGCAGGGCCAGGGCGCTGCCGAGCATGCCCGTGCCGAAGAAGCACGCTGCCGCCAGGCCGCTTTTACGGGGTCCGTACTTTTCCACGCAGTCCCCCAGGAACCCGGCGGACAGGCCCAGGAACAGGATGGCGATGGAGAAGATCCACGTCACCTCTTTCTGGGAAAACCCCAGGGACGACATAATGGGGCGCGTCAGGACGCTCCAGGCATAGACGCTGCCGATGCAGATGTGGATTCCGACGGCAGACAACGCAATGAGCCACTTGTTCTTCATAGTGAGTCCTCCTTTTTTCTGCACCGGGCGGAAAAAAACGGCCGTCCGGGCATCACTTATGCCCAGACGGCCGGCTTATCCACTATGCTCCGGTCCACGTGGTTGATTCCACTGATCCGTCAGGTCCCGCAGCACGTCTATTCAGTTTACAGTTTCATAGTACCAGAAAAAGACGCATCTGTACAGGCCCGGTTCCTGAAATTTTTCAAGGCATCCGGTGTCCCGCTGCAATTCCCGTCCTTCACCAGTGGTACTTTTCGCCCCGGCTGATCTTGAACGCCCTGTAGATCTGCTCCGCCAACATCAGGCGGATCATCTGGTGCGTAAAGGTCAGCTGCGAGAAGGACCAGCGGAAATCGGCCCGCTCGCGCAGGGTCCCCGTATACCCGAAGGCCCCGCCGATGACGAAGGTGATGTGGCTCACGCCGTGGAGCGCCAGGTTGTCGAGGACGCCGGCCAGCTCCGGCGAGGTCAGCTGCCGGCCCTGCAGGTCGAGCAGGATGACGTAGGAATTGTCCGGAATGACCCTGAGCAGCCGTTCCGTCTCCTTTTCCAGCACCTGTTCCTTTTCCGCGTCCGACGGATCCTGGGGCATCTTTTCCTCATTGACGGAGACGATTTCGAATTTGCAGAAGGGCTGAAGCCGCTTGGCGTACTCCTCCACGCCGGCCGTCAGGTACTTTTCCTTCAGTCTGCCCACGCAGGCGATGGTGATACGCATACAGGCGCCTCCTTTCCCAGGGTGTCAGCCGGGATATTCCTGCAGGGTGACGGACAAGGTGATTTCCTGTTCGTTGCGCAGGATGGTCACGGCCACGTTGTCCCCTGCCTTGTGTTTGTTGATCTCGTCCCGCAGATCCGCCACACTGGACATCTTCCTGCCGTCAAAGGCGAGGATGATGTCGCCTGTACGGGCGCCCGCCAAAGCCAGCGGTCCGTTCTGGGTAAGCTTCATGATGAGCAGGCCGCCCTTCAGGTCCGCGTCAAAACCGTAATGGTCGGCGATGGTCTTGTCGATCAGGGACGCCCCGACGTACGGATGGGCCACCTTGCCCTTTTCGGCCAGTTCCTTGATGATGGGTTTCACGGAATTGATGGGGATGGCGAAGCCGATGCCTTCGACATTGGAAACGGCAATCTTGGCGCTGTTGATGCCGATGACCTTGCCGTCGGCATTGACCAGGGCGCCGCCGGAGTTGCCGGGGTTGATGGCCGCGTCGGTCTGGATCAGGTTGAATTTCCGTTCCCCGACCTGGACGGACCGGTTCAAGGCAGAAATGACGCCCACGGTCACGCTCCCGCGGAATTCCAGGCCGAGGGGATTGCCGATGGCGATGGCCGGTTCCCCGACCTGGATGTCCGAGGAATCCCCGAATTCCGCCACGGGCAGGTTGTCCGCGTTGATCTTGACGACGGCCAGGTCCGTCGCCGGATCCGTGCCGAGGATCTTGCCGGAAACACTCGTGCCGTCGGACAGGCTCACGACGATTTCCGACGCGCCTTCGACGACGTGGTTGTTCGTCACGATCAGGCCGGACTTGTCATAAATGACGCCGGAGCCTGTACCCCGTTCGGCCAGCTGCACCCGGTTGAAGAAATCGCGCACATAGGCCTTGTTCGTAATGCCGACCACCGCCGGGCCGACCGCCCGCGCCGCCTTCACGATAGGCGTGTTGCGCGCGCCGGACATGTCCTTTTCCTTTTCCTGGGCCGTCCTGGCCTGCTGCTGCTGTTCCGTCATCTGGGACTGCGCCGGCTGGGACGGCTGCTTGTTCTGGGCCGAACCGCAGCCGGTCACGGCCAGGGACAACAGGAGCACGAACGTCATCAGCAGGCCGGCCGCCTTTTTCGGCAGGGTCCGGCCCGTTTTTCCATCAAAACAAGGATGGTTCATAGGTTATCCTCCATTCATCGTTCGCCGTCACCGCATCCTGCGAAGTGACGAAGAACTGTACATCCGAAGCAGGCCGCTGCTGCTTCACCAGGCCCTGCACCGTGGCAAGGGCCACTTGCGGCGTATTGTTTTCCTGGCTCAGGTGGGCCAGGAACACTTCGCGCGGCATATTGTCGAGCGAAGCGAGGAAATTCGCCGCGGCGTCATTGGCCAAATGGCCCCGGGCGCTCAGAATCCGTTTCTTCAAAGGCAGGGGATACGGGCCGTTCTTCAGCATCACCGTATCGTGATTGCTTTCCAGCACCAGGACTTCCGCCCCGTCGAGGGACCGGCGCGCCTGGTCGCCCACATAGCCCGTGTCGGTCAAGTACCCGAACCGGTGGTCCCCCAGGTGGAACACATACCCGGACGGCTGCAGCGCATCGTGCGAAGTAGGGAAACTTTCGACGCGCAGCCCGTGGAAGACGGCGCTCTCCCCGGGATTGAGGATTTCCTCCCCCCCGCGGGAAAAGTCCGTGCGGCACGTCGTGCCGGCCCCTTTCCAGGTGCCCCGGCTTGCAAAAACCGGTATATCATACTGCTTGCAGAAGGTCGGCAGCCCCCGCACATGATCGATATGCTCATGGGTCACGAAGACGGCCGTCAGCTCCTCCATGGGGACGTGCAGGCCCTGCAGGGCCTGTTTCACACGCGTGCAGGAGATCCCCATATCGATGAGGAACGAGCCGGACGCACAACGCACCAGGGTGGCATTGCCTTTGCTGCCGCTGGCCAGCACCGCTACCTGGAACACACTGGGCGTCATGCCCGGCCTGCCTTGGCGCCGGCTTCGTCTTCCGCGGCCAGTGCCGCACCGGCACTGCAGCCGATACGCACAGCGCCGGCAGCCAGCATGGCCCGCGCGGCTTCCAGCGTACGGATGCCGCCGGACGCCTTCACCTGCAGCCCCAGCGGACCGGCCTCCTTCGCCATCAGGGCCACATCTTCCACCGTGGCGCCGCCCTTGCTGAAGCCCGTGCTCGTCTTGACGAATTTCGCTCCCGCTTTGGCGGCCAGACGGCAGGCCCGCACCTTTTCTTCCTCCGTCAGCAGGCACGTTTCGAGAATGACTTTTACGCCGGCCGGCGAAGCCGCCATGACGACTTCGCGGATATCTTCCACCACATAGGCGTCGTTGCGGTCCTTCAGGGCCCCCACGTTGAGGACCATGTCCACCTCGTCCGCCCCGTTTTCCACGGCGCGGCGGGCTGCCAGCCCCTTCACGAAGCTTTCGTCCTGCCCCAGGGGGAACCCGACGACCGTCACGACTTTCACGTCCGTCCCCGTCAGCAGCCGCGCCGCCAGGGACACGTAGCAGGGGTTGACGCAGACGCCCAGCAGATGATGTTCTTCCGCTTCCGCACAGAGTTGTTCAATATCCCGGACCTGTGCTTCCGGTTTGAGCAGCGTATGCTCGATATGTTCGCGCAATGCCATGGACAATGCCTCCTAACAGGTTCTTTCCGTATATGGACATTATATCAAAGTCAACCCATTTTGGCAGGACCGGCCGCCACATTTCACGCAAATTTCACGGCGGCCGTCCCGTTCCCGCACACGAAAAAAGCACCTTCCCCGAAGAAAGGCGCTTTTTCATTCCCTGAACAGGCCGGTCTGCGTCCGTGCGGATCAATTCGCCGATTTTTTACGGCACTCCGGGCAAATCCCGAAGAAATAGGCTTCTTCGCTCTTGATCTCATAGCCGCTTTCCTTTTCCGCCTTGTCGACAAAAGCCGAAGCATCCATACGGAGATCATCCACACGGCCGCAGCGTATGCATTGAATATGCTGGTGATTGCTGATGTCCGCATCATAACGGAAGCTTTCCTCCCCCGTATTCAATACTTTGACCAGGTTCAAGCGGTTCAGGATTTCGATGCTCTTATACACCGTGGCAAAGCTCATGCTCGGGAACTGGGGCTGTAAAGCCCGGTAAAGCATCTCGGCATTGGGGTGGCTTTTGGTGTGGGCAAGACAATCGTAGACCGCAAGACGCTGAGGCGTCACTTTGTAGCCGTTATCTCTTAATATCTTGGCTACTTCCATACCACTAAACATACCTGCCTCCTTTTCCGGCAGAACCTTTGGAACGTGCACTTCCATAAAATCCATCGCTCCAGCAACCCCCCTACGGTTTCCATCTGCCGTATTTATTATATTTCCTTTAGTACTAAAAGTAAATAGCATTTTTAATTTTAAATGATTTTTCTTGGAAAATATTTATTATAACCTGCAGGGATACGATGCATTTCCCCTCCCCGCCAGCAGCCAACCCGGTGTGGTATAATGAGGACAGCCTGGCTTGCAGAAAGGAGGAGCCGCAGTCCTGCGGCGCACAAAACCATGGATAAGATCGTTACGCTCCTCGCGAAGGAGCTCCGCATACAGCCCCGGCAGGCCCAAGTGACCCTGGAACTGCTCGATGGAGGGAACACGGTCCCCTTCATCGCGCGGTACCGCAAAGAGAGGACGGGGTCCCTCGACGAGGAACAGATCCGCCAGGTGGAAGCGCGGGCGCAGTACCTGCGCAACCTGGAAAAACGGCGTGCCGAAATCCTGCAGTCCGTGGCCGGACAGGGGAAACTGACCCCCGGACTGGAACAGCAGCTGCAGCAGGCCGTGAAGATGCAGGAGCTGGAGGACCTCTACCTGCCCTACCGGCCCAAGAAGCAGACCAAGGCCCGGCTGGCCCGCCAGAAAGGGCTGGAACCGCTGGCCGGCTGCATCGTGCTCCAGCAGGATACCAAAGAAACGCCGGCCGCCCTGGGCGCCGCCTTCGTGGATCCCGGGAAGGATGTTCCCGATGCGGCCGCCGCCTGGCAGGGGGCGCTCTGGATCGTAGCGGAAGACATCGCCGACGAGGCCTCCCTCCGTGCCCTGGCCCGCAAAACGCTGTGGGACGGGGCCCGTCTTACAGCGGAACTGATGACGGACGAACGGGCCGGCAAGGATTTCCTCCTGTACAAGGAGTACAGCGAAGCCGTACGCCAGATTCCGCCCCACCGCATCCTGGCCCTGAACCGCGGGGAACGGCTGAAGCACCTGAAGGTGTCCCTCGCGTTCGACGAAGAAGCCCTGGTACGCCGCCTCTGCCAGGCCCTGCACGTGCATGCCCTGTCCCCGGCCGCCGCCACGGAAGACGCCCGCGCGGCCGCCGCAAAAATCCGTCTGGACGCGCCGGCCCTGGCCGGACTGCCGTCCCGCGACCTCTATTCCCTGTGGTACCGGCTGGCCGTGGCCGATGCCTGCCGGCGCCTGATCGTCCCGTCCCTGGAACGGGAAATCCGCAACGAACTGACGGAAAAGGCGGACAAGCAGGCCATTTCCGTCTTCAGCGCCAACCTGCGCCAGCTGCTCCTGCAGCAGCCCATCGCCGGACACACCATCATCGGCCTCGACCCGGGCTACCGCACGGGCTGCAAGACCGCCGTCATCGATGCCCGGGGCAAGGTGCTCGCCACGGACACGCTCTACCTGACAGGCAGCCGGCACCAGCAGGAAGAGGCGGAGACGCGCTTCGTGGACCTGGTCCGCCGCTACGGCGCAACCCTTGTATCCATCGGCAACGGCACCGCTTCCTTTGAGACGGAGGAATTCACGTCCCGCCTCATCGCCCAATACCGTCTGGACCTGAAATACGTCATCACCAGCGAAGCCGGCGCCTCGGTCTACTCTGCCTCGGAACTGGCCCGGGACGAGCTGCCGGACCTGAACGTCTCCCTCCGCGGCGCCGTTTCCATTGCCCGCCGCATCGAAGACCCCCTGGCAGAGCTCGTCAAAATCGAGCCGAAGGCCATCGGTGTCGGCCAGTACCAGCACGATGTAGACCAGAAGGAGCTCGGCAAAGCCCTGGCGGATGTCGTCGAATCGTGCGTCAACCACGTAGGCGTCGAGCTCAACACGGCCTCGCCGGCCCTGCTGGGCTATGTATCCGGCATCAACGGCACCATCGCCCGGAACATCATCGCCTGGCGCAATGAAAACGGCCCCTTCCGGAACCGGAAAGAGCTGTTGAAGGTCCCCCGCCTGGGACCGGCGGCGTTCACGCAGTCCGCCGGGTTCCTGCGTATCAAGGGCGGTACGGAACCGCTGGACAACACCCCCGTCCACCCCGAAAGCTATGCCCTGACGGAACAGATCCTGCAAGAACTGGGCTGTCCGAAGGAACAGTCCGACAGCGCAGCCGTCCAGCTGGCTGCCGCCAAAGCGGATCCGGCACGCATTGCCGCCCACCTCGGCGCCGGCGTGCCCACCGTCACGGATATCCTCCAGGCCCTGTCCCGCCCGGGCCGCGATCCGCGCGAAGACTCCCCGGCCCCCATGAGCCGCCGCCATGTCGCCAGACTGAGCGACCTCCAAATCGGTTCCATCGTCAAAGGGACGGTCCGCAACGTCGTGGACTTCGGCTGCTTCGTGGACATCGGGCTGAAAATCAACGGCCTGGTCCACCGCTCGGAACTGACGGACCGCCGCATCAACCATCCCCTCGATGTCGTTCACACAGGGGACATCGTCAACGTCATGATCATCCGTATCGACGAGGACCGGGAACGCATCAGGCTGTCGCTGAAGCGGGTGCCGGAGGAGGCACGGACCCGATGATCCTTCCGGAAAGGGGCAAAAAAAAAGCCCTTCGAAAAGGGCCAAATGAGGGGCTGAGTTATTACACTCTTACTATACCATGTCTGTATACAAAATGCAATCCCGAAAAAGGGAGGATTTTTGCAAGGTCCGGTGAGGCTGTCACCGGAAGTCTTTCCCGAGGAAGATGGTGCCGTCAAAGCCGGCGTCCTTCACGTCGCGGGAACGGGTCACGTGGTCGAAGGGAATGCGGCGCAGGGAATCGGCCACGGCATTGCCCGTACTGTTGCCTTCGACGGTCGTACGGCTCCGGGTGCTGCCGGTACCCTGCAGGATGACCCGGAAGCCCGCCTGTTCCAGCTGGCGCCTGGCTTTATCGCCCAGGGCCTCTTTCCCGGTGCAGTTGACGAGGTGGACGATGCGGGTCGCCTGCATCTCGCCGGAGGCCGCCTTTTTCTTTGCAGCGTCCTCCCCGGCCTTCTTCTCTTTGGCTTCCTGTTCCGCCTTTTCCTTGCCGGCCTTCGCCTTTTCGGCGGCCCCGTCTTTTTCGGCTGCCGCGTCCGGTTCGTTGTATGCGCGTTCCAGCGCTTCCGTGTTGGCGCGGAACTTGTCATTCATCTTGACATCCTGCATCCGGGCCATCAGCTGGCGCATTTTCGGGATATCCGGCAGCCAGTAGCTGATGCCGCCGATGTATTTCGGCGTGCCGGGCACCATGGCCATCTTGAGGCCGCCGGCCTCCATCATGTCATGGAGGGCCTTGCCCATTGCCAGCATGTCCTTCATGTCCATGTCCGTCCGGATCATGGACATGATCTGTTTGGCCAGGCTCGGGATGCGGACCAGCATATTGGCAGACGTGATCTTCTTATACATCGCCAGGATGAATTTCTGCTGGCGGCGGATACGCCCGATATCCCCCTCGGCATCGCGGTACCGCACATACTGGATGGCCGTTTTGCCGTCCATGTGCTGCAGGCCGGGGTGCAGGTCAATCTTGAAATTGTCGTACGGATCGTAATAATACATCCGTTTTTCCACATTGATGTCGATGCCGCCGATGACGTCGACCAGGTCCTTGAAGCCCTGGAAGTCGATGACGACGTAGTTGTCGATCCGGATGCCCAGCAGGTCGCGGACCGTGTTGCGGGTCAGTTCGTGGCCCCCGTAGGCGTAGGCGGCGTTGATCTTGTCCCAGCCGTGCCCTTTGATCTTGACGCGGGTGTCACGGGGAATGGAGAGCAGGGACGCCCCCTTGTTGTCCGGGTCCATCATGACCACGAAGAGGGTGTCGCTGCGGCCCGTGTCCCCTTTGCGGGAGTCGCAGCCCATGACGACGATGTTCTTTTTCCCCGCGATCAGGCCTTCGGGCGTGTCGTTGAAGAACGACCGCAGGCTCCAGCCCAGCACGGCGAGCACCGCAATCAGCAGCGCGATGATTTTATGCAAACTGCACCAGTCCCTTCCGGAAACGTTCCAGGAAGCCATGCAGGATGGCGGCCGTGATGCCCCAGATGACATGGTCCTGGTAGACATAGAAATAGACCGGATATTTCCGCACCCGCGACCAGTCCGGCCGGGTGGCCGGCAGCAGGTCATAGGGGAAATCATCCGTATGCGTCATGGTCACGACGGAAGTCGCCACCCGCGGCTGCTGGTCCAGCAGGTACCGCAAGGGCACCGTGAAGAGTTCCGCCACTTCGTCGCGGTTGTAGCGCCAGTGCCGGAAGTCGGGATGGTCCCCGCCGGCGGGGAGCCCCTTCCCTGCCGCCAGGTCCAGGCGGCAGCCTTTGCGGCCGGGCTGCCACACGCCGACGAAGGGATAGATCATGAAGGTGTTGTGGGCGGCAAAAAAGTCCAGGGTGCCGCAGAGGCGGATATCGCCCGGACGCACCCCCAGCTCTTCCATGGCTTCGCGGACTGCCGCTTCGGCGAAGTTGCGGTCCCCGCTTTCCCGGCTGCCGCCGGGGAAGCTGATTTCCCCGGGCTGCCAGTTCAACTTGCCGGACCGCACTTCAAACACAAGCTCCGGCCCTTCGGGTCCCGGCAGAAAGAGCAGTAAAACGGAAGCAACCCGCGAGACCACGCCGACATCGTCCAGCCGCGGTTTGCGGGTTCCCATTGCCTGCTTCAGCCATTGGGCCATGGCATCCAAATCCGTATCAATCATGGTTTCCCTATCCATCTGTCACTTGGCGAACAATTCCCACAGGATGACGACCACCGCGCCGGGAATACCGAAGAAGCCGGCAATCAGGGCCTTGATGACCGTAATGTGCACGGCCACGTGGAAGAGGCCGCCCACCAGGTTGAAGAGCCACAGGATGAGGGCTCCGAGGATGCCGTTCCAAACCAGTTTGAAGGGCAGCGTGAGCAGCTTCACGATGACGAAGAGGATGATGACGGCACAAATCAGATATAACAGGACTTCCATAGCGGAGCCTCCTTTCCCGGCAGGCTGGCTGCCGGACACAGCAAACGGGACATCTTACAGTTCCGTGCGGTTTTCCAGTGCCTTGGCGAGGGTGACCTCGTCGGCATATTCCAGGTCGCCGCCCATGGGCAGGCCCTGGGCGATGCGGCTGATGCGGACGTTGAGGGGGCGCAGGAGCTGGGCGAGGTACGCAGCCGTCGTTTCTCCTTCCACATCGCTGTTCGTCGCCAGGATGACCTCCTCCACCTTGCCCGTTTCCACGCGGCGGATCAGTTCCTTCACCTTCAGGTTTTCAGGCCCGACACCGTCCAGGGGAGACAGACACCCGTGCAGCACGTGGTAGACACCCTGGTAGCTGCGGCTCCGTTCCATGGCGGTGACATCCTGGGGCTGTCCGACCACGCAGATGGTGCCGCGGTCCCGTTTTTCATCGGCACACACGCTGCAGATGTCGCCGTCCGTCAGGTTGAAACAGGTCTTGCACAGGCGGATGTCCTGTTTTGCCGCCACCAATGTTTCGGCCAGACGGCGGACGTCTTCCTCTTTCATATCGACGATATGGTACGCCAGCCGCAGGGCGGATTTGTTCCCTACGCCCGGCAGGCGGCGCAGCTGGTCATAGACGTTGTGGAGCGGTTTGATGAGGCCGGTCATTTCACATGCCCGGAAGTTTTACGCCGCCCGTGATCCTGCCCATTTCTTCTTCACTGACGCGGTCCACTTCCTTCATGGCTTCGTTGACGGCGGCCACAATCAGGTCCTGCAGCATTTCCACATCGTCCGGGTCCACGGCCCGGGGGTCGATGGTGAGGGACTGCATTTCCTTTTTGCCGGTCACGACGACTTTGACGGCACCGCCGCCGGCCGTCGTTTCAAACGTGCGGGCCTGCAGTTCTTCCTGGGCCTTCTGCATCTGGGCCTGCATCTTCTGGACTTTCTGCAGCATGCCCTGCATGTTGCCTAAACCGCCCATGCCGGGAAAACCGCCTCTCATACCTTTGCTCATATCTATACCTCCTGTGACCGGCCGGACCGGTCTTTTTTCACGGGACTGACTTTTCTTGCTACAAAATAGTATATCGCGCGGCCGTTGTCAACCGCGGTTTGTTAAGATTTTGCGAACTTTCCGCACCGTTCCGCTTCCTGCGCTCAGGCTTTGTGGACGGTTCCGCCAAAGGCCCGGGCCACTTTGTACACGGTTTCGGGCACGCTGTCCGGAGAAAGGGCGTCGTCGGCAGGTTTTTCCTTCCGCGCTGTGCGTGCGGCCGCCGGACGGCCGTTTCCAACGATGCCGTTCAGTTTGACGGACCGTTTCGCCAGACGCAGCAGCGCCTCTTCCAGCACGGTGCGGTAATCGTCGCGCATGACGCGGTCCCGCAGGAATTTGCTCTTATACGAGACGGTGAGGATGCCGCCTTCCATGGCCAGGACCTGCCCATTGCGGGCGCAGGACTCGATGGCCAGCTTCTTTTCGTCCTTGAGGAGCTGCAGGGTCTTGCCCCACAGTTCGTCCCCTTCGGCCCAGTCGCCGCTGTACGGTTCGACCGGCGCCCCGGTGTCCGGAGCGGGTTCAGGGGCGGGTTCAGGGACCGGAGCCGCGGCCGGAACGGGCCTGGGCACCGGGGCTGCGGCAGGAGCCGCGGCCGGAACGGGGCCGGGCTCCGCCACTTCCGCTTCCGGTGCCGCCGCCGGCCGGGACGCTGCCTGCGTCCCGACCGGACGGGGCTGGACAGGGGCCCCGTTCTGCAAGGCCTGCTGCAATTCCACCACGGTCCGTTCCAGGGCCACGACGCGTTCCGCCAAAGCCCGCAGGCTGGCCGGCGCCGTGTCGCACATCTGGTACAGGCACATTTCCGCCGTCACGCGGCTGCGGGTCGGCGCCGTCAGCTCCACCAGGGCGCGGCGCAGGATATCCTGGATTTCCAGGATCTGTCCGCCCGTGTAGAGGGGGCTCGCCGCTTCCAGGGCTTCCGCCGTGTCCGTCACGTAGATGGCCTTGTAATCCGGGTCCGCCTTGTAGAGCAGCAGGGCCCGGTAATAGACGGACAGTTCCCGCAGGATCTGCCGCACATCTTTGCCGCTGCCGATGAGGCGGTCCAGGGTCTCCAGGGCGGAGGCGACGTCCCGCGAACCGACGGCCCGGACCAGGGTCCGCATCTCTTCCTGCCCGATGGCGCCGCGGGCGAAGCGCACCACGTCGGCCGTCACCGTGTCGGCCATGACGCTGCACTGCTCCAGCAGGCTCAGGGCGTCGCGCATGCCGCCTTCGGAGGCCGCCGCGATCAGGCGCAGGGCCTCGTCGTCCGCCTGGATGCCGCTCCGGCCGGCGACCATGCGCAGGTGCCCCGCGATTTCGTCCAGCGTGATCGGATGGAAGTCAAAGCGCTGGCACCGCGAATGAATCGTCGGCAGCACTTTTTCCGGTTCCGTCGTCGCCAGGATGAACACGACATGTTCCGGCGGTTCCTCCAGCGTCTTCAGCAGGGCGTTCCAGGCATCGGTCGAGAGCATGTGGGCTTCGTCGATGATGTAGACCTTGTAGCGGCAGCCGGCCGGTGCAAAGTCGACGCTCCTGTTCAGGTTCTTGATGTCTTCCACGCTGCGGTTCGACGCCGCGTCCATTTCCAGGACGTCGAGGGAGCGTCCCTCGGCAATGGCCCGGCAGTTTTCGCAGACGCCGCAAGGGTGGCCCGTCGGCCCGTGCTCACAGTTCAGGGCTTTCGCGAAAATGCGGGCCGTCGTCGTCTTGCCCGTGCCGCGGGGTCCGGAAAACAGGTAGGCGTGGCCGATACGTCCCGTCGTCAGGGCGTTCACCAGTGCCTTCCTGACCGGTTCCTGCCCGACAATCTTCTCGAACGTATCGGGGCGCCACCGCAGATATAATGTTTTGTATTCTGTTGCGTTTTTTTCCATAATGCATACCTGCCCTGTGTTACATTACCTTATTATTATACAGGAATTCCGTCCCCGCCGCAATAAAGGGACCCGTCCGCCGCGGCCACCGGTCTTGGTTGTCAAGACATATGTTACACACCAGAATTTGAGAAATACTCTGTTACAACTTGGTTCGGGCTTTTGAATGCGAGGGATGTTTTAGCTGTGCC